>NZ_FOBJ01000001.1:0-756484 GCF_900109805.1 Variovorax sp. YR750
TACATCGACTACCGCAACCTGCGCCCGAAGTTCGTCGAGACCTTCCTGGCCAAGCTGGTCAACTGGGACTTCGTTGCCAAGAACTTCGGCTGATCCCGAACTCGCCCAACAAAAAAGCCGACCATGGGTCGGCTTTTTTGTTGGCTATGGACAGCAAATGATCAGCGCTTGCCGGCTGCGAACAGCTCGCCGCCGAGCTTGGCACCCTTCTTGATGTTCTTCTTGGCGAACCAGCCCTGGTTCATTTCGAGCACGTAGCGCACAGGCTCCTGCGAGCAATGCGTGCTCTCGGTCATGGGCTGCATGTCGGCCAGGTTGACGATACGGCCGTCGTCGGCAACGAAGGCGGCGGTCAGCGGCAGAATCGTGTTGCGCATCCAGAAGCACTGTGTTGCCGGTTGCTCGAACACGAAGATCATGCCTTCGGCCTGGGGCATTTCCTTGCGGAACATCAGGCCGATTTCACGTTGAAGAGGGGTTTGCGCGACCTGCGCGTCGATCTTGTACAGGCCGACCGACAGTTGCGTGCGCGGCAGGTCGGTCTGGGGTTGCTGCTGGGCATGTGCCGGCATCATGAACGATGCGGATGCGAGAAGCAGGGAGAGCAGGGCGGCTAGACGCTTGATGAGCATCGGACGACTCTTTCAGGGCGGGGCCAGGGCCCGGCCTGGATTAAAAATGCCAATAAAAATGCCCGCTGATGCGGGCATTGCCGGTGAGCGGGGAAGCTTACACCTTCTTGGCAGCGGCCGTGTGGGCCTTGGCAACGTGGCGAACCTTGTGCTTCTTGGCCGCGGCGTGCTTCTTGGCGGGAGCGTGCTTGGCGGCAGCCTTGGCTGCGGGTGCCGGAGCAGCCGTGGTGGGTTCGGCTTGTTGAGCGAAAGCGCCGACGGCGAAGAGACCGGCGACCAGGGCTGCGAGCAGCTTGTTCATGAACATATCCTTTGAAATTCGTTGATCTGGATTGGCCTTCTTGCGGAAGGTAGACATTCAACGAAGGCCGTTTTCCGCGGTTGACAGGACAAAGCTGCTTTCAGGCGAAAAAAAAGCGCTCCGAAGAGCGCTTCTTTTTTGCAGGCAGGCCGAATTACTTCGGGGTGCCGCCTTGGGTCGACTTGCGCTTGACGCTGCCGTCCTTGTTGCGACGACGCTGGTCGCGGGTTTCAGCACGCTTCTCGCCAGAGGCAGCAGCCTTGTCGGCACCGATGGCGCCGCCTTCGGGGGTCTTGGCTTCGTCGCCAGCCGGGCCCTTGACCTGGCCAGCGGGCTTGGCGGCCTTCTTGGTTTCGGCGCGCTGCTGCGACTTGCTGTTGGTGGCGTTGCCTTGCTCGGGCGTCGTACCTGCCGGGTTTTGGGCGTAGGCGCCAGCGGCGAACAGGCCAGCGATCATGACTGCGAGAATTTTGCTCATTGATGATTCCTCTATCGAGAATTGGTTGGAAACGCCTCCCGGCGAGCAGAAGGTCAGCCACTAACGAGGCCATTGGCCCGTCGGTTGACAAACGCTTGCTGATGGGTTGCGTCTAAAATGTACAGCGATTTGTTCGCCGGCTGTACAGCGGAATACGCGCCGTGTCTGAATTCGCTGACAGTTGTCAAAAGTACGTCAATCCCGGAGCCGTCCTCTCTCATGACCAGTTATCAGCACATCAAAGTCCCGACCGAAGGCCAGAAGATCACGGTCAACGCCGACAACTCCCTCAATGTGCCTGACCAACCGATCATTCCTTTCATCGAGGGCGATGGAACCGGCCTGGACATCACGCCGGTGATGCTGAAGGTGGTGGACGCCGCCGTGGCGAAGGCCTACGGTGGCAAGAAGAAGATCCATTGGATGGAGGTCTATGCCGGCGAGAAGTCGACCAAGGTCTATGGCCCCGACGTCTGGCTTCCCGAGGAAACGCTGCACGCCGTGCGCGACTACGTGATTTCCATCAAGGGTCCGCTGACCACGCCCGTCGGCGGCGGCATCCGTTCGCTGAACGTCGCGCTGCGCCAGGAACTCGACCTCTACGTCTGCCTGCGCCCCATCCAGTATTTCGAGGGCGTTCCGAGCCCGGTGCGCGAACCGCACAAGACGAACATGGTGATCTTCCGCGAGAACTCGGAAGACATCTACGCCGGCATCGAGTTCGAAGCCGAGAGCGAAAAGGCCAGGAAGCTCATCAAGTTCCTGCAGGACGAAATGGGCGTCAAGAAGATCCGCTTCCCCAACACTTCGGGCATCGGCGTCAAGCCCGTGTCGAGGGAAGGCACCGAGCGCCTCGTTCGCAAGGCGCTGCAATACGCGATCGACAACGACAAGCCCAGCGTCACCCTGGTGCACAAGGGCAACATCATGAAGTTCACCGAAGGTGGCTTCCGTGACTGGGGCTACGGCCTCGCTGCCAAGGAGTTCGGCGCCGAGCTGATCGACGGCGGCCCGTGGATGAAGTTCAAGAATCCGAAGACGGGCAAGGAAATCACCGTCAAGGACAGCATCGCCGATGCATTCCTGCAGCAGATCCTGCTGCGCCCCGCCGAATACAGCGTGATCGCCACGCTCAACCTCAACGGCGACTACGTGTCCGACGCGCTCGCCGCGCAGGTGGGCGGCATCGGCATCGCCCCGGGCGCGAACCTGAGCGATACCGTCGCCATGTTCGAGGCCACCCACGGCACGGCCCCCAAGTACGCCGGCAAGGACTACGTGAATCCTGGTTCCGAGATCCTCTCGGCCGAAATGATGCTGCGCCACATGGGCTGGAAGGAAGCCGCCGACCTGATCATCAGCTCGATGGAAAAGTCGATCGCCAGCAAAAAGGTCACCTACGACTTCGCGCGCCTCATGGACGGCGCGACGCAGGTGAGCTGCTCGGGCTTCGGCCAGGTGATGATCGACAACATGTAATTGCCGTGCATTCCGACGTCCCCGGGGCGTCGCGGCAATCGAAGGAGCCCTTGAACTTCCGGAAGGAATTCAAGGGTTTTTTATTGGTTTTTCATCCGGCGGCCAGCTGAAGTTTTTGCCTAAAACTCCTTGCCGCGGCCCTTCATCGAAATGCTGTCGCAAGCGCCGCAATCCCCTTGAATTGTCGGATATGCGCCACCAAGTTTTTCCGGGTCGGCACAGCGCTTGCACGCTCTATAGAATCATTTTCATGGCAACGAGAATTCCCAAAACTCCCACCACCCCGCCGGCGCAGAAACCGGCCGGGGACGACGGAGATTCGGTCGTCCTGGAGCGCCGGCCGCAGAAAACTGCGCCGCCCCAGATGTACCAGGTGGTGATGCTGAACGACGACTACACGCCCATGGAGTTCGTGATCGTCGTGCTGCAGGAATATTTCAACAAGGATCGCGAGACCGCCACCCAGATCATGCTCAAGATCCACCTCGATGGCCGGGGCGTCTGTGGGGTTTATTCCCGCGACATGGCCGCCACCAAGGTCAACCAGGTCATGGAAGCCGCGCAGCAGGCCGGGCATCCGCTCCAATGCGTGAGCGAACCTGTTGCATGAACCAGTTGAATTGCGCAAGCTCCAACCCATCTGAGAACTTATTTACAGCAAGGCAAAAGGAAATCACATGATTGCCCAGGAACTGGAAGTCAGCTTGCACATGGCCTTCGTCGAGGCCCGGCAGCAACGCCACGAGTTCATCACCGTGGAACATCTGCTGCTCGCTTTGCTGGACAACCCGAGCGCCGCGGAAGTTCTGCGCGCCTGCTCGGCCAACGTCGACGACCTGCGGGCGTCGCTCACCAACTTCATCAAGGACAACACGCCCCAGGTGGCGGGTACCGACGATGTAGACACCCAGCCCACCCTGGGTTTCCAGCGCGTGATCCAGCGCGCCATCATGCATGTGCAGTCCACCGGCAACGGCAAGAAGGAAGTCACCGGCGCCAACGTGCTGGTCGCGATCTTCGGCGAGAAGGACTCGCACGCCGTGTACTACCTGCACCAGCAGGGTGTCACGCGCCTCGACGTGGTGAACTTCATCGCCCACGGCATCAAGAAGAGCGATCCGCCTGAAGCCGTCAAGGGCAGTGGCGAAGCTCCCTCGGGCGAAGGCGAAGAGGGTGGCGGCGAACGCAACGAGAAGGCTTCGCCGCTCGAGCAGTTCACGCAGAACCTCAACCAGATGGCCAAGGACGGCAAGATCGATCCGCTGATCGGCCGCGAGTACGAGGTCGAGCGCGTCATCCAGATCCTGTGCCGCCGGCGCAAGAACAACCCGCTGCTGGTCGGCGAGGCCGGCGTGGGCAAGACCGCCATCGCCGAGGGCCTCGCATGGCGCATCACGCAGGGTGACGTGCCGGAGATCCTGGCCGAGTCGAACGTGTTCTCGCTCGACATGGGCGCGCTGCTGGCCGGCACCAAGTACCGCGGCGATTTCGAACAGCGCCTGAAGGGCGTGCTGAAGTCGCTGAAGGACAAGCCGAACGCCATCCTCTTCATCGACGAGATCCACACCCTGATCGGTGCGGGTGCTGCCTCGGGCGGCACGCTCGATGCGTCGAACCTGCTCAAGCCGGCGCTCTCGAGCGGCCAGCTCAAGTGCATCGGCGCGACCACCTTCACCGAGTACCGCGGCATCTTCGAGAAAGACGCGGCCCTGTCGCGCCGTTTCCAGAAGGTCGACGTGGTCGAGCCGTCGGTGCAGGAAACCGTCGACATCCTGAAGGGCCTGAAGTCGCGCTTCGAGGAACACCATGGCGTGAAGTACGCCGTGGCGGCCCTGCAGGCCGCGGCCGAGCTCAGCGCCAAGTACATCAATGACCGTCACCTGCCCGACAAGGCGATCGACGTCATCGACGAAGCCGGCGCCGCCCAGCGCATCCTGCCGCCGAGCAAGCGCAAGAAGACCATCAGCAAGACCGAAGTCGAGGAAATCGTCGCGAAGATCGCGCGCATTCCCCCGGCCAACGTCAGCAACGACGACCGCAGCAAGCTGCAGACCATCGAGCGCGACCTCAAGAGCGTTGTGTTCGGCCAGGACAAGGCACTCGAAGTGCTCGCCTCGGCGGTCAAGATGGCTCGCTCGGGTCTCGGCAAGGGCGACAAGCCGATCGGCTCGTTCCTGTTCTCCGGCCCCACCGGCGTGGGCAAGACCGAAGCGGCGAAGCAGCTCGCCTACATCATGGGCATCGAGCTGATCCGCTTCGACATGTCGGAATACATGGAGCGCCATGCGGTGAGCCGCCTGATCGGCGCGCCTCCGGGCTACGTCGGTTTCGACCAGGGCGGCCTGCTGACCGAAGCCGTCACGAAGAAGCCGCACGCGGTGCTGCTGCTCGACGAAATCGAGAAGGCGCACCCGGACATCTTCAACGTGCTGCTGCAGGTCATGGACCATGGCACGCTGACGGACAACAACGGACGCAAGGCCGACTTCCGCAACGTCATCATCATCATGACGACGAACGCGGGCGCCGAGACCATGAACAAGGCGACCATCGGCTTCACCAACCCGCGTCAGGCGGGCGACGAAATGGGCGACATCAAGCGTCTGTTCTCGCCTGAATTCCGCAACCGGCTGGACGCCATCGTCAACTTCAAGGCGCTCGACGAACAGGTCATCCTGCGCGTTGTCGACAAGTTCCTGCTGCAGCTGGAAACCCAGCTCAGCGAGAAGAAGGTGGAAGTCACCTTCAGCGACAAGCTGCGCAAGCACCTGGCGAAGAAGGGCTTCGATCCGCTGATGGGCGCACGCCCGATGCAGCGCCTGATCCAGGACACGATCCGTCGTGCACTGGCCGACGAACTGCTGTTCGGACGCCTTACCGACGGTGGCCGCCTCGAAGTCGACCTCGACGACAAGGACGAAGTGCTGCTCGACATCCAGCCGCTTCCGAAGAAGGAGGGCAAGTCCAAGCCCGAAGCAGAGGAAGCAGCAGCAGGGTGATACCTTGCGGTTCCTGAAATGAAGCCAAAGGCCGGTAGCATCGCTACCGGCCTTTTTCTTTGGGCCCGCCCATATCGAATCACCGTCACAGCCGCCCCAGCCGCCTCCCGCCTTGATCCTCCCCGAACTCAGCCACGAATGGAAAACCGGCCTCTCCCTCGCATGGAGCGGCTACATCGCGGTGTTGTCGGTGTGGATAGTGATGCAGAAGCGCGCGCCAGTGTCGACGATGAGCTGGATCCTATCGCTGGCGCTGCTGCCGTTCGCGGGCTTCGTCGTCTATTACTTCCTCGGGCCGCAGCGCCTGAAGAAACAGCGCCTCAAGCGGCTTCGCAGCCGTGCCGGCGCTTCGGCCCAGGCCGACGTGGCACGGCTGCGCGACGCAGCGCAGAACGCGCCACCGGCGCTGCAGCAGATGGCCAAGCTGGGCACCGCGACCTGCGGGCTGCCGGTGTCGAGCGCCGTCGACGTCGAGCTGCTCTCGGGCGGCGCACGCACCTTCGATGCGATCTTCGAAGCGGTGCGCGCCGCACGAAACCACATCCACCTCGAGTACTACATCTTCGAGCCCGACAGGATCGGCACCGCGCTGCGCGACCTGCTGATCGAACGCGCCAAGGAGGGCGTGAAGGTACGCCTGCTGATCGACGCACTCGGCTCCAAGCGCATCGGCCGCAAGTTCATGGCGCCCATGCTGGAGGCGGGCGTCGAGGTGGCGCTGTTCCACGACACCAAGATCGGCCGCCGCCTGCGCCCCGTGACCAACTACCGCACCCACCGCAAGATCGTGGTGTGCGACGGCCGCGTCGGCTTCACGGGCGGCGTGAACATCACCGATGAGGAAGACAAGCGCACCAACCCCGACGCCTACCACGACGTGCACCTGCGCATCGAAGGCAGCGCGGTGCGCTGGCTGCAGACCACCTTTCTCGAAGACTGGGCCTATGCCACCGGCGAGAACCTGCGCGGCCTGGACGATGCCCTGAACGCCATGCTGCCCCAGCTGGAGGCGGGAGACATCCCCGTGCAGATCGTCACCAGCGGCCCCGACAGCCCCATGGAAGCCATCCACCGCATGCACGTCGAGGCGATCCATTCGGCCACGCATCGCGCATGGCTCACCACGCCGTACTTCGTGCCCGGCGAGCCGGCGCTCATGGCATTGACGAGCGCCGCGCTGCGCGGCGTCGACGTGCGCCTGCTGGTGCCACGCCGCAGCGACTCGGCCATCGTGAGCGCCGCCGCGCGTTCGTACTTCGACGAGCTGATCGCCGCCGGCGTGAAGGTGTGGGAGTACAAGGCCCGCATGCTCCATTCCAAGACCTTGGTGGTGGACGACCATTGCGCGATGATCGGCACGGCCAATTTCGACAACCGCAGCTTCCGCCTCAACTTCGAGGTCTGCGCGGTGGTCTATGGTCCGGAACTGTCCCGGCCGCTCGCGACGCAGTTCGAGACCGACCTGCACAGCTCCGGCGCGGTGCGCGCCAACCGGCGCCAGGGCTTCTGGCGCCGCCTCGGCGACGCCATCGCCCGCCTGTTTTCACCCTTGCTCTGAATGAACCACACCTTTCTCTGGCACGACTACGAAACCTTCGGCGCGGTGCCGCGCCGCGATCGTCCCTCGCAGTTCGCGGCCATCCGCACCGACGCCGAGCTCAACGAGGTCGGCGAGCCGCTGATGATCTACTGCAAGCCCGCGCCGGACTACCTGCCCAGCCCCGAGGCCTGCCTCATCACCGGCATCACGCCGCAGGTGTGCCTGGAGCGCGGCATTCCCGAGCACGAATTCGCCGCGCAGATCGAGCGCGCCTTCTCGCAGCCCGGCACCATCGGCGTGGGCTACAACACCATTCGCTTCGACGACGAGGTCACGCGCTTCCTGTTCTGGCGCAACCTGATCGATCCGTACGCGCGCGAATGGCAGAACGACTGCGGCCGCTGGGACCTGCTCGACGTGGTCCGCCTCACGTATGCGCTGCGCCCGGACGGCATCGAGTGGCCGAAGAAGGAAGACGGCAAGCCCAGCTTCAAGCTCGAAGACCTGGCGCGCGCCAACGGCCTGCTGCACGAGTCGGCGCACGATGCGCTGTCTGACGTGCGCGCCACCATCGCGCTGGCTCGCCTCATCCGCAGCAAGCAGCCCAAGCTGTTCGACTTCGCCTTCGGCCTGCACAAGAAGGACCGCGTCGCCACCGAACTGGGCCTGCCCGCGACGCGCGAGACCGCGAAGCCCTTCCTGCATGTCTCGGGCATGTTCCCGGTCGAGCGCGGCTGCCTGGCCGTGATGTGGCCGCTGGCGAGCCACCCCACCAACAAGAACGAGCTGCTGGCCTGGGACCTGGCCCATGACCCCAGCGAGCTGCGCGACATCGACGTCGAGACGCTGCGCCTGCGCCTCTTCACCCGCACGGCCGACCTGCCCGAGGGCGTGGTGCGCCTGCCGATCAAGGGTGTGCATCTCAACAAGTCGCCGATGGTCGTCGGCAACCTGCGCACGCTCGCAGCGCCCATGGCCGAGCGCTGGGGCGTCGACCTCGACACGGCGATGCGCCACGCGGCCATCGCGCGCGACCTGCCCGACATGAGTGCCATCTGGTCGCAGGTCTATGCCCGGCCCAAGGAGGCCACGCCTGACGTCGACGAAGACCTGTACGGCGGCTTCGTCGGCAATGCCGACCGGCGCCGGCTGAACCAGCTGCGCGGCCTGTCGCCCGAGGAGCTGGCAAAGGACCGCACCGGTTTCGACGATGGCCGGCTCGACGAAATCCTCTTCCGCTACCGCGCCCGCAACTGGCCTGAACTGCTCAGCGAGGACGAGGTCGAGCGCTGGGAGGCACTGCGCGTGGCAAAGCTCTTCAAGGGCGAGGGCGGGGCGCGCACCATCGAGATGCTGTTCAGCGAAGTCGATGCGCTCTCGGAGAACGCCGACGAGCGCGGGGAAGAGATCCTCGGCGCGCTCTACGAATACGCCGAGGCCATCGCGCCCGAGGCCTGATCGACAGACCGGACCGTGCAGCCATGAGCCTGAGCATCAACGCCGAACTCTCGAAGGGGCTCGAAAGCTACGGGCTCTACCTGTCTGACGGCTGCCTGCTGCCGACGCCGCTGCGCTTCGAGACGCCGGCGCGCGTCTGGCATGCGGCGCAGTTGCACGGCCGCTGTTCCATTGGCGCGTACTCGAGCATCTCGCCCGGCGCGCTGCTGGTCGACGTGAGCATGGGCCGCTATTGCTCCATCGGCGATGGCGTGCAGACCCTGTCGGACCATCCCGCCGACTGGTTCACGACGCACATGCTGGCCTACGCGCCCAACTTTCCCGAGCCGTACCGGCACCAGTCGGTAGGGCAGTTCCCGTCGCATTCGCCGGTGACCATCGGCAACGACGTGTGGATCGGCTCGCGGGTCAGTCTCAAGAGCGGCATCACCATCGGAGACGGCGCGGTGATCGGCGCCGGCGCGATCGTGACGCGCGACGTGGCGCCTTTCACCGTGGTGGGCGGCGTGCCGGCGCGCGTCATCCGCCAGCGCTTTCCCGACGCGCTCGTCGAACGCATCCGCGCCTGCCCCTGGTGGGACTGGGACCTGCGCACGCTGGCGCTCGACTGGCAGCGTCCGGAGGCGGCCCAGTCGATGCTCGAAGAAGCCGTTGCCGCGGGCAGCCTGTCGCGCTGGAACCCCGGCTGGCGCCTGCTCGACCGCGGCGAGCCGCCCGCCGAAGGCCAGCCGGCACCGCTCGTTTTTCTGCCGGGTTGAAGACGGCGCATGGAGGTAGCTCGCATGAAGACAGCAGGCATTCCATCTCTTGCTCGCGCTGCATTGGTGGCGGCCCTGGCGTCCGTCGCGCTGGCCGGATGCGGCTCCTTGCCGTCGTCGCCCGGCGGTGCGAAGGCCTGCGGCAGCGGCTTCGAAACCTTCGAGCGCGACACGCTGTATTTCGGCCGTGCCATTCCCTCGGGCGGCCAGGTGTCGGACGCCGAGTGGACGGCTTTCCTGGACGCCACCGTGACGCCGGCCTTTCCGCAGGGCCTGACGGTGATCGATGCCGCCGGCCAGTGGCGCGGCGTATCGGGCGACGTGGTGCGCGAGCGCTCCAAGCTGGTCGTGCTGCTGCACCCGCGCAGCGAGAAGGACGATGCCGCCATCGCGACCATCGTCGGTGTCTACCGCCAGCGCTTCGCGCAGGAGGCCGTGCTGCAGGAGAGGCAGGCCGTCTGTGTCCGCTTCTGACCAACCGCCTCCGAAAGCGCCGCGGCCGCGAGGCTACAGCTTGATTCCCGCCCCCTTGACCGTCGGCCCGAGCACATCGACCTGCTCCTTCACGAAGCCGTTGAACACGGCCACCGTCTCCGGCTTGGCCACGATGCCCAGCTCGGTCAGCTTCTTCTGGATCTCGGGCATGGCCAGCACTTCGTTGCAGGCCGCGTTGAGCCGCGTCACCACGTCCGGCGGCAGCCTGGCCGGCCCCGATAGGCCGAAGAAATTCTCGAGCACCAGCTTCGGCTGACGCAGCTCGACCATCGTGGGCACGTCCGGCATCAGCGGCGAACGCTGCGTGCCCGTCACGGCCAGCGGCACCAGCTGGCCGCTCTTGAAGAAGGGAACGTACGAGGTGATGACGTCGATGCCCACCGGAATGGTGTTGGCGATCAGGTCGGTGGTCATCGGCGCACCGCCGCGATAGGGCACGTGCACCATGTTGATCCCGGTGACCTTCTTCAGCAGCTCGCCGTGGATGTGCCCGACGGACCCGGGGCCGCCCGAGCCGAAGTCGATGCGGCCTTCCTTGCGCGCCAGCGCTTCGAAGTCGGCGAAGGTCTTGAGGCCGGAGGCCTTGCTCGCCATGACCACCAGCGGTGCCGCGCCCAGGTAGGCGACGTGCGTGAAGCCCGTTACCGGGTCGTAAGGCAGCTTGTCGAGCGTGAACGGCCCGAGCGCGATCGGCGTGGTGTTCGACAGCATCAGCGTGTAGCCGTCGGCCGGCGACGACGCCACAAGCGCGCCGCCGATGGTGCCGCCCGCGCCGGGCTTGTTGTCGACCACCACGGGCTGCCCCAGCTTCTTCGCGAGCTGCTCCGCCATCACGCGCGCCAGCACGTCACTGGAGCCGCCGGGCGGGAAGGTCACGATGATCTTGATGGCCCGGTCGGGCCATTGGGCGAAGGCGGGCAGGGCGGTGGAGGCTATGCCTGCGGCAAGAATCTGCAGCGCATCGCGCCGCGTGGGGCGAGAGGGGCGGGTGTGGATCATGGCGTTCTCCGGCGACGGACAAGAGCCAGGGCTTTAGCAGGAATCGGGCCGCCGACTTATGCTCGCCGCATGTCCGCCAACCCCGCCGCATACGCCGAGCTCGCCGACTTCGCCACACGCCACCGCAAGCTCTTCGTGCTCACGGGCGCGGGGTGCAGCACCGATTCGGGCATCCCCGATTACCGCGACGTCGACGGCGAATGGAAGCGCCCGTCGCCCGTCACCTACCAGGCTTTCATGGGCGAGGAATCCACGCGACAGCGTTACTGGGCGCGCAGCCTGATCGGCTGGCCGACCATGGCAGGTGCCCGTCCGGGCGCCGCGCACCGCGCGCTGGCGCAGCTCGGCGAGGCGGGCAGGGTGGGCCTTCTGCTCACGCAGAACGTCGATGGCCTGCACGAAGCGGCCGGCAGCCGGGGCGCCATCGATCTGCATGGCCGCATCGACACCGTGCGCTGCATGGGCTGCGAGCGGCGCACGCCGCGCGCGGAACTCCAGGTCGAACTGCGGCGACGCAACCCGCGATGGGCCGAGCTGGAGGCCCGCGCCGCGCCCGACGGCGATGCCGACCTCGAAGGCCGCGATTTCTCGAGTTTCGACGTGCCGGCCTGCCCGCATTGCGGCGGGCTGCTCAAGCCCGACGTGGTGTTCTTCGGCGAGAGCGTGCCGAAGGAGCGCGTCACCGCTGCCTTCGCCGCTCTGGAAGACGCCGACGCCGTGCTCGTGGCCGGTTCATCGCTGATGGTGTATTCGGGCTTTCGCTTCGTGCAGGCCGCCGTCGCCGCGGGCAAGCCAGTGGCTGCGGTGAACCTGGGGCGCACGCGGGCCGATCCGCTTCTCTCGCTGAAGGTGGAACGCCCCGTCGGCGAGGCGCTGACGGCGCTTGCGCAGGAGCTTTCCTAGCTCCGGCCCGATGCCTTGGGCAAGGAGCGGATGAAGGCGTCGACCGCCGTGGTGTAGGCGCCGGGCAGCCCCAGCTCGGCATTGATCTGTGCGTGCGAGAGATCTTCCGGCGCCACCTCCGCGCGGCCGCCCGTTGCCGTGATGCGCGTCGCGAACTGCCGGGCCTGCGTGCATGAACCGTCGCGGCGCTGCGTGGAGCACACCAGCAGCATCGGCGGCGCGCCGGGCGCCAGCGTGTCGGTGGGCGACACGCTGCGCCAGAAGGCGGGATCGCTGCCGAACACGCGGTCGTAGAAGGGCATGTGGCGGCGCTGCATCAGCGCGGCCGTATCGAGCGCTGCGCTGTCCAGCGCCACGGTGCCGAGCCACGGACGGGCACCTTGCTGCCGGGCGATGGAAGGCGATGCGCTGAGCAGCGCCACGAGGTGCGCGCCGGCCGAATGTCCCATGAGCACGAAGCGGCCGGCGTCGCCGCCCCACGAGGGTGCGCTCGCCTGCGCGGTGGCGACGGCACGCGCGACGTCCTGCGCCTGCTGCATCACGTCGACCTGCGGCACGAAGCGGTAGCTCACCGAGACGAGGATGAAGCCCTGTCCGCGCACCCAGTGCTCGACCTTCTGGCTCACCACCGAGGCCGCCGCCTTGTCGCCGAACATCCAGGCCCCGCCATGGACCATCACGAGCACCGGCGCGCCTTGCTGCGGATTCGGCGGCAGGTAGACGTCCATGCGCTGGCGCGGATCGGGGCCGTAGGGCTGGTCGGCCAGCACGCGCACGCCGGCGGGCGGCGCGGCCGTTTCGGCGGTCGGCTGCGCAATGGCCTGCGAGAACGCCGGTGCCAGCAGCAGCGCCGCCGCGAAGATCCGTGCAAGACTCCGTGCAAGACGCTTCATGAGAGGACTCCCCGTGAACCGATGAGGGCCGGATTTTCGCGCGGCAGCAGCCCTGTCGCCGGCCTGACCGCTCCGCTCAACCGGCGTGCTTCGGCGCCATCCAGCTCGTCGAGGCGCCCCGGCCCGCGATGTGGAGGTTGGCGGTGGCGGCCGGCGTCTCGGCCAGCAACTGCCCCTTGCGGAACACCTTGAGCCGAGCGGCGCGCAGCCGGATCGCCTCGACCGGGTCGCGCGCTTGCAGCAGCACGAAGCTGGCGTCGCAGCCGGCGTCGAGGCCGTAGTTTTCCAGGTGCATCACGCGCGCGGCATTCGTCGTCACCGCCTCGAAGCACTGGCGGATGCCGGCCTGGCTCGTCATCTGCGCCACGTGCAGGCCCATGTGCGCCACTTCGAGCATGTCGCCCGAGCCCATGCCGTACCAGGGGTCCATCACGCAGTCGTGGCCGAAGGCGACGCTCACGCCGGCTGCCATGAGTTCGGGCACGCGCGTCATGCCGCGGCGCTTGGGGTAGGTGTCGTGGCGGCCCTGCAGCGTGATGTTGATGAGCGGGTTGGAAACCACGGAGACGCCGCTCTGCGCGATCAGCGGAAGCAGCTTGCTCACGTAGTAGTTGTCCATCGAGTGCATCGACGTGCAGTGCGAGCCGGTCACGCGGCCCTGCAGCCCGAGGCGATGGGCCTCGAAAGCCAGTGTCTCGATATGGCGCGAGAGCGGGTCGTCCGATTCGTCGCAGTGCATGTCGACCAGCTTGCCGCGCGCCGCCGCGATCTCGCACAGCAGCTTCACGCTCGCGGCGCCGTCGGCCATGGTGCGCTCGAAGTGCGGGATGCCGCCGACCACGTCCACGCCCTTGTCGAGGGCGCGCTCCAGGTTCTCGACGCCGCCCGGCGAGCGCAGCACGCCGTCCTGCGGAAAGGCGACCAGCTGCAGGTCGAGGTACGGCGCCACCTTGCGCTTGACCTCCAGCAGCGCATCGACCGCGAGCAGGCTCGGGTCGCTGGTGTCGACGTGGGAGCGCACGGCCAGCAGCCCCTTGGCCACTGCCCAGTCGCAGTACGCCAGCGCGCGCTCGATGAGCGCATCGGCCGTCAGCAACGGCTTCAGCTCGCCCCACAGCGCGATGCCTTCGAGCAGCGTGCCGCTCTGGTTGACGCGCGGCAGGCCATAACTCAGCGTGGCGTCCATGTGGAAGTGCGGATCGACGAAGTGCGGCGAGAGCAGCAGGCCCTGCGCATCCAGCTTCTCCTGGGCAGGCACGTCGAGGCCGGGCGTGACTTCGGCGATCCGCCCGCCCTGCACGGCGACCGACATGTCGGTGCGGCCGTCGGGGAGGGTGGCGTTGGTGATGAGGAGGTCGAGCATCGTGGAGGCCCTTTCTTGTTCCTCGCGAGGCTATCGGAGAGCCCAGCGGTTGTTCCGGTTGTGGATGTAGATGTACACGTTGTCGCTGCGGTCGCGGGCGACGCCGGCGCTGCCCCATGGGAATGCGGTCGAGGTGCCGGAAACGCCCATGGAGGCCAGCCAGCGTTCGTGAAAACGGTACCGCTGGTCGACGCTGCCGTAGAAGTCGGCGTCCTCGAGCTTGCACAGGGCAGGTGTCGTGAGCGTGAGGAAGCAGCTGACCAGCAGAAACTCCTCGAAGCGCAGTTCGAGCTGCGCGGTCATGTCGCCGGATGTGGTGGTCGTGCGTGCGAATACGCAATCGACGAGCCGGCCTTCGACATTCACGGCCTGGGTTGTCTGCACGAAGGAGTCCGGCAGGCTGGCGGCGCGGGTGTCGATGCCGGCAACGATCCCGGCCGCCGAGAGACGACCGTTCGTGATGTCCAGATGGAGCGCCGTGTTCACCTCACCGCCCGGATGCCGGCGTCTCAGCGCGTGTTCTGCGCCCGGTAGCGGTATTGCCCCGGTGCGGGCCCGACCTCGATGGTCACGCGGCGCAGCTTCTGGTCGTGTCCCGAATCGGCCTTCGCGGTGACGACGATGCCGCGCGGCGTGGCGCGGCAGGTGAGGTCGGAAAGAGAGATTTCCGCGTGGTCGTTGTCGAGCTCGGCAATGGCCACCGTGTGCTCGGCGCGCAGGCTGCCGTTGGCGTCGCGCGTCATCCATTGCACGTAGAGGAACGACTGCGCGTACTGCTCGGCGTGCACCACGCGGTAGGTGCCCTGGTGGTCCTTGCCCCAGGTCCCGCACATCTGCACCCAGGTCACCGCGTCGGCCGTGCTGAAGGCTTCGTAGCCGTAGTTCATGCCCAGTGCGTGGGCGCCGTTGCCGCCCGATCCCAGCAATGCCAGCAATGCTGCGAGCAGTGCGCCTCGCGCGGCGGTGGCGGTCCTCGTGGTCATCAGCGTTCCCCCTTGCGGTACGGTTTCATCAGTGCCTGCGGGTAGCTCGCCTTGCGCGCCACCAGCACCAGCGCCAGGATCGACAGCAGGTAGGGCAGCATCAGGTAGATCTGGTAGGGCAGCACGGCGTCGCCGGATTGTTGCAGCCGAAGCTGCAGCGCGTCGAAGAAGGCGAACAGCAGCGCGCCCAGCAGGGCCTTGCCCGGCCGCCAGGAGGCGAACACCACCAGCGCCACGCAGATCCAGCCCCGGCCGTTCACCATGTTGAAGAAGAAGGCATTGAAGGCCGACAGCGTGAGGAAGGAGCCCGCCATGCCCATCAGCGCGGAGCCAGCGACGATCGCGCCGGTGCGCGTGGCCGCGACCGACACGCCCTGGCTCTCGGCAGCCTGCGGGTTCTCGCCGGCCATGCGAAGCGCGAGGCCCAGCGGCGTGCGATACAGCAGCCAGCCGACGGCAGGCACCAGCAGCAGCGCGAACAGCGTCAGCGAAGTCTGTGCATTCAGCACGGGCACCGGCAGCCAGTCCATCGGCGCGAATGGCGTGATGGTGGGCGGCGTGTTCACCTTCGGAAAGCTCACGCGGTAGCCGAAGTAGCTCAGCGCGGTCGCCAGCAGCGTGATGCCCAGCCCCGAGACGTGCTGCGAAAGCGCCAGCCCGACGGTCAGGAAGGCATGCAGCAGCCCGAAAACCATGCCCGCGAGCGCGGCCACGGCCACGCCCACCCACAGCGGCGCGCCGGCATACACCGCGAGCCAGCCGGTGAAGGCGCCCGCGACCATGATCCCCTCGATGCCGAGGTTGAGCACGCCCGCGCGCTCGCACAGCAGCACGCCGAGCGTGCCCAGGATGAGCGGCGTGGCGATGCGCAGCACCGCGACCCAGAAGGATGCGTTGGCAAGGATGTCGAGGAGGTCGCTCATCTACTTCTTCAGCTTGATCTGGTACTGCGTGAGCAGCGTCGCGACCAGCACCGCGATCAGCGAGGCCGCGACGATCACGTCGGCGATGTACGTCGGCACGCCGACCGCGCGGCTCATGGTGTCGGCGCCCACCAGCACGCCCGCCACGAATACCGCCGCGGCGATCACGCCCAGCGGATGCAGCCCCGCCAGCATCGCGATCACGATGCCGGTGTAGCCATAGCCCGGCGACATGTCGAGCGTGACGTAGCTGGTGCGGCCCGCCACCTCGATGGCGCCGGCAAGGCCTGCCAGCGCACCCGAGAGCAGGGCGACCATCACCACGGTCCGCGTCACCGGCACGCCGGCAAAGGCGGCGGCGCGCGCGTTCGCGCCCACGGCGCGGATGTCGAAGCCCAGCACGGTGTACTTGAAGATCGCCCAGACCATCACCGAGAGCGACACCGCCCACAAGAGGCCGGTGTGCACCCGTGTCTGCGCGACGAGCTTGCCCAGCTCCAGGTCGGACTGCAGCGAAACGCTCTGCGGCCAGCCCATGGCGGTCGGGTCCTTCATCGGCCCGTCGAGCAGGGCCGACACGCCCAGCAGCACGATGAAGTTGATCAGCAGCGTGGTGACGACCTCGTCCACGCCCAGCCTGTTCTTCATGAGCGCCGGGCCCAGCAGCATCAGCGCGCCGGCGATGGCGGCGGCGAGCATCATCAGCGGAAACAGCAGCCAAGGCGACAGCTCGAAACCGGTGCCCCCATGCATGCCGCCCACCGCCACCGCAGCCAGCGCGCCGGCATACAGCTGGCCTTCCGCGCCGATGTTGAAGAGCCGCGCTTTGAACGCGACCGTGGCCGCCAGCCCGGTGAGGATCAGCGGGATCGCGCGCGTCAGCGTCTCGCTCCAGGCGAACACCGAGCCGAAACCGCCCTGCAGCAGCAGCGCGTAGGTGCGGCCGATCGGCGCGCCGGCCCACAGCACCAGCAGCGCGCTGATCGCCATCGTGAAGAGCACCGCGCCGATGGGGGCGAGCACCAGCGCCGTGCGCGAGGTCTCGTGGCGTCGTTCGAGCCGCATCATGACGAGGCTCCCTTGCTGGCCTGGGATGCCGACGTCGCGCCGGCCATCGCCAGCCCGATGGCCTCGCGTGTCCACGCCGCCGCCGGGCGCGCTTCGCCCAAATGGCCGCCGTGCATCACCGCCACGCGGTCGCCGAGCGCGAGCACTTCGTCGAGGTCGTCGGAAATCACCAGCACGGCCGCGCCGGCGTCGCGCGCGGCGATCAGCTGCTGCTGCACGTAGGCGACGGCGCCGATGTCCAGGCCCCAGGTCGGCTGGTGCGCGACGATCAGGCGCGGCGCGCGGTTCGGGTGCTTGCGGTCGCCCTTGTCCATGCCGGGGGCCGGCTCTGGTTGTTCGGGCGCCAGCAGGGCACGGCCAAGAATAAGTTTCTGCATGTTCCCGCCCGAGAGCGAACGGGCCGGCGCCATCAGGCCGGCACCGCGCACGTCGAACGCCTTCTCGATGCGCCGTGCATGGAGCCGTGCGGCGGCGCGCTTCACTATCCACGACCAGCGCGAGAACACCGGGCTGCGCAGGCGCTCCGACACCGCGTTCTCCCACACCGGCAGGTCGCCGACCACGCCGACCGCATGCCGGTCTTCCGGGATGCGCGCGACGCCGCGCTGCACCAGCCGTGCAGGCGAGGGCGGCAGCGCGCGGCCCATCAGCTGCGCCGTGCCCGAGGCCGCGCGGCGCGTGCCGCACAGCAGTTCGGCCAGCGCGACCTGCCCGTTGCCGGAGACACCCGCGATGGCGGTGATCTCGCCCGCGCGAAGCGTCAGCGACACCTCGCGCAGCCGGTCGCGCCCGTCGCCCTTGTCGGAGGCCGCGGTGCTCACACGGTCGAGCACGCAGACGGCATCTCCCACCGACTTCGCGGGCCGCCGCTGCGGCGCTTCGACCGCATGCCCGACCATCCACAGCGCGAGCTGCGCCTGCGTGGTGCCCGCCGTACGTGCCTCGGCCACCAGCTTTCCACCGCGCAGCACGGCGATGCGGTGCGACACGCGCAGCACCTCGTCGAGCTTGTGGCTGATGAAGATCACCGACAGCCCCTGCGCCACCATCTGCGCGAGCGTGGCGAAGAGCGCCTCGCTTTCCTGCGGCGTGAGCACGGCGGTCGGTTCGTCGAGGATCAGGATTCGCGCGCCGCGATACAGCGCCTTGAGGATTTCCACGCGCTGGCGCTCGCCGACGGACAGGCTTCCCACGAGCGCGTCAGGCTGCACCGGCAGCCCGAAGCGCCTGGCCACGTCGAGCAGCCGCTCGCGCGCGGCCGCGCGGCGCGACACCGGGCTCCACAGCGGCTCGGTGCCCATCATCACGTTGTCGAGCACGCTCAGGTTGTCGGCCAGCGTGAAGTGCTGGTGCACCATGCCCACGCCCGCCGCCAGCGCCGCCTTGGGGTTGCCCGGCGGCAGCGGCGAGCCGAAGACCTCGATGCCGCCCTCGTCGGCGACGTAGTGGCCGAAAAGAATGGACATCAGCGTGGACTTGCCCGCGCCGTTCTCGCCGAGCAGCGCCAGCACCTCGCCCGACTTCAGGTCGAGCGAGACCGCGTCGTTGGCGACGAGGGTGCCGAAGCGCTTGGTGATGCCCTGCAGGCGCAGGACGGTGGCCCTTGCTCCCTCCTCGGGAGGCAGCGGCGAAGAAGGCGCCGTCACTTCCATGCGGCCAGGAAGGCCAGCATGACCTTGGCGGAGTTGTCCGCCGCGATGCCCATGAAGGTGCCCATCTCGTTCTCGCCGTCGCCGCCGCCCGCGAGGTCGCTGAGCGAGCGGAAGGCGATGAAGGGCACGCCGTTGCTGTAGGCGACCATGCCCACGGCGGCGGTCTCCATGTCGAGCACGTTGGCCTGGAAGGTCTTGTAGGTGTATTCGCGGTAGGCCTTGTTGTCCATGAAGGCCTGGCCCGAGACGCCGTTTCCGCCCACCACCAGCTGGGGCTTGCGCGGCAGGCACTTGCCGGCGCTGCAGTTGGCCAGGTCGACGTTGCGGATACTGCGCGCCACCTCGATCATCTTCGGGTCGGCCTCGAACCAGAACTTGCGCTGGATCTCGGGCCGCGCCGCAGAGCGCACCTCGACCGGGCGCGGGAACATCATGCCGAAGTTGGGCAGCGTTGCGTCGGTGATGAAGGGCGGGGCGGCGTATTTGCCGGGCGAGGTCTCGCGCGCCATCAGCACTTCGAGGTACTGGCCCCATTGCGCCGGCACGGTGACGTCACCCACGTGCAGCGACGGGTTCACGCCGCCCGCGATGCCGCTGAACACGATGTTCGTCACGCGGAAGCGGTTGAGCACCAACTGCGTGTTCATCGTCGCGTTCGTCATGCTGATGCCCGACAGGAAGAGCACGACCGGCTTGCCTTCGAGCGTGCCGGTGGTGAACTCCACGCCGTTCACGCTGTGCTTCGCCGGGCCTTGCAGGCGCGTCAGCAGCAGCTTCAGCTCGGGCTCGAAGGCCGAGAGCACCGCGATGCGCGGCGTGTCGTCGAGCCGGGTGCTGCTGTTGATGGCGACGGCGCCGCCCTTGTAGACACCCACGCAGCCGCTCAGGCCGATGGCCAGCGCGCCGGCTGCGAGGAGGGAACGCCAGCGGATCGTCGTCGTCATCGGCATCCTCACTTCGCGGTGGACTTGGGTTGCGAGTCGTCGACCTTCACGCTGAACTTGCCCGAGAGGATGTCTGCCTGCTTCGCCTTCACCTTGGCGACGATGTCGGCCGGAACCTTCTTCTCGAAGGTGCCCAGCGGCGCGAGCTCGGAGCCCTTGTGCTTCATCTGCGCGTACTGGCCGTAGTCCTCGGCGGCGAACTTGCCTTCCTTCACGAGCTTGATCGCGCGGTCGGCCGCGGGCTCGAAGTTCCACAGGGCCGAGGCCACCACTGTGTCGGGGTACTGGCTCTGCGTGTCGATCACGTTGCCGATGGCGAGCTTGCCCTTTTCCTTGGCCGCGTCGGAAACGCCGAAGCGCTCCGCGTACATCACGTCGGCGCCCTTGTCGATCATGGCGAAGGCCGCTTCCTTGGCCTTCGGCGGATCGAACCAGCTGTTGATGAAGCTCACGCTGAACTCCACCTTCGGGTTCGTTTCCTTCGCGCCGGCCATGAAGGCGTTCATCAGGCGATTGACCTCCGGAATCGGGAAGCCGCCGACCATGCCGATGCGGTTGCTCTTCGTCATGCCGCCGGCCACCATGCCGCTGAGGTAGGCGGGCTCCTGGATGTAGTTGTCGAACACGCTGAAGTTGGGCGCCTGGGGCTTGAGCGACGAGCCCATCAGGAAGGCCACCTTCGGAAAGTCTTTCGCCACCTTGCGCGCCGCCGCCTCCACGCCGAACACCTCGCCCAGGATCAGCTGGTTGCCGGCCGTGGCGTACTCGCGCATCACGCGCTCGTAGTCGGCATTGCTCACGTTCTCGGTGGCCTTGTACTCGATCTCCCCGCGCGCCTCGGCCGCCTTCAGCGCCTTGTGGATGCGGCCCACCCATTGCTGCTCGAACGGCACGGTGTACACAGCCGCCACCTTCAGCTTGGCCTGCGCGAGCGCAAGGCCCGGAGTGCCCACCGCAGCGAGCGCTGCGGCAACGGCGACGGAACGGATGATCAATTGACGACGTGCGGTCACGGTGCTTCTCCTCGATTCGATTGGTAATGAAAGAACTAGCGCTGCAATCCCCGTGCCCGCCAGGGCGCGGCCCCAAAAACCGCCTGTGCCCCATTCCAGAAACACCGAGGAACCGGCTTTGCCGGGCCTCAGGTGTTGCCCCCGGTAGGGGGTTGGCGAAGCGACACGAAGTGCGCGCAGCCTGGGGGCGAGCCTTACTTCGTGCCGAAGATCCGGTCGCCCGCGTCGCCCAGGCCCGGCAGGATGTAGCCGTGGCTGTTGAGCTCGCGGTCGATCGCGGCGGTGTAGATCGCCACGTCCGGGTGCGCCTTCTGCATCGTCGCGACGCCCTCGGGGCAGGTCAGCAGGCAGACGAACTTGATCGACTTCGGGTTGAGTTCCTTCAGCCGCTCGACCGCCGCGACGGCCGAGTTGCCCGTGGCCAGCATCGGGTCGACCACGATCACGTCGCGGTTCTCCATCTCGCCGGGCATCTTGAAGTAGTACTCGACGGCCGTCAGCGTCTTGGGGTCGCGGTACAGGCCGATGTGGCCGACGCGCGCGCCCGGCACCACGGTGAGCATGCCGTCCAGGATGCCCGTGCCGGCGCGCAGGATGGACACCAGCACCAGCTTCTTGCCGTCGATGACCTTGGCCTGCATGGTCTCGAGCGGGGTCTCGACCTCGATGTCCTGCATCGGCATGTCGCGCGTGACCTCATAGGCCATCAGCATGCTGATTTCGTTGAGGAGCCGGCGGAAGCTGTTGGTGGACGCGTCCTTGCGGCGCATCAGCGTGAGCTTGTGCTGGATGAGGGGGTGGTCGAGGAGGTGGACGTTGCTGCTCATTGGAATTCTTTGTGGCGTTGCTGGAAGACGGGGAACACCCGAGTCTAAAAGACAGTGCCGTCGCTCTCGATCAGCAGAGGCGGCGCACCGTCACGCAATCGTTGTGCCAGAGCGCGGCCGGCGGCCCAGGTGCCGCCTTCGAGCACGCAGGCCAGCGGCAGCTCTTCCTCGGTGCGGTCGAGCACCTTGCGCACGCGCGGCGCGACCTCGTCGAGCAGCGCCACCGTGAGCGCGCGCCATTCGACGATGAATTCGTCGCCCACCTTCCAGGTGCGGGCAAGGAAGGCCGGGTCTTTCGGCACGATCACGCCGCTGTCGATCAGCAGGCCGCCGTTGCGGTACTCGGGCAGGGCGGTGAGCGCGTCGAGGTGGCGCACCTTCACGCCGGCCCACTCGAAGGGCTCGAGCAGCGAATACGTGAGCCACTGCGAGAGCTTGTGGAAGGGCATCCAGCCGTTGGTGAGGCCCGGGCCGCGCACGGCGCTGTGGCGCCAGCAGTCGCCGAGCGCCAGCGCGGGGTCGCCCGAGCTGATGCCGCCCGCGCTGTCGCTGCCGTCGGCCGCGATGCTGTCGACCGCGTTGGCCGCCGGCCAGATGCGCGAGAGCGTCTCCAGCAGCAGCGAAAGGATCTGGTGCGCCGTGATCTCGGCGGTGGGCGGTGCGGCCGGGCCGTAGGGGCCGACCAGTGCGTCGAACAGCCGGCCGGGCCGACCGTCGTCTCCGAAGGTCTCGGGTTGCTCGCTCATAGCTTCGCCGAGCCGGCGCAGCAGCGTGGCGCGGCCCGCGAGGCCGACCAGCGGATTGATTTCGCTGACCTGGAAGGCGTCGCCGAGCCGGTCGGTGACCAGCCCGCGCAGGCCGGCCGCATCGACCTGATACGGATGGTCGGGGTCGGACGAGAAGAGCCCGCTCGTGAACGCATGGAAGCTCGCCACGCCCAGTCCTTCAGAGCGAGTGAAGCGCTGGCCGGTGGCCGATTCGGTGTAGTGCCAGCCCGGTCCGGCGCCGGCGTCGAGCAGCACGCTCACCAGCACGAGGTCGATGTGGGCGCGGGCGCGCTGGCGTGCGTCGGCATTGCCGAGCAGCTTGTCGAGCTCTTCGACGCGGTTCACGCCGCCAGCCTCGAAATGGCGCCAGCGGCTGTGATACGGGATGGTGTCCCACGGATAGCGCTCGCGCGTGACCTCGGCGACGGTGCGCGCCGCGTCTTCGAGCGAGTCGTCGCCGCCGATGCGGAACCACTGCGATTCGCCGCGCCGGGCGCGTGCCAGCAGGGCGTTCGCGCGCTGGCGGATGGCGGCGGTGGTGCGCAGCAGCGTGGCCGCTCCCGCCGGATGGGCGGTGTCGGCGGTGAATTCGATGGACGGATCGACATCGCCCGCGCCGCCCGGCGGCAGGCTGCCGGAGCCGTCGACCGGCATGTACTTCTCGTCGTTGCTGCTGCTCATTCGCTCAATCCCCGGCCCTTGGCCTTCTTCAGTTCCTCGGCGTCCGGGACCGGACCGGGCGTGAAGTAGCCCGCCGCCATCTTGGCGTCCATCTCTACTCGGGCGTCCGCCGGGATCAGCTCGTCGGGAATGTTCACGCGCTCGCCGATCTCGATGCCTGAGCCGGTGATCGCGTCGAACTTCATGTTGCTCATCGACACGAGCCGATGGATCTTCCTGATGCCGAGCCAGTGGAAGACGTCGGGCATCAGTTCCTGGAAGCGCATGTCCTGCACGCCGGCCACGCACTCGGTGCGCGCGAAATACTGGTCGGCCGTATCGCCGCCCACCTGGCGCTTGCGTGCGTTGTAGACCAGGAACTTGGTCACTTCGCCCAGCGCGCGGCCTTCCTTGCGAGAGTAGGCGATGAGCCCGACGCCGCCGCGCTGCGCGCCCTGGATGCACTCCTCGATGGCGTGCGTGAGGTAGGGCCGGCAGGTGCAGATGTCGGAGCCGAAGACGTCGGAGCCGTTGCACTCGTCGTGGATGCGCGCGGTGAGCTCGACCTCGGGGTTGGCCAGGTCGCGCGGGTTGCCGAAGATGTAGAGCGTCTGCCCGCCGATGGGCGGCAGGAACACCTCGAGGTCGGAGCGTGTCACCAGCTCGGGGTACATGCCGCCGGTTTCCTCGAAGAGCGTGCGGCGCAGGTCGGTCTCGGAGCAGCCGAACCGGCGCGCCACCTCGGGCAGGTACCACACGGGCTCGATGGCGGCCTTGGTCACCATCGCGGCGCCGCCGGCAGTGAGGAACTTGCCGTCGGCCTTGAGGCGGCCCTTCTGCAGCGCCTCGATCACCTCGGGCAGGATCACGTGCGCCTTGGTGATCGCGATGGTCGGGCGGATGTCGTAGCCCGCCGCCAGTTCGGTGGCGAACACGTCCGCCACCTGCGCGCCCCACGGGTCCAGCGACACGATGCGCCCCGGCTCGCTCCATTGCGGATAGGGGCCGATCACGTCGGTGGGCGCGGTGTTCGTCAGGTCGGCCTTGTGCTCGCGCTTGAGCGCACCGGCCGCCACCGCGAGCGCGCGGTAGACGCTGTAGGAGCCGCTGTGCGTGCCGATCACGTTGCGGTGCGCCCGCTTGGTGGTGGTGCCGACCACCGGCCCCCGCTCGGCCGGCGTGGCCGCGCCCCAGCGGATGGGCAGCGCGCCGAAGCCGCCGGCGTGCGAGGTCAGCCGGATGTGGCCGGTCGACGTGGAGGGGTGGGGTGGGGGGAGGGGCGTCGCGCCGCCGGGGACGGAAGGGATCGTTGTGCTGTCAGCAGACATTGGAGGCCCTCAAAAAATGCAATGTACCGACCGTCTGCACGGCTTGCAAGCAGGGGCGCCCCCACGTCAGGCCGGCGAGGAACGCAGGCCGTAGGTCTTGCCGCCGACGAAGAGGTATTCGGCCCGCAGCACCGCGTCGCCCTTTTCGCCGGCGTGGGTGAAGCCCAGCACGGCCACCTGCGTGCCGGGCTTGATCTCTTCCACGCTCCAGGCCTGCAGGCGCGTGAGCGGCGCGAGTTCGACCAGCCACTTGCGGTCGGTGCGGGTGGGCAGCTGCGCCTTGGCGAGCAGGCCGGGGCCGTCCACGTCGGCGCTCTGCTTCGGCAGCGGGCGCTGCTTCAGGTCGGGCGGCAGCGCGAGCTTCTCGGGCAGCTCGAGCTCCAGCTCTCCGTGCGGATTGCGCCACATGACCTTGGTGGCGCGCCCCTCGAGGTAGAGGGGGCGGTCCTGGTCGAAGCTGCTCCAACCGTGATGGGCCCAGGCCGGGGAGGCCAGGGCGAGGGAACTGGCAACGAAGGCGCGTCTTTGCATCGTCATCTCAGGCTCCTTGCTTGTTCAGGCGTAGGCGATCCAGCGACCGCAGATGATGACAGCGAGCCAAAACCCCAAGGACATGAGGCATTGCAGCCTGCCGCGCCGGCTCTCCAGCGTGGCGGTGCCACCGAGCAGATGGAAGAGCAGCGCATTGACGCCCGCCAGCGCGATCAGCAGCAGCTTCAGCCTGAAGGCCGGGTTCGCCAGCAGCTCGCCCGGCTGGCCGGCGAACATCGTGAGGCCGGTGGCGGCGCACAGCCCGAAGCCGGCCAGGGCGGGTGTCAGCGTGAGGCGGGCGAGCAGGGCGGCCGGCAGGTCGCGGCCCAGTCCGAACGCGCGTAGCTCGAACACCAGCAGGCCGCCGAACAGCATCGCGATGCCGACGATGTGCACGACCTCCAGCGCCGGATAGGCCCAGGGGTGCGAGACGAGTCCGCTGAACATGGATGCTCCTTCCATCGTTTCCACGGCTTTCGCGGGGTGCGGGCGAGCTTAGCCCAGGCGTAGCGCCGGCACACGGCACAATTCACCAGGACTTTTTTCGCCGGAGCTGTAACCGGCCGGCCGGATGACACGAACCACAGTAGGCAGCAGGACGAACCCGGGCGACGCGGAAGCGGCGCTGCGCGGCCTGTTCCTTCGCGGCCTCGACGGCGACGCGAAGGCCTACCGCGACTTCCTGCAGCAGCTCAGCGCGCACCTGCGCGCCTTTCTGGGCAAGCGCCTCTTTGGCTGGCCCGATGAAGTGGAAGACCTTGTCCAGGAATGCCTGCTCGCCATGCACAACCAGCGCCACACCTACCAGAGCGACCAGCCGCTGACGGCCTGGGTGCATGCCATCGCGCGCTACAAGATGATCGACCTGCTGCGTGCCAAGTCGGCCCGCGAAGACCTGCATGACCCGCTGGACGACGAGCTGGCCGTGTTCGCAGAATCCGCCGAAGAAGCCAGCGACGCGAAGCGCGACCTCGGCGGCCTGCTCGAGACCCTGCCAGAGCGCCAGCGCCTGCCCATCGTGCACGTGAAGATCGAGGGCCGCTCGGTGGCCGAGACGGCGAGCCTGACGGGCATGTCGGAGTCGGCGGTGAAGGTGGGCATCCACCGCGGGCTCAAGGCGCTGGCCGCCCGTTTCGGCAACAACTGGGGAGCCGCGGCATGAAGACCGACGACCTGGTCGCGATGCTCGCCAACGGCGAAGTGGCCGTGCCGCGCCGCCGCGCCAGCTACCGCATCTGGCTGGCCGTGCTGCTGGGGTTGCCGTTCTCGTTCGCGATCCTGTTCGCCGCGTACGGCGTGCGGCACGACATCGTGCAGGCCATGTTCTGGCCGATGTTCTGGGTCAAGGTGCTGTTTCCGCTGTGCATCGCGGCCGCCGGCTTCGTGGCTGCCGAACGGCTGGGGCGGCCGGGCGTGAAGCCCCGGCATGCCTGGATGGGCGCCGCGCTGCCCGTGCTCGGGGTGTGGCTGCTGGCTGTGATCGCCTGGTTCACCTTGCCGGCCGAGGAGCGCATGCCTTCGCTGATGGGGCAGTCGTGGCGCATCTGCGCGGCGAGCATCGGGCTGATGGCGCTGCCGGTGTTCGCCGCCGCGCTGGTGGCGCTCAGGAGCATGGCACCCACGCGGCCCGCGCTGGCGGGCGCCGCGGCGGGGGCGCTGGCCGGAGGCGTCGGAGCCTCGATCTACGCGCTTCACTGCATGGAGCTGACCGCGCCCTTCCTTGCCGTCTGGTATGTGAGCGGGATCGCGGTGCCCATCCTGGTGGGCGCCTTGCTGGGGCCGCGCCTGCTGCGCTGGTAGGCGGGCGGGCCCCTTGGCCCCTTTGGGGCTTATTAGCGCTTCTTGCTGCCGAAGATCCCGCCCAGCACGCCGCGCAGGATCTCCTTGCCCACCGAGGTGCCCATGGTGCGCACCGCCGACTTGGCCATGGTCTGCACCAGTCCGTCGTGCTTGGCGCCGCGCGGGCCGGTGGTGCCGAAGAGCATGTCGTTGAGCATGCTGCCCATGCCGGAGCCCGAGGATTCGGCCGTGCCCTTGGCGCCCGGAGCCGCTGCGGCAGGAGCGTCGGGCGCGCTTTCGGCACGGCCCTTGAGCTTCTCGTAGGCCGATTCGCGATCCACCGATTTCTCGTAGACGCCGGCGACGAGCGAGCCCGAGATCAGCGCCTTGCGCTGGTCGGGCGTGATCGGGCCGAGCTGGCTGCCCGGCGGCAGCACGAACACGCGCTCGGTCACGCTGGGGCGGCCTTTCTCGTCGAGAAAGCTCACCAGCGCCTCGCCGACCGCGAGTTCGGTGATGGCGGTCTCGATGTCGAGGCCCGGCTTCTGGCGCATGGTGCTCGCGGCGGCCTTCACGGCCTTCTGGTCGCGCGGGGTGAAGGCGCGCAGCGCGTGCTGCACGCGGTTGCCCAGTTGGGCCAGCACGGTGTCGGGAATGTCCAGCGGGTTCTGGGTGACGAAGTACACGCCGACGCCCTTGGAGCGCACCAGCCGCACCACGAGCTCGATGCGCTCCACCAGCGCCTTGGGCGCCTCGTTGAACAGCAGGTGGGCCTCGTCGAAGAAGAAGGCCAGCTTGGGCTGCTCGGGGTCGCCTACTTCGGGCAGCTGCTCGAACAGCTCCGACAGCATCCACAGCAGGAAGGTGGCGTACAGGCGAGGCGAATTCATGAGCTTGTCGGCCGCGAGGATGTTGATCACCCCCTTGCCGCCCTCGGTCTGCATGAAGTCGGAGATGTTGAGCATCGGCTCGCCGAAGAACTTCTCGCCGCCCTGGGTCTCGATCTGCAGCAGCCCGCGCTGGATGGCGCCCACGCTGGCGGCGCTGATGTTGCCGTACTGCGTGGTGAACTGACTCGAGTTGTCGCCCACGTACTGCAGCATGGCGCGCAGGTCTTTCAGGTCGAGCAGCAGCAGGCCGTTGTCGTCGGCGATCTTGAACACCAGGTTCAGCACGCCGGCCTGGGTTTCGTTCACGTCGAGCATGCGACCCAGCAGCAGGGGGCCCATGTCGGAAACGGTGGCACGAACCGGATGGCCCTGTTCGCCGAACACGTCCCACAGCGTGACGGGGCAGGCGGAGGGCTCGGGCACCTCGATGCCGCGTTCCTTGAGCGTGGCGGCCAGCTTTGCTCCGATGGCGCCTTTCTGGCTGATGCCCGTCAGGTCGCCCTTGACGTCGGCCATGAACACCGGAACGCCGATGGATGAAAGTTTTTCGGCGATGGTCTGCAGGGTGACTGTCTTGCCGGTGCCGGTGGCGCCCGTGATGAGGCCATGGCGGTTGGCAAGGCCGGGTAGGAGGTTGCACTCGATGGTGTCGTGCCGTGCGATCAGAAGAGGGTCGGCCATGGGGCGCTCCGGGTCGTATCGAAGGGGGTAGTCTAGGGCCTGCAAGAGAGTGAAACAGGCCGAAAGAGTGCGCAATTCCGGCGTAATTCCGCTCCGTGCGGCTTCGCAACGGTCCCCTGGACTGCACTCCTATAATCCACGGCCCGCACGGTGGTTCAGGAATAAGTTTTAGGAGGTTTTTTTGTCATCGACTGCCCAGCCCCCCATTCCCGCCAACGGCGATGCCTCCGAACAATCGCCGATCGAAAAAGAGCTGGCCGTGCTGCTCGTGAACGCGCTCAATCTCGAAGTGGCTCCCGAGGACATCGTGCCGACCGAGCCGCTCTACGGCGAAGGACTCGGCCTCGACTCGATCGACATCCTCGAAGTCGCGCTCGAAGTCTCGCGCCGCTACGGTTTCCAGCTGCGTTCGGACGACGAACGCAACCAGCAGATCTTCCAGTCGCTGCGCACGCTCGCGGCCCACGTCGCGCAGCATCGCGTCGCTACCTGATCCCATGTCCCGATGGCGAATAGCGCTCCTGCTGGTGGTGGGTGTCGCATATGCCGGCCTCTCCCACTGGATGACGCTGTTCCATGCGACGCAGCCATGGGCGGTGGTCGTGCTGCTCGGTCCGCTCTGGCTCGCCGCCATGGGCCTGGCCGGCAGCTGGTTCGGCCGCTGGGGCGTTGCCATTGCCGCGGCTGCGGGCATCGGCGGCTTCTCGCTCGTCTTCCTGGGTGAGGCGGGCGATCCCAACCGGCTGTACGTGATGCAGCACGTGGCCATCAACGCCGCGCTGTGCGGCTGGTTCGGCTCCACGCTGCGCGGCAAGGGCCTGCCGCTGATCACGCAGTTCGCGCAGCGCGTGCATCCGCTGCGCGGCCACATGCTGTCCTACACCACGCAGCTCACGCGCATCTGGACAGGTTTCTTCGCGGTGATGGTGGTGGCCTCGATCATCATCTACCTGACTCGGCCGTTCTCCGACTGGTCGCTGTTCGCCAATGTGCTGTCGCCCGTGATGGTGACGCTGCTTTTCGTGGGCGAGCACCTGGTGCGCTACCGGCTGCATCCCGAATTCGAACGTACGCGCCTCGTGGACGCGGTGCGCGCGTTCTATGGCACGTCGTCGGTTGACACCAGCCCCGGCGGCCAATGACACAGGCGCCGCCCGCGTGACGACAGACGACATCCGCTTCCTCCCGCTGCTCGCGAACCGCGACCTCGACGCCCCTCTCGCATGGCGCGCCGGCGAGCCGGTGAGCACGCGCCAGTTCCTGGCCGACGTGGCCCGCTTCGCTCCCACGCTGCCGGCCGAGGGCGCCGCCGTCAATCTCTGCGTCGACCGCTATGCCTTCGCGGTGAGCCTCGGCGCGGCGCTGGTGCGCGGCCACGCCAGCATGCTGCCGCCCGATGCGCGACCCGATACGCTCGCGCGCCTGCTCGAATCCAGCGGTTCGCCTCTCTTCGCGCTGACCGACGATCCGAAGCTGCAGACCCCCGGCATGCAGCGCATCGCGGTCGACGGCCTCGCAGGCCCGGCGGGCCCGACGGAAGATCCGGCTGCGGCCGTGCCCGCCGTCGATGGCGCCATGCACGCGGCCAGCCTGCTGACCTCCGGCTCCACCGGCGTGCCGCAGCCACACGCCAAGACCTGGCGCACGCTGGTGGGCGACGTGGAAGTGGCCGTCAAGCGCCTGTGCCGTGTGCTGGAGCGCCCCACGCTCGAAGGCCTGACGCTGGTTGCCACGGTACCGGTGCAGCACAGCTACGGGCTCGAATCGTCGGTGCTGCTCGCAATGCTGGGCGGTGCGGCCTTCGAGAGCGGCCGGCCGTTCTTCCCGGCGGATGTCGCGAAGACGCTGGCTTCGGTGCCGCGCCCGCGAGCGCTGGTGACCACGCCGTTCCACCTCAAGACGCTGCTGCTCTCGGGCATCGAGCTGCCGCCGGTCGACCTGATTCTTTCGGCCACCGCGCCGCTGTCGCCACAGCTCGCGCAGCAGGCCGAGCAGGCTATGGGCGGCGTGCTGCTCGAGATCTACGGCAGCACCGAGTCGGGCCAGGTCGCCACGCGCCGCACCACCGACAACGAGATCTGGGAGACCTTCGGCGAAATCCGCGTGCATGCCGAGCCCTCGGCCGACGGCGGCCCCGAGCGCTTCATCTTCAGCGGCGATTTCATTCCCGAGCCCACGCCGATGGCCGACGTGCTCGAGCTGCTGGACGAGCGGCGTTTCCGCCTTTTCGGCCGCGCCAACGACCTGATCCACGTGGCGGGCCGGCGCAGTTCGCTGGCGCACCTGAACTTTCATCTCAACAGCATTCCCGGCGTGGACGACGGCGCCTTCTGGCTGCCCGACGAGGTGGCCGACGGCGTCGTGCGGCCGGTGGCCTTCGTGGTTGCGCCGACGCTCTCGGCCGGCGAGATCATCGCGGCCCTGCGGCAGCGGCTCGAGGCCGTGTTCGTGCCGCGTCGCGTGGTGCAGGTGAAGGCCTTTCCGCGCGAAGGCACGGGCAAGCTCACCGTGCGGGCGCTGCGCGAATTTGCGCTGGCGCAGCTGGCGGAAGACGACACGCCGGTGCAGATGGCGCACGAGGTGCCTGCCGACCACCCGGTGTTTGCCGGCCACTTCCCGGGCCAGCCCCTGCTGCCGGGCGCGCTGGTGCTGGCCGAGGTGATGGAGGCCATTCGCCGCGTGCCGGCGCTGGCGGCGCGGCTGGGCGACCACCCCACGCTCGCTGCCGCCAAGTTCCTGGCGCCCGTGCGGCCCGGCGCGGTGCTTTCCATCGAGCTGAATCCGGAAGCCGGAGCAGCCCGCGGCGTGCGGTTCGACGTTCGCTGCGACGGCGTCGTGGCTGTCACCGGCCGCTGGACGGGCATGCAAGAGTCGGCGTGATGAAGCACACCGAAGTGGAGACGCGCGCCGTGAACGAAGCGGACCGCACAGCACAGGCCGCGCCGAAGGGCGAGAGCGGCGCCTGGGCGCATGCGCCCGAGCGCAGCAACATGCTCGCGCTGCGCTTCATCGTGATGATGGCGCTGGTGTGCGGGCGCCACGTCACGCGCCTGCTGCTGCCGCCGATCGCGCTGTATTTCCTGCTGTTCGCGCCGGCGCAGCGCCGGCACATCAAGCGCTATCTGTTCCGCGCCATCGGACCGCGCGCCGGCTGGGTCGACGGTTTCCGGCTGCTGCATGCCTTCGCGTCGACCGTGCTCGACCGCGTGTATTTCCTGCGCGGACGCATGGATCTCTTCAAGGTGAAGATCGAGGGCAACGAGCCGCTCGACGTCGAGCTGGCGAACGGGCGGGGCGCCTTCCTGCTCGGCGCCCACGTCGGCAGCTTCGAGGCGCTGGGTGCCTGCAAGCAGCAGACGCACCAGCGCCACATGCGGCTCGCGATGCTGATGTATCCGGACAACGCACGGCGCATCACGGGCATCCTCAACGCCATCGCGGTGCCCGGGCTGCGGCCCCATGTCATCGCGTTGGGTCGGCCGCACTCGATGCTCGAGCTGCGCGACTGGCTCGACGGCGGCGGCATGGGCGGCATGCTGGCCGACCGCACGCTGCCGGGCAGCGAGGACCAGCCCGCGCATCAGCGCGGCAACAACATCGTGCTGCCGTTCCTCGGGCAGCCCGCCGTCTTCAACGATGGCCCCTTCCGCCTGGCCGCGCTACTGCGCCGCAAGGTGTTCTTCATGGCGGGTCTCTACGGCGGAGGCGCGCGCTACGATGTCCGGTTCGATCCGCTGGCCGACTTCGGCGAGCGGGCCGCCAGCCCCGAGGAGCGCGAGCAGCGCATCCGGGCGGCTGTCGAAGCCTACGTGGCGCGCCTGGAGGCGATGTGCCGCGCGTACCCCTACAACTGGTTCAATTTCCATGATTTCTGGCTCGAAGATGCGGCTTGACCGGCTTTGCAGGGCATTCGTGCTCGCGCTGGCCTTCTGCGCCGTGCCGGCCTGGGCGGCGTTCGACCTGCCCGAGCTGATGACGCTGCTGGCCAAGCAGAAGAGCGGCGAGGCCCGCTTCACCGAACAGCGCTTCGTGCACGGCCTCGAAGGCCCGCTCGACGCCAGCGGCACGCTGAGCTTCGACGCGCCCGACAAGCTGGTGCGCCGCACGCTTTCGCCGCGCATCGAGACCATGGCGGTCGAGGGCAACACGCTGACGCTGTCGCGCGGCGGCCGCAACCGCACGCTGGCGCTCGACAGCATGCCCGAGCTGCTCGGCCTGGTCGAAGCCATGCGCGGCACGCTGACGGGCGACGGCGCCACGCTGCAGCGCTATTTCCGCAGCACCGTGTCGGGCTCCGCCGCCAGGTGGACGCTCGACCTCACGCCGCTGGACAGCCGCCTCGCCGCGCAGGTGCGCAGCATGCGCATCAGCGGCCGGGCGGGCGACGTGCTGGGGCTCGAGATGGAGTTCGTCGGCGGCGACCGCTCGGTCATGAACATCACGCCGGGTGCAGCCGCACCCGCACCCGCGCCGGCCGGCACGCCCGGACGCACCACGCCGTGACGCAACTGCAGCAGGCGGGCGGCCCGCCGGGCTGGCGGCGCAGGGCGGTCGTGCTGCTGGCATGGCTGCTGGTGCTGCTGTGCGGCGTGGTGGTCATCGCGCGCACGCAGATCGGCGCCGATCTCTCGGCATTCCTGCCCAAGAGCCCCGACGTGCGCCAGCGCGTGCTGATCGAGCAGCTGCAAAGCGGCGTCGCCTCGCGCACGCTGATGCTGGGCATCGAAGGCGGCAGCACGGAGCAACGGGCCGCCGTGTCGCGCGCGGTGGCAAAGGAAATGCGCCAGAGCAAGCTCTTCGAGCTGGTGCAGAACGGCGACGTCAGCGACTGGAGCGACAGCGGAACCTGGGTGTTCGAGCACCGCTACCAGCTCTCGCCCGGGGTGAATCCGGGGCATTTCACCGTCGAGGGCCTGCGCGACGCCATCAACGAAACACTGTCGATGCTGGGCACGCCGGCCGGCAACGTGATCAAGCCTTTCCTCGACCGCGACCCCACCGGCGAAACCCAGCGCATCGCCATGGAGCTGGTGCCTGCCAGCTCGCCGCGCAGCGAGGACGGCGTGTGGATGTCGCGCACCGCGCCTCGCGCGCTGATGATCGCCACCACGCGCGCCGCCGGCAGCGACCTCGACGCGCAGGCCGTTGCCATCGCGCGCGTGCATGCCGCCTACGAGGCCGCTGTGCGCGACATGGGGGCGGAAGCGCCCAAGCTTCTGCTGAGCGGCCCGCCGGTGTTCTCGGTGATGAGCCGCGACAAGATCAAGACCGAGGCGATCCACCTCGCGGTGGTGGGCGGCATCGTCATGGGCGGTTTGCTGCTGCTGGCTTTCGCCTCGCCGCGCGCGCTGGTCATCGCCTTCCTGCCGGTGGCTACGGGCGTGGTGATCGGCACCGCGAGCGTGAGCCTGGTGTTCGGCTCGGTGCACGGGCTCACGCTGGGCTTCGGCAGCACGCTGATCGGGGAGACGGTGGACTACGCCATCTACTACCTCATTCAAGCGCGGCAGGTGGGGGCGGGCGCGGTGGCCGGCACCGGCTGGCAGCGCTGGCGCGACCTGAACTGGCCCACGGTGCGGCTCGGGCTGCTGACCTCGGTATGCGGCTTCGCGGCGCTGGTGTTCTCGGGCTTCCCGGGACTGGCGCAGCTGGGCGTTTTCTCCATCGCCGGCCTGGTCTCGGCCGCGCTGGCCACGCGCTACGTGCTGCCGGTGCTGGCTCCCGATGGCGCCACTGGCATGGGCATGCGCCGGTACATGGCGCAACTGGCGGGCGCGCTGGTGCGCGGCCTGCCGCGTCTGCGCTGGCCGCTGGCGGCGCTGGGCGTGGCCGCACTGGCGCTGGTGCTGTGGCAGGGCGGCCACCTGTGGCGTGCCGACCTCGGCGCGATGAGCCCGGTGCCCAAGGCTTCCCAGCAGCTCGACGAAATGCTGCGCAACGACATCGGCGCGAGCGATGGCGGCGTGCTGGTGGTCGCCTATGGCGACGACGAACAGGCCGCGCTGCGCCACACCGAGGCGGCGGCCGCCCGGCTGGACGCGCTGGTCGACAGCGGCGAACTGGTCGGCTACGAGACCGTCACGCGCGTGCTGCCGAGCCTGGAAGTGCAGGCGGCGCGCATCGCAGGCCTGCCCGATGCAGAAACCCTGCGCGCCAACCTGGCCGAGGCGACCAAGGGTCTGCCGCTGCCGGCTTCGCGACTCGGCCCGTTCCTGGCCGACGTCGAGGCTGCGCGCAAGCTGCCGCCGGTGCAGCGCGCCGAACTGGCCGACGGGCCGCTCGGCCCCATCCTGAACACGCTGATGTACGAGCGTCCCGGCGGCGGCTGGGGCACGCTGGTGGTGCTGCACCCCGGCGCGAAGTTCGACCAGGGCCGCCTCGAAGCGGCGCTGGCGGGGTTGCCCGAGGTGCAGGTGGTCGACGTCGGGCGAGAGCTTGCGAGCCTCTACCAGCGCTATCTGCACGAAGCCTTCGTGCAGGTGCTGCTCGGGGCGCTGGCCGTCGTGGTGCTGCTCGGCATCTACCTGCGCTCGTGGCGCCGGCTGCTGGCCGTGTGCCAGCCGCTGCTGTTCGCGGTGGTGCTCACGCTGGGCGGTATGGCTGTGCTGCAGGCGGCGCTCGGCATCCTGCACCTGGTGGGGCTGCTGCTGATCGTGGCGGTTGGGTCGAACTACGCGCTCTTCTTCGACCAGCTGCGCACCACCGGCAGGGCCGACGAGGACACGCTGGCGTCGCTGATGCTGGCCAACCTGACGACCGTGGTGTCCTTCGGGCTGATCGCGATTTCGGACATTCCGGCGCTGTCTTCCATCGGCCGGGTGGTCGCGCCCGGGGCGCTGCTGGCGCTGCTGCTGTCGGCGGCATTCGCGCGCAGCGTGGGGCCTTCGCGGCCCGCGCGCGGCTGATCGGGGGAAAATCCGGCCTCATGTCTTCCGCTCCCGCGCCCACCGAATCCTGGCCCTGGCCGCCGGCCATCCGCGCCAGCGCCGCATGGCACGTTGCCGCCATCGGCGCGGGCGTGCTGGTGCCGGGCGCGTTGCCGTGGGCCGTTGGCGCGATCGTGCTGAACCATGCGCTGATCACCGGCGCCGGTCTCACGCCGCGCAGCAGCCTGCTGGGGCCCAACGTCACACGGCTGCCCGAGGCCGCTGCCGCGCGTCGCGAAGTGGCGATCACCATCGACGACGGCCCCGAGCCCGAAGTCACGCCGCGCGTGCTCGACCTGCTCGACGCGCACGGCCAGCGCGCCACCTTCTTCTGCATCGCCGAGCGCGTCTTGGCCCAGCCCGCGCTGGCGCGCGAGATCGTCGCGCGTGGCCACAGCATCCAGAACCACACGGCGCGGCACCGGCACAACTTCTCCTTTCTCGGGCCGCGCGGCTTCGCCGCCGAGATCGCGCGGGCGCAGGACATCCTGAGCGACGTCACCGGCCAGCGCCCGACCTGTTTTCGTGCTCCGGCGGGGCTGCGCAACCCGTTCCTCGAACCCGTGCTGCACCGCCTGGGCCTCTCGCTCGTGAGCTGGACGCGGCGCGGATTCGACACCCGCGAAGGCGACGCCGCCAAGGTGATGGCGCGCCTGAGCCGCAACCTGCAGGCGCGCGACATCCTGTTGCTGCACGACGGCAACGCCGCGCGCACCGCCGCGGGACAACCTGTTTTGCTGGAGGTATTGCCCTTGTTGCTCGAACGTCTGCGCGCCGATGGATTGCGCTCCGTGACCTTGCCGGAAGGAATGAAGCCATGAGCGCGGTGATGTCGCCCTCGTCGTCGACCGAGACCGCATGGCGCGAGCTGCACGAGGCAGCCACCATCCCCTACAAGAAGGGCGGCAGCTTCGCCTGGCACTTCGCACGCGGCAAGCTGGGGCGCGATCCGGTGTTCCGGGGGCTGCTCGAACGCGGGCTCTTCGGCGCACAGCATCGCCGCGTGGTCGACATCGGCTGCGGCCAGGGCCTCTTCGCCAGCCTGCTGGCCTCGATGAGCGCGATGCAGAAGCAGGGGCGCTGGCCGTCGTCGTGGCTCGCCACGCCCGAAGGCGCCGACTACACCGGCATCGAGCTCATGCCCAAGGACGTGGCGCGCGCGGAGGCTTCCATCGGCCACCTGCAGCCGACTCCCAGGCTGGTCTGCGCCGACATGTGCACGGCCGCGTTGCCGGACTGCGACCTCGTCGTGATCCTCGACGTGCTGCACTACGTCGACCTCGAGGCGCAGGAAGGCGTGCTGCGGCGTGTGCGCGACGCACTGCGCAACGGCGGCAACCCGCAGGCGCGGCTGCTGCTGCGCGTGGGCGATGCCTCGAGCCGGCGCGGCTTCGCGATCAGCCAGTGGGTCGACCGCACGGTCACGCGCATCCGTGGCCACAAGGTCTCGCCGACCTGGGGCCGGCCACTGGCCGAGTGGACGGCGCTGTTGCAGCGACTCGGCTTCCGGGTGCAGAGCATCCCGATGAGCGAGGGCACCCCCTTCGCCAACGTGCTGCTGGTGGCCGACCTGGAGCCGGCCGCTTGACCGCGCCGCAGACGCTCGACCGCGCGGGCATCGCCCGGCGCATTCCGCACAGCGGCAGCATGTGCCTGCTGGAGCGGCTCGAAGGCTGGGACGCCGACACCATCCGCTGCAGCACCACAACCCACGCGCAGGCCGACAACCCGCTGCGCACCGAAAGCGGCCTGCTGGCCCCGAACGCCATCGAGTACGCCGCACAGGCCATGGCGCTGCACGGCGGCCTGCTGGCGGAAGAGGGCAGCGCTCCTTCGGCCGGCTTCCTCGCGAGCGCGCGCAACGTGAAGCTGGCGGTGGCGCGCCTGGACGACGTGCCCGGCGCCATGCAGGTCGCGGCCCGGCGCCTGTCGGGCGACGACCGGCAGATCCTCTATGAATTCACGGTGAAGGCCGACGACGGCCGCATGCTGGCCGAAGGCCGTGCCGTGGTGGTCCTGAACACCCCGCTGGCAATAGCAGCAGAAAGCACGGCAACGCCATGAGTCTCGAAGGAAAACGCGCACTGATCACCGGCGCCAGCGGCGCGCTCGGCGCCGCCATGGCCGAACGCCTGGCGCGCGACGGCGCGACGGTGCTGCTGCATGCCAATTCGCGTCCCGAAGCGGTCGAGCAACTGGCGGCATCGATCACGGCCGCGGGCGGCAAGGCCGAATGCCATGTGTTCGACCTGTGCAGCGACGAGGCCGCCGCGACGGCATGCGCGCGCATCCTCGAAGGCGGGCCGGTGCAGATCCTCGTCAACAACGCGGGCGTGCACGACGACGCCGTGCTGCCCGGCATGCGCGCCGACCAGTGGCACAAGGTGATCGACGTGTCGCTCAACGGCTTCTTCCGCGTCACGCAGCCTCTGCTGCTGCCGATGATGCGTACGCGGTGGGGACGCGTCCTGAACATCTCGTCGGTGGCCGCGATCGCAGGCAACCGGGGGCAGGTCAACTACGCCGCGGCCAAGGGTGCGCTGAACAGCGCGACCAAGGCGCTGTCGCTCGAAGTCGCTTCGCGAGGCGTGACGGTGAATGCGATCGCGCCGGGGATCATCTCGTCGCCGATGGCGGACGCGGTGTTCGACCCCGCGGTCATCAACCAGATAGTGCCGGTGAAGCGGGCCGGTACGCCGCAGGAGGTGGCCGCGCTGGCTTCGTTCCTCGCGAGCGAGGAGGCCGGCTACATCACGGGGCAGGTGATCTCGATCAACGGCGGGATGATCTGAGCAGTTTTCGCGCGCGGTGCCTGATGGCACCCGAAGCTGGCTACTGCGGCTTGATCTCTCCGGTCTGCTTCCACTTGGCGATCCGCGTCATGTGGTATTGGAGGTAGAGCATGCTGAAGAAGAAAGTCATGACCCCGGAGAGCGTCAGCCCGATCGATTCGACATTGTTGTAGTGGTCGATCATCGAGCGCCTCATCGAGTAGTACCCGCAAAAGAAGAGCACGTACGACAGGACCTGAAGCAGGAGATCAAGCCCCGGAGCGTTCGAAAGGACCGAGGCGGCTTCCAGCACGCTCCCGACGATAGCCAGAGCCACGGAGCCGATCAGGTACAGGGTGGCATTGGATTGAGGGTCGATGCTGCGGCGCACCCACATGGACTGGAAGAACTGCCAGACAACGGCAAAGATGCCGAAGGTCAATACCGTGAACAACAGGACCAGCGCCCAATGCAGTTTGGGTGGCAGATCCTGCTGCGGCACCACGGTCTGCTGTCCGTAGGAGGACGGCGGCGCGGCGTAGCCCGGCACGGGGGATACCTGTTGCGGCGGCAAGGGAGGCGGCGAGACCATCGGGGGCGCACCAGGCTGCGCCGCCCGCTCGCCGAACATCTGCAGGGCCGTCTGCCATTCGGCCATTCCGTTGCGCCAGACCAGGTCCGTCACGGCGATGTTGCCCCGGGCGTAGAGCGCCCTGGCCTCGCTCTCCTCGTAGGGGCCGAAGGCCTGGCCGTTTCGGTTGACGTGGATGTCCAAGGCGAATCTCCCTCTTTCTGTTTCTTGGGGACGTCGGGCCAGGTCGAGTGCACCCAGCCTCGACCGACCGGATGAAGGCTCAAAGGGGCAGCGTATCGAAGGCCGCGTAGGCAGTAGCCAGCCACGACTTCACGCGTTGGCGCTCCAGCAGGCCCAGCGCATGCGGCCCGTCGCGGTCGTTCACGGCCTTCCAGAAGCTGGTGTTCTGCGCGTCGATCTTGCGCATGCTCGCGTCGTGCAGGCGGGGCAGGGCGATCACGCGGGCGCCGTTGGACGTGGCCTTCGCGAGCGACTGCGAACCCAGCAGCATGCCGAAGTCGCTTCCGCGTCCGTAGTTCTGCACCACGATGTAGTTGGGCCGGTTGCCGAAGGTGTCGATCAGCGTGCCGAGCAGGTCGGTCGAGTCCTTGCCGTCGTCCAGCACGTGCCAGAAGTTGACGGTGACGCCGATCTCGGCGAACACGTCGAACAGGTCGGATTCCTTGATCCAGCGCGCCAGCGGCGCCAGCGTCTGCGCCGCGAGGTCGACGATCACGCTCTGCTGCGGATTGGTCTCGAAGCCATTGACGACCGTGTCCAGCCCTTCGAAGCTGTCGACCACCACCGGCGAGGCGAAGCCTTCGTAGAAGCGGGTGAACGAACTGTGCGAGCGGTCGGTGTCGAAGCCCGTGAAGGGCCGGCTGTGGTCGATGAAGTACTGCGCCAGAACGCGCGCGGTGACCGACTTGCCTACACCGCCTTTTTCGCCGCCGATGAAATTGATGGAGCTCATGAGTTGCTGCAGCCTCGAATGGGTTGAGGAGAGGGGGAGGGCGGGATCATTCTAGGGGGCCGTCTTGTGCAGGCTCACTTGGGAACCAGCGTGAAAAGCGGCATGACCACGCCCATCACCCAGTTCTGCCCGAAGTCGAGCGCCGCCCGGCGGTATTTCTCGTCGGCCTGGGCGGCCAGCAGGTCGAGCCGCGCCACCACCTTCGACAGCTCCCGGTCGGCCACGAGGTTGCGGCCGCGGTCGCTGATCTCGGTGGCCAGCAGCAGCGGCTGGCCGTCGGGGCCGGTCTTGGAGGTGATGAGCCACAGCGAGATCTCGAAGTTGCGCGCGGCACGGTAGCTGTTCTCGGCGTTGACGCCGTCGAGCATGGTCTGGTCCCAGGTATCGCCGTTGGCCTGCTTGAGCATGGTGGCCCAGCCGTACACCAGCGCCGCCACCCGGTCGCCCTGGTAGCCCTGCGGGGTGCTGTCGAAGGCCATGCGGATGGCGTCGATGCCGCTCGCGCCTTTCAGCTCGGGCAGGGGCGGACCCTTGAGCACCGCGTCCCAGGAACGCTGGATGGCTTCGTCCATGCTGGCCGCAGACTTTCGCCACTCGCGCGGGTTGCGCTTGTAGAGCGTGCTCTGCACGCGGCGCACCGACTGCAGGTTGTCCCGCAGCGACAGGTTGGCGATGCGGTTGGCGCCGGACTGCAGCCATTCCTGGTTGGTGTAGGGCTCGGCGCGCTGGGTGTCGCGCATCGACGAACAGCCTGCGGTGACCAGCAGGACGGCCATGCCCGCCAGGAGGCAGGCCCATCGTGCGGCGAGGGGTGAAACCAGGGAATCGTGCATGCCCTGACGTTATCATCCACGGCTGGGGCGGCGGCCTGCTGCAAGCTGCGGGCCCGTGCAATTTTCCTTACAAATCAATACCTTGGCGGTACAGCCAAGGCAGGCCGACAAGTCGTGCGTCTTAATTCCATCAAGCTATCGGGCTTCAAGTCGTTCGCCGAACCCACCAACTTCATGCTGCCGGGCCAACTGGTGGGCGTTGTCGGGCCCAACGGTTGCGGCAAGTCGAACATCATGGACGCCGTGCGCTGGGTGCTCGGCGAGTCGCGCGCCTCGGAGCTTCGCGGCGAATCGATGCAGGACGTGATCTTCAACGGCACGACCACCCGCAAGCAGGCCAGCCGTTCGAGCGTTGAACTGGTGTTCGACAACGCCGACCACCGGGCCGGCGGCCAATGGAACCAGTTCGGCGAAATCGCGGTGCGCCGCGTGCTCACCCGCGACGGCACCAGCAGCTACTACATCAACAACCAGCCTGTGCGTCGCCGCGACGTGCAGGACGTGTTCCTGGGCACCGGCCTCGGCCCTCGCGCTTACGCCATCATCGGCCAGGGCACGATCAGCCGGATCATCGAATCCAAGCCCGAGGAGCTGCGCCTCTTCCTCGAGGAGGCCGCGGGTGTCTCCAAGTACAAGGAGCGCCGCCGCGAGACCGAGAACCGCCTGGGCGACACGCGCGAGAACCTCACGCGGGTCGAGGACATCCTTCGCGAACTCAACGCCAACCTCGAGAAGCTCGAGAAGCAGGCCGAGGTGGCCGCGCGCTACAACGCCCTGCAGGGCGACGCCACGAAGAAGCAGCACCAGCTGTGGTTCCTGAAGCGCGGCGAGAGCAACGCCGACCAGGCGAAGATCAAGGCCGATTCGGAGCGCGCCATCAACGACCTCGAATCGCGTACGGCCGACCTGCGCCACATCGAGGCCGAGCTCGAAACCGTGCGCCAGGCGCACTACGGAGCGGGCGACCAGGTCAACCAGGCACAGGGCAAGCTCTACGAGGCCAGCGCCGAAGTCGGCCGGCTCGAGGGCGAGATCCGCTTCGTGGTCGAAGGCCGCCAGCGTGTCGAGCAGCGCCTCATCCAGCTGCGTGAGCAGATGGGCCAGTGGGGCCGCCGCCGCGAAGAGGCCGAAGCCGAGATCGAGACACTGGCCGGCGCGGGCGTGGACGCAGAGGAACAGGCCATCATGCTGGCCGCCCAGCTCGAGGAGCACGACGCGCGCATGCCCGATCTCGAAGAGGCGGTGCAGCGTGCGCAGGACGAGGCCAATGCCCAGCGCACGACCGTGTCGCAGGTGCAGCAGCAGATCCAGGTGCTGGCCGCCGACCAGCGCAACATCGAGGAACAGAGCCGCCAGCTCACCATGCGCAGCGAACGCCTGCGCGCCGACCAGAACGCCCTGGCCGCGCCCGACGAAGCCCGCCTGCTTGAAATGCAGGAGCAGCACGCGATGGCGCAGGAGGCCGCGAGCGAATCCGACGCACGCTTGCAGGAGCTGCAGGAGGCCGTGCCGCAACTCGACGACGACCGCCGCGCGAAGCAGCTGGCCGTCAACACCGAGGGTGCGCGTCACGCCGAGTTCTCGGCCCGCCTCGAAGCGCTGCGCGCGCTGCAGGAAAAGGTCAAGACCGACGGCAAGCTGGCTCCCTGGCTCGCCAAGCACGGCCTCGACGGCCTGCAGGGCCTGTGGAGCCGCATCCACATCGAGCAGGGCTGGGAAAACGCCCTCGAGGCCGCGCTGCGCGAGCGCCTGGGCGCGCTCGAAGTCAGCCGGCTGGAAATGGTGCGCGCCTTCGGCAACGATGCGCCGCCCGCCAAGCTGGCCTTCTACAGCCCGCCGGCCGCCGGCGCGCCCGAAGGCTCGGCCGCGCTGCCGCGCCTGTCGAGCCTGCTGCGGCTGAACGACGCGGGGCAGCAGGCTCTGCTGAACGACTGGCTGCACGGCTGCTACACCGCCGCGAGCTTCGAGGAGGCGCTGGCCCAGCGCGGCTCGCTGCAGCCCGGCGAGGTCATCTACGTGCAGAGCGGCCATGCCGTGTCCGCGCACAGCGTCAACTTCTACGCGCCCGATTCCGAGCAGGCCGGCCTGCTGGCCCGCCAGCAGGAAATGGAAAACCTGGAGCGCCAACTGCGCGCCCAGACGCTCATCACCGAAGAAGCGCGCACCGCGCTGGTTCGTGCCGAAGCTGCCTATGCGGATGCGGCTTCGCGCCTCGTGACCGCACGGCGCGAAGCCGCCGAAACCCAGTCGCGCGCGCACGAACTGCAGGTCGAGACCCTGCGCATGACGCAGCTCGCCGAGCAGACCCGTGCCCGCAGCCAGCAGCTGGCCGCCGACCTCGGCGAAGTCGACGCGCAACTCGAGGAACTGCAGGAGAGGCGCATCGCCGCCGAAGGCCGCTTCGAGGAACTCGACATGCAGCTGGCCGACAGCCAGGAGCGCCACGCCGAACTCGACGAGCGCGTGATCGAGGCCGGCCGCGCGCTGGCCGCGAGCCGCGAGCAGCACCGCAGCCTCGAACGGCAGGCGCAGGAGGCCACCTTCTCGCAGCGTACGCTCGAAGCGCGCCGCGCCGAACTCAACCGCTCCATCGAAACCTCGGCCCAGCAGACCGTGGCGCTGACCGACGAAGACGAGCGCGCGCGCGCCGAACTGAGCCGCCTGTCCGACGCTGCCGCGCAGGCCGGCCTGCAGGACGCGCTGTCGCTCAAGCTCGAGCGCGAGGCCGCGCTGGGCTCGGCCCGCAGCCAGTACGACGACCTCACGCTCAAGCTGCGCGCCAGCGACGAGCGCCGTCTGCAGCTCGAGCGCGAGCTCGACCCGCTGCGTCAGCGCATCACCGAGTTCCAGCTCAAGGAGCAGGCCGCGCGCCTGGGTGTCGAGCAATACCAGCAGCTGCTGGACGATGCCGGCGCCGACCTCGAGGCCGTCGAGCAGTCGATCGAGAACGACAAGGTGAAGCTCACCGGGCTGCAGAGCGAAATCGACCGCCTCAACCGCGAGGTGGTCGCGCTGGGCGCGGTGAACCTGGCGGCGCTGGACGAACTCGCCATTGCGAGCGAGCGCAAGACCTTCCTCGACGCCCAGTCGGCCGACCTGAACGAAGCCATCGGCACGCTGGAAGACGCCATCCGCAAGATCGACGCCGAGACGCGCGACCTGCTCGGCGGCACCTTCAAGATCGTCAACGAGCACTTCAGCCGGATGTTCCCGGAGCTGTTCGGCGGCGGCAATGCCAAGCTCATGATGACCGGCGACGAGATCCTCGACTCCGGCGTGCAGGTGATGGCGCAGCCCCCGGGCAAGAAGAACCAGACCATCCACCTGCTGTCGGGCGGCGAGAAGGCGCTCACGGCCATCGCGCTCGTGTTCGCCATCTTCCAGCTGAACCCGGCGCCTTTCTGTTTGCTCGACGAAGTTGACGCGCCGCTGGACGACGCCAACACCGAGCGCTATGCCAAACTCGTCTCCGCCATGAGCCGCGAAACCCAGTTCCTCTTCATCAGCCACAACAAGATCGCCATGGAAATGGCCGAACAGCTGATCGGCGTGACGATGCAGGAGCAGGGCGTGTCGCGCATCGTGGCGGTCGACATGGAGTCGGCGGTCTCGATGGTCGAAGCCGCATAAGCCGGGCGGCAACGATCCATGAGCAATCTCACACTCGCCCTGGCAATCTTCGGCGGTCTCGTTCTTGCGGCCGTCGTCGGCTACGAGGCCATGATGTCGCGCCGCAATGCACCGCGGCAACCCGACGCGGTCGACGTCGCGCTCGACGAAGCCGAACGCGCATTGGCAGCGGGCGGCGATGACGTGGAGCCGGTGCTCCATGCCGATCCGAACAAGGTGCAGGGCTCCGACCGGCACGAGCCGCTCTTCGACCCCGACCTCCCGGCGCCCAGCGGCGTGCCCGTGCCCACGGCCGAGCGCCGCGGCGGGCTCGATCCGCTGATCGACGTGATCGCACCGATCTCGCTCGACGGCCTGGCCTCGGGCGATGCCGCCATCGCCGCCATGCCGTCGACGCGCCGTGCCGGCAGCAAGCCGGTGGCCATCGAGGGCCTGAACGAACACACGGGCCAGTGGGAGTCTCCTGTGCCGGGGCAGCGCTACAGCGCCTTCCAGGTCGGCGTGCAGCTGGCCAACCGCACGGGTGCGCTTAACGAGATCGAGTACTCCGAGTTCGTGGTCAAGGCCCAGGCCTTTGCCGACGCGGTCAACGGTGCTCCCGAATTCCCCGAGATGCTCGACGAAGTGGCACGCGCCCGCGAGCTCGACCAGTTCGCCAGCGCGCACGATGCGCAGCTGAGCTTCGTGCTGCGCGCGCTGCATGCGGCCTGGAGCCCGGGCTACGTGCAGCAGAACGCCGCGCGGCTCGGCTTCGTGGCCGGCATCATCCCGGGGCGCATGGTCCTGCCGACCAGCGAAGCGGGCCTGCCGCCGGTGCTCGGGCTGGCCTTCGACACGCAGGCCGCGCTGGCCGACGATCCGGCCCAGTCGGCCATCCGCGAACTAAGCCTGAGCCTGGATGTGCCGCAGGTCGATCGCGCGGAGGAGCCCTTCCGCCGCATGCGCGAAGCCGCGGCCACGCTGGCGCGCGAGATGGACGGCGTGGTCACCGACAGCGACGGCCAGCTGCTGCGCGACGGGACGATGGACGCCATCGGCGCCGACCTCGAACAGCTCTACGACACGCTCGACGGGCGCGACCTTGCCGCGGGCTCCCCGCTGGCTCGGCGGCTCTTCAGCTGACAACTCCGATTCTTCTTCGGGAGACACCCATGACGACGCGCGACGAAGCCGCACGCGAAGCCGCCGCACTGAGCGAACAGCTCCACAGGCACGCCCATCTCTACTACGTGCTCGACACGCCCGAGCTGCCGGACGCCGAGTACGACAAGCTGTTCCAGCGCCTGCAGGCCATCGAGAACGAGTTTCCCGAGCTGCGCACTGCCGACTCGCCCACGCAGCGCGTGGGCGGCAAGGTGCTCGACGGCTTCGTCAAGGTGCGCCACAAGGTGCCGATGCTGTCGATCCGCACCGAGACCGACATCACGCCCGGCGGTGCGAGCGCCTTCGATGCGCGCGTGCGCCGGGAGCTCGGCCTGGCTGAGGACGGACCGCAGGTCAGCTACGTCTGCGAGCTGAAGTTCGACGGCCTGGCCATGAACCTGCGCTACGAGAACGGCGTGCTCGTGCAGGCTGCCACGCGCGGCGACGGCGAAGTGGGCGAGGAAGTCACACAGAACATCCGCACGGTGCGCGAGATTCCGTTGAGGCTCAACGGCAAGGCGCCGCCCGTGGTCGAGGTGCGCGGCGAGGTCTACATGAAGCGCGCCGATTTCGACGCGCTCAACGAGCGCCAGCGCCAGAAGATCGCGGACGGGCAGAAGAACGAGAAGGTGTTCGTCAATCCGCGCAACGCGGCGGCCGGCGCGGTGCGCCAGCTAGATCCGGCGATTGCAGCGGCGCGGCCGCTGAGCTTCTTTGCCTACGGGCTGGGCGAGGTCACGCCGATGGTCGAGGGCGGGCCCGACTGGCCCACGCAGTTCGACTGGCTGCAGCAGTTCCACGAATGGGGATTTCCGGTGGCCACGCAGACGGCCCGGGCGACCGGCGCTATCGAACTCATAGCATTTCACGAGAACATCGGCCGTCAGCGCGATGCCTTGCCCTACGACATCGACGGCGTGGTCTACAAGGTCGACAGCATCGAGCTGCAGCGGCAGCTGGGCTTCGTCTCGCGCGAGCCGCGCTGGGCCGTGGCGCACAAGTACCCGGCGCAGGAGCAGCTGACCGAGGTGGTCGGCATCGAGATCCAGGTCGGCCGTACCGGCAAGCTCACGCCCGTGGCCAAGCTGGCGCCGGTGTTCGTCGGCGGCGTGACGGTGACCAACGCCACGCTGCACAACGAGGATGAGGCGCGTCGCAAGGACGTTCGCGTGGGCGACACGGTGATCGTGCGCCGCGCGGGGGACGTGATTCCAGAGGTGGTGGGTGTGGCGCCGGATAGCCTGGCCAAGCCCGAGGATCAGCGTGGCGAGGTCTTCACGATGCCTCACAAGTGCCCCGTGTGCGGCTCGGAGGCCGTGCGCGAGGAGGGCGAGGTCGACTACCGCTGCACCGGCGGCCTGTTCTGCGCGGCGCAGCGCAAGGAGGCCATCCTGCACTTCGCGGCGCGACGTGCCGTGGATGTCGACGGCCTCGGGGACAAGCTGGTCGAGCAGCTCGTCGACTCGAACCTGATCCGCACCTTGCCCGATCTGTACAAGCTGGGCTTCACCACGCTGGCGGGGCTGGATCGCATGGCGGAGAAGTCGGCGAAGAACCTCGTCGACGCGCTGGAAGCCTCGAAGAAGACCACGCTGCCGCGCTTCCTGTTCGGCCTGGGTATCCGTCACGTGGGCGAGAGCACCGCGAAAGACCTGGCCAAGCACTTCGGCAAGCTGGACTCGATCATGGACGCGACCGAGGAACAGCTGCTCGAGGTGAACGACGTCGGCCCGGTGGTGGCGCAGAGCCTGCGCACCTTCTTCGACCAGCCGCACAACCGCGAGGTGGTCGAGCAACTGCGCGCCTGCGGCCTGACCTGGGAAGAGGGCGAGCCGGCGGCCAGGGCACCGAAGCCGCTGGCGGGCCTGACCTTCGTCATCACCGGTACCCTTCCTACGCTGAGCCGCGATGAAGCGAAGGATAAATTGGAGGCGGCCGGCGCGAAGGTATCCGGCTCGGTCAGCAAGAAGACCCATTACCTCGTGGCCGGCGAAGAGGCCGGGAGCAAGCTCGACAAGGCGCGGGAAAACGGCGTCGAGATCATCGACGAGGCGCGTATGCTGGAGATCCTCGCCAACGGCGTTCCGGCGGCCTGAACGGGGCGCGGGCGGCAAAGGTGGCGGCCGGGCCTCTTTACCGGCCGTTACGCGGCTTCATCGGAGCGCAGTCAACAGGGTCTACAACCTAGCGTTGAAAGCTAATTGAAGGCCACAAGGAGAGTCCCTCATGACAAAAATTCGTGTTCTCGGTGCCTGTGCGGCAGTAGGCGGCGTCGTGCTGCTGAGCGGCTGCGTGGGCGTACCTGCCGATCCCTACTATGGCGGGGGCTATTCGTCGGGGCCTTACTACAGCGAGCCGGCACCGGTGGTCGTGCCCGCGCCGGTCTACATCAACGGTGGCGGTTACTACGAGCGGCGTCCGCGCTACTACGACAGGCCCTACTACGACCGTCCGGCTTATCCGACCCGCCCGCCGGTCTGGGGTGGCGGTGGCCGGCCGGTAGCTCCGCCGGTGGTGGTGCCGTCCCGTCCGCCCATCGCGGGTGGTGGCCCTGGCTCCATCCCGGCACCGCCGCGGGGCAATGCCCGACTGTGGACTTCGCCCGACTCCAAGACGCAGACCCCTCCCTGATTCCCTTCGGGAGTGGAGCCTTGAGGCCGTCGCGATAATCCCGCCATGGCCATCCGCGAAATCCTGAAAATGGGCGACCCACGGCTGCTGCGAATCGCGCAGCCGGTCGCCGCCTTCGACACCGACGAACTGCACCTGCTGGTGCGCGACATGTTCGAGACCATGCATGCGGTCAACGGCGCCGGCCTTGCCGCGCCGCAGATCGGCGTCGACCAGCAACTGGTGATCTTCGGCACCGATGTCGTGAACCCCCGCTATCCAGACGCGCCGCCGGTGCCGCGCACCGTGCTGCTGAACCCCGTCATCACGCCGCTGAACGACGAGGAAGAGGAGGGGTGGGAAGGCTGCCTGTCGGTGCCGGGCCTGCGTGGCGTGGTGCCGCGCTTCGCCAACATCCGCTATACCGGCTTCGATCCGTATGGCGACCCGATCGACCGGGTCGCCACCGGCTTCCATGCACGCGTGGTGCAGCATGAGGTCGACCATCTCCTGGGCAAGCTCTACCCGATGAGAGTGCGCGATTTCTCGCGCTTCGGCTACACCGAGGTCCTGTTCCCGGGCCTCGATGCGGCCGACGACGACTGAGCCCGGTCAGTTGTACTTGCTGCTGAGCGAGAAGCGGCCGCCGCCCATGAAGGCGAGGCCCAGCGCCGCGAACAGGAACATGCCCTGCAGTTCCAGCGCCCAGCCGCCTTGCTTGCCGAGAGCGCCCAGTTCCTTCGTGTGGACCAGGGCGATGGCCACCAGCATGTTGATGGCCACGATCCACGCGGCAGGGCGCGTGTACAGCCCGATGATCAGCAGCACGGGCGCCACCACTTCCCCGATGTAGACCAGGTAGGCCAGCGCTCCCGGCAGCCCATGCTGGGCCAGCATGCCCGAGATGAAGCCGACGCCGCCTTGCAGCTTGGCGATGCCATGCAGCAGGATCAGCACGCCAAGCGAAACGCGCAGGATGAACTTGCCGGTGTCGTCGGATTTGACCATTGTGTGGATTCCCATTGAGTGGTTATTGAGGGCCGTATGGTAGTGAACCCGGGGCGCATCGATCCAGCCCGTACGCGCATATCGCGGCGCATATGCATCCAACCCGGAGTTCTTTGGCAGAGTCCGGCGTCGGCCCGTACACTGCCTTTTGCTTACCGTTGTTGAGGAGAACACCAATGATGAACAAAACCTTCCGGCCGGCGTTGCTCGCGGGCGCCTGCCTCGCCGCCCTGGCCTTTGCCGCCCCGGCCTTCGCCGGCAAGACGCTCGACGCGGTCAAGCAGCGCGGCACCGTCAAGTGCGGCGTGACCAACGGCGTGGCCGGCTTTTCGGCGCCGGACACGCAGGGCAACTGGTCCGGCCTCGACGTCGATACCTGTCGCGCCATTGCGGCGGCCGTGCTCGGCGACGGCAAGAAGGTCGACTTCGTGCCGCTCAACTCGCAGCAACGCTTCTCGGCCCTGCAGGCCGGCGAGATCGACATCCTGGCGCGCAACACCACCTGGACGCTCACGCGCGACGCTTCGCTGGGCTTCAACTTCACCACCATCACCTACTACGACGGCCAGGGCTTCCTGGTGCCCAAGAAGCTCAAGGTGACGAGCGCCAAGCAGCTCAAGAACGCCACCATCTGCACGCAGTCGGGCACCACCAACGAGAAGAACGTGTCGGACTACTTCCGCGCCCAGGGCATCCCCGTGAAGACGGTGGTGTTCGAGAGCTTCGAGGCCTCGTTCAAGGCCTTCTTCTCGGGTCGCTGCCAGGCCTTCACGACCGACGCCTCGGCGCTGGCCGGCCTGCGCAACAAGGAAGCCTCGAATCCCGACGACTACATCATCCTGCCCGAGCTGATCTCCAAGGAGCCGCTGGCGCCCCTGGTGCGCCGCGGCGACGACGAGTGGTTCGCCATTGCCAAGTGGGTGCCCAACGCGCTCATCGAGGCCGAGGAGTTCGGTGTCACGCAGGCCAACGCCGACGAGCTCAAGGCCGGCAGCAAGGACCCGGCGCAGCAGCGTCTGCTCGGTACCGGTGAAGACCTCGGCAAGCTGCTGGGCCTCGACAAGGACTGGTCGTTCCGCGCGATCAAGGCCGTGGGCAACTACGGCGAGATCTTCGAGCGCAACGTCGGACCGAAGTCGGTGCTCAAGCTGCCGCGCGGCTCCAACAACCTCTGGAGCAAGGGCGGCCTGATCTACGCACCCCCGGTTCGATGAACGGCAGGACCTCGCGCCGCGGGGTCTGGCTGGCATGGGCCGTCCAGGCCCTGCTGGTGCTGGCTGTATTGGCCGGCGCGGTCTGGGTGGTGCACCACGCGCTCGAGGTGCTGCGCGCGCGCGGCGTCCGCTCGGGTTTCGACTTTCTCACCGAGCCCGCCGGCTTCTCGATCAGCGAAGGCTGGCTCGATTTCGACGCCAGCCAGCCGTTCTGGCGAGCCTTTCTCGCGGGGCTGATCAACACGGTGCGCGCGGCGGTGCCGGCTGCCATCTTCTCGGTGGTGCTGGGCACGCTGATCGGCATCGGCCGGCTCGCGCCGCACGTGCTGCTGCGCGGCATCTGCACCGCGTACGTCGAGCTGGTGCGCAACGTGCCGCTGCTGGTGCAACTGCTGATGCTGGCCTTCGCGATGGCCAACCTGCTGCCCGACCCGACCGAGCCGGTGCGGCTGCTTCCGGGCGTGTGGCTCAGCAAGGGCGGGCTCAGCGTGCCGTGGCCCATGATGGGCGAGGGCGGCCTGCACTTCGAGCTTCCCGAGCGCGGTGACTTCGGTGTGAGCGGCGGCGCTTCGCTGAGCCCGGAGTACGTGACCATCGTGGCGGGCCTGAGCCTCTACTCGGCCGCCTTCGTGGCGGAGATCGTGCGCGCGGGCATCCTGTCGGTGCCGCAGGGACAGGTGCTGGCGGGGCAGGCACTGGGCCTGTCGCCGGTGCAGCAGTTGCGCATCGTCGTGCTGCCGCAGGCGCTGCGGGTGATCGTGCCGTCGCTCACCAACCAGCTGCTGAGCCTTACCAAGAATTCGTCGCTGGCGGTGGCCGTGGGCTATCCGGAGCTGGTGTCGGTGGCCAACACCACCATCGGGACGAACGGACGCGCCTTCGAGTGCATCGCGATCATCATGGCGGTCTACCTGCTGCTGTCGCTGGTGATCTCCTTCGGCATGAACCGCTACAACGCGCGCGTCGCATTGCGGGGCTGGCGATGAGGGGCGCGGTGCGAGGGCAGCCTGTTGAATGGCGCCGCGAACTTTGGGGCTCCCCGCTGCGTTCGCTGGCCACGGTGCTGTTGCTGGTGCTGTTCGTGTGGATCGGGTTCCACGTCGTCGAGTGGGGCATCGTGCACGCGGTGTTCCGACCCGATGCCGAGGCCTGCAGGGCCGTCCAGCATGGCGCGTGCTGGGGCGTGGTGGCGGAGAAATGGCGGCCGATGCTCTTCGGACGCTTCCCGTACGAGGAACAGTGGCGTCCGGCCGTCGCGGTCGTGGTGCTGTCCGCCGTCACGATGCTCAGCGCCTGGCCGCGCAGCTGGCGCTGGTGGCTGGTGCCGCTGTGGATCGTCGCTCTGCTGCTTTTCGTGCTGCTGATGCGTGGAGGCGTCCTGGGCCTGAGCCATGTGCCCACGGGGCGCTGGGGCGGCCTGCCGTTGACCATCGGGCTCGCTGTGGTGGGGCTGGCCCTGGCCTTTCCGCTGGCCCTGCTGCTGGCGCTGGGGCGCCGGTCGGACTGGCCCGTGGTGCGCACGCTGAGCGCGAGCTACATCGAGCTGGTGCGCGGCGTGCCGCTGATCTCGGTGCTGTTCATGGCCTCGTTCCTGCTGCCGCTGCTGTGGCCTGCCGGCTGGCAGCCCGACGTGCTGGTGCGGGTGCTCGCGGGCCTGGCGCTGTTCGTGGCGGCCTACCTTGCGGAAATCATCCGCGGTGGCCTGCAGGCCGTGCCGCGCGGCCAGACCGAAGTGGCCATGGCGCTGGGCTTCGGGCGCTGGCCGGTGCAGCGCGACATCGTGCTGCCGCAGGCGCTGCGCCTCGTCGTGCCCGCGCTCACGAACAACGTGGTGGGCACGCTGAAGGACACCTCGCTCGTCACCGTGGTCGGCCTGTTCGAGCTGACCGGCGCGCTGGGACTGGCTCTGGGCGGCGACCCGACGTGGCGGCCGTTCTACCTCGAGGGCTATCTCTTCGTGGCCGCGGTGTACTGGGTGCTGTGCTTCGGGCTCTCGCGCTACAGCGTGTGGCTCGAAAAACGGCTTTCGGCGGCACCCTGAGCCGGTCGCCGCCCGGCTCCTGTACACTCCGGGCCTTCATGTCGCGCCACAACCTCCACCCCGCATCCAACGCAGCCCTGATGGCTCGCATGATGCCGCCTGCCTCCGCGCAGGCGATGGTTGTTGCTCGAATGATTACCACCATTACCACCGCGGCCACCTGAGCACGCGCAGGTGGCCGTTCCGGCAGCCACCTGGTGTATCGCTCTCTCCCCGAACGAATGAACCCAGCTCTGGCAGCTGGGTTTTGTTTTTTCGTCAGGAGATGTCCATGTACCGCGATCCCGTTGAATCCCTAGAGCCCTTGCACCACCGCCCGGCGGCCATTCGTACCTTGCGCGTGGGGATGATCGGCATCGGCACCGTGGGCTCGGGCACCTTCCGTGTGCTGGCGCGCAACCGGGCCGACATCGCGGCGCGGGCCGGCCGGTCGATCGAGCTCGTGATCGTCGCCGCGCGCAACCTGCAGCGGGCCGCCGGCATCCTGGGAGAGGGCGTCGCGCTCACGGCCGACGCGATGCAGGTCGCCACCCATCCCGACGTCGACGTGGTGGTCGAGGTGGCCGGCGGCACCGGCCCTGCACGCGAATGGGTGCTGGCCGCCATCGCGCACGGCAAGCACGTGGTTACGGCCAACAAGGCCCTGCTGGCGGTGCACGGCGCCGAGATCTTCGCGGCCGCGCGCGAAAAGGGCGTGATCGTGGCCTACGAGGGCGCGGTGGCCGTGAGCATCCCCATCATCAAGGCGCTGCGCGAAGGCCTCGCGGCCAACCGCATCGAATGGGTGGCCGGCATCATCAACGGCACTACCAACTTCATCCTGAGCAAGATGCGCGACGAGGGCCTGGACTTCGCCGCCGCACTCGCGCAGGCGCAGGCGCTGGGCTATGCCGAGGCCGACCCGACCTTCGACATCGAGGGCATCGATGCCGCCCACAAGCTGACATTGCTCGCGGCCAACGCCTTCGGCATGCCGCTGCGTTTCGCCGATGCGCAGGTGGAAGGCATCACCGCGCTGCAGGGCGTGGACGTGGCCTGCGCCGAGCAGCTGGGCTACCGCATCAAGCTGCTTGGCGTGGCGCGCCGGCAGGCGGCGGGGGTCGAGCTGCGCGTGCAGCCCGTGCTAGTGCCCGCCACGCACCTGATGGCCCAGGTTAACGGCTCGATGAACGCCGTCATGGTCAAGAGCGACGCGGCCGGACTCACGATGTACTACGGCGCGGGCGCCGGCTCGGAGCAGACGGCCTCCGCCGTGATCGCCGACCTGGTCGATGTGGCGCGGCTCGATGGCGTGCATGCCGCGCGGCACGTACCGCATCTCGGCGTCCATGCCCATGCGACGAATGCGCTTGCCGTGGTGCCGCGCGCCGCCGTCCACACATCGCACTACTTGCGCGTGCCGGTGCATGCGGTGGGGCAGATCCAGGCAGTTGCGGCCTGTCTTGCGGAGCGAAAAGTCCCTGTGCGCCAGGTCGCGCTGGCGGCCGAACGGCCCGGCGCGGGCCCGCAGGTGCTGGTGCTGACGGGGCCGGTGGAGCAGGGCGCGCTCGACCTCGCCGTGCACGCGCTGCAGGCGCGCGCCGAAGTGGCGGGCGCGGTCGCGACGCTGCGCGTGGAGTCGCTGGAAGGCTGAGCCGGGCGTCAGGACTTCCGGCGCGGGCTCAGTTCGGCATAGCCGGTGAGCGGGTCGTGCTCGCGCGCGAAGCGCCAGCCGGGAAGCTCTGCGACGAGGATCTCGGCTGTGGTGCGCACGATGCATCCCGGCGCCGCATGCCCGCCGAAGACCCGGCCCTCGGCGTCCGACACGCTGATGTGCAGGTGCGAGCCGTCCGGAGACAGGCTGCCCGCGAGCGTGAGGATTTCCAGCTCGCCCTCGATGCGTGCCGGTGTCTCGGCGCCCGCGAACCGGATGCTCGCCCCGCGCAGGCTGCCGATGCCGGAAACCACGAAGGCCGCCTCCGCGCCGCCTTGCCTCAGCGCCGCATCGAGCGACGCGCGCAGGTCGTCGCCCGGATTCAGCCGCAGCACCAGCGTCCGCATTCGGCCTCAGTTCCCCGAAAGCGCCCCGTCGACCACGTGCTGCGCCTCCTCGAGGATGTGCGCGAGGTGGTCCTTGCCCTTGAAGCTCTCGCCGTAGATCTTGTAGATGTTCTCCGTGCCCGAGGGCCGCGCGGCGAACCAGCCGTTCGCGGTCACCACCTTCACGCCGCCGATTGCCGCGCCGTTGCCCGGCGCATGGCTCAGCACCTCGACGATCCTGTCGCCCGCCAGCTCGGTCGAGCGGATCTGCTGCGGCGAGAGGCTCGACAGCCGCTTCTTCTGCTCGACCGTGGCCGGCGCGTCCACCCGGTCGGACACCGGCTTGCCCAGCGCCTGCGTCAGCTCGGCGTAGCGCTCGCCCGGGTCTCGTCCGGTGCGCGCGGCGATCTCGGCCGAGAGCAGGGCGGGCACCATGCCGTCCTTGTCGGTGGTCCAGACCGAGCCGTCCTTGCGCAGGAAGGTCGCGCCCGCGCTTTCCTCGCCGCCGAAGGCCAGCGAGGCATCGACCAGCCCGTCGACGAACCACTTGAAGCCCACCGGCACCTCGTGCAGCCTGCGCCCGAGCCGGTTGGCGACGCGGTCGATCATCTGGCTGCTGACCACCGTCTTGCCGATGGCCGCCTGGGCGGGCCACTGCGGGCGGTGCGTGTAGAGGTAGTCGATCATCACCGCGAGGTAGCTGTTGGGCTGCATCAGCCCGGTGCTGCCGGAGACGATGCCGTGGCGGTCGTGGTCGGTGTCGCAGGCGAAGGCGATGCCGAAGCGGTTCTTCAGTTCGATCAGCTTGTGCATGGCGTCGGGCGACGACGGGTCCATGCGGATGCGGCCGTCCCAGTCGAGCGACATGAAGCGGAAGGTCGGGTCGACCTCGCGGCTCAGCACGTTCAGGCGCTTGAGCTTGTAGCGCTCGGCGATCGCGGGCCAGTAGCGCACGCCGGCGCCGCCCAGCGGATCGACGCCGAGGTCGAGGTTCACGTCGCGGATCGCGTCCATGTCGAGGACCTGGGCCAGGTCTTCTACATAGGTGTTCAGGTAGTCGTGCCGGTGCGTGGTCGATGCGCGCAGCGCCTGTGCGAGCGGCATGCGCTTCACGCCTTCGAGGCCGTTCGCCAGCATCTTGTTGGCCGCGGCCTCGACGGCCGAGGTGATGTCGGTGCCCGCAGGTCCGCCGTTGGGCGGGTTGTACTTGAAGCCGCCGCTCTCGGGCGGGTTGTGCGAGGGCGTGATGACGATGCCGTCGGCAAGGCCCGTCGTGCGGCCGCGGTTGTAGACCAGGATGGCGTGCGACACGGCCGGCGTCGGCGTGTACTCGTCGTCCTTCGAGATCATCAGCTCGACGCCGTTGGCGGCGAGCACCTCGACCGCGCTGCCGAAGGCCGGCGTCGACAGCGCGTGCGTGTCGATGCCCAGGAAGAGCGGCCCGTCGATGCCTTTCTGCCTGCGGTAGTCGCAGATGGCCTGGCTGATCGCCAGCACGTGCCATTCGTTGAAGGCGTCGTCGAAGGAGGAGCCGCGATGCCCCGAGGTGCCGAAGGCCACGCGCTGCGATGGCACCGACGGGTCGGGCCGCCCGGTGTAGTAGGCCGAGACGAGGCGCGGCACGTCGACCAGCAGTTCGATGGGGGCGGGCTGGCCCGCGAGAGGATTGGTTGCCTGGCTCATGTCGATGGGAAGTCGAAGTTGATGAGATCTGCGATGCGCTCGACGGTGATGTCGGCGGGGGCGTAGGCCGCAATGGCCTGCGCGTCGAGCGCATAGTGCCCTTGCCGCACGAAGACCGTTGTAAGACGCGGTCCCCAGATGGCCTTCATGGCCGACAGGATGCGCAGCTTGTCGTCGACCATCACGTAGTGCCGGGCCGGGTGGAGCTGCTCGACGACGTCGAGCATCTGCTCCTTGTGCACGTAGATCAGCACGCGGCCTTCGGTGGCGTCCCCGAGGCCCGAGCGCTGCACCTTGCGCGGCTGGAAGACCGCGTCGCCGTCCGAAAGGATCACCGTGGGCCCCTGCCGGCGCAGGTGCTTCAGCGCTTCGAGCGCGCCAGGGTAGAGCCTGTCGGCGAACGGATAGTCGAGAAGAAAGTTCGACATCTGCAGCAGCCGCGGGTCGCTCATGCCCAGGCGGCTTTCCCCGGCGCGGAAGCGCTGCAGGGCGCCGAGGTAGTCGACGTAGCCGAGCTGGTCGCGCAGTTGCTCGAAGGCGACCCAGTAGCGACTGGCGCTTTCCGCGCCGAAGGACTCCTCGAGGCGGGCGCGAAGGTCGGCGATGACGCGGTCGTTGTCGAGCAGCGTGTTGTCGACGTCGATCAGGAAAACGGTGGCAGGAGGTTGTGTCATGGTTTCGGGGCCCACGGGCCTGGACTGCACGCCGCGTCCAGCATACGCCCCGGATGCGACGCCAATCGGAGCCCGCGTGAATTAGTTGATGCTTCGAGCCTCGCTGGCTTAATCTGTGCCACAGGACCGTCCCCGGAGTTGAATAAGCTTCCGCCCAGCTTGGATCAGCTTGAAGAAGGAGCAAGAAAGATGCGCATCACGAACGGTCGATACCGGCCTGGCCTGTCGGCAGTGGCTTCGAGCCTGTGCTTGAGCCTGGTGCTGGCCGGCTGCCAGACGCCCCCGGCCGACCGGCCCCTGTCACCGGAAGTCCCCGAGCCCCCGAGCTTCGTCACGCCTCCCGAGGCCTGCCAGGCGGCATCCGTGCGCTTCGCCCTGGGCTTGCGCATCAGCCAGCAATTGCTCGAGGAAATGCGCCAGCGCGCCGGTGCCCGGATGGCCCGCACCGTGCTGGCCACCGAGACTGCCGACCCGGCGCAGGACATGATGCGGCTGAATGTGCAGGTCGAGCCCACCGGCCGCGTGGTCGGTGCGTATTGCGGCTAGGACCGCCCGATGCCGCCCGGTGTTGCCCTTCTTGCCGAGAGTGTTGTGATGTTCACACATCGGCTGTAACAAATTTTCGCAACAACACGCGGAACAGTTCGAATTGGGAGAACAATAGTCCGCGACTTCCGGAGCCCCAGTCTTTTGTCGAACCAGCAACCTCCAGTCTCGTTGCCGTCGTACTACGACGGATCGGCCCGTCTCCCGCCGGACGAGGTGCTGCGCCCGTTGATGGCCGACTGGGCACGCGCGGGCAAGCGCCTGGCTGCCATCTGCTACATCGACGTCGACCACTTTGCCGAGTTGAACGAGCGCCTGGGCATGGTCGCGGGCAATGCCGCCCTCGAGGAGGTTGCCCAGCGCATCAAGGCCGAGCTGCCGCGGGAGAGCGTGATGGCCCGAGTGGGCGGCGACGAGTTCGCGGCCCTGTTCGCCGGCCTTGGCGCCTCGCAGTGCGCCCAGGTGCTCGAACGCATCCAGACCTCGCTGGCCGACCCCTGGATCTGGCGCGACCAGACGGCCAGCATCGACGCCAGCATCGGCGCCATGCTGCTCGACAGCAACGGCCCGCCCCCCGAGACCGCACTGCGCCAGGCGCAGCACGCGGCCTTCTTCGCCAAGCGCGCAGCCGACGGCAAGGTGCACTATTTCGACGCTCCCAGGGCTCGCGCCGACGAGCAGGTGGTCCGCGAGCGCCAGCGCATCCAGGAAGGCCTGCTGCAGGGCGAGTTCTTCCTGGTCTACCAGCCCAAGGTCGACATGCGGCGCGGCGTGGTGGTGGGCGTCGAGGCGCTCATCCGCTGGCAGCATCCCGAGCGCGGCCTGCTGCCGCCCGCGCAGTTCGTGCCGCTGATCGAGGACGACCAGCTGGTGGAGCAGGTCGGCGACTGGGCCATCGCCACAGCGCTGTGGCAGGCGCACCAGTGGCGCCTTGCGGGCCTGCACATCTCGGTGAGCGTGAACGTGGCGCCGCGCCACATGATGCGCTGGGACTTCGTCGAGCGGCTCGCCAGGCACCTGGCGCAGTTTCCGAAGCAGGGCGAGGGGATGCTGGAGCTCGAGATCCTCGAGACCACGGCGATCAGCCAGTTCGCGAACGTCGCGCTCTTCGTGGAGGCCTGCAAGATGCTGGGCGTGGGCGTCACCATCGACGACTTCGGCACCGGGTATTCGTCGCTCACCTACCTGCGTCAGCTGCCGGTGTCGACCGTGAAGATCGACCAGTCCTTCGTGCGCGGCATGCTCGACAACAGCCAGGACCGGGCCATCGTGCAGGGCATCATCGCGCTGCTCCATGCGCTGGGGCTCACGGCGGTGGCCGAGGGCGTCGAAACCACGAAGCAGGGCGAGGCGCTGCTCGCCCTGGGCTGCACGCTGGCGCAGGGCTTCGGCATCGCGAGGCCGATGGCGGCCAAGGACGTCGCGCAGTGGGTGGCGCAGTACGAGCAGGCGCCGCTGTGGGGGCGCGACGCGGCTGCGCTGCCCGCCGGCTGAAGGCGCCGGCCAGGTTCAGCCTGACAGGAGCGCGCCGGCGTCGTGGATCATGTTTCGGCGGTTGTGCTTGACCGCGTACATGGCGGTATCCGCCTGCCGCAGGGCCTCCTCGGCCGAGGTGGTGCGAGGATCGACGGCCACCACGCCGACGCTGGCGCCCTTGTAGTCGATCGTCATGTTCCTGAGGCGCAGCTCGCCTTTGGTGTTTTCCGCCAGCCGGTCGGCCAAAGCCATGGCGCCGGTGCGCGGCGATTCGCCCAGGCCGGGGCCCAGGCCGATCACGACGAACTCGTCGGAGCCGAAGCGCGCCAGCATGTCGCTCGCGCGTACGCAAGCCGCCAGCTGCTTCGCCATGGCCGCCAGGAATTCGTCGCCGACTCCGTGGCCGTGCGCGTCGTTGATCTTCTTGAAGTCGTCCATGTCGATGAAGCCGACCAGCACGCTCTGGGCGCTGCGCGCGCCCTGGGCGAGCATGCGCTGCAGCGCGTCGACGAGGGCGCGGCGGTTCGGCAGGCCGGTGAGGACGTCGGTCGCGGCATTGGTCGAGAGTTCGATGCCGGCCTTGTCGAGCTTGGCGATCATCTGCTCCCGCTCGACCTGCTGGCCGATCAGCCTGGCGAACAGGCGCAGTACCGGCTCGGCGATGGCCGGCAGCGGAACCTGCCGTGCGCTGGCGACGCACAGCGCGCCATGGAGGCCGCCGTCGTCGAGCCTGACCGGCGCGCTCGCGCAGGACTGGATGCCCAGCTCGCGGGCGGCGTCGGCGTCGCCCCAGCAGCCGCCGGCATCGTCGGCGTAGATGCGGTTTTCTTCCAGCGCGTGGCGGCACAGCGTGTCGGCCCAGGGCACATAGGCCCCTTCGGGAATGGCGAGCTCGCCCGTGTTGTGGGCGAAGAGGACGTGCTGGCGGGCCTTTTCGGGCTCGATGATCGTGAGGTAGGCCGATTCGAGGCCGGTTGCCGCCTCGAGCATTTCGAGCATCGGGCGGGCGAGGTCTTCCAGCGTCTTGGCAGAGGAGACCGATTCGGATAGCTGTTCGATCAGGAATTCCATGGCCGACATTCTGAGGGCTCCCGGGGTTTCAGGATGCCAGTGCTTCCATCAATTCCGTTTCGATGGCCAGCTGGGTCTTCTGGCCCTGGAGCTCGGGGCCGCTGATCAGGAAGGTGTCTTCCACCCGCTCGCCCAGCGTCGTGACCTTGGCGAGCTGCAGGTTCAGGTGATGGCGTGCCAGCACCCGGGCCACCGAATACAGCAGGCCGGCGCGGTCGCTGGCCGAGATGTTGAGCAGCCAGCGCTGCGCCTTGTCGTCGGGCAGCAGGCTGATGCGCGGCTTGATCGGGAAGCTGCGCACCCGGCGCGACACCCGGCCCATGCTGGGCGGGGGCAGGGCGCCGGCCTCGGTGAGCGTCTGCGCCAGGCCCGACTCGACCATGCTGATCAGGTCGCGGTAGTGGTCCGGCAGGAAGGTAGTGACGACCTGGAAGGTGTCGAGCGCATAGCCGTTGCTCGTGGTGTGCACCTTGGCGTCCAGGATGCTAAAGGAGGCCTGGTCGAAGTAGCCGCAGATGCGCGCGAACAGGTCGGGCTGGTCGGGCGTATAGACCACCACCTGAAGGCCTTCGCCCACCGGCGACAGGTGCGCGCGCACGATGGGCGGCGCCTTCGGGTCGACGGGCACGTTGGGCGGCGGCACGAAGCGCGCGAGCTGCTTGGCGTGCCAGGCGATCTCGGAGGCGTCGTGGCGCATGAAGTAGCCCACGTCGAGCGTGTCCCACAGGGCCTTGTGCGCCTCGAAGCGCTGGGCGTGCAGGGCGAGCTGCACCAGCGCTTCGCGCTTGCGCGACTCGACCTCGGCGTCCGGGTCGGGCATGCGGCCGCCCAGCGCGCGCAGGGTGTAGCGGTACAGGTCCTCGAGCAGCTTGCCTTTCCAGGCGTTCCACACGCGCGGCGAGGTGCCGCGGATGTCGGCCACGGTCAGCAGGTAGAGCGCGGTCAGGTAGCGCTCGTTGCCCACGCGCTTGGCGAAGGCGCCGATGACTTCGGGATCGCTCAGGTCCTGCTTCTGGGCGACCTGGCTCATCACCAGGTGCTCGGCCACGAGGAACTCGATCAGCTTGGCGTCTTCGCGGGCGATGCCGTGCTGCTTGCAGAAGCGCTGCACGTCGCGCGCGCCCAGCGTGGAGTGGTCGCCGCCGCGGCCCTTGGCGATGTCGTGGAAGAGGGCCGCCACGTACAGGATCCAGGGCTTGTCCCAGCCGGCCGCCAGCTGCGAGCAGAACGGGTACTCGTGCGCATGCTCGGCGATGAAGAAGCGCCGCACGTTGCGCAGCACCATCAGGATGTGCTGGTCCACCGTGTAGACGTGGAACAGGTCGTGCTGCATCTGCCCCACGATGCTGCGGAACACGCGCAGGTAGCGCCCCAGCACCGAGGTCTGGTTCATCAGCCGGAAGGCATGCGTGATGCCGTAGGGCTGCTGGACGATCCGCATGAAGGTCTGGTGGTTGACCGGGTCGTTGCGGAACTTGCTGTCCATCACGTGGCGAGCGTTGTAGAGCGCGCGCAGCGTGCGTGCCGACAGGCCCTTCACGCCGATGGTCTTCTGGTACAGCAGGAAGGTCTCGAGCACCGCGTGCGGCTCGCGCTCGTAGAGGTCGTCGCTGGCGATCTCGATCAGGCCGGCGCGCTCGTAGAAGCGCTCGTTGATGGGCGTGTGCTGCTCGTCGCTGGGCTGCAGGCGCTCGGAAATGTTGAGCAGCAGGATCTGGTTGAGCTGCGACACCGCCTTGGCGGCCCAGTAGTAGCGCCGCATCAGGGCTTCGCTCGACTTGCGCTGCGACTCGCTCTCGTAGCCGAAGCTGGCCGCCACGGCGGTCTGCAGGTCGAACACCAGGCGGTCCTCGCGCCGGTTGGCGATCACGTGCAGCCGGGCGCGAATGAGCGAGAGCAGCGCCTCGTTGCGCTTGATCTGCTGCGCCTCGAAGGAGGTGGCCAGGCCGTTCTTGGCGAGATCGTCCCAGCGGCTGCCGTAGCCGGCGGCCTTGGTCATCCAGAGGATGGTCTGCAGGTCGCGCAGGCCGCCCGGCGATTCCTTGCAGTTGGGCTCGAGCGCGTAGGGCGTGTTGTCGAACTTCTGGTGGCGGTGCCGCATTTCCTGCGACTTGGCCACGAAAAAGGCCTGCGGATCGATGGCCCGCGAGAAGCGGCGGCGGAAGGCTGTGAAGAGCTTCTTGTCGCCGGCGATCAGGCGCGCCTCGAGCAGCGAGGTCTGGACGGTGACGTCCTTCTCGGCCTCGGCCAGGCATTCGTCCACCGTGCGCACGCTGGATCCGATCTCGAGGCCGGCGTCCCAGCAGTGGCCGATGAAGGCTTCGATGCGGGCCGGCTCGATGCCGCCTGTCTCGCCCTCGGGCGGCAGCAGCAGCAGCACGTCGACGTCGGAATACGGGAACAGCTCGCCGCGCCCGAAGCCGCCCACGGCTGCCAGCGTGAGCGAGTCGCCGAAGCCGGCTTCGCGCCACAGGGTGCACAGCGTTTCGTCGGCCAGCGCCGAGAGCTGGCGCAGCACCGTGTGCACGCTGCGGGTGGGAGCGCGCGCGAAGCGCAGGGTGTCGAACAGGGCGAGCTTCTTCGCGCGATAGGCTTCGCGCAGCGTCGCCACGTCGATGTTGGCTGCTTCGATCACGGGCGGGGAACGCGTTGCCGCGTCAGGTCTTGGTGGCGGTGACGAAGGAAGGCAGCGGAGGGCTGCCTGCCGACAGGGTCAGCACCTCGTAGCCGGTCTCGGTGACGAGCACCGTGTGCTCCCACTGGGCCGACAGCGAGTGGTCGCGCGTGACGATGGTCCAGCCGTCGTACTGGCCGCCCTTGAAGTCTTCCTTCACGTCGCGCTTGCCGGCGTTGATCATCGGCTCGATGGTGAAGATCATGCCGGGCTTGAGTTCTTCCATGGTGCCCGGTCGGCCGTAGTGCAGCACCTGGGGCTCTTCGTGGAAGCGCTGGCCCACGCCGTGGCCGCAGAACTCGCGCACCACCGAGAAGCCCTGGCCCTCGGCGAACTTCTGGATCGCGTGGCCCACGTCGCCCAGGTGGGCACCGGGTCGCACCTGCAGGATGCCGTGCCACATGGCCTCGAAGGTGATGTTGCACAGGCGCTTGGCGGCGATGGATGCGTCGCCGATCACGTACATGCGGCTGTTGTCGCCGAACCAGCCGTCCTTGATGACGGTGACGTCGACGTTCATGATGTCGCCCTTCTTCAGGGGCTTGTCGTTCGGGATGCCGTGGCACACCACGTGGTTCACCGAGGTGCACAGCGACTTCGGGAACGGGACGCTGCTCGCGCCCATGTAGCCCACCGTGGCGGAGGTGGTGCCCTGCTTGACCATGTACTCGGCTGCGAGCCGGTCGACGTCGTTGGTCGTGATGCCGGGCTTGATCAGGGGCGTGAGGTAGTCCAGCACCTCGGAGGCCAGGCGGCAGGCGACCCGCATGGCTTCGATGCCTGCAGCGTCTTTGTAGTTAATGCTCATCCCGGAATTATCCCATCGGCAGGATGAACCTGCCCCCAACGCGGAACACTTCGTGCCCCGCTGCCCCTCAAGGGGTACGACCGCCTCGGGGCGTCCCGGCGATGGCCTAAAATCACGGGCTAACGCGGATGATCCCAGTCAGCGGTCATCAGCCTCAATTTCTTGATTCCCAACGCGGCCCCCGAGGCCCCATCGACCGTGACGCAGCCCGCACATCAAGCCCTTCCTGTCGTAACCATGTTCGAGGGCGGCAGCGCGCTCAGCGACTTCCGCGCACGGCAGCTGCTGCCGAAACTGCAGGCCATCGAGCCGCGCATCGAGGGCATTTCGGCCCGTTTCGTGCACCTGGTGGTGACCGACTCGGCGCTCGACCAGGCGGGCCATGAGCGCTTCGCCGCACTCCTGACCTACGGCGAGCCCTTCGAGGCGCCGGCCAAGGCGGGCACCACCGTGGTGGTCACGCCGCGCCTGGGCACCGTGTCGCCCTGGGCCTCCAAGGCCACCGACATCGCCCACAACTGCGGCCTGGCGCTGCGCCGCGTCGAGCGCGTTACCCAGTACCACCTGAAGCTCAAGGCGCCGCTGATCGGCAAGGCTCCGGTGCTCGAGGGCGATGCCCTGGCCGCCGCGGCCGGCCCGCTGCACGACCGCATGACCGAATCGGTGCTGGCCACCGTCGAGCAGGCGGCCAGCCTGTTCAGCGAGTTGCCGGCCCAGCCGATGGCGCAGGTCGACGTGCAGGGCGGCGGCCGCGCCGCGCTGGTGGCCGCCAACACCGGCTTCGGCCTGGCGCTGGCCGAGGACGAGATCGACTACCTGGTCGACGCCTTCACCCGCTTGGGCCGCAACCCCAGCGACGTCGAACTCATGATGTTCGCGCAGGCCAACAGCGAGCACTGCCGCCACAAGATCTTCAACGCCGACTTCACCATCGACGGCGAGGCCCAGCCGCAGAGCCTGTTCTCGATGATCCGCAACACCGAGAAGCAGAACCCGCAGCACACGGTCATCGCGTATGCCGACAACGCCTCGGTGATGGAGGGCACGACCATCGAGCGCTTCATTCCGGCCAACGGCTCGCAGAGCTATCAAAAAGATAGCGCCCTGAGCCACGTGCTGATGAAGGTCGAGACGCACAACCACCCGACCGCCATCTCGCCTTTCCCCGGCGCCTCGACGGGCGCGGGCGGCGAGATCCGCGACGAAGGCGCCACGGGCCGCGGCTCGAAGCCCAAGGCCGGCCTGACCGGCTTCACTGTCTCGAAGCTGTGGCCGGAAGAGGGCAGCTACGGCAAGCCCGAGCACATCGCCAGCCCGCTGCAGATCATGACCGAGGGCCCGCTGGGCGGCGCCGCATTCAACAACGAATTCGGCCGTCCCAACCTGCTGGGCTACTTCCGCGAGTACGAGCAGACGGTGGCGAGCGATGTCGACACCGTGCAGCGCGGCTACCACAAGCCCATCATGATCGCGGGCGGCCTCGGCAGCATCGACGCGGCGCAGACCAAGAAGATCCGCTTTCCCACCGGCTCCCTGCTGATCCAGCTCGGCGGCCCCGGCATGCGCATCGGCATGGGCGGCAGCGCAGCCAGCTCCATGGCCACCGGCGCCAACGCCGCCGAGCTCGACTTCGACTCCGTCCAGCGCGGCAACCCCGAGATCGAGCGCCGCGCGCAGGAGGTCATCAACCACTGCTGGCAGCAGGGCGACGCCAACCCGATCCTCGCGATCCACGACGTGGGCGCTGGCGGCCTGAGCAACGCATTCCCCGAGCTGACCAACGACGCCGGCCGCGGCGCGCGTTTCGACCTGCGCTCGGTGCCGCTCGAAGAGTCGGGCATGGCGCCGAAGGAAATCTGGTGCAACGAGAGCCAGGAGCGCTACGTGCTGGCCATCGCGCCCGAATCGCTCGAGCAGTTCAAGGCCTTTTGCGAACGCGAGCGCTGCCCGTTCTCGGTGGTCGGCGTAGCCACCGAAGAGCGCCAGCTGCTGGTGGCCGACGAGGGCGCCGAAGTGCAGCCCGTCGACATGCCGATGGACGTGCTGCTCGGCAAGCCGCCGAAGATGCACCGCGACGTGAAGACCGTGGCGCGCAGCTTCAAGCCGCTCGACCTCACCGGCGTCGACCTGCAGAAGGCCGCCATCGACGTGCTCGCGAACCCCACCGTGGCCTCCAAGCGCTTCCTCGTCACCATCGGCGACCGCACCGTGGGCGGACTGAGCCACCGCGACCAGATGGTCGGCCCCTGGCAGGTGCCCGTGGCCGATTGCGCCGTGACGCTGGCCGACTTCAAGGGCTTCGCCGGCGAAGCCATGAGCATGGGCGAGCGCACGCCGCTGGCCGCGCTCGACGCGCCGGCCTCGGGCCGCATGGCGGTGGCCGAGGCCATCACCAACCTGCTGGCCGCGCCCATCGAACTTTCGCGCGTCAAGCTGTCGGCCAACTGGATGGCGGCCTGCGGCGAGCCCGGCGAAGACGCCGCGCTGTACGAAACCGTCAAGGCCGTGGGCTTGGAGCTTTGCCCGGCGCTGGGCGTGTCGATCCCGGTCGGCAAGGATTCGCTGTCGATGCGCACCCAGTGGAAAGACGGTGCCGAAGCGAAGAAGGTCACCTCGCCCGTGAGCCTGATCGTCAGCGCCTTCGCCACGCTGCCCGACGTGCGCGGCACGCTCACGCCGCAGCTAGACGCCGAAGAGCCCGACACCACGCTGGTGCTGATCGACCTGGGCCAGGGCAAGCACCGCATGGCCGGCAGCATCCTGGCGCAGACGCTCAACCAGAGCGGCGACACCGTACCCGACCTCGACGACCCGGCGCAGCTCGTGGCGTTGGTCAATGCCGTGAACGCCCTGCGCGCTGACGGCAAGATCCTCGCAATGCACGACCGCAGCGACGGCGGCCTGTTCGCCACCGCCTGCGAGATGGCCTTTGCCGGCCACGTCGGCGTGGCGCTGAACGTCGACATGCTCGTCACCGAGGGCGACGGCATCTCCGACAGCCGAATGGAAACCGGCGACGCCAAGAACTGGGCGCAGCAGGTCAGCGCGCGCCGCGAAGAACTCACGCTCAAGGCGCTCTTCAACGAAGAGCTGGGCATGGTGCTGCAGGTGCGCACCGCCGAGCGCAACGACGTCATGCAGGTGCTGCGCGCCCATGGACTCAGCACGCACAGCCACTTCGTCGGCAAGACGCGTCCCGCCAGCTCGCAGATGGATGCGGGCAAGGGCAAGATCGAAGTCTGGCGCGACGCCAAGGCCGTGTTCAGCGCGAGCCTGCACGACCTGCAGCAGGTGTGGGACTCGGTCAGCTGGAAGATCGCCCGCGAGCGCGACAACCCGGCCTGCGCCGATGCCGAACACGCGGCAGCCGGCGATCCGGCCGATCCGGGCATGCACGTGTTCCTGCCGAATCCCCAGCCGGCCGCACCGGCCATCCTGCAGTCGCGCCCCAAGGTTGCGATCCTGCGCGAGCAGGGCGTCAACTCGCACGTCGAGATGGCCTATGCCTTCACCGAAGCCGGCTTCGAGGCCTTCGACGTCCACATGACCGACCTGCAGACGGGCAGGGCGGACCTCGCCAGTTTCAAGGGCGTGGTCGCCTGCGGCGGCTTCAGCTACGGCGACACGCTGGGCGCCGGCATCGGCTGGGCGCGCAGCATCACCTTCAACCCGAAGCTGGCCGAGCAGTTCAAGACCTTCTTCGGCCGCGCCGACACCTTCGGCCTGGGCGTGTGCAACGGCTGCCAGATGTTCGCCGAGCTGGCCGACATCATTCCGGGCGCCGAAGCCTGGCCGCGCTTCACCACCAACCAGAGCGAGCGCTTCGAGGCGCGCCTGTCGATGGTCGAGGTGCTCGAATCGCCGAGCATCTTCTTCGCGGGCATGGCCGGCAGCCGCCTGCCGATCGCGGTGGCGCACGGCGAGGGCTACGCCAACTTCAAGCACCGCGGCGACGCGGCCAAGGCCATCGGCGCGATGCGCTTCGTGGACAACCACGGCAAGCCGACCGAGCAGTACCCGTTCAACCCCAACGGCAGCGCGGGCGGCCTGACCTCAGTGACCACGCCCGACGGCCGCTTCACTGCGGTGATGCCGCACCCCGAGCGCGTGTTCCGCAACATCCAGATGAGCTGGACCTCAGGCGACCGCAGCGAGCTGAGCCCCTGGATGCAGATCTGGCGCAACGCCCGCCGCTGGGTGGGCTGAAGGACGCCCCGCCTCGATCGTCCGCGAAGCCGGCAAGGCCTGGCGGACGCGAACGGACTGCAATAAAAAAGCGGCCTCGAGGGCCGCTTTCTTTTTGCTCGGATCGATTACTCGACCTTGGCCTTCGCGCGCAGGTCTTCCTGGTACTTCTGCAGGCGCTGCTGCTGCAGCTGCTGCGTGATCTGCGGCTTCACTTCTTCCAGCTTCGGCAGTTGAGCCTGGCGGATGTCGTCGACGCGGATGATGTGCCAGCCGAACTGGCTCTTCACCGGAGCGGGGGTGGTCTCGCCCTTCTTGAGCTTGATCATGGCTTCCGAGAACTCGGGCACGAAGCTCGCGGGGTTGGCCCAGTCGAGGTCGCCGCCGTTGGCGCCCGAACCCGGGTCCTTGCTCTGCTTCTTGGCGATGTCCTCGAACTTGGCGCCCTTCTTCAGGTCGGCCATGATCTTCTTGGCCTGGTCTTCGGTTTCGACCAGGATGTGACGGGCCTTGTATTCCTTGCCGCCGTTGGCCGCGACGAACTTGTCGTACTCGGCCTTCACGTCGGCGTCCGCGACCGGGTTGGTCTTGCGGTAGTTCTCGAACAGCGCGCGGATCAGGATGGCCTGGCGGGCGAGTTCGAGCTGGTTCTTGTAGTCGTCGGTGGCGTCCAGGCCCTGCTTCTGGGCTTCCTGCATGAACACTTCGCGTGCCACGATTTCCTCGCGCAGCTGGCCTTGCATTTCAGGCGTCACCGGACGGCCCGCGGCAGCCAGTTGCTGGGCCAGAACGTCCATGCGGGCCTTGGGCACCGGCTTGCCGTTCACGATGGCTGCGTTCTGCGCCAGGGCCGCCATGGGGATGGCACCGAGCAGCGCTGCGGCCGCGACGGCCTGCAAGATTTGTTTTTTCATGGAATGAATGGTCGAGCTGGGAAGTGAATGCGCGTGTAGGAGTTGCGCGGTAATGAAAGCAGGGGATTGGGGAAGAAGGGGCAACGGCCGACGCGGGAGTGGCGTGCGAGCAATGCGTTGGACGACTGACTCAGAGCACCTCGATGGCGATGGCGTGCAGACCCTGTGCGATGAAAACGTGGAGGGCATCATACACAAGCCGATGCCGCGCCACGCGGGGCTTCCCCTCGAACAGCGGGGAGGCGATGCGCACGCGGAAATGGGTGCCGCGGCCTTCCGCGTTGGCGCCCGCATGGCCCGCGTGGGCCGCGCTTTCGTCGATGACTTCGAGCGCCGTCGGCGCGAGCGCATTGCGCAGCGCGGCCTCCAGGGCTGCCGTGGTGGGGAGCTGTGCGGTGTCCGTGGTCATGCGGTCGGCTTGTCCTCGTTCTTCAGGTGCGGCGCGATGTACAGGCCCTGCGCCACCAGGAAGACGATGGGGAACACGTAGCCCCAGAGCTTGAAGTTGACCCAGGCCTCGGTCGTGAAGTACGCCGCCACGTAGGCGTTGATGGCGGCCATGAACAGGCAGTAGCCGATCCACGCCACGTTGAGCCTGCCCCAGATGCGGTCGGGCAGCTCGAGCTGCGAGCCCAGCAGCATCTTCAGGAAGTTCTTCTTCAGCGCCCAGAGCGCCACGGCCAGCGCGACAGCCATTGCGCCGTAAAGCACCGTCGGCTTCCACTTGATGAAGCGATCGTCGTGCAGCGCCAGCGTGAGCGTGCCGAACAGCAGGATCAGCACCAGCGTGGCCTTCTGCATGGCCTGCAGCTTGCGCTCGGTGGCGTAGATGACGGCCATCTGCACCACCGTGGCGGCCATCAGCACGCCCGTGGCGGTGTAGATGTCGCCCAGCTTGTAGGCAATGAAGAAAAGCAGGATCGGGAAGAAGTCGAGGAGCAGTTTCATTGAGCTCTTAGTTTGCTGGCTTGCTTGCTTATTTCTTCTGGAAGTCGAGCGACGCCGAGTTCATGCAGTAGCGCAGGCCGGTTTCGGTGGGGCCGTCGGGGAACACGTGGCCCAGGTGGGCGCCGCAGTTCGCGCAGACGTTCTCGGTGCGCACCATGCCGTGCGAGCGGTCGATGATGTTGCGGATCGCGCCCGGCACTGCTTCCTGCGAGAAGCTGGGCCAGCCGCAGCCGGCGTCGAACTTGGTCGCCGACTCGAACAGCTTGGCGCCGCAGCAGATGCAATGGTAGGTGCCGTCATCCCAGTGCGCCTCGTACTTGCCGGTGAAGGGGCGCTCGGTGGCCGCGTGGCGAGTCACCTCGAAGGCCGCGGGCTCGGCGCCTTTTTCGGCGAGCAGGGCTTTCCATTCGGCGTCGGTTTTTTGTACGGGAGTGGTCATGATGAGCAGCTGATTTCGATCGTGGAAGCCCAGTCGGGCGGGAAGCCGGCGTATGCGTCGGCACCGGGATGTTCTTCAAATGGGGTCTGGAGCACTGCCAGCAAGGTTGCCACACCCGAGTGGTCCTTTTGCTGACTCGCTTCGATGGCTTGCTGTCCCAGGTGGTTCCGCAGCACGAACTTCGGGTTGGTGCGGCGCATCAGTTCGGCGGCCAGGGCCCGGTCGGTGGAGGCATGGCGCTCCGAAAAAGATAGCATCCAGGCGTCGAAGCCTTCGCGGTCGAGGAACAGGTCGCGCACCGGCTCCACGTTGCCGTCAGCCATGAAGCCGGAGAGCCGGCGCCAGAAGATCGTGTAGTCGACCTTGCCCGCGGCCAGCAGCTTGAGCACGCCCTCGATCAGCGGCCGGTCGTCTTCGGCCGCCTCGGCCAGCCCCAGCTTGGCGCGCATGCGGCCCTCGAACTCGTTCGGGAACACCGTCTTGTACGACTCCAGCGCAGCCACCGCGACTTCCTGGTCGCCGATCAGCGGCAGCAGCGCCTGCGCGAGGCAGAACAGGTTCCAGTAGGCCACGTTGGGCTGCTGGTTGAAGGCGTAGCGCCCGTTGGTATCGCTGTGGTTGCAGATATGGCGCGGGTCGAAGCCGTCGAGGAACTGGAACGGGCCGTAGTCGATAGTGAGCCCGAGGATGCTCATGTTGTCGGTGTTCATCACGCCGTGGCAGAAGCCCACCGCCTGCCACTGGGCGAGCAGGGCGGCGGTGCGCTCGCTCACGGCTTCCAGGAAGGCGGCGTAGGCATTGCCGCCGAAGCGGTCGGTGGTGCGGCACTCGGGGTAGTAGCGGTCGATGACGTAGTCGGCCAGCGCACGAAGCTCGTCTTCGCGCTGGTTGGCTGCGAAGTGCTCGAAATGGCCGAAGCGCACGAAGCTGGGCGCCACGCGGGTGACGACGGCGGCGCTTTCCACCTCCTCGCGGTAGATCTGAGCGTCGGAGCCGGTCACGCACAGAGCGCGCGTGGTCGGGATGCCCAGGCCGTGCATGGCTTCGCTGCACAGGAATTCGCGGATGCTGGAGCGCAGCACTGCACGGCCGTCGCCGCCGCGCGAGTAGGGCGTACGGCCCGCGCCCTTCAGCTGCACCTCGAGCCCGCCTTCGGTCTCGCCGATCATGATGGCGCGCCCGTCACCGAGCTGGCCGGCCCACACGCCGAACTGGTGGCCGCTGTAGACCGTGGCGAAGGGGCTGGTGCCGACAATGGGCAGGCTGCCGGTCAACGCGGCCAGCGTGGCCTGCGACGAATGCCAATCGGGCGGCAGGCCCAGATCTCGGGCGACAGCTTCGCTGCGGCCCACCCAGTACGGATCGGGCAGCGGCGTCGGCCGCAAGTCGGTGAGAAAGGCCGGTCCCAGGGCGTGGAAACCAGGCTTCCAGCGCAGTCCCAGGTCCGCGACCCCGGTGTCTTCAGCAAGCAAGCTCATGCCCGGATTGTCCGGCACGGCGCGTAACCCCTGGCCGGGCGGGCCATCGGGACCCCGGAGGGGTCAGGCCGCGAGGGCGGCGGGCGCGTCCCAGATGCGCGCCCGGTACTGCGCCGGCGGTACGCCGAACCAGCGCTTGCAGGCACGGAAGAAGTTGCTCGTGTCCACGAAGCCCAGCATGTCGGCCACATCGGTCAACGTGTGGCGGTCTTCGGCCAGGTATTGCTTCGCCAGCTCGCGGCGGGTGCGATCGAGCAGCGACTGGAACGACACCGACTCTTCCTGCAGCCGCCGCTGCAGCGTGCGCTCGGCCAGACCGAGGCCCGAGGCGACGTCCTGCCGGCGCGGTTCGCCGTACTGGAGCCGGCGCGCGATCTCGGCGCACACCAGCGTGCTGGTGGTCGTCTGGCCCAGCAGGTTCAGCTGGTCGTCCAGCAGGTGCTCCTGCATCTCGCCGAGCACTTCGTGGAAGGTGGGCAGCGGCGTCGCCATGTCGGCGGCCGACAACAGCAGGCGGTTGGCTTCGGCGTTGAATCGCACATCGCAGCCGAATGCCTCGCGATGCAGCCGGTCGTCGGCGGGCGCGGGGTAGACGAACTCCATGGCCAGCGGCTGCAGGTCGCGGCGCGTGAGCCACTGGCATTGCATGAGCACGGTCAGCAGGGCGTATTCGACGCGCTGGCGGGGAATGGGCAGGCTGCCGCCCGTATGGCGCATCACCATCCAGCAGCCGCGTGGATCGGGCTGCAGCGAGAAGGCCGTCGCGTCCGAGATCACGGCCATGTAGCGGGTCAGCCGCACGAGCGCCGATTCGAGGCTGGAGCTGCACGACATCGCATGTCCCACCGTGCCCAGCTTGCTATGGGTGGAGGCCAGGTCGCGGTGCAGGCCCAGCGTGGGCCGGCCGGCACGGGCCACGGCGAGCTGCCAGAGCACCGTGATCTCGTCGACGGGGATGCGCGTGTTCTGCCGGTGCAACGAATCCGGGTCGAAGCCGGCGTCCCGCAGCAGCGAGGGCACGTCCAGCCCTTCGGCCTCGAACATCGACAGGACGCCTTCGAGCCACGCGGCCGAGCTGGTGCGCAGCTCCGGCTGCGGCATGCAGCCCGCCCGGCGCTGGGTGCCGCGCTGGCGCAGCGGCATGGAGGCTCCTGAAGTCATTCGTTTGGCTTTGTTGCGATAGCGATGAAAACGGTGCCGGTTTCTAGAATTTTTTTGCGTGTTCGGCGGCCCGGAGTATGGGTGCCGCGCGCCAGGCCAGGAATTCCGATTAACCCGGTGTGGAGACAAAAAACATGAAGACAGAGACAACCGCGCGCAACCAGGCTGCGGCAGCAGTAAAGAAGACCGCAACGGCCAGGGCCGTGGCCCTGATGATGGCCACGGCCGCCCTGGCGGCACTTTCGGCCTGTGGGGGCGGCTCGTCCGGTTCGTCCGGCTTCGCCTTCCTGCCTAGCGCGCCGCCGCCCGCACCGGCTCCCTCGCCGGCACCGCCCGCCGCCGACGGCCCGATGGTCCGCCAGACCACTGCCGGCAAGGTCGAGGGCGTGGACGACAGCGCCAAGTCGGGCACCTGGTTCTGGAAGGGGATTCCGTTCGCCAAGCCGCCGGTCGGCGAGCTGCGCTGGCGCGCGCCGGCGACGCCCGAGCCATGGAGCGGCATCCGCCAGGCCACGAAGTTCGGCAACGCCTGCCTGCAGATCGGCCGGATCTTCAGCCCCGGCGCCAACAACACCTATGACGAGACCATCGGCACCATGCTGGGCAAGCCGAGCGGCAGCGAGGACTGTCTGTTCGTCAACATCTGGCGCCCGGCCACGGCGGACAAGAACCTGCCGGTGCTGCTCTTCATCCATGGCGGCAGCAACATCTCGGGCTACACGGCCGACCCGCTGTACGACGGCGCGGCGCTGGCCAAGGCCGCCAACGCGGTGGTCATCACCGCCAGCTACCGCCTGGGCATCCTGGGCTTCCTGAACGTGCCGCAGCTGCGCCCGGGCGGCGCCGAGGGCGACGACTCGGGCAACTTCGCGCTGCTCGACAACATGGCGGCGCTGCGCTTCATCCGCGACAACGTGGCCAACTTCGGCGGCGACCCGGGCAACGTCACGCTCTCGGGCGAGTCGGCCGGTGCCACCAACCTGCTGTCGGTGATGACCTCGCCGATGGCCAAGGGCCTGTTCCACAAGGCCTTCGAGATGAGCGGCGGCATCTCGCTCGCGAGCAACCTGCCGCCGGGCACGCTGCCTTCGCTGTCGCCGGCCTCGGCCTCGCTGGCGCAAGGCGAGGGCATCCTCGAGAAGCTGCTCGTCGCCGACGGCACCGCCGCCGACGCGACGGCTGCCAAGGCCTATATCGCCGGCCGCACGCCGGCGCAGATTGCCGAATACCTGCGCGCGCAGGACGGCGGCAAGATGCTGACCACGGTGGTCGCCGCCGGCCTCGGCTCGGTCGGCCCCATTCCCGACGGCACGGTGATCCCGACCGACCCCATCGGCGCCATCGCTGCCGACCAGTACGTGAAGGTGCCGATGCTCTCCGGCAACACGCGTGACGAGGGCAAGCTCTTCGCGTCGCTGCTGGGCACCATCGGCTTTCCGAAGCCGGGCTGGATCGTCACCGACGCCCAGCGCTTCTCGATGATGTTCAACTTCGACCCCGATGCAGCGCCCACGCTCACGGTGAACGACATCATCGACCCGTTCTACCTTCCGGTAGACAAGCCCGGCACCGGCTACAACGCGGCCACTGCGCTCATCACGAAGGGCCTGTTCGAGGCCAACCGCGACAACCTGCTCAACACGATGAAGACGCGCCAGTCGAACGTCTGGCACTACCGCCTCGACTGGGCCCAGGAAGCCTCTCCGTGGAACGACGTGTACGGCGCGGCGCACGCCTTCGACCTGCCTTTCGTGTTCGGCAATTTCGGCCCGTCGGTGCTGTCGAACGCGATGCGCGGCAAGGCCAACGAGAAGGGGCGGCTGGCGCTGTCGAACGCAGTCATGGCCAGCGTGGGTGCATTCATGCGCACGGGCGACCCGAACACCGCCGAGCTGGGCGCGACCTGGGCGCCGTGGCCTTCGCAACTGCTGCTCGACGCCACGCCCACGGCCACCAAGATCACCGTGGCGCCCTGACGCTCGCGTACCGCTTTGCCCCGAAGCGCGCGTGGGCAGCGCATGACATCAATCAAAACGATAACGGAGACGGATCAATGAGGACTTTCAGAGATTTCCCACGATGGCGTATTGCCGCGTCGCTGCTTGCCACGGCAGCGGGCATCGCCGCGTGCGGCGGCGGCTCGTCGGGCGGCGGCTTCACCTTTTTCCCGCCGGCCGCCGAAACGCCGCCGGCACAGCCGCCGGCCACGCCCGAGACGGGCGTGGTCCGCAAGTGGGGCTACATCACGCTGCCCGACGGCAACAGGATGCGCTACTCGCTGCTGCTGCCCAATGGCGGCAAGGGCACCTTTCCGCTGCTGGTCGAGTACGACGGCTACAGCTCGGGCTCGGCCCCGAACATCGGCCAGCTCTGGGTGACGGAGGGCTATGCAGTCATGGGGCTGAACGTGCCGGGCACGGGTTGCTCCAGCGGCGAAGACCAGGTCTTCGATGCCAGCACCGGCGCTGCTGGCGCCTTCGCCATCGAATGGGCCGGCAAGCAGCCGTGGTCGAACGGCAGGATCGGCATGGTCGGCTACTCGTACTCGGGCTACAACCAGCTCTGGGTGGCCGCGCACCGGCCCAAGGGCCTGCTGGCGATCACGCCCAGCAAGAACGTGACCGATCCGTACCGCGACGTGGGCTACCCGGGCGGCATCAAGAACATCGGCTTTCCCTCGCAGTGGTGGGGCGGCTTCCCGGCCACCTGGAACCGCGCGGCGGCGCTGGCCGCCAGGCTCGACGGCGATACCGAGTGCGCGAAGACCGTGGCCGACAACATCGAGAAGATCAAGCGGCCCGATCTCGACCTGACCAAGTGGCTCGAGAACCCCTATGCCGACGGCCTCTACGTGAAGCGCAGCGCGTTCTACGAGACCGGCAAGATCGACATTCCCGCGCTGGGCACCCAGTCGTGGCAGGACGAGCAGATCGGCCCGCGCTCGGGCTACTACGAGGACACCATGTCGCCCGACAGGATGTGGCTCGTCAGCTCCAACGGCGACCACCACACCAACGTCACCTCCGACTACATCGACGGCACCCTGAAGCGCTTCCTCGCCCATTTCGTGAAGGGCGAGGACAACGGCTTCGAGAAGGAGCCGCGCGTGCGCCTGCTGCAGGAGATGCAGCAGACCGACCAGAAGGCGGTGAACGGCGCCGCGAAGCTGAAGCAGACGGCCGTGGCCGAGTTCGACCGCCTGCCGGTCAAGGTCAAGCCGATGCGCCTGTGGATGCAGCCGGGCGGCGTGCTCGGCGATGCGAAGCCAAGTTCCGGCGCGGCCTCGTCCGACTACAGGTATCCGGCGAAGAGCCCGGTGGTGAACAACCCGGCCGCCGAAGGCTGGCAGGCAGTGGCGGATGCGGAGAAGGACGGCCAGCTCACCTTCACCACCGCTGCGTTGCCCGAGGACCTGAGCTTCTACGGGGAAGGCTCGGCCGACCTGTACCTGAGCGCCACCGCCGACAACACCGACCTGCAGGTCACGGTGTCCGAAGTGCGGCCCGACGGCAAGGAGATGTTCGTGCAGCGCGGATGGCTGCGTGCCTCCAAGCGCGCGCTCGACGACAGCCGCTCCACCGAACTGCGTCCCTTCGGCGACTTCACGCAACCGAAGGAGGCGGCGCTGCTGCCGGGGCAACCCAACCTGGTGCGCATCGAGATCCAGAAGTTCGCCCACGTCTTTCGCGCCGGCTCCAGCATCCGGGTGACGGTGGACTCGCCCTCGCAGACAGGCTTCTGGCTGTTCGGCAACGACAAGACGCCTTCGACCAACACGCTGTGGCATGAGGCCGCCAATGCTTCGAGCATCGTGCTGGGCTATGTGCCGTACCCGCATGCAGCCGCTCTGCCGGACTGCGGCAAGACGCTGCGTCAGCCGTGCCGCACCAACGTGGTGACGGTGCCGGCGGGCACCGGTCCGAGGGCTCCCACTTGAGCCGCTTCGTTCAATCGTGCAGTGCGGGTTTGTGTCATTGTGGAAGTGGCCGAAGCTTGCGTGAATCCGTTGTCCGCAAGTTTTCATGAAGTCATTTCACATAGGAGTCCGTAGATGCTGGGTTTGATGCAAGACCAACCGCTTCTGATCTCGTCGCTGATCGAGTTCGCCGAGCGCCACAACGGCGACGGCGAGATCGTCTCGCGTCGTGTCGAAGGCGATATCCACCGCTGCACCTGGCGCGACATCGCATCGCGCGCCAAGCAGGTGGCCAACGCGCTGGACGGCGAGCAATTGCTGTTCAGCGACCGCATCGCCACCCTGGCCTGGAACGGCTATCGCCACCTCGAGCTCTACTACGGCGTGAGCGGCAGCGGCCGCGTGCTGCACACCATCAACCCGCGCCTGCATCCCGACCAGATCGCGTGGATCGCCAACCACGCCGAAGACCAGATCCTGTGCTTCGACCTCACGTTCCTGCCGCTGGTGCAGGCCGTGCATGCGCGTTGTCCCACGATCCGGAAATGGGTTGCACTGTGTGACGCCGACAAGCTCCCCGCCGGCAGCGGTGTGCCCAACCTCGTGAGCTACGAGAGCTGGATGGGTTCGCAGCCCGCCGAGTACGAATGGCCCAGCTTCGACGAGAACTCGGCCTCGAGCATGTGCTACACGAGCGGCACCACGGGCAACCCCAAGGCCGCGCTCTACAGCCACCGCTCGACGCTGCTGCACGCGTATGCGGCCGCGCTGCCCGACGTGATGCACCTGTCGGCGCGCGACTCGGTGCTGCCGGTGGTGCCGATGTTCCACGTCAACGCCTGGGGCATTCCGTATTCGGCGGCGCTGGTGGGCTGCAAGCTGGTGTTCCCCGGCCCGGCGCTCGACGGCAAGTCGGTGTACGACCTGATCGAGGCCGAGGGCGTGACCTTCGCCGCAGGCGTGCCCACCGTCTGGCAGATGCTGCTGGGCCACATGCAGGCGGGCGGCCTGAAGTTCAGCAAGCTCAACCGCACGGTGATCGGCGGCTCGGCCTGCCCGCCGGCCATGATCAAGGCGTTCCAGGACCTCTACAACGTAGAGGTGCTGCACGCCTGGGGCATGACCGAGATGAGCCCGCTGGGCACGCTGTGCACGCTCAAGAACAAGCACCTGTCGCTGCCGGCCGACGCGCAGCTGCAGATCCGCATGAAGCAGGGCCGCGCCATCTTCGGCGTCGACATGAAGATCATCGACGGCGACGGCAAGGAGCTGCCGTGGGACGGCAAGGCCTACGGCGACCTGCTGGTCAAGGGGCCGTGGATCGTCAAGGAATACTTCAAGGGCGAGGGCGGCGACCCGCTCATTCCCGACGAGCGCAACCGCGGCTGGTTCCCCACGGGCGACGTGGCCACCATCGACGCCGAGGGCTACCTGCAGATCACCGACCGCAGCAAGGACGTGATCAAGTCCGGCGGCGAGTGGATCAGCTCCATCGACATCGAGAACATCGCCGTCGCGCATCCGGCCGTGGCCATGGCCGCGTGCATCGGCGTGTTCCATCCGAAGTGGGACGAGCGGCCGATCATCGCGGTCGTGAAGAAGCCCAATGCCGAGGTCACGCGCGAGGAGCTGCTGAAGTTCTACGAGGGCAAGACCGCCAAGTGGCAGATCCCGGACGACGTGGTGTTCGTCGAGGCCATCCCGATCGGCGCCACCGGAAAGATCCTCAAGACCAAGCTGCGAGAGCTACTTAAAGACTACAAGCTGCCCGGCCTCTGAAACAACGAGCAAAGCCCACCCGCACTGTCGCGCACGCGATAGGAAAGCCGCCCCGGCGGCCTTCCTTCCGGGCAATCCCTGTGCGGCGAAGAAAAGGGCGCTTGTACGCTGGCAGTCCGCCTTTCACACTGGAGACTCTTCATGCAATTTGCTATCAAGTCAGTAGCTGCCTGTGCAATGTTGGTGGGCGCCACCGCCGCATTCGCCCAAAAGGGCGAGACCGTCAAGATCGCCTGGCTCGACCCGCTGTCGGGCCTGATGGCTGCGGTGGGCACCAACCAGCTGAAGACCACGCAATTCCTTGCTGAAGAGTTCAACAAGAAGAACCAGTCGGGCGTGAAGTTCGAGATCATCGCGCTCGACAACAAGCTCAGCCCGCAGGAGACCACGGCGGCCCTGCGTTCCGCGCAGGACCAGGGCGCGCGCTACATCATGCAGGGCAACGGCTCCGGCCCCGCGCTCGCGATCATCGACGCCGTCGAGAAGAACAACGCGCGCAATCCGGGCAAGGAGCTGCTGTACATGAACTACGCGGCGGTCGACCCCGACCTGACCAACAGCAAGTGCAGCTACTGGCACTTCCGGGTCGACGCCGACACCTCCATGAAGATGGAGGCGCTGACCACCTGGATGAAGGACCAGCCCGACATCAAGAAGGTCTACATCCTCGGCCAGAACTACGCCCACGGCGTGCAGGTGTCGAAGTTCGCGAAGGAAGACCTGAAGGTCAAGCGCCCCGACATCCAGATCGTGGGCGACGACCTGCATCCGCTCGCGCAGGTGCGCGACTTCTCTCCCTACATCGCCAAGATCAAGGCCTCGGGCGCCGACACCGTGATCACCGGCAACTGGGGCTCCGACCTGTCGCTGCTCATCAAGGCCGCCAACGACTCGGGCCTGAACGTCAAGTTCCTCACCTACTACGCGCCTGGCGCCGGCACGCCGACGGCCATGGGCGCCACCTCGGAGGGCAAGGTCTACACCGTGGCCTATGCCCACTACAACATGGGTGGCGAGATCCAGCAGCTGCTCGCGGGCTACAAGAAGCGCATGAACGACGACCTCACGCAGTCGTCGATCTATCACGTGTTCGCGCTGCTCGACGCGGCCTTCGCCAAGACCAAGTCGACCGACCCTGTGAAGGTGGCCGCCGCGCTGGAGGGCATGAAGATCAAGAGCTTCAACGGCGAGGTCGAGGTGCGCAAGGCCGACCACCAGTTGCAGCAGGGTCTCTACATCTCGCGCTGGGAGAAGGCCAGCGCCAAGTACCCGTACGACGCGGAGAACACCGGCTACACGAACGTTCCCGTGAAGTACTTCGAATCGTACGTGGCGAGCACGCCCACGTCGTGCCAGATGAAGCGCCCCTAGGCGTCTTTGTGAACGCGTTTCCTACCCGGTGGTAGCAGCAGCCTACCGACGGGTAGCAAATTGGAGAAACGCGGTGTCGCATGCGCGATAGAAACGGGCCTTTGCGGCACCCCTCTTACGGGCATTCCCTGAGGGGAGGGGCTGCAAACGCTTGTACTCTCGTGCGGCGTTTTTGATTCGGTTTGACCAGGAGATATAGATTGAAGTTCGCTCTGAAAATCGCCGCAGCAGCCGTCATCGCTGCCACCGCCACCGGTGCCTTTGCCCAGAAGGGTGAAACCGTCAAGATCGCATGGCTCGACCCGCTGTCGGGCCTCATGGCCGCGGTCGGGACGAACCAGCTCAAGACCTTCCAGTTCTTTGCCGAAGAATTCAACAAGAAGAATGCGGCAGGCGTGAAGTTCGAGATCATCGGCATCGACAACAAGCTCAGCCCGCAGGAGACCACCAGCGCACTGCGCTCGGCCCTCGACCAGGGCGCGCGCTACATCGTGCAGGGCAACGGCTCCGGCCCGGCGCTCGCCATCATCGACGCGCTCGAGAAGAACAACGCGCGCAATCCGGGCAAGGAAGCGCTGTACCTGAACTACGCCGCCGTCGACCCCGACCTGACCAACAGCAAGTGCAGCTACTGGCAGTACCGCTTCGACGCCGACACGTCGATGAAGATGGAAGCGCTGACCACCTACATGAAGGACCAGCCGGACATCAAGAAGGTCTACCTGCTCAACCAGAACTACGCGCACGGCCAGCAGGTCTCGAAGTTCGCCAAGGAGAACCTCAAGACCAAGCGCCCCGACGTGCAGATCGTCGGCGACGACCTGCATCCGCTGGCCCAGGTGCGCGACTTCGCGCCGTACGTGGCCAAGATCAAGGCATCGGGCGCAGACACCGTCATTACCGGAAACTGGGGCTCCGACCTCGCGCTGCTCATCAAGTCGGCCAACGACTCGGGCCTGAACGTCAAGTTCTACACCTACTACGCCGTGACCACCGGCACGCCGACCGCCATGGGCGCGGCGTCCGACGGCAAGGTGTACCAGGTCGGCTATGCCCACTACAACATGGGCGGCGACATGCAGAAGTACGCCGAGGACTTCAAGAAGAAGTTCAACGACGACCTCTACACCACCGACGTCTACACCGTGTTCCAGGCGCTGACCGAAGCCTTCGTGAAGACCAAGTCGACCGACCCCGTCAAGGTGGCGGCTGCCATGGAAGGCATGAAGTTCAAGAGCTTCAACGGCGAGATCGAACTGCGCAAGACCGACCACCAGGCACAGCAGGGCCTGTACATCGCCAAGTGGGAGAAGGCCAGCGCCAAGTACCCGTACAGCCCGGAGAACACCGGCTACACGCTGGCCCCGGTGAAGTACTACGACGCCTACGTGGCGAGCACGCCCACCTCCTGCCAGATGAAGCGGCCTGGCGGCGCCTCCTGATCGCAGCCTGATCGCCATCCGACAGGTCGAGGCCCGACTTCAACACTCGGGCCTTTTTCTTTTTCCACCTGACACGAAAGACCGATGAACGTCGAATTCTTCGTCATCTCGCTGCTCAACGGCGTGAGCTACGGCTTGCTGTTGTTCATGCTGAGTTCCGGCCTCACGCTGATCTTCAGCATGATGGGCGTGCTCAACTTCGCGCATGCCAGCTTCTACATGCTGGGCGCCTATTTCGCCTACACGCTGTCCGGCATCGTGGGCTTCTGGCCGGCGCTGTTCATCGCGCCGGTGCTGGTGTTCGCACTGGGCGCCGCCTTCGAGCGCTACTGCCTGCGCCGGGTCCACAAGTTCGGCCATGTGCCCGAGCTGCTGGTGACCTTCGGTCTCTCGTACCTGATCCTCGAAGTCGTGCAGCTGGTGTGGGGCCGCTCCACGGTGCCGTACGGCCTCCCGTCGGCGCTGCAGGGGCCGCTCTTCTCGCTCTACGGCACGCAGTTCCCGAAGTCGCGCTCCTTCATCATGCTGGTGGCTGTGCTGATGCTGCTGTCGGTGTGGCTGCTGCTCACGCGCACGCGCATCGGCCTGGTCATCCAGGCGGCGCTGAAGCACCCCGAGATGGTCGAGGCGCTGGGCCACAACGTGCCGCGCGTCTTCATGCTGGTGTTCGGCGGCGGTGCCGCGCTGGCGGGTCTCGCCGGCGTGGTCGGCGGCAACACCTATGTCACCGAACCGGCGATGGCGGCCTCCGTCGGCTCCATCATCTTCGTGGTGGTGGTGGTCGGCGGCATGGGCTCGCTGGCCGGCGCCTTCCTGGCCTCGCTGATCATCGGCATCGTGCAGACCTTCGCGGTGGCCATGGACCAGTCGCTCGCCACCGGCCTGCAGGCCTTCGGCGTGGCGGTGACCGACCAGACCTTCGGCTACGAGCTGCTCAAGCTGACCATCTCGCAGGTCGCCCCGATCCTTCCGTACCTCTTCCTGGTGCTGATCCTCATCTTCAGGCCCAAGGGTCTTCTCGGAACGCGGGAGGACTGATGCCATGAACACCGCAACGACAACCGCTTCGACGACCTCCACGCCCGTTCGCTACTACCGGTTCAAGCCGCTGAACATCGGCCGCATCCTGATCTGGTCCTTCTTCGCGCTGCTGCTGATCGTGGCGCCGATGATCTTCACCAGCAGCCTGGCGCTGACCATGCTGTCGCAGATCGGCTACCTCATCATCATCTGCCTGAGCTACAACATGCTGCTGGGGCAGGGCGGCATGCTCAGCTTCGGGCACGCGGTGTACGTGGGCCTGGGCTCGTTCATCGCCATCCATGCGATGAACCTGGCCAGCGCCGGCAAGCTGCCGGTTCCGCTGGTGCTGATTCCGCTCGTGGGCGGCCTGGGCGGCATGTTCTTCGCCTTCGTGTTCGGCTACGTGTCGACCAAGAAGTCGGGCACCACCTTCGCGATGATCACGCTGGGCCTGGGCGAGCTGGTGGCGGCGATGTCGCTGATGTTCCCGAGCTTCTTCGGCGGCGAGGGCGGCATCACCACCAACCGCGTGTACGGCGCCTCGTTCTTCGGGCTCAACTTCGGTCCGCAGAACCAGGTGTATTACCTGATCGCCGTCTACTGCTTCATCTGCACCGGCCTGATGTTCGCCTTCACCGGCACGCCGCTCGGGCGCATGCTCAATGCGGTGCGCGACAACCCGGAGCGCGTGGAGTTCATCGGCTACAACACGCAGCGCGTGCGCTACTACGCCTTCATCATCGCGGGCTTCTTCGCGGGCATCGGCGGCGGCCTGGCGGCCATCAACTTCGAGATCGTGAATGCGGCCGACAGCCTCAACGGGCTGCGCTCGGGCAGCTACCTGCTGTTCACCTTCCTCGGCGGCGCGACCTTCTTCTTCGGGCCGATCATCGGCGCGGCGCTGCTGGTGTTCGCGCTGGTGCTGCTGTCCGAGCTCAGCAAGGCCTGGCTGCTGTACGTGGGCCTTGTGTTCCTGCTGATGGTGATGTTCGCGCCCGGCGGCGTGGCCAGCCTGATCATGATGAACGTGCGCGTGGCGCTGTTCGGCAAGATCAAGCGCTTCTACCTGCTGTACGTGGGTCTCTTCATCGGCGCGGCCATCATGCTCGCGGGCGCCGCGGCCATGGTCGAGATGATCTATCACATGCAGCTGAACGCGGCACTCGGACCGATGGTGCCGTTCGCGGGCCTGCAGCTCGATACCTCGTCGGCTACGGCGTGGATCGTCGCTGTGGCGCTGCTGGCCGTGGGCCTGGGCGTGTTCGAGGTGGTGCGCCGGCGCTTCGCGAAGGTCTGGGGCCAGGCCCAGGAGGAAATCGAAGCCGAGATCAAGCGCAGGGAGACCGCATGACCTATTCACTCGAACTCAAGAACCTGCGCAAGAGCTTCGGCAAGACCGACATCATCCGCGGCGTCGACCTGGCCGTGACGGCAGGCGAGCGCATCGCGATCATCGGGCCGAACGGCGCTGGCAAGTCGACGCTCTTCAACCTCATCAGCGGCCGGCTCGCGCCGAGCAGCGGCGAGGTGCTGCTCAACGGCACGCGCATCGACGGCATGAAGCCGTACGAGATCAACCGCATGGGGCTGTCGCGCAGCTTCCAGATCACCAACATCTTCCCGAAGCTCACGGTCTTCGAGAACCTGCGCTGCGGCGTGCTCTGGAGCCTGGGCTACAAGTACACCTTCCTGCGCTTTCTCTCGAACCTCGACGACGCCAACGAGCGCACCGAGGAGCTCATCAGGCAGATCGGACTGGAGAAGAAGCGCGACGTGCACGCGGTGAACCTCACCTACGCCGAGCAGCGCGCGCTGGAGATCGGCGTGACCATCGCCGGCGGCGCCAGCGTGATCCTGCTGGACGAGCCCACGGCGGGCATGAGCAAGACCGAGACCTCGCACTTCATCTCGCTCATCAAGCACGTGACCGTCGGCAAGACGCTGCTGACGGTGGAACACGACATGGGCGTGGTCTTCGGGCTGGCCGACAAGATCGCGGTGGTGGTGTACGGCGAGGTGATCGCCTTCGACACACCGGCTGCCGTTCGTGCCAATGCGCGAGTGCAGGAGGCTTATCTGGGCTCCGCTGTTGCCGATGCACAGGGGGCGGGACACTGAAATGCTGAAGCTTCAAGACATCCACGCCTACTACGGCAAGAGCCATGTGCTGCATGGCGTTTCCTTCGACGTGAACCCGGGCGAGATCGTGGCGCTGCTGGGGCGCAACGGCTCGGGCCGCTCGACCACCGCCAAGGCCATCATGGGCCTGGTGCATGCCGAGGGCGGCCTGCACTGGAAGGGGCAGGACATCCTGCGCCGCAAGGCCTATGAGATCGCGCACTTCGGCATCGGCTACGTGCCGGAGAACCGCGACATCTTCCCCAAGCTCACGGTGCACCAGAACCTGCTGCTGGGGCAGAAGGGCTCGGGCAAGGGCAGCCGCTGGTCGTTCGACGACATGTACGGCATGTTCCCGCGCCTGAAGGAGCGCCAGCACACCGAGGCCGGCGTGCTCTCGGGCGGCGAGCAGCAGATGCTCACGCTGTGCCGCACGCTGATGGGCGACCCCGACCTGATCATCATCGACGAGCCCACCGAGGGCCTCGCGCCCAAGATCGTCGAGCTGGTCGGGCAGTACCTGCGCACGCTCAAGGACAAGGGCATCTCTGTGCTGCTGATCGAGCAGAAGCTCACCATCGCGATGGCGATTTCCGACCGCGCGCTCGTCATGGGCCACGGCAGCATCGTGTTCGACGGCACGCCGGACAGCCTGCGCGCCGACGCGGCCACTCGCAAGGAGTGGCTGGAAGTCTAGGAACCCCCCAGGCTTCGCGCACTCGCTGCGCCAACCCCGTTGCAGGGGACAACACCTGCGGCCCGGCGAAGCCGGTTCCGCGGTGTTTCCGGAAAGTCCCGGCCTCCTCATGGAAGGCCTTGTCTCTACAGCGACTGCGTGCCATTGTTTGGCCTCGCGAAACGCCTAGAATCTCCCGAAAAAGAACACTCGTGCTTTTTCTTCTTTTTCTTCACACACCAAGGAACGCAGCATGACGGCTGAATACAAAGTGCTCGGCGATATCGCCGTGATCACACTGACCAACCCTCCGGTCAACGGTCTCGGTTTCTCGACGCGCATCGGCATCACCGACGGCCTGTCGAAGGCCAATGCCGACGACGCCGTCAAGGCCATCGTCATCACCGGCGCCGGCAAGGCGTTCTCGGGCGGCGCGGACATCAAGGAGTTCGGCACGCCCAAGGCGCTGCAGGAGCCCAACTTGCTGAGCGTGATCCTCGCGCTCGAAGCTTCTCCCAAGCCCATCGTCGCGGCCATCCACTCGGTGTGCATGGGCGGCGGCCTCGAGCTGGCCCTGGGCTGCCACTACCGCGTGGCCGCCCCCGGCACCAGCGTGGCACTGCCTGAAGTCAAGCTGGGCCTGCTGCCCGGCGCAGGCGGCACGCAGCGCCTGCCGCGCGTGCTGGGCGTCGAGACAGCGCTGAACATGATCGTCAGCGGCGAACCCGTGAAGAGCGAGCTGCTCGCGAGCCTGCCCGGCCAGAAGCTGTTCGACAAGCTGGCCGCATCGGCCGAGTCGGTGTTCGAAGAGGCCGTGGAATTCGCCAAGAGCGTGGCCGGCAAGACGGGCGAGGCCCTGCCGCTGGTGCGCAACCTGCCATGCAAGCACCCGCAGGGCGACGCCTACTTCCAGTTCGCGAAGAACATGGTTGGCGGCATGTCGAAGAACTACCCCGCGCCGCTGAAGTGCGTCGACGCCGTGCAGGCCGCCACCAGGCTGAAGTTCGACGAAGGCATGGCCGAGGAGCGCCGCCTGTTCACCGCGCTGATGTTCACGCCCGAATCGCTGGCGCTGCGCCACCTGTTCATGGCCGAACGCGCCGCGAGCAAGATCCCCGACGTGCCCGAAGACACGCCCAAGCGCGAGATCAAGTCGGTCGGCGTGATCGGTGCCGGCACCATGGGCGGCGGCATCTCGATGAACTTCCTGAACGCGGGTATCCCCGTGACCATCCTCGAGATGAAGCAGGAAGCGCTCGACCGCGGCATCGCCACCATCAAGAAGAACTACGAAGCCCAGGTCAAGAAGGGCAAGCTCAAGCAGGACAAGTACGAGCAGCGCATGGCCCTGCTGAGCACCACGCTGAGCTACGACGAGCTGAAGAACGCCGACCTCATCATCGAGGCCGTGTTCGAGGAAATCGGCGTGAAGGAAAAAGTGTTCAAGGAGCTCGACCGCGTCGCCAAGAAGGGCGCGATCCTGGCCTCGAACACCTCGACGCTCGACGTCGACAAGATCGCCTCGTTCACCGAGCGTCCGCAGGACGTGGTCGGCATGCACTTCTTCAGCCCCGCCAACGTGATGAAGCTGCTTGAAGTGGTGCGCGGCAAGGCCACCGCCAAGGACGTGCTGGCCACGGTCATGGCCATCGGCAAGAAGATCAAGAAGACGGCAGTGGTCTCGGGCGTGTGCGACGGCTTCATCGGCAATCGCATGATCGAGCAGTACAGCCGCCAGGCCGGCTTCCTGCTGGACGAAGGCGCCACGCCGCAGCAGGTCGACAAGGCCATCGAGAAGTTCGGCTTCGCCATGGGCCCGTTCCGCATGGGCGACCTGGCGGGCAACGACATCGGCTGGGCCATCCGCAAGCGCCGCGCCGTCGAACGCGCCGACATGAAGTACAGCCGCACGGCCGACAAGCTCTGCGAGCTGGGCCGCTTCGGCCAGAAGACCGGGGCAGGGTGGTACGACTACCAGGCCGGCAAGCGCGACGCCATTCCGTCGGACCTCGTCAACAAGATGATCGAGGACCACCGCAAGGAACTGGGCATCACGCCGCGCAAGATCTCCGACGAGGAAATCGTGCAGCGCCTGGTGTACGCGCTGGTCAACGAAGGCGCGCACATCCTGGAAGACGGCATCGCCTCGAAGTCGGGCGACATCGACATGGTCTACCTCACCGGCTACGGCTTCCCGATCTACCGCGGTGGCCCGATGCACTACGCGTCGCAGGTCGGCCTGTACAACGTGGCCGAGACGATGAAGCGCTTCGCGAAGAACCCGCGCGACGACGCCGAGTTCTGGCAGCCCGCGCCGCTGATCCAGAAGCTGGTGGCCGAAGGCAAGTCCTTCGGCTGATATCGACCAGGCAGAACCTGAACCGGGATCAAGACCGCCAATGTTGAAACGCATCTTCCTCGGGCTGCTGCTGGCAATCGTGCTGCTGGTGGCCGCCGTGGCGGTCAAGACCTGGACCACGCCATCGCAGCAGCTGGCGGTGGCGCCCGCGCCGAAGCTGGACATCGACCTGCAGGCAGCCGCCAAGCGGCTGTCGACGGCGATCACGTTCCGCACGGTGTCGGGGCTGGACGATCCGGCCGCCAACGCGGCCGAGTTCGACAAGCTGCACGCATTCCTCGAGCAGCAGTTTCCGAAAGTGCACGCCACCCTGAAGAAGGAAGTGGTGGGCAACAAGGCGCTGCTCTACACCTGGACCGGTACCGACCCGCAGGCCAGGCCCGTCGCGCTGATGGCGCACCAGGACATGGTGCCCATCGCGCCGGGCACCGAGAAGGCATGGTCGGTCGATCCCTTCTCGGGCGAGATCAAGGACGGCTACATCTGGGGCCGCGGCACGCTCGACAACAAGAGCAACCTGTTCGCGCAGATGGAAGCCATCGAGCTTCTCATCGGCAGCGGCTTCAAGCCGAGGCAGACCGTCTACCTCGTGATGGGCGACGACGAGGAGGTGAGCGGCCTGCGTGGCGCGCTGCCCATCGCCGAGCTGCTCAAGTCGCGCAACGTGCGCCTCGACTGGGTGCTCGACGAAGGCCTCCTGGTGCTCGACGGCGTGCTGCCGGGCCTGAGCAAGCCGGCCGCGCTCATCGGCCTGGCGGAGAAGGGCTATGCGACCTTCTTCCTGTCGCTCGACACCGCTCCCGGCCATTCCTCGATGCCGCCGCAGCACAGCGCCATCGGCAGCATGAGCGCCGCGCTGGCGCGCCTCGAGGCCAACCCGATGCCCGGCGGCATCAAGGGCGTGGCGGGCCAGATGTTCGGTGCGCTCGCGCCCGAGATGAGCGGCGTCAACCGCGTGATGCTTTCGAACCTGTGGCTCACCGAGCCGCTGGTGCGCGGCCAGCTCGAGAAGAGCCCGAGCAGCAACGCCATGCTGCGCACCACCACCGCGCTGACCATCGTGCGCGCGGGCAACAAGGACAACGTGCTGCCCGGCCGCGCCGAGGCTGCCGTCAACTTCCGCATCCTGCCGGGCGACACGATCGCCAGCACCGAGGCGCACCTGCGCAAGGCGCTGGGCAATGACGACATCAAGATCAAGGCCTATCCGGGCAACTCGGAGCCGTCGCCGGTGTCGCCGACCGACAGCACCGGCTACCGCGCGATCCAGCAGGCCGTGCGCCAGAGCTTTCCCGACGCGGTGGTGGCCCCGGGCCTCATGACCGCCGCGACCGACTCGCGCCACTTCAGCATCGTGAGCGACGCCGTCTTCCGCTTCTCGCCGTTCCGCGTGAAGGGCGAGGACCTGGCGCGCTTCCACGGCAACAACGAACGCCTGGCCATCTCGAACTACGGCGAGATGATCGGCTTCTACCGCCAGCTCCTGAGCAACACCAACGCTGCTCCGGCGCAATGACGACAACCGCAACCTCTTTTCCCTTCCCTCTGCTTCAAAGGACCTCACCATGACCAGCGCCGTCATCGTTTCCACTGCCCGCACGCCGCTCGCGAAGAGCTGGAAGGGTGCCTTCAACATGACGCACGGCGCCACGCTCGGCGGCCACGCGGTGCAGCACGCCGTGCAGCGCGCCGGCATCGACCCCGCATCGGTCGACGACGTCATCATGGGTTGCGCCACGCCCGAAGGCGCGACCGGCTCGAACATCGCGCGCCAGATCGCGCTGCGCGCCGGCCTGCCGATCACCACCTCGGGCATGACCATCAACCGCTTCTGCTCCTCGGGCCTGCAGACCATCGCCACCGCCGCCCAGCGCATCATCGCGGGCGAGGGCGAGGTCTATGTGGCCGGCGGCGTCGAGAGCATCTCGTGCGTGCAGAACGAAGCCAACAAGCACATGCTGGCCGATCCCTGGCTCGTGAAGCACAAGCCCGAGATCTACTGGAACATGCTGCAGACGGCCGAGCAGGTCGCCAAGCGCTACAACATCGGCCGCGACGCCATGGACGAATACGGCGCGCAAAGCCAGCAGCGCGCCACTGCCGCGCTGGAAGCCGGCCTCTTCAAGGCCGAGATCGCTCCCATCACTGTGCTGGCCGGCGTGGCCGACCCCGTGATGGGCCTGCGCACCAAGGAAGTCACCGTCGAGAACGACGAAGGCATCCGCCCGGGCACCACCAAGGAAGGCATCAGCGGCATCCGCCCGGCCATTCCCGGCGGCGTGATCTCGGCCGGCAACGCCAGCCAGTTCTCCGACGGCGGCGGCGCCTGCGTGGTGGTCGACGAGAAGTACGCCGAGCAGAAGGGCCTGAAGCCCCTGGGCCGCTTCCTCGGCTTCGCCGTGGCCGGCTGCGAGCCCGACGAAATGGGCATCGGCCCCGTCTTCGCCATTCCGAAGGTGCTCAAGCGCCTGGGCCTGACGGTCAACGACATCGACCTGTGGGAGCTGAACGAAGCCTTCGCCGTGCAGGTGATCTACTGCCGCGACAAGCTGGGCATCCCCGGTGACCGCCTGAACGTGAACGGCGGTGCCATCGCCGTGGGCCACCCCTACGGCGTGAGCGGCCAGCGCCTCACGGGCCACGCGCTCATCGAAGGCAAGCGCCGCGGTGCGAAGAAGGTCGTGGTCACGATGTGCATCGGCGGCGGCATGGGTGCCGCCGGCGTGTTCGAGGTGCTCTGAGTCTCTTTTTGAGCCGCTGAAACCAGGCTTCCGGACACCGAAGTCGCGGAGGTTACGCAGAAGTCGCAGAAGAGAAACCAAAATTTCATTGGTTTTTCGCTGCGACTTTTTTGCGCGGTTTTTGCACTCTTTCGCATCCCTTTAGCGTTCGGCAGTTTGATGCCGCCCCCGCTCCCCCGGAGAACACCATGAGCCTGCGCTCCACCCTCGACTTCCTGCTCTACGACTGGCTCGACGCCGAATCCCTCAACCAGCGCGAGCGCTTCGCCGACCACTCGCGCGAGACCTTCGACGCGGTGCTCGACACCTGCGAGCGCATCGCGCGCGAGAAGTACGCGCCGTTCAACCGCACGGTCGACACGCAGGAGCCGCATTTCGACGGCGAGAAGGTCGTGCTGCCGCAGGCCACGCACGACGCGCACAAGGCCTTCGTCGAGTCGGGAATGATGAGCGCGGCGCAGGACTACGACATCGGCGGCATGCAGCTGCCCTACACGCTGCAGGCCGCGGCCAACAGCTTCTTCGCGATGGCCTCGGTGAGCATCGGCTCGAACATGCTCACCAGCGGCAACGCCAACCTGCTGATGGTGCACGGCACCGAGATGCAGAAAGAGGTCTTCGCCAAGAACGAGTTCTCGGGCCGCTGGGCCGGCACCATGTGCCTGTCGGAGCCGCAGGCGGGCTCGTCGCTGAGCGACGTGGCCACGCGCGCCGTGCCTGACGGCGACGACTTCCAGAACGACCCGCTGGGCCCGCGCTACCGTCTCACGGGCAACAAGATGTGGATCTCGTCGGGCGACCACGAGCTGACCGAGAACATCGTGCACATCGTGCTGGCGAAGATTCCCGACGAGAGCGGCAAGCTGGTGCCCGGCACGCGGGGCATCTCGCTGTTCATCGTGCCCAAGCGCATGGTCGACACCGATGGCCAGCTCACCGGCCAGCGCAACGACGTGGCACTCGCGGGCCTCAACCACAAGCTGGGCTGGCGCGGCACCACGAACACGCTGCTGAACTTCGGCGAGGGCAAGTACCCGGTCGACGGCAAGGCGGGTGCGGTGGGCTATCTGGTCGGCGAGCCCGGCAAGGGCCTGCACTGCATGTTCCACATGATGAACGAGGCGCGCATCGGCGTCGGCACGGCCGCCACCATGCTCGGCATGGCCGGCTACCACGCCTCGCTCGAGTACGCCAAGAGCCGCCCGCAGGGCCGGCTGGTGAAGAAGCCCGATGCCGCCGGTGCAGCCGTTGCCAAGGATTCGGCGGCGCCGCAGGTGCGCATCATCGAGCACGCCGACGTGCGCCGCATGCTGCTGGCCCAGAAGGCGTACTGCGAGGGCGCGCTGGCGCTGGAGCTGTACTGCGCACGGCTGGTCGACGAGCAGAAGACCGGCGACGCGCAGGCCGCCGACGACGCGCGGCTGCTGCTGGAAGTGCTCACGCCCATCGCCAAGAGCTGGCCCAGCGAGTGGTGCCTGGAGGCCAATTCGCTGGCCATCCAGGTGCACGGCGGCTATGGCTACACGCGCGATTTTCCGGTGGAGCAGTACTGGCGCGACAACCGCCTGAACATGATCCACGAGGGCACCCACGGCATCCAGGCAGCCGACCTGCTGGGCCGCAAGGTGCTGATGGAGAAGGGCCGCGGCCTGCAGCTGCTGGCCGCGCGCATGACGGGCACCATCGGCCGCGCGGCCAAGGTGCCGGCGCTGGCGGCCCATGCCAAGGCGCTGGGTGGCGCGCTGCAGCGCATCGGCAGCGCCACAGAGGCTGCGTGGTCTACCGGCGACCCGGCCGAGGCGCTGGCCAACGCGGTGCCGTACATGCAGGCCTTCGGCCACACGGTGCTGGCCTGGATCTGGCTGGACGTGGCCCAAAGGGCCCTGGAAAGCGATGGAGAAAAGGCGAGGGCGGTAACAGCTGGCAAGATCGGCGCCACGGACTATTTCTTCCACTACGAGCTGCCGAAAATCGGCGCATGGCTCAACGTGGTCGAAACCCGCGACCCGACCTGTACAGCTTTGCCCGAGGACGCCTTCTGATGGCCACGACCGATTCGCCGAACACCGCCCCCAACAACAACCCCGCCGCCAAGCCGCCGAAGCCGCACGCGCGGCTCGAGAAATGGATCTGGATCCTGATCTACGGCGGCCTGTTCGGCGTGGTCCTGGGCATTGCCACAGGCCGCACCGACGCTGCGCTGGGCTGGTCCATTGCGGTGCCCGGCGGCATCGTGGCGCTGGTCGGCTTCGTGCTGATCTACGTGCGCTCGCGCCTTTCCAACAACCCTTCCGGCAAGTGACCGACCGAACGAGACCCGCCATGCTCAAGCACATCGTGATGTGGAAGTTCAAGGAACACGCCGAGGGCGCCGACAAGGCGACCAACCTGCTCAAGGCCAAGGCGCTGCTCGATGCCTGCGCGAAGCTCTCGCCCGGCACGCTGCGCTTCGACGTAGCCATCGCCCAGCCCGGGCTTGAGGCCACCTACGACCTGGTCCTGTACTCGGAATTCACCGACGCCGCCGCGCTCGCGGCCTATGCGGACCATCCGCAGCACGTGGCCCTGAAGCCATTCATCGGCGCAGTGCGCGAAGCCCGCCAGTGCATGGACTACGAGATCTGATCCAACCCGAACCCCGGAGACAACCCATGACCGCACGCACCGTCCAGAAACTCTTCGACCTCACCGGCAAGACCGCCCTCATCACCGGCGGCTCGCGCGGCCTGGGCCTGCAGATGGCCCACGCGCTGGGCGAGGCCGGCGCGAAGATCATGCTGAGTTCGCGCAAGGCCGAAGACCTGGAGCAGGCCGCAGCCGAGCTGCAGGCCGCCGGCATCGACGCGCGCTGGATCGCCGCCGACTGCTCGAAGGAAGAGGACACCCGCCGCCTGGCCGACGAGACGCTGCAGCGCATGGGCGCTGTCGACATCCTGGTGAACAACGCGGGCGCCAGCTGGGGCGCGCCGGCCGAGAACCATCCGGTCGAGGCCTGGGACAAGGTGATGAACCTCAACGTGCGCGGCTACTTCATCCTGTCGCAGCAGATCGCCAACGGCTACATGATCCCGAAGAAGTCGGGGCGCATCATCAACATCGCCTCCATCGCCGGGCTCAACGGCAACCCGCCCGAGATGCAGACGCTGGCCTACAACACCTCCAAGACCGCCGTCATCGGCTTCACCCGCACGCTGGCGGCCGAATGGGGCAAGTACAACATCAACGTGAACGCCATCTGCCCGGGCTTCTTCATGACGAAGATGGCCGCCGGCCTCATCAAGTCGCTGGGCGAGGAGAAGATGGCCGCCCAGGCGCCGCTTGGCCGCCTCGGCGACGACGAAGACCTGAAGGGCCTGACGCTGCTGTTCGCGAGCGATGCCGGCAAGCACGTCACCGGCCAGTGGCTGGCGGTGGACGGCGGCGTGAGCGTGGTGCTCGGCGCCGCATGAAGAATCGAAATGACAACCCCTGAATCCGACGACATCAATTTCCGCTCGTACACGAGCCGCATCCCGTTCGCGCGCCATCTCGGCTTCGAGCTGACGAAGTTCGAGAACGGCGAGTCGGAAATCCAGTACACCGCCAAGCCCGAGCACCTGAACACCTTCGACGTGACGCACGGCGGCGCCTGCATGACGCTGCTGGACATCACTATGGCGGCGGCCGCGCGCAGCATCGCGCCCGAGATGGGCGTGGTCACCATCGAGATGAAGACCAGCTTCATGCAGCCCTCGGTCGGCCCGCTGCACGCGCGCGGCACGCTCATTCACAGGACGGCGACGCTGGCTTTCACCGAGGCCAGAATCTATGACGAGCAGGAGCGCGTGTGCGCCCATGCCACCGGCACCTTCAAGTACGTGAAGCGCCGGCTGCCGACCGGGCCGGCCAGCGCCAACGAGATGCGCCCGCCTTCGACCGACTGATTCGACAGACAGATTTTTTCCGGAGACTTCCGTGCCCACCAACAAGCAGATCCACCTCGACAACCGCCCCGAAGGCGAAGCCGTCGCGAGCAACTTCAAGCTCGTCACGGCCCAGACCCCCGAACTCAAGGACAACCAGGTCCTGGTGCGCCACCACTACCTGAGCCTCGACCCCTACATGCGCGGGCGCATGAACGACTCCAAGAGCTACGCGCAACCGCAACCGCTGGGCCAGACCATGCAGGGCGGCACGGTGGGCGAGGTGGTGGAGAGCAAGCATCCCAAGTACGCCGCGGGCGACAAGGTGGTCGGCTTCGGCGGCTGGCAGGAATACAGCGTCGTGGATGCCTCGCAACCCGGCGCGCTGAAGAAGGTGGACACCACGCACGTGCCGCTGTCGCACTACCTCGGTGCAGTCGGCATGCCCGGCGTCACCGCCTGGTACGGCCTCGTGAAGATCATCGCGCCCAAGGCCGGTGAAACCGTGGTCATCACCGCCGCCAGCGGCGCGGTCGGCAGCGCCTTCGGCGCGCTGGCCAAGGCGCGCGGCTGCCGCGTCGTCGGCATCGCGGGCGGCGCGGACAAGTGCAAGTACGTGACCGACGAACTGGGCTTCGACGCCTGCATCGACTACCGCCTGCACCCCGACGTCAAGTCGATGAGCGCGGCGCTGAAGGAAGCCTGCCCGAACGGCATCGACGGCTACTTCGAGAACGTCGGCGGCTACATCTTCGACGCGGTGCTGCTGCGCGCCAACGCCTTCGCCCGCGTGGCGCTGTGCGGAATGATCGCGGGCTACGACGGCCAGCCGCTGCCGCTTGCGAACCCGGCGCTGATCCTCATCAACCGCATGAAGATCGAAGGCTTCATCGTCAGCGAGCACATGGAAGTGTGGCCCGAGGCGCTGACCGAGCTGGGCACGCTGGTGGGCACGGGCAAGCTGAAGCCGCGCGAGTCGATCGCGCAGGGTATCGAGTCGGCTCCAGAGGCCTTCCTGGGCCTGCTCAAGGGCCGCAACTTCGGCAAGCAACTCGTCAAGCTCATCTGATGCATGCACCGATGAACTGAACGCACGGCAAGGAGGCCGGCCATGGACACGACACACGAGGTCTTCAACCAGCCCGCGCCGCTGGTGGACTACAACCTCTTCGACACCAACCGGCCCCTGCGCGATGCGCTGAAGTTCAATGCGCCCGCGCTGCAGACAACGCAGCTGCACGAACTGGGCGCGACCCTCGGCTCGACCGGCATGCAGGCGCATGCGCGGCTCGCCAACATCCACACGCCGGAGCTGCATACGCATGACCGCTTCGGCCGGCGCATCGACGAAGTGGAGTTCCATCCGAGCTACCACGCGCTGATGAGCGCCGCCGTGGGCGCAGGCCTGCACGGCACGCCGTGGACCGGCACTTCCGCCTCGCCGCACGTGCTGCGCGCGGCGGGCTTCATGCTCTTCACCGAGCTGGAGCCTTCGATCTTGTGTCCCGTCTCCATGACCTACGCGGTCACGCCCGCGTTGCGCGGCAATGCGGCGGTGCATGCCGACTGGGGTCCGAAGCTCGGCAGCCTCTGGTACGACCCGGCGCTGAAGCCGTTCAGCGACAAGCCCGGCGTGACCATGGGCATGGGCATGACCGAGAAGCAGGGCGGCTCCGACGTGCGGGCCAACACCACGCAGGCCGTACGCGAAGGCAGCGGCGATGCCTGGGGCGAGCGCTATGCCATCACCGGCCACAAGTGGTTCTTTTCGGCGCCGATGTGCGATGCCTTCCTGGTGCTGGCGCAGGCTCCTGCAGGGCTTTCGTGCTTCTTCCTGCCGCGTGTGCTGCCCGACGGCTCGCGCAACGCCATCCGCATCCAGCGGCTGAAGGACAAGCTGGGCAACAAGGCCAATGCGAGCTCCGAGGTCGAGTTCCATGGGGCCACTGCATGGCTCGTGGGCGAGGAGGGGCGCGGCATTCCGCAGATCCTCGAAATGGGCACGATGACGCGGCTCGACTGCGCGCTGGGCACCAGCGGACTGATGCGGCAGGCGCTGTCCATCGCACTCAACCACGCCACGCAGCGCATGGCCTTCAGCAAGCCGCTGATCGACCAGCCGCTGATGAAGAACGTGCTGGCCGACCTGGCGCTGGAGAGCGAGGCCGCCACCGCGTTCGCGATCCGTCTTGCGAAGGCCTTCGACAACCAGTCCGACGAACATGAACGCCTGATGGCGCGCCTGCTCACGCCCGTCGCCAAGTTCTGGATCTGCAAGCGCGGCAGCCATTTCGCGCAGGAGGCGATGGAATGCCTCGGCGGCAACGGCTACGTGGAAGAGGGCGGCGAAGGCATCATGGCCCGCATCTACCGCGAGATGCCGCTCAATTCCATCTGGGAAGGCGCGGGCAACATCATGGCGCTCGACCTGCTGCGCGGCCTGCGCAAGGGCGATGCGGTGGCTGCCCTCGAAAAGGAACTGACCCCCGCGCGCAGCCAGCACGCCGCGCTCGACCGGCTGGCCGATGCGCTGCCGGCGCGCATCGAGGCGATGGCATCCGAAGCCGAGGCCCGCCGCCTGGCGCAAGATGTCGCATTGGCCGTGCAGGCTGCGCTGCTCGTGCAGACCGCACCATCGGCGGTCGCCGGCGCGTTCTGCGCGTCGCGCCTGGGCGGCGACTGGGGCAATGCCTTCGGTACGCTGGGGGCAGGCACCGATTTCGACTCCATCGTCCAGCGCGCACAGCCGCGCTGAAGCAACACAACGACAACCCCACGGGAAACATCAACCATGGCCGACCTGATCCTTCACCACTACCTGACCTCGCCGTTCTCGGAGAAGGTGCGCCTGATCCTCGGCGCCAAGAAGCTGCCGTGGAAGTCGGTCTTCATCCCGCCGATCATGCCCAAGCCCGATGTGGAGGTGCTCACCGGCGGCTACCGCAAGACGCCGTTCCTGCAGATCGGCGCCGACATCTACTGCGACAGCGCGCTCATCGCCGACGTGCTCGAGCACCTGCGGCCCGAGCCCACGCTCTACCCGGAGCCCGAGAAGGGCATGTCGCGCATCCTCGCGCAGTGGGCCGACACCTCGCTGTTCTGGGCCGCGATGGCCTGGAGCCTGCAGCCCAAGGGCGCGGCCGAGGTGTTCGCCAAGGCGCCACCCGAGGCAGCCAAGGCCTTCGGAGAAGACCGCGGCAGGATGAGTGCGGGCAACATGACCCGCCTGCGTCCGGCCGATGCCACCAGCGCCTACAAGTCGTACCTGCGCCGCCTCTCGGACATGCTCGACGAGAAGCCCTTCCTGCTGGGCGAAGTGCCCAGCATCGCCGACTTCTCGGCCTACCACCCGCTCTGGTACACGCGGCGCATCGAGTCGGTCCGCACCATCCTCGACCTCACGCCGGCGGTGATCGACTGGATGGACCGCATGGCCGCCATCGGCCACGACGTGCCCGAGAAGTTCACGAGCGAGGAAGCCATCGCCGTTGCCAAGGCCTCGACGCCGCACACGCTGCTGACCGACAGCACCTTCCAGGACGACCACGGCATCCCGCTGGGCAGCGCAGTCACCATCCGCGCCGAGAGCTTCGGGCTCGAGGAAACACCGGGCACGCTGATCGCGGCCACGCGCACGCACTACACGCTGGAGCGCAGCAGCGAGCGCGTGGGGACCGTGCATGTGCACTTTCCTCGGATCGGGTATGTGCTGAAGAGCGTCGAGGCCTGAAGAGAACCCCTTTGGGGCGATCGCACAGGCTAAAAAGCGCCTGATGCTGATCGCCGCCGCAAGAGCTTGCAGAACATCGGCCGTGAGCTTGTCGCAAAGCCCGGGCTGTCGCCGGCGGCTGGATGCCGCACTGATGTCCTGATAGTCGCCGTGGCAATGTCCCTCCGTCGCTAATTGATTTAGTGGCGTCTTTTTCCGGTGGCAGACTCCGGCGCCTTAAATCAAGAAGTCGCGCATGCCGTAGAAATGGCATGGCAAGAACAAAGTTCCATAGGGGGGAACAACAAATGTCAATTGGGCAATGGCCGAGTCGCGGCCTGCTCGCGCCGTGGTCGTCGCTGGGCGAGATGGGCGCAATCTTCTTCGCTAGTTCCGTCGTCCATCTGCTGCTGCTAGTTCCAACCCTGGTAACTCTGCAGGTATATGACCGGGTATTGAGCAGTCGTCGCAGCGAGACCTTGTTAATGCTGCTGGCGGCCGCAGCGCTGGCGCTCCTGGCTTGGTGGAGTGTCGAAACGTCCCGGGAACACTGGCATTCAGCGCGTGCCGCAGAGCGAGAACAGCAGGTCATCGCTGAACTGACGCCGCTACTACTCGATGTGCCGGTTCACTTGTTCAGTGCCCGGGCCCAGCAGGCTGAGCGTGACTTATCCGTTTTGCGCAGCTACCTAGGCGGTCCCGTCTTGATCGCTTTCACGGATTTGCCGTGGAGCCTGATCCATCTTCTTGTGATCACTGCATTCCATCCCTTGCTAGGGACTGTCACGCTCATAGGCATGCTTATCCTGCTCGGTTTGGCTTGGCTCACCGAATGGCGATTGCGGGAGCCTACCGTTGCAGCTGAGCAGGCACGGGCTCTTACACAAGTCAGAGTCGGTGAGATTTCCACCTTTATAGAAGTCTTGCACGCACATGGCCAGCAAATGCAGGTCGCCCGATCTCTCGATGTCATGAGGCGCGATGCAGAGAGAGCTCGCCTGGACGTCGAATTGGAGAGCCATAGCTTGAAAACTCTGGGCAAATTGGTTCGCCAAGCACTGCAGCTCAGCATTCTTGCTTTCGGCGCTTGGCTGGTGCTCAAAGGGCAAGCCACAGGTGGGGTGATGATCGCTGGCAGCATTCTCTTGGGGAAGGCCCTGATGCCGCTGGAGGTGCTGATTGGCAATTGGAAGCTCTGGCTTGAAGCGCGGAAAGCTGCGGTGCGCTTGCAGCAAGCAACCACTGTGCAAGGCGGCAGTATGAATTCGTTGCCGCGCACTCGCCCAGAGACCGCACTGCCGGCCTGCAAAGGACAACTTCGAGCGAGAAATCTCGGGGTAAGGGCTGCGATGGGGGGCGCTGCTGCTCTACACAACCTGAATCTTGAACTTCCTGCCGGTGCCATGCTGGTTGTCCTTGGCGAAAGCGGAAGTGGCAAGAGCACACTAGCGCGCGTTTTCGCGGGCATCCAGACACCCACGCAGGGTGAGGTCTCGATGGATGGCGCGGCATTGCAGCAGTACAGCGCGCAGGTCCGCGGTCAGGCCACTGGATATCTTCCGCAAGATGTGCTTCTACATAGCGGGAGCATCGCGCACAACATTGCGCGGCAATGGCAATCTGTCGAGCCGCTTACAAGAGAGCAGAGCGAGGCGGTCGTTCTGGCTGCGCGCCGCGCTGGAGCCCACAATCTGATTACTGCTTTTCCAAGAGGTTACGACACGCTCATCGGTCAGGAGGCAGGTGCGCAAGTTTTGTCAGGTGGTCAACGCCAACGCATCGCGTTGGCACGCGCGATCTATGCGACACCCGATTCGGGACTGGAGACGCCTCGACTGATCGTGCTGGACGAACCCAATAGCCAACTCGACGCTGAGGGCGATGAGGCTCTTGAGCGTTGTCTTCACGGTCTGCGCGAGCTCGGAGCGACAGTCGTGGCCGTGACGCACCGTTCTCACCTGATCGCCTTGGCAAGCCATGTGCTGCTTTTGCGAAATGGGATGGTGGAAAAGTTCGGTCTGCGAGAGGAGGTTCGCGAGTGGATCGCTTGCCGAAATCGGCGAGCGCTCAAGGCGGCTGACCGGAAAGCAGCCATCGTATGACGCAGAGCTGGTCGGCCGGCGCAGAGTCGGAAACGCTTCAACAGGGAGACTTGAAGCACGGTGAACACCCGTCATGGGGGCAGGCACAGCGACGCGCTATGCGGTTGGGGATCGCCGGCGCGGCACTTGGCACGCTGGCCTTGATTGTCTGGGCCGCACTTGCGCCGTTGGCCGCGGCGATCATTGCCGAAGGTACCGTCAAGTCCATGGGTAACCGAAAGACAGTACAGCATGCGGAAGGTGGCATCGTCTCCATCATTCACGTCAAGGATGGAGATCGGGTCAAGCAAGGGCAGACCTTGATCACGTTGGCTGATGCGCGTGTGACGGCCAGTGTGCAGAGCTTGCGTGAACAGGGCGCGGCAAATGCCTTGAGGGTTCAGCGTTTGCGGACGGAGATGGAGACGATGGACGCATCGTTCGAGCCGGATCTGCACGCGCTGCGTGATTTCATGGCTGGCAGTGATACTGCCTATATTGAAGAACTCGCCAGGCGAGAGAAAGCCTTGTTCGTTGCACGGGCTCGGCAGCAAGCTGAACAAGCCTACTGGCTGAATGAACAACTGACCCAGACTCGGCGCGAAATCGCGACACAGCAAGAACTCATTGCCACTACCGACTCTGCCATGCAATTGGCGCGTCGAGATCTGGAATCAAACGAAAAGTTGAGGGCTGACGGCTTCGTCAGTGAAGCTCGACTGATGGAGCTGCAGCGTATCGTTGCTGACTACCGTGCGCGACTTCAAGGCACACAGGCTCAGCTGTCGCAGGCCCGTCAAAGAGAGGCTGATTTTCGACTGAAGCTTTCATCACAAAAGACCGAATTCGCGCGTGCTTCAGCCGAGGAGCTGAAAGAGATAACGGCTCGGCTGGCATTGACAATGCAAGAGCTTGGCCCAGCAATGGACGCCCAAAGCAGACAACGAATCGTAGCGCCAGTCGCTGGCGAGGTAGTCGGTCTGAGGGTTCACACAGTAGGTTCTGCCATTGGGCCACGAGAGCCTGCCTTGGAGATTGTTCCTGCAAATTCCGAGCTGGTGATCGAAGCACGCATTGCTCCCAGCGATATTAGAGACGTGCAACAAGCATGGGTCCAAGCCAAGACGGCGCATGTAATGCTGACCGCCTATCGGACGCGGGCCACGCCGCAAATCGACGGGACACTGAGGTACGTGGGCGCCGATCGATTGACTGATCCTAATGCGCCCAACCCAAACGCACCTTACTACGTAGCGCACATAGCGATAAGCCCTCAGGCGTTGCGAGCGGCGAGTGAATTGGCCAGGCAGACGCTTACTCTGTCGCCGGGCATGCAAGCCGAGGTATTCATCGCAACCGATGAACGCAGTGCTTGGCGCTATCTGTTCGATCCTGTACTCGACGGCATAAGGCGCAGCCTTAGAGAGCGGTGAAGCATCTCACTTCGACCGATTTGCAAGCCTGGCTAACGGCAGTAACTGACCCTCGGGCTACGGCAGCCAATCTTCTGAGCTGGATCGAGGGGCCGCTGCGAGCATTCTTTCCCTTCAGAGGCGTGGTACTGGGGCACGGTGAACTCGTAGCTGGGCAGTTGAAGATTACTCACATGCTTGCATCGGGTCTCGATGCGGAGTATTTGCAACAGATTGCCACGACTTTTGAATTGGCGCAGCGAGGAGCTCTTCAGTGGTGGCTCGCCAATCGCCAACCTTTCCTTATCGATCCGAAGAACCCGCCGCGCTATGCAAGCGTTTTCGAAGTCACGGAAATCGAAAAGTTTGGCTTGTGCAATGTTGCTGGCCATGGCGTCTTGAACGTCAAGGCCAACGCAGGAACCTACTTCGGATTTATCGGTGTCAGGACACCGCTGTCGGAGTGGCATCTGGAGGCGTTGAGGCTGTTGACGCCTGTCCTTAACGATCTATTTCTGGCAAACATTGCAAGCCGTGAGGAGTCAATGGGGATTGACGGAAATCGCTCGGCAGTCATTGGCGAACTCACCACGAGAGAGAGATCGATCGTGCGTCACTTGGCTGAAGGATTGAGCAACAAGTCCATCGCGAGGGCGCTGGGAACCTCGGAGAAGACCGTACGCAATCAGTTGGCCAGGATCTATGCGCATCTGGGTGTGCGCAAACGTTCCGAGTTGATCGTCCTTCTCAAGTAGTTCCGAGTATGAGCGGGACATTTGCCCTATAGGCGAAGAGCGTGAGTTAAATAATCATCGCGCTGTGCTCGAGAAACGAGAGTTCGAAGATCAGAGGTCAAAGAAAGAGCATGAGCATCATGGGCCATTCAGGAGTTCTTCAAGTGCTGCATCGACTAGGACGTACATGCTGGAGCAGAGTTGTCGCTGCCTTCGCGGTCAGCGTATTGGCGGGTGTGGTCGGCGGATGCGCACTCTCGCCAGGAGTCTTGACCACGTCAGACAGGTCGATGCAAGTCGGTGCGGTATTTCCATCAGCACTGATGGTCGAGCCAGTGCAACTACGCGCAGGAAACATCCACACGACACAGCTATTTCAGATCAAGGACATAAGAGAGCGATGGATCGTTGCACTGGGCTTCTTGAGAACTGATCAAAAATTGACACCACAGCAAAGAATGGGAGGAAAGTCCAATACATGTTGGACTGATAGTCCTGATAAACCGATACGCCTCAAGACTTGCGAAAAAGTTAGTCCAGGGTTCTATTTGCGATGGGAACTGCTGCAAGAGGATGGGATTGTGGTAGCCCAATACTCATTCGATAGTCTGACTGCGAGTAGCGGTGGAACTTACACCGCTGACGCCATAACCAGCACCCTGTCGGGCTTCTCAAGTCAAGAGCCGGGCTCCTACAAATTGCGCATTACGGTTCTTCGTGATTCGAAGGAACTCGACTTTCTGAGTCCGCACATCGTCATTGAAAGACCATTTTTTAGTTCTCGATCAATCGAGTAATGGGTAGGTTTTGTTTTCAGATCATCAACGAAATCAGGAGAGGAGTTATATGAGTCAGCCAAGCTTCACCGTCTACGTAGACAACGTTGGTACACCGCACGCCTTCATCGGGCTTGATGATGGCAGTGGAGGCCTGAACTACTACGGGTTTGCGCCCAGTACCAATGCACTGCTAGGGACCCACGGCCCGGGTAAGGTCGGAGATGGCCTGACCACGCATGTTCAAGGCGATATCAACAACAGCAGGGCTGGGTACATTGATGATGTAGGTTGGAGTAAGACCATTCAGGTTTCCAAGGATCAATACGATTCGATGGTCAATGCAGTATCCGCTTGGCGCGAAGCAAATCACGCCTACAACCTTGGTGCGATTCTTGGTGGCGAAAACTGTACGACGTTTGTGCAGGCTGTGGCCAGGGCGGGCGGCATCACAGGGATTGTCACGTCCGGCGTGGTCCACCCGGTCAGTCTGGTTCCTGCGAATGAGCAGAGTGGGCTCTGGACAAGAGATGCAGACGGTGCCCGTTCAAAGTCTGATGCCATGAGAGACCCCTTGAATACGCCGGGCACGCCGGCCTTCGAGTTCAAGAAGACGAATCCGGAGCTTTTCAAGACAGGGCCGGACGCTAGATTCACACCTGACTCTACGAATTCCGAGTTGCGTCAAAACAAAGATGGGACATTCGTGGAGGCGGTCACTGATCACACAACAGGCACGACCCAAACGCTCAGCTACTCAAGCACTGGAGAGGTCACGCGCAGCGTCATTGCGGAACCTGCGTATGACAGAGATCAGTCGTGGTGGCGAGAACTCGTCACCGACACAGTCATAGGGGCCCAAGGCGACGTGACCATTTCCAGATACGACATCAATGGACTGCTGACCGAATCGGTCAGGACCATGCCAAACGGTGATTCCTTTGAAAAGGACTACGATTTCACGGGTAGCAACTACATGGGGTTCATGTATAGAACTATCGAGGTCGACGGAGCGAACAACGATAGCTACCGTTCAATCGCAACGAGCTTTGATCTGCAAGAGCGCGAAGACACTCGGAACACTGTGAATGATGATGGCAGTCGCGACTGGGTTGACTTTGACCAAGAAAACTCCCAATCCTTGAGACAGTACGAGGCCCGTTACGACACTCAAGGCCGCGATGATTGGCATCGCACGACTTTCGACGATGGAAGTGTGACGTGGGAAGATCTTGATCAAGTAAACGAGCGTGGAGATCGTATATGGTCGAACCATGTTGATGCATATGGACGGGAGGACTGGCAGAAAGTCACCCATGACAGCGGTTCGGTGCATTGGAAGGATTTCGATCAAGGCGGTGAGCGCGGCGATCGCATCTGGGAAAACATGACGGATGCCCAAGGACGGGAAGACTGGCGGATAGTGACCCAAGACAACGGCCAAATGGATCGAATCGACTTTGACCAAGATGGTTCACAGCCTTGGAGTCAAGTCAATCAGCACTTTGATTCCCAGGGGCGTGAGGACTTCGCCACGGTCTACAACGACGATGGAAGCCGGACGAAGATCGACTATGACCAGGATGGCTCCCAGCCGTGGGACAAGATCGTCACAATCGTCGATACGATGGGATATGAGTTCACTGATATGAGCTACGACCCTGGTGTTGTCGACTACATGGGGCCACCGCCACTCACTCCTTTCCCTAATCCCGGGGGTGATCCCGTTGTTGTCCCCGCACTGCCGGGAGGTTCTGCCTGTGTTATCGCATTTGGCCGTGTAGCGTGCGAGCCCCTATACGATGTCGAGTACGGGTTTTTCTGATTGGATTGATGACGGGCATATGCGAAAGCAACTCGGCAAATCCTGATTTGCCACGTCGTTTGAAGTTTTCCTGGTTGTTTCGCTAGGCTCCCGCTGCCACACGCGTCACACGAACGACAGTCAACCAAGTTGCAAAGCGTTCCAATAGGCAAGGCAGAGACAACCAAAGGAAAGCACCCAATGATTCAGGACTTCAAGGGCAAGACCGCCGTTCTCACCGGCGCTGGTTCGGGCTTCGGCCTGGAGTGCGCGCGCATCGGCGCCGCCCGCGGCATGAACCTCGTGCTGGTCGACGTGCAGCAGGACGCGCTCGACAAGGCCAGAGCGGAGATGGAGGCCGCCGGCGCGCAGGTGCTGGCGCGCAAGGTCGACGTGTCGAACGCGGCGCAGATGGAAGCGCTGGCCGCCGCCGTGAAGGAGCGCTTCGGTGCTCCGCACTTCGTCTTCAACAACGCGGGCGTGGGCGCCGGCGGCCTGGTGTGGGAGAACACGGTCGCCGACTGGGAGTGGGTGCTGGGCGTGGACCTGTGGGGCGTGATCCACGGCGTGCGCCTGTTCGTGCCGATGATGCTGGAGGCCGCGGCGAAAGACCCGGCCTATCGCGGCCACGTGACCAACACCGCCAGCATGGCCGGCCTGCTCACGCCGCCGAACATGGGCATCTACAACGCGGCGAAGGCCGCAGTCGTGAGCCTCACCGAGACGATGTACCAGGACCTGAACCTCGTCACCGACCAGATCGGCGCGAGCCTGCTGTGCCCGTACTTCGTGCCCACGGGCATCACCAGCAGCGAGCGCAACCGCCCGAATGCGCCGAAGGAAAGCGAGCTCACCAAGAGCCAGCTGATCGGCCAGGCCATGAGCAACAAGGCGGTGAGCAGCGGGAAGATCACGGCGGCCGAAGTGGCCGCCAAGGTGTTCGAGGCCATCACCGACAACCAGTTCTACGTGTTCAGCCACCCGAAGGCGCTGGGCAACGTGCGCAGCCGCATGGAGAACATCGTCTCCATCACCAATCCGGCCGACCCGTTCCTCGAGCGGCCGGAGATCGGGCAGAAGCTGCGCGAGCAACTGCGCTCGGCCTGAGCGCGCGGTTCTTCTTCAGTTGTAGGTGACGGTCACCAGCGCGGCCGTCACGCGGCTCGTGCCGTCGGTGGTACCGCCTTTCGGGCGGATCGAAAGCGTGCCGCCGTCCTGCCCGATGTCGCGCGCGTCCTTCGGGGCCAGTGCATGCCTCTGGCCTCGCGCATCGGTGAAGGCCAGTTCCAGCGGTTGCCCGCCAAGGGCATCGACTCGCACGCTGGCGCTCGGCCGGTCGATGTACTGGCGCTGGAAGATCACTTCGCTGGCGGGCCCCGCCTTGCCGATGCGCGCGGCCATCGTGGCCGGCGCCGAGCTGATGGAGTAGGGCGCGGCCACGATCTCGCCCGTGAAGTGGATCGTGCCATCCGCCGCGTGGGCGCATGCCGATGTCCCGACTGTCGCTGCTGCAAGCAGGAAAACCGATGTCGCGCATGCGCGCACCTGATGTTCGAGTCGTCCCATCGCGACCTCTCTTTCGTCCCGTTTTTCTTTCTTCTAGGACTCCCTGATGTACGCGATGCATCAAATCACGCACGCACCGCGCTTGCAACATCTTGTCGAAAAGTAGTGGCAGCGACGCGACTATCGAGGTCGCGCCGGATCACGCGGCCTGCAGCTCGGCAACGAGCGCTTCGACACGGGCGAGCGCATCGGCGATGGAGCGGTCGAGCAGGTCGCCGTGGTCCTCCGCATGTTCGATCGCGACGCTGTGCACTTCGTCGAGGCCGAGCAGCGACAGCGGAGCCGTGATGCCCGGCGTGAGCAGGTCAAGGTGCGCCTGGAATCCGCCCGGCCGGTAGCCGCTGCTGCCGCACGAGGTGAGCAGCACGGTGCGGCGGGTGCGCTCGGCCAGCAGGGGCACGTACGGGTTCTCGCGGCTGGGGTCGTAGTTGAAGGTGGAGCCGATGCGCACGATGTTGTCGATCCATGACTTCAGCGGCGCAGGCATGCCGAAGTTGTACATCGGCACGCCGATCACCAGCACGTCGGCGCGGCGGATCTCGGCGATCAGCGCGTCGCTCTCCGCGAGCACGGCGTGCATCCACGGCTCGCGCTGTTCGGCCGGCGTGTAGCCCGACGCGATCCATTCGCCGGTGACGTTGCTTGGCGGCGTGGCGCCGATGTCGCGATAGATCACTTCGTCATCGGGGCGCGTCGCGCGCCAGGTCGACACGAAGTGATGGCTCAGCCGGCGCGAGTGCGAGCCGTGAACGTGCGTGCCCGAACGGCCGGGGCGGGCGCTGGCGTCGATGTGGAGCAGTGTGGTCATGGCGAGATCCTCTTTGACATGAAGGGTTGGATGAAGGAAATTCAGCTTTCGGGCTGGCTTGGATCTCACTGTATTTAGGGAGAGGCGGCCCGACAAACGACAATTTCTTTGTGTTGATGAAAATTTGATTCATCCATGGCCAACCTTCGACAACTCCCTCCGCTGGCGGCGCTGCGGGCCTTCGAGGCCGCCGCGCGCCACTGCAGCGCCAAGCTCGCGGCCAACGAGCTCTCGGTCACGCCCACGGCCATCAGCCACCAGGTGCGGCAGCTCGAAGGCGCGCTGGGCGTGCCGCTGTTCATCCGCCAGCCGAGGCAGCTGGTGCTGACGCCGCAGGGCAGGGAGCTGCAGGCGGTGCTGAGCGAGTCGTTCAATGCCATGGCGAATGCGGTCGCGCGGTTGCGTGCGCCGCCGCAGCGGATGGCCATCACCCTGTCGACCACGCCGGCCGTCGCGGCGCGCTGGCTGCTGCCGCGCGTGGGCACGCTGCGCGCGCTGCATCCGCGACTCGACCTGCGCATCCATGCGTCACACGACGCTGTCGCGCTCGACGGCGTCACGGCCGACATCGCGATCCGCTACGGCCGCGGGCAGTGGCCGGGCATGGTGTCGGAGAAGCTGTTCGATACCGTCTTCGCGCCGGCCTGCAGCCCTGCGCTCAAGCTGCGCCGGCGCGGCGATCTGACGCGGCACACGCTGCTTCACTTCGCGGTGCCAGGCAGCAGGAACCAGCCAGGCACCTGGGCCGCATGGCAGCAGGAGGCGCAGGTGCCGGGCCTCGATGTGTCGGCGGGGCCGGTGTTCTCGGACGAGACGCACACCGTGTCCGCCGCGCTGCAGGGGCAGGGCGTCGCGCTGATGGGCCTCGCGCTGATCGCGGACGAACTGCGCGCGGGCAATCTGGTGCAGCCGTTCGGTCCGCAGCTGCCGGGGCTTCCGTTTCATCTCGTGTGCCCCGAGGCACGGCGAAACGAGCCCGCGGTGGCGGCGGTGTTCGAGTGGGTGAGAGGGCTGCAGCCGCCGGGTGCAGGCACCTGATTTCGCGCGCGGTGACTTTAGGCACTGGCGGCCGGCTGTTCACATTTCTAGAGTCCCTCCCGATGAGTTGCGGGTGCAACTCGTCGCGCCGCAGGAGCGTGATGTCCTGCGTTCGACAGCACCACTGGAGGAGGAAATCATGAAACGTGCAACCGTAGTCAAGGCCGGCGTCGTTGCGGCGATCCTGTCGTCGCTGGCCGTTGCGGCTCCCGCGATGGCCGGGCCGTTCACGCAGTGCGGCGATCACTGGCTGTTCTGGAGCGGCTACCAGCTGATCATGGAAGCGATCTTCGATCTCTGCGGCTGAGCAGGGGACGCGCTTCGCTCGTTGCGCCGGGCCGTGCTGCGCCAGGAATACGAAAGGCGTAGTCGTGCTCCGGCGCACTGTTGACACTTGTCAAATATTGCGCAGGTTCATGAGCTTTCTGTGCCGTGCCTGTTTTCAAGTACGGCGTTCGCGCAGTAATCCCTTAACCCCATCCGATGTTTTCCATAACCTCCCGGTACTTTTTGACGAAGGTCAGTAAAGGTTGCGAACGGGCCATGCGAGGGAGTGTGGAGCGTGGTGCCGCAAGCATGCGTCGCTGTTTCGGAGCCTTCGGCCTTCTTCGGCGACAGACAGACACGCGACATATCGCGAAGAGGAGGCAGATCATGCGCACCCCGTTCCTGCGCGAAACCAGTCCCGACGAGCCCGCGGCGCTCCAGCGCCGGCCGGCCTACGTCGCCTGGTTGCCGGTGGTGCTGTGCATCGTGGCCTCCGTGGGTTTCGTGCTGGTGGCCGTCTTCGTGCAGAACATCATCGCGGCATCTATGTTCACGACCGCAGCCATCGTGTCCCTGGGTATCGGCCTGATCCTCGGGCTGAGCATGTGGGTCTTTCCGGACCTTCCGCGCTAGATGAGTACCCGGGAAGAAACCTTGGCCGGCAAGACCGCGACTCCCTTGCCCCGCGCCGGGAACTGGCGCGTGACGCTGATGGCCGCCATGGTCGGATTGCTGATCGTGCTCGCCATGCTCATGAAGTGGATCGTCGAGCTGCAGGTCGAGGCTGCGCAGGAGCGTCGCCTGAGCGAAGCCGTCGCCCGCGAGGCAGTGGCGCGCTGCCACGAGAAGACGCCGCTGCAGGCAGTCAACGAATGCCTGCGGGGGCTGGCCGTCAGCGCCTCACCTACGGCGCGCTGAGCGCGATCAACTGGCGTCGAGCCAGCGGCCCGAGTCCGGGCACACGACGGCCGGCGCGCCGTTTCGCATGAGCTGCTCTTCATCGGGCCGGGCAGATGCCGGCGATGCGATGTCGAAGTCGATCCGCAGGGCCCTTGTCACATGGGCATCCTCGATCGGGAGCTCCCAGGTCAGGAAGACCTGGTTGCAGTCCTTGCCGTCCGCGAAGTCCGCCGGGTCGAAGCCCGTGCTGCCGCGCCGGATGACGCCGTGCGGCTGGCCCGTGTCGAAGACGACCGCCGTGCCCCGCCGGAGCGGGATCCGCAGGCCTGCATGGGGAAAGTGCAGGTCCAGCCCCTTGTCCTCGCTCATGAAGAGATTGCAGAAGGCCGCACCGCCGTACTGCATGCCGTCGTGGTGATACCTCGCGCCGCGGCAGGCCATGAGGGCCACGTCGGCCGAGCCGAGCACCCCTGGCAGGCCCAGCGCGAGCGTCCAGTCGGACACGGCCTGCACGCAGTGCCTGTAGTCGGGCCAGCGTGCGCGAGCGCGTGGCAGGGGAAGTGCCTCGACGTCTCCCGGCTCCAGCGAGAGCTGCGACGCGATCTCCCTGTCCCAGTCCGAGAGCAGGCGTGGCGCAGGCGCGGGCACATCCAGCGTGCCCGCCAGCACCACGCCGCTCACGCTTCGGCTGCGGAGCATGTCGCCGCTGGCGAAGTGGGAGATCAGGATGCCGGGGCTCATCGGGATGGCAGTGTAGTGAAGGGGCAACGCACGGCCTCGATGCATGACGGTGCGCGATCGACCCGCTGGCCCAGGCTTGTCAATGGCCGGATCATCCGATTCCTGAACAAGACGAACCGAAGAGAATCGCAGGCGTTTGCGCTTGGAAAATACCCTGAGGCATATTCGAATACCAAAGAGTTAACATTTGAGGCATCGAGAGGACAAGGAAGAGAGCCCCATGGAGACATATCCGACCCTGAGACAAGCCACCGGCGTGGCCCGCACGCTCAGCAAGCATTCGTCCAGCACGATGGTGGTCTACCGGGTAACGGAGCAGAAGTTCGTCACCGCGCATGCCAGTGACCGGGTGGAAGGGACCATCGAGGCGGTCTACCGCGACGGCTATGTCGTGCAGACACTCCTGAGCAAGCGCGCGGAGTAAGCCGGACGGGCGCAAAAAAGGCCTCCCCCGGGAGGCCTTTGCGCTTCTGGCGCAGAGGTCAGGACGAACTGGGCACCGCCTGCATCAGCAGCGTCAGCGCCTTTCGCAGGCTCGTGACCGACGCGTTGGCCCCCTTGTCGAAGCCCAGCCGCACCACCACCAGGTCGTGCGAAGGAACGATCAGTACCACCTGCCCGCCGGCGCCCAGCATGTAGTAGGCCGAGGTCGGCACCGGCCAGGTGCTCGAGCCGTTGAGCCAGAAGAAGCCGCCGTAGATCGGCCGCTTGTCGGCGGCCCAGGCCGGCGCGAGCGTGCTCACGAACTTCACGTAGCCCTCTGGCAAGAGGCGTTCGCCGTTCCACACGCCGTCCTGCAGGTACAGGTTGGCCAGGCGCGCCCAGTCGCGCCCCGACATGAAGTCGTAGCCCTGTCCCATGAAGTTGCCGTAGGGGTCGGTCTCCAGCGTCATCGTGCGGATGCCGATCTTGTCGAACAGGTTTCTCTGCGGGAACGACAGGTATTCCTCGCCGCGTTTCTCCACCGCCAGGCGGATCAGGTAGTTCGCCAGCACAGGGTCGGTGTTGCGATAGCGGCCGATGGTGTTGGGCGGCCATTGCTGCGGCCGCGTGGCCGCGTAGTTGAAGATGTTGATGCGGCCCGTGTAGAAGTAGACGTGGTCGGGGTAGGTGCCGGTGGGGTCGAAGTCCGGGTCGTCCGGCGCCTTGATGCGCAGGCCGCTCGACATGTGCAGGATGTCCTGGATCCTGATTTCCTTGCGCTTGTCGTCGGCTCCCTGCCATTCCGGAATGGGCGCCGGCTGGTCGAGGCTGTACACGCCCTGCTTCATGAGCACGCCCATCATCGTCGCGGTGACGCTCTTGCCCATCGACCACGACTCGAGCGGCGTGCTCGAGGTGATGCCGTTCATGTAGCGCTCGCCGACGATGCGCCCCTTGTGCGTGACGACGAAGGCCGCGGTGTAGGCCTTCGGCAGCTCGAAGGCCGCATCGACCGCCTGGCCCACCTTCGTCGTGTCGATGCCGGGTGCGGAGCCGGAGGGCACGATGTCGCCCATCGGCCATTGCTGTGTCGATGGGTCGGGCAGAGCGCTCTTGACGGCCACCGGCGTGAAGAACACGTCGTCCCGGCCGGGCGGCAGCGTGATGCAGCCCTGCGAGCCGAAGTAGCGCGCGGTCAGCGTCGGGCCGTTGGGAATGGTGATGCGGACTTCCTTCTTGACGCTGTCCACCACAGGCTTGCCGACCTTCTTGCGCTGGTCGTAGGGCCCGGTGAAGTAGCCGACGCTCTCGGCCGCCACGTCGGGGTCGAGGCCGGTGATGAACGCCGCGGAGCACATCGCCTTGGCGTAGCCGGAAGTGTTGTGCTCCAGCGGGTCACCCGGTGGCGGCACGTACGGCGTGTTGAGCTCGTAGCTCCTGGCGCGGGCAATGAGCGCTTCGCGTGCGGGCAGTTCCGGCGTGGAGGAAGACGGCGGCGAGGTGGTTCCGCCGCCTGTGCCGAGCCCTATGCCGATTCCTCCGCCCCCACCGCCTCCGCCGCCGCCCCCACATGAGGTCAAAGCTATTACAAGCAGCGCACCTGTTGCGATGGCAAAGGGCGCGCGGACAAACCTCGTCATTGGGGGGCTCCTCGCTTTGTTGTTGCCGGAGTCTGCGCGAGAACCGTAACGACATGCAAGCCCGCTCTTCAGATACCGCTCAGCCTGAGGCGGCCTGCGATGCGATCCACTCCCAGACGGCGCGGATCGCCGGCTCGTTCTCCCTGCCGCTCGCGACCGCAAGGAAGTAGCTGCCGGTATCGAGCGCGGGCCCGAAGGGCTGCACCAGCGCACCGCTGCGAAGCTCCTCGGCCGAGAGCGTGAGGCTCAGCAGCGCCACGCCGTGCCCGGCGAGCGCCGCCAGCATCGCGTGCGTCTCGTCGGAGAACGACAGGTCCGATGCCTTCATCGCGCGCCCCCTCGGCGGCACGACGCCGGCTTCGCGGAACCAGCGCGGCCACACGGCGGGCGCGAGCGCCTGCGGCTGCCAGTCGCAGTGGATCAGCCGGTGCTTCGGCAGATCTTCCGCGCGCTTCAGGCCCATCATCGGGCTGCACAGCGGCGCATAGTGCTCGCGCATCAGCTCGCGCGACACCAGGCCCGGCCAGTTGCCGATGCCCGAGCGCACCGCGATGTCCGCATCGCCGCGCGCCAGGTCGACCACGGTGTCGCTAGCATGCAGCCGCAGTTCCACGCCGGGGCTGGCCTTGCGGAACGCATCCATGCGCGGCAGCACCCAGCGCGCTGCGAATGCCGTGTTGGTGGTGAGCGTCACGGCCTGCGACGCGGCGGGCCGGCGCAGCCTGTCGACGCCGGCCTCGAGCAGATCGAAGCCCATGCGCAGGTCGTCGAAGAGCCGCTGGCCCGCGGGCGTCAGCGCGAGCTGCCGCGTGAGCCGCCGGAACAGCGGTTGGCCCAGCGTGTCTTCGAGCCCGCGCACCTGATGGCTGATGGCCGAAGGCGTGACCGATAGCTCGAGCGCCGCGCGCTGGAAGCTCAGGTGCGCGGCCGCGGCTTCGAAGGCGCGCAGCGAGAGCAGGGGAGGCAGCCGGCGGGGAGGGCGGATGGATGAGCCAATCTCGTTCATAAGAGGAGAAATCGTCGTTTGTGAGGAATGACCTCGATCCATAGATTAGAGGCCTGCGCAGCATTCTGGCAGCGCGGAATGAAAGACACCAATTCATCCATCACGAGCAGGACAACGACCATGAACATCCTCCACATCGACGCCAGCGCCCGCCCCGGCCGTTCCGACACCGACCTCCACGGCTCGCACACGCGCCGCCTGTCCGCGCGTTTCGTCGAGCGCTGGCAGAAGGCGCGGCCCACCGACCGCATCGACTACCTCGACGTGGGCCAGCAGCCGCCCGCGCACGTCAACGGGCGCTGGATTCACGCGGCCTTCACGCCGCCCGCGGCGCGCGAACCATGGATGGCGGAGGCGCTGGCCGAGAGCGATCGGTTGGTCGATCAGCTCGTCGCGGCCGACCTCGTCGTCATCGGCCTGCCCATGTACAACTTCAGCGTGCCCGCGCAGTTCAAGGCCTGGATCGACAACATCGTGCGCGTGGGCCGCACCTTCGGCTTCGACCGCTCGCGCGGGGCGGTGCCGTACTGGCCGATGCTGGCGGACATGGGCAAGCGCGTGGTGCTCCTCGGTGCGCGCGGCGACCACGGCTACGACGCGGGCGGGCGCATCGCGCACCTCAACCACACCGAGAACAGCGTGCGCTCGGCATTGGGCTACATCGGCATCACCGAGGTGTTCGAGGCGGCGGTGGAGTCCGACGAATTCGGCGGCGAGCAGCTTGCGCAGTCGCTGCGGCGCGCCGAGCAGCGGGTGGACGATCTCGTAGACGAGCTGCTCGACACGCGTGGACGCATCGCCACTGCTGACACCACGCTGTCAGCAGCAGCCGCCTAGGATTTTTCGCTCCACTTCCGGAGCGAAAAATGGTGCCTGACCCTCTGCTGGAGCGCTTTCCCCGGCCGCCGACCGCGGAACTCTTCGGCCAGCGCGTGCTGGAGTTCGACCGGGCCAGGGGCACGATCCGGCTGAGCTTCACGGCCACCGATGCATTCCTGAACCCCGCCGGAGCGGTGCAGGGCGGCATCCTGGCGGCGATGCTCGACGACACGATGGGCCCGGCGCTGTGGGTGCTCAACGGCGAGGAAACGTACTCCGTCACCATCGACTTCAGCGTGTCCTTCCTGGCCGCCGCGAAGCCCGGCCTGCTGTACGGCGAAGGCCGCGTCGTGCAGCGCGGCAGGAGCATCGCCTTTCTCGAGGCGCAGCTCGGCGACGCCGAGGGCCGCATCGTCGCGCGCTCCACCGCGAGCGCGCGCATCGTGAAGGCCTGATGCGGCGAACTGCAGGCGCTCAGGTCGACAGCTGCTTGCGGAAGCCGATCGACAGCCGGTTCCAGCTGTTGATCGCATTGATCGCCATCGTCAGGTCGACCCGTTCGGCCTCGCTGAACTGCGCCGCGAGCGCCTCGTAGGCCTCGTCGTGTACGTGCGTGAGCGAGACCTGCGTCACCGCCTCGGTCCACGCCAGCGCGGCGCGCTCGCGCCCGGTGAAGAAGGGCGTCTCGTGCCAGACACTCAGCGTGGCCAGGCGGCGGTCGGTTTCGCCGGCCTTGCGCAGGTCGGCCGTGTGCAGGTCGATGCAGTAGGCGCAGCCGTTGATCTGCGAGGCGCGCAGCTTGACCAGGTCGAGCAGCTTCGGTTCCAGGCCGAGCTTGCCGACAGCCACCTCGAAGGCGATCAGCGCCTTGAGCGCGTCGGGCGAGGCCTTGTAGAAATCGAGGCGGGATTCGGAGTGCGCTTGCATGTCGGGTTCCTTCTTGGGTAGTGGTTCAATCCTGACTCGATGCTAGGAGCCGGGGCCGCCGCCGGCGGCGGCCAATCCGGAGCATTCGCAGGAGACCAATCCGATGGAATTGCACGTCGTCATCGAAGGCGACAAGGACCTGACCGGGCAGCTCTACCGGCAGCTGAAGGAAGCGATCCGCGCTGGCTGGCTAGCCGCCGGCGAAAGGCTGCCGCCGTCGCGGCTTCTCGCCGAGCGACTGGGCCTGTCGCGCAAGACGGTGTCGGAGGCTTATGCCCGGCTGACCTTCGACCGGCTGCTCACCGCGCGCGTCGGCAGCGGCACCTTCGTGGCCGAAGGCGCGGCGCGCAAGCCGGCGCCCGTGGCGGCACGGGCGCTCGCGGGCTCGGCGATGGTCGAGCACTGGCGCGGCATGAGCACGCCGCTGCGGCATCCCGCGCCGGCGGGCAGCGCGCGCTACGAGTACATCGGCGGGGCTCCGGCGCGAGATCTCTTTCCGCACGCCGACTGGCGCCGCTGCGTGCTGCATGCGCTGCGGCAGGGCGCGCGCTCGCGCGGGCTGTACGGCGACGCCGAAGGGCTGCATGAACTGCGCGACGGCATCGCGCGGCATGCCAGCTTTTCCAGGGGCGTGCGCTGCGGCGCGGCCGACGTCCTCGTCACCAACGGCGCGCAGCAGGCGCTCGACCTGATCGCGCGGGTGCTGGTGGAGCCCGGGAGCACGGTCGCGATGGAGGAGCCCGGCTACCCGCCGGCCCGGCTGCTGCTGGAGGCGCAGGGCGCGAAGGTGGTGGGCGTGCCGGTCGACCGCGAGGGGCTGGTGGTCGAGCGCATTCCCGACGGCACGCGGCTGATCTACGTGACGCCCGCGCACCAGTTTCCGCTGGGCGTGCCGATGAGCGAGCGCCGCCGCAGGGCGCTGCTGGCGCGTGCAGACGAGCTGGGTGCCATCGTGATCGAGGACGACTACGACAGCGAATTCCGCTACGAAGGCCGCCCGGCCGATTCGCTGCAGAGCATGGACGAGCACGGCCGCGTGGCCTTCGTCGGCACCTTCTCGAAGACGCTTTCGCCCGATCTGCGGCTGGGCTACCTGGTCGCACCGCCGGCGGTGCTGGAAGCCGTGGGCACGGCCAGGCACCTGAGCGACTGGCACACCTCGACGCAGGCGCAATGGGCGCTGGCCAAGTTCATTGCCGACGGCGACCTCAACAGGCACATCCGCCGCTGCCACGCGGCCTACGCGGCGCGGCGGGAGCGCATCGTGCAACGCTTCGCTGGCGACCTGTCGCCCTGGTTCGAGCTGCTGCCGGTGACGGCCGGCATTCACATGGCGGCCATCTGCAGGCGCGAGATCGACATCGGCCAGCTCATCGCGCTGGCCCGGAGGGTCGACGTGGGGCTGTATCCGCTGGCGCCGTTCTTCCATTTCTCGCCGCCGCGTCCGGGGCTGATGCTGGGTTTCGGCGCCATCGACGAGGCGGACATCGATCCGTCACTGGACCGGGTACGCGACGTGCTCCTGCAGATGGGTTGAATCCGATCCGGGTACAGCTGCGTACCCCCACACGGCAAGAATGGAGGGCTTCCGATATCTTCCGTGGTGCGCAGAACGCGTCGATACTGTGCCCGGAAACCCCAGTCCTGCCGGCAACGCACCGGTCCGAACACGCTCAATGACTCAAACAGGCTCCTCGAAAATCCGCCTCGGCTTGCATACCCGCCTGAGCCTCGGCGTGGCGGCCGTGGTCCTGCTGGCCACCTTCGCGATCGCCACCGTCGCCCTGCACCTGGTCAAGAGCAACATGCGGGCCTCGATCGCGGCCGAGGAACTGGCCCGGGTGAGCGCCATCGCGGATGCCATCGACCAGAAGTTCGACAGCCGCCGCATCCTGCTGCAGACCTTCGGCGGCACCGTGAAGGCGCAGGACTTCCAGGCCGACGCGGCACTGCAGGCCTTCCTGGAAAAGCATGTCTCGCTGCGGCAGGCCTTCGACAACGTCGCCTTCCTCGACATGGACGGCAACCTGGTGGCCAACCTGAACGGCGCGCAGGCCATCGGCAAGGTGAACGTCAAGGACCGGGCCTACTTCCAGCAGACCGTCGCCTCCAGGGCGGGCCTGGTGTCGGAGCCTTACCGGAACAGGCTCAACGGGCTGGCCCAGGTGGCCATCACCGAACCGGTGCTCGACCACGCGGGGCAGGTGAGGTTCGTGATTTCGGGCGCCATCAACCTGAAGGAACGCAACGTCCTGGGCACGCTGACCGACGTCAAGTTCGGCAAGACCGGCTACCTGTTCGTGACCACCACGGACGGCGTGGTGGTCGACCATCCGCGCACATCGCGCATCCTCAACCAGATCCAGGCGGAAGGCGGCGGCACGCCCCAGATCCTTCGCGCACTGGCCGGCTTCCAGGGCTCCAGCGAAGGCGTCGACGAGGCCGGCGTGCCAGCCCTCTACGCCTTCGACCGCGCGGAGAGCGCGAACTGGATCGTCGGCGCGCTGTATCCACGCAGCGAGGCCTTCGCGACCGTGGACGCCATCGAGCGCGGCGCCTGGCTCGGCGCACTGGCGCTGGCGTTTTCGGCAGGCGCCCTGGCACTGGCCGTGGCCCGCAGGCAGCTCAGGCCGCTGGCCGACCTGCACCGGCACATGCGCTTCACCCAGGAAGCCCCGGAGGACGCCCCTCACGACGAGATGGCGCAGCGCAGCTACACCCGCGACGAGATCGGCGACCTCGCGCGCACCTTCGACGAGCTGATGGAGCAGCGGCGCGCCATCGAGCGCAGCCTCGCGCACAGCGAGGCGCAGGTGCGCATCATCGCGGACAGCATTCCGGCGATGGTGTCGCACGTCGACGCCTCGCTGCGCTACACCTTCGTCAATGCCCACGTGCGGGCCCTGCACAACAACGCGTCGCTGGTGGGCCGCCTGATGCCCGACGTGCGCGGCCCGGCCGACTTCGCGGTGGTTGAGCCGCATTTCCTGCGTGCGCTGGCCGGGGAGACGGTGATCATCGAGAAGTCGGGCGATCCGGCGCTGGGCATCGGCGACCGCACCTTCAAGGCCCACTACATCCCCGACCTCGACGCCGACGGCAAGGTGTGCGGCGTGTTCTCGATGACCTTCGACATCAGCGAGGAGGTCAAGATCCGCCGCGCCCTGACGGAGCAGGAAACCCGCCTGCGCGACGTGACCGACAGCATTCCGGCACTGGTCGGCTATTTCGACCGCCAGCAGAACTGCCTGTTCGCCAACGTCAGGGCGCGCCAGATGGCGGGCCTGGGCGAGGGGGCTCCGCTGCAGGGCACGACGTTGCGCTCAGCGCTGGGCAGGACGATCTATTCCCAACTCAAACCGTACCTTCCGGTCATGTTCTCGGGCAAGAAGGTGCGCTTTCCGGTGCGCGCGCCGCTGCACGGCAAGCAGGGCTACTTCCAGGTCAACCTGATCCCGGACAAGAACCTGCGCGGCGAGGTCGTGGGCTTCTACCTGATGTCCTTCAACATCACGGCGCTGAAGGAGGCCGAGCTGCGCCAGGCGGAGAGCGAGCTGCGCCTGCGCGCCATCACCGACAACATGCCGGCGCTGATCACCTACATCGATCGCGACGAGAAGATCACCTTCGCCAACGCCACCAGCCGCGAATGGCTCGGGCTCGACCCGGCACAGGTGCTGGGGCGCCACATCCAGGAGGTGGCCGGCCGCGAGGTCTACGTGTCGCGCCAGCCGATGCTCGCCAGGGCGCTGGCCGGCGAGCGCGTGGAGTTCGAGTCGCGCACGCAGCGCGCGGGCTTCGAGCGCATCACCCAGGTCATCTACGTGCCAGACGTGCGCACCGACGGACTGACGCACGGCATCTTCTCGCTGGCGCTGGACATCACGGCGCTGAAGGTGGTGGAGCACAAGCTCATCGAGCTGGCCCGGCTCGACACGCTCACCGGCCTGCCCAACCGGCTGGCCTTCAATGAGTACCTGCCCGACGCGGTGCTGCGCGGGCAGCTCACCGGCCATGCGTTGGCGCTGATGTTCCTCGACATCGACCACTTCAAGGCCATCAACGACACGATGGGCCACGCCGTGGGCGACGCGGTGCTGGCCGAGTACGCGCGCAGGCTGCAGGCCTGCGTGCGCGGCACCGACATGGTGGCCCGCCTGGCCGGCGACGAGTTCGTGCTGGTGCTGGAGGGGCTCGGCACGCCGGAAGCGGCGGCCGTGGTCGCGGAAAAGATCGTGCAGCGCGTCCACATGCCGCCCTTCGTGGTGGACGGCCAGCGTGTGGACGTGACGACCAGCATCGGCATCGCGTTCCACCGCGCGGCCGGCTCCTCGGCCACCGCCACCGAGCTTCTGGCTCGGGCGGACGCCGCTCTCTACAACGCGAAGGCGGCCGGGCGCGACCGGTTCGCGTTCTTCATGCCCTCGGGTGAATCGAACTCGAGCAGCGATTCGCCCACGCGGCAGGAGCACTGACCACCGGAGGCAGGGAGGGGCTCAGGGGCGAGCCAGCACGAGGTTCTCGTGACGGCCTTCGCCGAGGACGAACCACGTCGTGCCCCGGCGCACGAAGCCGTGCTTTCTGTAGAAGCCGCAGGCCCGCTCGTTTCTTGCGTTGACCGTCAGCCACATCGCGTCGCTGCCGGTTCGCTCGCGAGCCGTGGCGCAGGCCTCGTCGAGCAGGGCGGAGCCCACGCCCGAGCGGGTGAACGGCTCCTGCACGTAGAGCGTGCAAAGCTCTGTGCCGGCCACGGATGACAGGGGCGGAGGCTGCGGGACGTCGAAGCCCAGGCGCGCGTAGCCGAGCAGGTGGCCGTCGGCCCCGGCGACGATCAATCCGGTGCCCGCGTCGTCCATCCACCCCGTGAACGCGGCGGGCGTGAACTGTTCGAGCACGTAGCGCGCGAGCAGGTCGCTCACGCCTTCGGTCGCGTAGGTGGCCAGCCAGACCTGAATGGACAACGCCGCCAGCGCTGGAGCGTCGGCGGCGATGGCCGGGCGGACCCGGAAGGAGGGAGGAGACGAAGGCATGTCGGTCGGTCGGCCGATTCTGCCTTCGCGTGTCGATCAGGCTCGGGCCGAGGCGCAATCGCTCGGCGCATCGCGCGGTTCGCTGCGGTCCAGAGAGCGGCTCCACAGTGCGATGGCAAGGCCCACCAGCGTGATCAGCGCGGCCACCCAGCCCAGCGCGCGCAGCCCCGGGCCGTGGTCGATCACCACGCCGCCGACCCAGGCGCCGAGTGCGTTGCCGAGGTTGAAGGCCGCGATGTTGAGGCTGGACGCGAGGTTCTGGCCCGCGCCCGAGGCCTTCTCAAGCACCCGCAGCTGCATCGGCGCCACGGTGGCGAAGGAGGTCACGCCCAGCAGGGCGACGAACACCACAGCGGTGAAAGGCGTGCCGATGGTGAACTGCATCGCACCGAGCACCACGGCCAGCGCCACCAGGGTGCCGAACACGGCGGCCATCGGTGCCCGGTCGGCCAGCTTGCCGCCGAGCAGGTTGCCGATGGCGAGGCCGCCGCCGAACACCAGCAGGATCGGCGACACGGCCGATTCCGGCAGGCCGGTGACCTGCGTGAGCAGCGGCTGGATGTAGGTGTACACCACGAACACGCCGGCGAAGCCGAGCACCGTCATCGCGAGGCCGAGCAGTACCTGCGGACGCGCCAGCACGCCCAGTTCATCGCGCAGTGGCGCGGGCTTGGCCTCGTTCTTCACGCGCGGAACGAACACTGCGAGCACCGCGAAGGCCAGCACGCCGATCAGCGTCACGGCCCAGAAGGCCGAGCGCCAGCCGAACTGCAGGCCCAGCCATGCGCCGGCCGGCACGCCCAGCAGCGTGGCGGCAGTGAGGCCGGTGAACATGATCGCGATGGCCGAAGCGCGGCGTTCCGGCGCCACGAGCCCGGTGGCGACCACCGAGCCGACGCCGAAGAAGGTGCCGTGCGCCAGCGAGGTGATGACGCGCGCGGCCATCAGCATCTCGTAGTTGGGCGCCAGGGCGCAGGCGAGGTTGCCGAGCGTGAAGATCGCCATCAGCGCGAGCAGCACGGTCTTGCGCGGCAGCTTGCGGGTGGCGATGGTGAGCACGGGAGCGCCCACCGCGACCCCGAGCGCGTAGCCCGAGATCAGCAGGCCGGCGGCCGTGATGGAGACGTGAAGATCCGTCGAGACCTGCATCAGCAGGCCCATGATGACGAACTCGGTGGTGCCTATTCCGAAGGCACCGGCGGTGAGGGCGATGAGAGCTATTGGCATGATGGCCTGTACTGTGCGGGCGAAGGCCATCGATGACTAGAATGCCGCCAGTACACAGACTTGTGAGATCAACTCACAGATTGAAGGAAGATCCATGCCGCGCATCGACGTCAACCGCTCCGGCGAGATGGAAGCCTTCGTGCAGGTGGTCGAGTCGGGCGGCTTCTCTTCCGCCGCCCGCCTGCTGGGCATGACGCCCTCCGCCGTGAGCAAGCTGGTGGCGCGGCTCGAGCTGCGCCTGGGCATCCAGCTGGTGCACCGTTCCACGCGCAAGCTGCAGCTCACGCCCGAGGGCACCGAGTTCTACGAGCGCAGCCTGCGCGTGCTGGCCGACATGGACGAGGCCGAGCGCTGCGCCGCGGCCGGCGCCGCGCCGCGCGGGCGCGTGAGCATCAACGCCAGCGTCTCGTTCGGCCACCACAAGCTGGTGCCGCTGGTGCCGCGGCTGCTGGAGATGCATCCGCAGATCACGCTCGACATCGCGCTGACCGACCGCATCGTCGACCTGATGGACGAGCGCGCCGACATCGCGATCCGTTGGGGTCAGTTGCCGGCATCCGATCTCGTGGCGCGACGGCTCGGCGAGACCAGCCAGTCCATCGTCGCGGCGCCGGCCTACCTGGAGAAATACGGCACGCCGCGCACGCCGCAGGAGCTGGAGGCGCACAGCCGCCTGGGCTGGAGCTACCGGCGCAACACGCCCGACTGGCCGCTGCGCGTGGACGGCCGCATGCAGTGGCTGCCGGTGGCCGGGCCCGTGCGCGCAGGCGACGGCGAAACGCTGCGCCAGTTGGCCATCGCGGGGGCGGGCGTGGCGCGGCTGTCGCTGTACCACATACAGCACGACATCGACGCAGGGCGGCTGGTGCCGCTGCTGGAGGAGTTCAATCCGGCCGAGGTGGAGCCGATCCACGCGGTCTATATCGGCAAGGCCGGCACGCTGCCCGCGCGGGTGCGGGCGGTGCTCGACTTCCTGGTGGCCTGCTCGGGCGTGGGAGGTGGGCGCTACACGCTCAAGCGCACGGCGCCGATGCCGGGGAACTCGGCCGTCACCTGATCGCCGCGCCGGCATGGCAGCACGCCGACCCATGAACCGGTGGTGACGACGGTGCCGGCCGGTACTGTCTGGCCATTGCGCGTGATGTGGCGCAGCCAGATCGGCAGCAACCAGGCCGGGTCTGCCAGCGGATGGGTGCCTTCGCGCACCACGACGTCGGCGCTGCCGATCTTCGTTTCGCAGCGCTGCGAGGCCCAGTCGACGGCGGCATAGGGCTTCCATTCGCCGATCACGAGCGCGCCGTGCACCTGCGAGTCGGCAAGACGCAGCAGGGCGGGCGTCGAGGGCAGGTCCTGCCAGCGCGCATCGACGATCTCGACCGACACCGCCATCGCATCGATGAGCGCGGCGGCGTTCTCGTGATCGAGCTTCGCGGCCTGCGCGGGTGTCACGTCCTGGCCCAACCGCAGCGCAATCTCGGCCTCGATGCCGGGTGTATGGAACACGAGGTCGCTGAAATCGGCCGGGCTCTGGCGGACACCGGCGGGCGCCAGCGGCGCATGCGTGAGCGTCGCGGTGCGCGAGCCGCCGCCCGACTTCCATGCGCGGGGCACGGGCTGGCCGTCGAACCAGCCGAGCGCGGCCGCGACGGCGTCCTGCACTTCATAGGCTTGCGTCGCTGTTTCGAGGGTGTCGAGCCAGGGCGTGGCGTCGAGGGTGCGGTTGCCGCGGCGCGCGGCCACGAGTGCGTCGGTGAGGGCGGTCTGGGATGGAGTCATCTTCCCGATCTTCTCAGCAAAAACCTGGCTGGTGATGGCGATCCTTCCGGGAACACGGAGGAACCGGCTTTGCCGGGCCTCGGGTGTTGCCCCCGGAAGGGGATTGGCGTAGCGACACGAAGTGCGCGAAGCCTGGGGGTGAGCCAGGGTCTTCAGGTTTCCACGTGCACGTTGCCGTCCTTGACCACCTTCGCCCACTTCGCGATCTCGGTGCTGATGAACTGCTTGAACTTGTCCTGCGAACCGCCGCCGTCCTCTGCGCCGTAGGTGTCGAGCCGCTCCTGCACGTCGGGCATCGCCAGCACCGTGTTCACGTCGCGGTTCACCTTCTGCGCGATGGAGGCCGGCAGCTTGCCCGGTCCGGCCAGGCCGTACCAGGTGGTGGCCTCGAAGCCCTGGAAGCCTTGCTCCTGCATCGTCGGCACGTTGGGATGGCCCTTGGCGCGCTTGGTGCGCGTCTGCGCCACGGCGAGCACGCGGCCGTTCTTCACGTGAGGCGTGGCAGCGGTCATGGTCTCGAAGCTGTACTGGATCTGCCCGCCCATCAGGTCGGCCAGCAGCGGCCCGCTGCCCTTGTAGGGCACGTGCAGCGCATCGACGCCGCCCTGCAGCTTGAACATCTCCAGCGCCAGGTGTTGCGCCGAGCCCGCGCCGGCCGAGCCGAAGCTCAACGTGCCGGGCGCGGCCTTGCAGGCGGCGACGATGTCTTTCACCGAAAGTGCCTTCTGCGCCGGGTTGGCGATCAGCAGGTTGGGCGTGACGCCCACCAGCACGATCGGAACGAAGTCGCGTTCCACGTTGTAGCGCAGCTTGGGCTGCAGGCTGGGTGCGAGCGCGTGGCTGTTGATGTGGGCCATCAGCAGCGTGCTGCCGTCGCTGGGCTGCTGCGCCACGTAGTCGGCCGCGAGCACGCCGGCCACGCCGCCCTTGTTCTCGACGATCACCTGCTGGCCCCACATGGTGGTGAGCTTCTGGGCGACCACGCGGGCCAGTGCGTCGGTGCCGCCGCCGGGCGGAAAGCCGACGACGATGCGCACCGGCCCGGTGGGCCATTCCTGCGCGAAGAGCCGGGGCACGCCCAGCGTGGCGGCCGCGGCGCCCGCGGCCTGGATCAACGAACGTCTCTGCATCTTCCTTGTCTCCGTCGTGGGTGGGGAATCCGATGCGCGCCGGCCGCGCCGTATGCCTGTGCAGCGCCGATGGCGTTGCGTGCCTGTGCAGCGCCGGTGGCGCTGCGTGCCTGTCTATGCGGCCTTCTGCAGCGCGGCCGGAGCCGTGTGGTTCGAGAAATGGTCCATCGCGGCCTGCACGCCGCTGCCGGCGAGCCTGATGCCCGCGAGCTTCATGCCCATCTCGACGCCGGCGACCATGGCCACCAGCGTCAGGTCGTTGCTGTCGCCCAGGTGGCCCATGCGGAACATGCGGCCCTTGAGCTTGCCCAGGCCGGTGCCGAGCGAGAGGTCGAAGCGCTGGTGGATCAGCCGGCGTAGCGCGTCGGCATCCACGCCCTCGGGCGTGATCACGCCGGTGAGCACGGGCGAGTACACGGCCGGGTCGGCGCACTGGATCGGCAGGCCCCAGGCATTGACGGCGGCGCGCACGCCGGCGGCCCAGCGCTGGTGGCGCGCGAACACGTTGTCCAGGCCCTCGCCGAGGATCATGTCCAGCGACTCCGAGAGGCCGTAGAGCAGGTTGGTGTTGGGCGTGTAGGGCCAGTAGCCGTCCTTGTTCATCTCGACGATCTCGTCCCAGGCCCAGAAGGCCTTGGGCAGCTTCGCGGTCTTCGAGACTTCGAGCGCGCGTGGCGAGAGCGCGTTGAAGCTGATGCCCGGCGGCAGCATCAGGCCCTTCTGCGAGCCGCTGACGCAAACGTCCACGCCCCATTCGTCATGGCGGTAGTCCGCGCTGGCGAGGCCCGAGATGCTGTCGACCATCAGCAGGGCGGGGTGGCCCGCGGCGTCGATGGCCTTGCGCACCGAGGCGATGTCGGAGGTGACGCCGGTGGAGGTCTCGTTGTGCACCACGCACACGGCCTTGATCTTCTTTTCCGTGTCCTTGCGCAGGCGGGCCTCTATGAGGTCGGCCTGCACGCCGCGGCGCCAGCTCGGCGCGTTGGGCAACTGCGCGTCGGTACCCTGCCATGCGAGGAATTCGGTCGAGAGGCCCAGGCGGGTGGCCATCTTCTGCCACAGCGAGGCGAAGTGGCCGGTCTCGTACATGAGCACGTGATCGCCGGGGCTCAGCGTGTTGGCGAGCGCGGCTTCCCAGGCGCCGGTGCCCGAGGCGGGGTAGATCGCGACCGGGTGCTTCGTCTTGAAGATCTGCCGGATGCCGCCCAGCACCTTCAGGCCCAGCGTGCCGAACTCGGGGCCGCGGTGGTCGATGGTGGGCAGGCTCATGGCCCGCAGGATGCGGTCGGGCACCGGGCTGGGACCGGGAATCTGGAGGAAGTGACGGCCGGTGGGGTGGATGTCGAGTTGCAGCATGAACTCTCCTTTCGCATTCAGTTTTGCATTCAAAATGCATTTTTGTTTGATGGTTTACCCTGATGACTCCAGCTTGTTGGCCATCTTTTTTGCATTCAAAATGCATTCAAGGGAAAAATCATGACAGCCGAAATCATCGAAATCTCCAGGCTCGCCTTGCACGACCAGGTGGCTGCGCGCCTGCGCACCATGCTGGTCGAAGGGCTCATCGCGCCCGGCGCCAAGCTCAACGAACGCGAGCTGTGCCTGCAGCTGAACGTGTCGCGCACGCCGCTGCGCGAGGCCATCAAGCTGCTAGCGGCCGAAGGGCTGGTCGACCTGCTGCCCAACCGGGGCGCGGTGGCGGTCAAGCTCACCGAGGCCGACGTGCTCAACACCTTCGAGGTGCTGGCGATGCTCGAGGGCATGTCGGGCGAACTCGCCGCCAGGCGCATCACCGACGAGGAACTCGCCGAGGTGCGCGCGCTGCACTACGAGATGCTGGCCTGCTTCTCGCGGCGCGATCTCTCGGGCTACTACAGGCTCAACGCACGCATCCACACGGCCATCAACGACGCGGCGGCGAACCCGGTGCTGTCGAACACCTACCGCTCCATCAACGCGCGCGTGCAGTCGCTGCGCTTTCGCACCAACCAGAACGAGGCGAAGTGGAAGCACGCCGTCGAGGAGCACGAGCAGATGATCGATGCGCTCGCAAGGCGCGACGCCGAGGCCATGCGCAAGGTGCTCGTCTCGCACGTGCTGCGCAAGCGCGACACCGTGCTGGAGCTGCTGCGCGCCGGCGAGATCTATCCCTCGGCCAAGTCGAGCTGACCCGAACCGGGCATCACCCAAGAAAACACCATGCGCATCGATCCCGCCAGCCACATGCAGCCAGCCGGAACCGTTCTTCCGCCCAACGACACCTGCGAGCTGCTCGCGCGCCGCCTGCGCGCGGACACGCAAGGCGAAGTGCTGTTCGACGACGCCTCGCGCGGGCGCTACGCCACCGACGCGTCGATCTACCAGATCACGCCCGTCGGCGCCTTCGTGCCCACGAACGAACGCGACATCGCCACCGCCATCGACATCGCCCGCGACTTGAAGGTGCCGGTGCTCGCGCGCGGCGGCGGCACCAGCCAGTGCGGGCAGACGACCGGCGCGGCGCTGGTGATCGACAACAGCAAGCATTTCCGCCGCGTGCTCGACGTGAACGTGGAGGAGGGCACGGCCACCGTCGAACCCGGCCTGGTGCTCGACCACCTCAACGCGCAGCTCAAGCCGCACGGGCTCTGGTATCCGGTGGACGTGTCGACCAGCGCGCAGGCCACGCTGGGCGGCATGGCGGGCAACAACTCCTGCGGCTCCCGCTCCATCGCCTACGGGAACATGGTGCACAACGTGCTGGGCGCGAGCGCATGGCTGTCGAACGGCGAACTCGTGGAGTTCGGCACGGTGGGTTCGCTCGGCGTGCGCGCGGCGGGCATCGCGCAGTTCGTGCGCAGCCTCGCGCGGCAGCACCGCGAGGCGATGGCCGAGCACTGGCCCAAGGTCATGCGCCGCGTGGCGGGCTACAACCTCGACATCTTCGACAACCAGAGCGAGCGGCCCTACACGGCCGACGGCAGCGTGAACCTCGCACACCTGCTGATCGGCTCCGAGGGCACGCTGGCCTACACCCGTAGCCTGAAGCTCAAGCTCGCGCCGCTGCCGCGCGCGAAGGTGCTGGGCATCGTCAACTTCCCGACCTTCCATGCCGCCATGGATTCGGCCCAGCACATCGTGAAGCTCGGGCCCACGGCGGTGGAGCTCGTTGATCGCACGATGATCGAGCTGAGTCTGGCCAACCCGGCCTTCAAGCCGACCGTCGAGACCGCGCTGATCGGCAAGCCGGCGGCCATCCTTCTGGTGGAGTTCTCGGGCGCCGACAAGGCTTCGCTGCTGCCGCAGCTGAAGCAACTCGTCGAACTGATGGGCGACCTCGGCCTGCCCGGCAGCGTGGTCGAGATGCCCGACGAGGCGCGGCAGAAGAACCTCTGGGAAGTGCGCAAGGCCGGCCTCAACATCATGATGAGCCTCAAGGGCGACGGAAAGCCCGTGAGCTTCATCGAGGACTGCGCCGTGCCGCTCGAGCACCTGGCCGAGTACACCGACGCGCTGACCGAGGTGTTCGCGAAGCATGGCAGCCGCGGCACCTGGTACGCGCACGCCTCGGTCGGCACGCTGCACGTGCGTCCGATTCTCGACATGCGAGTGGACGGTGCCGCCAAGATGCGCGCCATCGCCGAAGAGGCGAGCGAACTGGTGCGCAAGTACAAGGGCGCGTTCAGCGGCGAGCACGGCGACGGCCTGTGCCGCGGCGAGTGGATCGAATGGCAGTTCGGCCCGGCCATCAACGAGGCCTTCCGCGCGATCAAGCGCAAGCTCGATCCCATCGATCTTTTCAACCCCGGCAAGATCATCGACCCGCCGCGCATGGACGACGGCGCGCTGTTCCGCTTCGCGCCGCCCACTGCGCCCAGGCCGTACCGACGCATCGAACTCAAGCCCGTGCTCGACTGGTCGGCATGGAACGTCAACGCCGACCCCGTGACCGAGGTGACCACCGCGCCCGGCACCGGCGGCGACAGCACAGGCGGCCTGGCCAAGGCCGTGGAGATGTGCAACAACAACGGCCACTGCCGCAAGTTCGACGCCGGCACCATGTGCCCCAGCTACCGCGTGACGCGCGACGAGCAGCACCTCACGCGCGGCCGTGCCAACACGCTGCGGCTGGCGCTGTCGGGCCAGCTGGGGCCCGATGCCTTCACGAGCGAGGCCATGCACGAGACCATGGACCTGTGCGTGGGCTGCAAGGGCTGCAAGCGCGACTGCCCGACGGGCGTGGACATGGCGAAGATGAAAGTCGAGTTCCTTGACCACTACAAGAAGCGCCACGGCCACACGCTGAAAGACAAGCTGGTGGCGAACCTGCCGGACTACGCCCACAAGGCCAGCCGCTTTCCCTGGCTGCTGAACCTGCGCAACAGCGTGCCCGGCGCCGCATGGCTGGGGGAGAAGCTGCTGGGCTTCTCGGCGAAGCGCTCGCTGCCCGAATGGCGCGGCGACACCTTCTGGCGCGGCAAGGCCGATGAGCCCGGGCTGTTCGTCGAGCGAGACGTGGCGTTGTCGATCGCGCGCCGTGGCGGCAAGGCGGCTGTGCTCTTCGTCGACACCTTCAACGGCACCTTCGAGAGCGAGAACGCATTCGCCGCCGCACGCGTGCTGCAGGCGGCCGGCTACGTGCTGCACACGGTCGAGAAGAGCGGCGGGCACCATTGCTGCGGCCGCACATTCCTGGCCAGCGGCATGGTCGACGAGGCGAAGAAGAAGGCCGAGGCGCTGGTCGATGCGCTCGTGCCGCTGGCGCGTGCGGGCGTGCCCATCGTCGGACTGGAGCCTTCGTGCCTGCTCACGCTGCGCGACGAGGCGCTGGTGATGGGCTTCGGCGAGAAGGCCGAGCTGGTGGCCAAGCATGCGCTGCTGTTCGAGGAGTTCATCGCGCGTGAGCTCAAGCAGGGGCGCTTCGAGCTGCCGCTGAAGCCCGCCGAAGCACCCATCCTGCTGCACGGCCATTGCCACCAGAAAGCCTTCGGCGCGGTGAGCCCGGTGATGGATGTGCTCAAGCTCATTCCCGGCGCGCAGCCCGAACTCATCGAAAGCTCGTGCTGCGGCATGGCCGGCAGCTTCGGTTACGAGGCCAGCCATTTCGAGGTGTCGATGAAGATGGCCGAGGCCAGCCTGCTGCCCGCCATTCGTGCGAAGCCTGGCGCCATCGTGGTGGCCGACGGCACCAGCTGCCGCCACCAGATCGGCGATGGCGCGCAGCGCGAGGCGGTGCACGTGGCTGTGCTGCTGGAGCGGCATCTGCTGCAGACAGACCCGGTGACCGAAGCGGGTTGAGCGGCGGGCGCCTGCAGGGCCGCGGCACCTGCCGCAGAATAGGCCCGCCTGCCGCCCGCCATAGCAATGCCGACGACGCTCGCTTCTCCATCCTCCATCTCCGCCCAGCCCACGCTGCGGCTTGCCTTCGCGCTCTCGATGGGCGCGGCGGTGTCGCTGGGCATCACGCGCTTCGCGTATGCGCTGCTGCTGCCGCCGATGCGTGCCGACCTGGGCTGGAGCTATGCGCTGGCAGGCGGCATGAACACGGCGAACGCGGTCGGTTACCTCGTCGGCGCGCTGGTCACTCCGGCACTGATGCGGCGCTTCGGCGCGACCCGGCTGCTGGTGTTCGGCGCGGTGCTGGCCAGTGTGTTCATGGCGGGCAGCGGCTTCGTGACCGATGCGTCTGCATTGCTGCTGCAACGCCTGCTGGCCGGCATTGCCAGTGCCTGGGTGTTCGTGGCAGGCGGACTGCTCGCGGCTCGGCTCAGTGACGCAGGTTCGGCGCGCGGCGGCTTGCTGCTCGGCATCTACTACGGCGGCACCGGCTTCGGCATCCTGCTGTCGGCATTGCTCGTGCCGCAGGTGCTGCGCGCGGCGTCGGGCGTTCCTCACGGATGGGCCTGGGCGTGGTGGGCGCTGGCGGTCGCGAGCGCGGCAGCCACCTGCCTGCTGGCTTGGGCGGGGCGCGCGATGCCCGAGCAGCCGGCCGCTTCCGTGGCACCTGCCGCCGCGTCGGGCTCGGCGCCACCTGTCGCGCTGCACCGCTTCGGCTGGGCGCTTGCCGGCTATGCCTTGTTCGGCATGGGCTACATCGGCTACATGACCTTCGTGATCGCGCTGCTGCGCGAGCAGGGCGCCAGCGCCGGCTTCGTCACGTTGTTCTATGCATTGCTCGGCATCGCCTGCGTGGCTTCCTCCCGGCTGTGGGCCGGGCTGCTCGACCGGTATCGCGGCGGGCAGCCGCAGGCATTGCTCAACGGTTTGCTCGGCGTTGCAACGCTGCTGCCGGTGCTGAGTTCGTCCGCGCCGATCGCGCTGATTTCCGGCGTGCTGTTCGGCGGCGTATTCCTGTCCGTGGTGGCCTCGACCACCGCGCTGGTGCGCCACAACCTGCCGCCGTCGCGCTGGGCACAGGGCATCAGCGCGTTCACCATCATCTTCGCGCTGGGGCAGATCGTCGGGCCGACTGTCACGGGCTGGATCTCCGACGGCTCCGGTGGATTGGCGCGCGGCCTCGTGGCTTCGGCGACGGCCCTCTGGCTCGGCGCGGTGCTGGCGTCGCGCCAGCATTCGCTGCAACGGGAGACATCGTGATGAGCGGCTTTGCCTTGTTCGAAACTTCCATCGGCATGTGCGCCTTGGCGTGGGGGCCGCACGGCCTGGTCGGCGTGCAACTGCCCGCCGACAACGGCGAACCCGCCACGCGAGCGCGCATGCGGCAGCGCTTTCCGGACCTGCATGAAGGCCCACCGGACGAGAGGGCTCAGCGCGCCATCGACGCCATCCAGGGCCTGCTGCGCGGCGTGCACGACGACCTGAGCCACATCGAGCTCGACATGAGCGGCGTGTCCGAATTCCACCAGCGCATCTACGCGATCGCGCGGCGCATTCCGCCGGGCCAGACCCGCACCTACGGCGAGATCGCGGAGGAGCTGGGCGACAAGGGCCTCTCTCGCGCCGTGGGCCAGGCCATGGGCCACAACCCGTTCGCGCCCGTGGTGCCATGCCATCGTGTGCTCGCCGCGGGCAACAAGCCGGGAGGCTTCTCGGCTGGCGGCGGCGCGCTGACCAAGCTGCGCATGCTCGACATCGAGGATGCGCGGCCGAACGGGATGGCTTCGCTCTTCTGACGATCGGCCAGGCGGCGTAGTGCCTAAGTCATCCCTCGAAAAGGGGATGCGGAGGCGGTAGCGAACGAGCACAGTGGCAACCCTCACGGGACGAGGGGGCGCGACGTGCAACTCTGGCTTGAGCAGATCGAGAAGGCGCGGGAGCGGAGCGAAGGCATCGACCTGCAATCTCTTGCCGACTACGCAAGAGACAAGACCCCGCGCGATCTCGGCACGCCCAAGCAGCTCGAGGACCGCAGGAACTTCCTGCGCGAGAGCCTGGGCGACGACGAGAAGTCCGCCGTTGCGTACGAGCGCATCATTGCCGGCAGCGAGATACAGGACGTCAACTACCTGGCCCGCGGCGCACGGGCCGCGAAGGCGGTCAGCCGGATCGTCATCAGGGACACGGCGGGGCGGCTCGTCGGCTACGGCACCGGATTCCTGATCGCGCCGGGCGTGCTCATCACCAACAACCACGTCCTGCCTTCCATCGAAGCCTGTCGCCGCTCCGAAGCCCAGTTCGAATTCGAACTCGACATCGACGGCGCGGCGCTCAACGCGACCACCTACGGCCTCGAGGCACAGGCACTCTTCTTCACTTCGAAAGCGCTCGACTTCACTGTCGTGGCCGTCACCGCCGTATCGACGGTGGGAGAGGGCCAGCTCTCGCACTACGGGTTCCTGCCGCTCGTCGGCGCCACCGGCAAGGTCTCGGACGGCGAGTGGCTCACGATCATCCAGCACCCCAACGGCGACCGGAAGCAGGTGTGCGTGCGCGAGAACAAGCTTCTGAAGCGCACGGACGACGTGCTCTGGTATTCGACCGACACGCTCGGCGGCTCCTCGGGCTCCCCGGTCTTCAGCAACGACTGGTACGTGGTCGCGCTCCACCACAGCGGCGTGCCGGAAGAACGGGACGGCCGGACTCAGACCATCTCGGGCCGCGACTACGACCCGAGGAAGGACGGCGAGCAGGACATCAAGTGGATCGCCAACGAGGGCATCCGCATCTCGCGCATCGTCGAGACGCTGCAGTCGGTTCTTCCCGCGCACCCGCTGCTGCAGCCGGTCTTCGGGGCCACGCCGGAGAACTCGCGGCTGATGCTGCCTTCGGTCGATCTGCTGCAGTCGACGTCGACTCACGTTCCCGGGACCACGCCAGCACCCGGCCCGCTCATTCAGCAACCCCAAAACCGGAAGACGATCATGAACGACATGCAATCTGGTGGAAGAAGGACGCTCACGGTCACGTTGGGCATCGAGGCGGATGGAAGCGTCGCGGTGCTGCGCTCCGGCCCCGCGGCCCGCGAATCGCTGGACGCTTTCGAAGCGTCCGGCGCCAAGGCCAAGAAGAAATCCGCGCCGGCCATCGACGTGCCCTTCAATGCGACCTACGACGACCGCAAGGGCTTCGACAGCGGCTTCCTCGCACCCGGCAAGCCCGAACTGTCGGTTCACCTGCCGCTGCTCGGAAAGGCTCTTGCCAAGGAGACCGCGGAACTTGTCGACGCCGCCCCGGGCGAGAACGTGCTGAACTATCACGGCTACAGCCTCGTGATGCACAAGGCAAGGCGGCTGGCTCTCTACTCGGCCGCGAACGTCGACTTCAGCGGCCGCTTCGAGCTGCCCCGGCCGGCGGACGTGTGGAGGCAGGACCCGCGCATTCCCTCCAGCGCACAACTGACAAATTTCTACTATGAGAACAACCAGTTCGACCGCGGACACCTGACGCGCCGCGAGGACATGGAGTACGGCGGCAGCCGGCTCGCCGCGCTCACCAGCGCGGCCGATACCTGCCACTGGACCAACTGCACGCCGCAGCACTCGAAGTTCAACCAGAACAAGGAGCTCTGGCAGGGCATCGAACGCCACATCTTCGAGGACGCGATCAAGCTCGACCGGTTCAGGGCCCAGGTCATCACGGGGCCGATCCTCGAGGAGAGCGACCCGGTCTGGGACAGGTATCCGAAGATCCAGTATCCGGTGCGCTTCTGGAAAGTCGTCGCGGCGATCACGTCCAAGGGAGCGCTCTTCGCCACTGCCTACATCCTCGATCAGTCCGGCGTCATCGATGAGTTCGGCATCGAGGCAGCACGGGAGGTGCCGTTCGATGCCTACAAGACATTCCAGGTCCGGATCGACGAGGTCGAGCGGCTCACCGGGCTCAGCTTCACGGGTGGCCCCGCCAGGAGGGTCTTTTCGCTCTCCACGGTCGATCCGCTTGCGAAGAAGCCCGTGAGGAGAAGAAGCACCAGGGTTCGCGCGCAGGAGTCGGCGCTGGCCGATGCGCCGGACGGCTGGCTGCCGCTCGATTCGCTCGAGTCGATGATCCTTCCTGATTCGCAGGATTAGCCGAGGCTCCGCTGGATCGCGCGCGCCTCAGACGGCCGGCACAGGCAGCCGGTGCAGCGTCGCGATGCGCGACGCGAAGATGATCGCCGCCTGCAGCCCGAACCCCGCGAGCGCGAGCAGCAGGCAGGCCGGCTCGCCCCATGCCGCGCCGACCATGCCGCCCAGCGCGGCACCGATGGGCCGCGCGCCCGCGTTGATCGTGAGGAACACGGCCGACACCCGGCCCAGCATCGTCGCCGCGGTCACGCTCTGGCGCAGCGTGGTCGAGGTGATGACCCAGACCATCGGCCCCGCGCCGAACAGGAAGAACGAGAGCGCCGCCAGCGCTGCGGTCGGCACGACGAGCGTGGCCGCCATCGCCGCCGCTGCCAGCACGGCGACCGTGGGGCCGACCTGTATCGCGCGGCCGAACGGCAGCCGTGCCACCACGCGCGGCGTGAGCAGCGCGCCCACGACCATGCCCGCGCCGTACATCGCCAGCGTGAAGCCCACCGCCTGTGCGCCGAGGCCGAGCACGCGCACGGCATAGGGCACGTAGCCGGCCTGCAGCACGAACCACGAGATGTTGAAGACCGCGCCGGTCATCAGCATCGGGCGCAGCATCTCGTGCTGCCAGACGAAGCGTGCGCCGTCGCGCACTTCGAGCAGTGGATGCCGTCCGGCGGAGGGCGCACGCGGGGCCTCGCTCAGGCGCAGCAGCAAGGCCACGGCAGCCGCGGAAAGCACCGCGGCCAGGACGAATGCCGCTGACGCACCGGCCCAGGCCACGAGCGCGCCCGCGAGCGCCGGCCCGGCGGTGAACGCTGCGCTGCGCGCCAGCTCGAGTCGCCCGTTGGCAGTGGCCAATGCTTCCCTTGGCACGAGCGCCGGCACCAACGCAGGTGCCGTGACGCTGAAACCCACGGTGCCGACAGCGCCCAGGAACCCGAGCACGGCCAGCCAGCCGATGCTCAGCTTCGACGCGAACACCATCGCCAGCAGCACGAGCAGCGACACCGCCCGCAGCCCCTCGGCCCAGACCATCAGCCGCCGCCGCGACATGCGGTCCGCGAGCAGGCCCATGGGCATCGAGACCAGCAGGAAGGGCAGCGTCTGGACGGCAGCGAGAAAGCCGATCTCGCCGGGCCCGGCGCCGAGCGCCAGCACCGCCACCAGCGGCACGGCCGCGAGGCTCAGTTGTTCCGCGGATTGCGCGGCGAGGTTGGACCACGCGAGGTTCTGGAAGGAACGGGAGAGGGATGATGTTCGAGTCATGCCCTCATCGTGCTGGCCCGGGGCCTTGCCGGCTGGCCGTTTCCGGACGAGCGAGCGTCAGCGCCGCGACTTCGGCATTGGCATCGGATTCGATGCCGGCGAGACCACCTCCATCACGAAATCGATGAAGACACGCACCTTCGCTGCCGGCAGGTGGCGCGACGGATAGAGCGCATGGAGCGGGAGCCGCTCGTCGGGCCAGCCGGGAAACAGATCGACCAGCTCGCCGCTGTCGAGCTGCGGCTGGATGCCCACCGCCTTGATCTGCGCCACGCAGATGCCGGCGAGGACCGTCTCCAGCACCGTGCCCGGATCGGTGAGCAGCAGCCGCCCTGTGGCCGGCACCTTCACGAGCTTGCGTCCGCGCTGGAACTCCCACGCGTATGGCTGGCCCGTGGCCGGGTTGCGCACCTGCAGGCAGGCGTGCCCGGCGAGGTCCTCGGGCTTCGCAGGGCGGCCGTGCCGCGCGAGGTACGCCGGCGTGGCCACGGTGACCACGCGCGAATCCATCAGCTTGCGGGAAACGAGCGACGACGAGGGCGGCTCGCCGAAGCGCACCGCGATGTCGAAGCCCTCGGCCACCAGGTCGCCGAGCTGGTCGCGCGCGATCAGCTCCAGCGTGAGTTCGGGGTATTGCGCAAGGAAACGCGGCAGGTGCCGCGCCAGCAGCAGGCGCGAGGTGAAGGCATCTGTGTTGACCCGCAGGCGACCGCGCACCGCGCCGGATGCACCGGCGGCGATCGTCACCGCGTCCTCGATGCCCAGCACCAGCGGATTGATGTTGGCGTAGAGCTGCCGGCCCTCGTCGGTGAGGCTCAGCGAGCGGGTCGTGCGGTCGAACAGCCGGATGCCGATGCGGCCCTCGAGACGGGCGATGGCACGGCTCACGCCGGAGGGCGTGAGGCCCAGCGCATTGGCGGCGCTGGCGAAGCTGCCGCCTTCGACCACGGCGGCCAGCACGCTGACGTTGGAGAGAAGGCGTCCGTCGAGAGTCATTTTTCATTCGTGATCAGGTGTCATGAATGATATGTCGTGGGGGCGCTTTACTCAAAGATGAGCCGTTCCTACGATTCGTCCCGTCGCATGCGTCACCCCATCGAATCAAGTCAGGAAAAAGGAACTCTCATGTACGCAATCACCGGAATCACGGGCCAGGTCGGCGGCGCCGTCGCGCGCGCCTTGCTGGCCGAAGGGCAGCCGGTTCGTGCGGTCGTCCGCGACGAACACAAGGGCCGCCCCTGGGCCGCGCTCGGCTGCGAGGTGGCCGTTGCCGCGATGGACGACGCTGTGGCGCTGACACGCGCTTTCTCGGGCGCGGCCGGCGTCTTCGTGCTGCCGCCGCCCAACTTCGATCCTGAGCCGGGCTTTCCCGAGGCGAGGGCCGAGAACGCCGCGCTGCGGCAGGCGCTCGACACCGCCCGGCCGGCGCGCGTGGTGTGCCTTTCGACGGTCGGCGCGCAGGCGGCCCAACCCAACCTGTTGAGCCAGCGCACCCTGATGGAGGAAGCGCTTCGCACCTTGCCGATTCCGATCACCTTTCTTCGGCCCGCATGGTTCCTGGAGAACCTGCGCTGGGACATCACGCAGGCGCGCGAGCAGGGCCTGCTGTCGAGCTACCTGCACCCGCTGGAGCGGCCCGTGCCGATGGTGGCCACTGTCGACGTTGGCAGTGTCGCTGCGGAGCTCCTGCTGCAGGTCGGCGGAGCACCGCGCGTCGTCGAGCTCGAAGGCCCTGAGCGGCTGACGCAGCATGCGATTGCAGCGGCGCTCTCGCAGGTGCTGGGCCGGCCGGTGCGCGCGGAGGCGGTGCCGCGCGAGAGCTGGGGCGCGATCTTCCGGGCGCAAGGCATGCGCGACCCGGTGCCGCGCATCCAGATGCTCGACGGCTTCAACGAAGGATGGATCCGCTTCGAAGGCGACGACGCGAGCGTGCGCAAGGGCAGGGTGGGCGTGGCGGATGTGATCCGCTCGCTGGCGGATCAGGTCGGCTAGGCGCCTTCGGCCCGACCCTCGACCTGCATCTCCTCGAACCACTCGGCCACGTACGAAGCCTCCGGCGCGGCGTCGGGTGCCAGTCCGTAGTAGTAGCGCTCCAGCGTCATGCGCAGCGCGGGTAGCGGCGACTGCAGGCGCCCCGAGGCCAGGTCGTGCGACACCAGCGAGGTCGGCGCCAGCGCGATGCCCAGTCCGTCGACCGCGGCCTGCAGCACGAAGTGCAGGTGATCGAACTGCAGCCGACCCGCCGGTCGTGCGCGCGGCGCGCCGACCAGCTTCTTCCAGGCGTCCCAGTCGTCCTTGCGCGTGCGGGCCGACAGCAGGACGTGCGAGGCGAGGGCGCGAAGGTCGGGCAGCGGATGGCCCTTGAACAATGCGGGCGCGCCGACCACCAGCACCTCGTCTTCGAGAAAGGGCTGCACCTCCATCGAGGACGGCCAGCCTTCCAGGCCCCGGCGCACCGCGATGTCGAAGCTGCCGACGGCCTCCTCGGGCATCACGGTGCTGGTGACGACCTGCGGTTCGATGTCGGGAAAGCGTTCGACGAAGGAAGGCAGGCGTGGAATGAGCCAGCGCACGGCGAACGAGGGCCGCACGTTGATCCGCACCGCGCGCGCCGGCCCCTGCGACTGCAGCGCCCGCGCCGCGGCGCCGATCTGCGCGAGCGCGGGCTGCACCTCGGCGAAGAACTGCTGGCCCTCGGCCGTGAGCGTGACCTGCCGGATGCGTCGCTCGAACAGCGCGACGCCGAGGAACTCCTCGAGGCTCTTGATCTGCCGGCTCACGGCGCTGTGCGTGACGTGCAGTTCGAGCGCCGCGCGCGTGAAGCTGAGGTGGCGCGCCGCGGCGGCGAAGGCGCGCACGGCGTTCAGGGGAGGCTCTCGAAGCGGCATGCGTGCGATTTTCTCACGCATGCCGGTCGTTAATGTCGTTTGTCGGCACGGCATGCGGCGGCGCACCATCGAGGCTCGATGTCACGCACCGCACCCGCTCCCCAAACATCCCCCACCGACCTGAATTCCCGCCATGCGGCGATGGCCCTGGGCCTTTCGCTTCCGGCCGACGTGGTGCTCTACCTGCTGCTGCCGATGTACGCGAGCCAGTTCGGCGTGACGCTCGCCGAAGCGGGCATGCTGCTCGCCGCCAACCGGCTGGTGCGAATCGCGGGCTACGGCTTCGTGGCCCGCTTCTACGCCCGCAACGGCGACCGGCTGACCTGCACCATCGCCGTGGTGGCGGCGGCCGTGTGCGGGCTGGGCTACGCCACGCTCTCGGGCTTCTGGGCGCTGCTGCCGCTGAGGCTGACGTGGGGCCTGTGCTTCGCGGCGCTGAACCTGTCGACCCAGGCGCTCGCCACGGCCGACCCGGTGGGCGCCGCGCGGCGCAACGGGCGCTCGCGCGCCTTCATCGCGATGGGGCCGGTGCTCGCGCTGCCGTTGGGTGCGCTTCTGGCGCACTGGACGGGGCCGCGCACGATCTTCGCCATCCTCGCGGTGTTCTCGCTGCTGGCGTACTTCGTCACGCGCCGGCTGCCCGCGGCTCCACATCCGGTGACCAAGCCCGCCAGGCGCTTCAAGCTGCCCAACAGCCTCGACAGCTGGTCGTTCATGGAAGGGCTGGCGCTCGACGGGCTCTTCATCGTCGGCCTCTCGTACCTCGGCAAGGACCTGCTGCCGGGCGGCGCGGTGATCGTTGCCGGCGTGCTGATGGCGCTGCGCTACCTCGCGGAGATATTGCTGAGCCCGGCCGGCGGGCGCATGGCCGAGCACTTCGGCGCCGAGCGCCTGCTGGTGAGCCTGTCGCTCGTCACGGCCATCGCGCTGGTGGGTTTCGGCCTGGGCTGGCTGTGGAGCTGCGCCGCGCTGATCGTGGTGCTGCGGGCACTGCAACTGCCCCTGCTGCCGCCCATCGTGGCCCGCCGCACGCCGGGGCCGGAGCGGGTGCAGGCGCTGGCGGCGCGCTCGGTGTGGCGCGACATCGGCGCCGGTGCCGGGCCGCTGATCGCGGGCCTGCTGCTGCCGGTAGCGTCGCCGCCATGGATCTACGGCGTGGCCGCCTTGCTGCTTGCGCTCGCGGCGCTGGCCTGCGGCTGGAGCAGCGCATCGCCACAATCCACCAGCATCCAGGAAAGCACATGACAAGCTCCTACGCCATCGAAACCATCGCCCAGCTCGAGGCCCTGTTCGGCCAGCCCGGCGATGCAGCGCTGAAGAAGGAGGTGCCGTACCTGCACCCGAGCTACCGGGCGCTGATTGCCGCATCGCCCTTCGCGGTGCTCGCCACCATCGGCCCTGGCGGGCTGGACGCTTCGCCGCGCGGCGATCCGCCGGGTTTCGTCGCGGTGCAGGACGAGAAGACGCTGCTCATGCCCGAGCGGCGCGGCAACAACCGCATCGACAGCCTGCGCAACATCGTGGCCGACCCGCGCGTGGCGCTGCTGTTCCTGATTCCCGGCGTGGGCGAGACGCTGCGGGTGAACGGCAGGGCGCAGCTCACGGTCGAGCCGGCGCTGCTCGAGCGCTTCGCCATGGACGGCAAGCAGCCGCAATGCGTGATCCGCATCACGGTGGAGACGGTGTTCTTCCAGTGCGCCCGGGCTATACACCGTTCGAAGCTGTGGGCGCCTGTGTCGGCGGATGCGCAGCGCCCTGTGCCGACGCCCGGCGCCATCCTCTCTGCGCTGACCGAAGCGGCCTTCGACGGGGAAACCTACGACCGGGAACTGCCGGCGCGGCAGCGGGCGACGCTGTACTGACGCGGAACCCCATTCCATTCGCCAATGAAAAAAGCCCGCGTCAGCGGGCTTTTTCTTGCGGTTCGCACCGCCAGGATCAACGCACCCAGTGGCAGACGCGGTGGTGATGACGCGCGTCCCACTTGCACACCTTGTGCTTCTTGGGGTGATGCGGCGGCGCGGCGGAGGCGATGCTCGGTGCCAGCACGGCGAGGCCGGCGAACGCGAGGATGCTGGAGAGGATGAAATGCTTGGTCTTCATGGGGTTCTTTCTAAGCAAAGGCATCGATCGAGGATTTGCGTCGTTGAACAGGCGCTCCTGTAGAACGTTCGATGCAATATTCAGATGACAGTTGTTGGCGGGGCGGGCGTGAAAAACCTCACCGATCGCGGTACCTGGAATGGCATTCGGGCCGCACCGCATCAGGCCTGTCCGGGCGCTGCGGCCTGCTCGGTGCGCGCGTCGTGGCCGATGATCAGCACGAGCCCGAAGGCCACCGCCGACAGCATCGCCAGGAAGAGCACGGCGTAGAAGTCGTTGCCCATCCGGTCCTTCAGCGTGCCGAAGATGGTCGGGCCGATGTAGCCGCCCAGGTTGCCGATGGAGTTGATCCACGCGATGCCCGCCGCGGCTGCCGTACCGCTGAGGATGGCGGTGGGCAGCGTCCAGAAGGTGGGCAGGGCGCTGAAGATGCCGAAGGCGGCCAGCGTCACCGCCGCCATCTTCGGAACGGGCGCGGTGGTCTCGGCGGCCAGCACCAGGCCGAGGAAGATGCAGGCCAGCGGGATCAGCAGGAACCACTTGCGTTCCTTGCGCGCGTCGGAGGCCCGCGTCCAGAACAGCATGGCGATGGCGCCCACCAGGTACGGGAAGGCGTTGATGAAGCCGATCTCCACGTTGCCCAGCCCGCCGAAGCCCTTGATGATCTGCGGCAGGAAGAAGCTCAGGCCGTAAAGCGGCACCGTGATGCCCATGTAGACGAAGCCCAGCCCGATCACGCGCGGGTTCAGCAGCGACTGTTTCCAGGAGATCTTGTTGATCGACTCCCGGTTGGCGCGCTCGGCGTCCAGCGTGCGCTGCAGCCAGTCGCGCTCCTCGGTGCTGAGCCACTTGGCGTCCTTCGGGCCGTCGGGCAGGTACATCAGCACGAAGAAGGTCAGCACCAGCGAGGGCAGCGCTTCCAGGATGAACAGCCACTGCCAGCCGTGCATGCCGCCGACGCCGTCCATGTTGAGGATGAAGCCCGAGATGGGCGAGCCGATCACGGTCGAGATCGGAATGGCGAACATGAACCAGCCCACGATGCGCGCGCGGTACGCCGCCGGAAACCACAGCGTGATGTAGAAGATCACGCCCGGGAAGAACCCGGCCTCCGCGATGCCGAGCAGGAATCGCACGACGTTGAAGCTGGTCGAGCCGCCCACCCAGGCCTGCGCGGCCGAGAGGATGCCCCAGCTGAACATGATGCGGGCGATCCAGCGGCGTGCGCCGAAGCGCTCCAGCGCCATGTTGCTGGGCACCTCGAACAGGAAGTAGGCGAGGAAGAAGATGCCGGCCGCGCTGCCGAACACGGCGGCGGTGAAGCCCAGGTCCTTGGACATGGCCGCGCCGGCGAAGCCGAGGTTCACGCGGTCGAGGTAGGCGATGAAGTAGCTCACCATCAGAAGCGGCAGCAGTCGCCAGCTGATCTTCGAGATGGTTCTCTGTTCTACGGGGTTCATGGTTGCTTGTCTCCGGTGTTGGATGGTTTTGTGGAGGCGGTGGGAAGAAGGAGGAGGGCGGCTGCAGCCGCCGGTGTCATGGCTGTTGTAGATGCTGCTGTTGCTGCGCCCTCATGATCTGGTGGCGCCGCCAGTAGTGGCCGACTGCGCCCTTGAAGTTTTCTTTCTGCTTGCCGAGGCCCGCGAGCTTCACCTTGGTGGTGCGCGCGCCCAGCATGCCCTTGTCGAAGTGGGTGACGATGAGGGTGTCGCCGAAGCTGCTGTCCTTGTAGGTCAGGCTCTTGACCTCGTCCCACGGGATGGTCGAGCCGCCGTCGGTACTGGGGTGCATGCCCTCGTAGCTGATGTCGATGCGCTCGCCGTTCTTCAGCGCGAAACCGATGGGCGGAAAGTGGCGCAGCACCACGGCGCGCTCTTCCTCGGTCGCGGGCTCGTAGCGGTAGGCCAGGCTCAGCTCGTGGTTCTGCACGAAGCGCTGCTCGTACTCGCTCCACAGGCGTTGCTCGATGGCGTCGGCGGTCTCGATCTCGTCGGCCCACGAGGCCTGCGGCACGGTGGAAACGATGCCGCCGTAGGCGCTCTCGGGCACGTGGTGGCCGACGTTGCGCATGCGTTCCAGCAGCGGCGGATGGCTGTCGTAGGGATGCGGCACGCCGGCTGTCTTCATCGCCTCGATGAAGGCCGGCGAATTGGCGTACGGCGGCAGGCCGTCGGCGACGAAGCGGGCGATGCCGAGCGCGCCGTCGTGCTCGCGGTCCTGCTCGAAGAGCTTCTGCTCCACGTCGTTGCGGTAGCTCGCATAGGCCGAGATCTTGATGAGCGACTGCACGATGGCGTGCGGCGCGGTGAGCCCGGCGGCCACACGGTCGGCCTTGTATTCGCGCTCGCGGCTGTCGCGGGCCAGCGCGAAGGCGAAGATCATGCGGTACAGGCGCAGCAGGTAGTGCGCCACGATGGTGAGGCCGCCGCTTCGCATCTTCCAGGTGTACTGGTCGAACTGCAGCAGCTTGGGGCCGAGCGCCGCGCTGCTGCGGGTGTCGCCGCCGCCCAGGTGGGCGAGCTCGTGCGCGAGCACCGCATCGGCCTCGGTCTGGTCGAGCACGCGCAGCAGCGGCAGGCTCACGAAGAGCGTGCGGCCCTGCAAGGGGCGGCCCTTGACCTCGCACGGCGCTTCGGTCACGAAGAAGTTGGTGTCGATACCTGCCACGATCTGGTCGGGCGGGGTGGTCTTCACGCGGCCGGCGAGCTGGCGGATGCGCTCCCACAGGCGCGGCGCGTCGGCCTGCGAGACCAGCTCGCCCTCGATCTCGTTGCCCGAGGGCAGCTTCTTGAACAGCGTGTAGATCGCGTAGAACACCGCCGCGCCGGCCGCGATGCCGGCAATCGCGATCAGCTTGATGTAGTAGCTGTGCCAGAAGTACGCCGTGAGCCAGAACGAGAGCCACACCAGCATCGCGCTTTGCAGCACCACCTCGACCGCGCTCGACACGGTCATGAGCCGCCAGCCCGCGACGAAGCTGGCGTAGCGCAGGCCGCGGTTGGCGAAGGCCAGCGCGCCCAGCACCAGTGCCGCGACCAGCAGCGCGGCGCCGAGCACGATGGTCCAGAGGGCGGCGCGGTCGGCCCAGTGGAACTGCCAGTGCATCGAGTAGGGGCTGCACACCTTGTCGTGGAAGTTCCTGTCTTCAGGCGCGGTGGCGTCGCAGGCCTTGGAGAGCTGGTGGCTGCGGTAGAACGCAGTGGCTTCGGCCTTGTCCGCGGCGGAGAGACGCGCATCCTTGGCGATGCGGTTTTCCATCGCCTGCAGGAACTCCGCGTCCTGCGAGCGAAGCGCGTATTCGGTGAAGGCGAGGGTGGCCGCCGGAATGGCGAACAGCGAGACGAGCGTGAGAACGAACACGCGCAAGAGATCGGCGTGAACCGTGCGGGCGTGGGCCATGGACGAGCTGCTCCTGGATGACGATTGCTGTGAGTTGTTATGAACGGTCCGGGAAGGCGATAGCGTAGCGGGCACGGCGCATGCAGTGAAGCCGGGCACGGCGTCAAGCGGCGCGAGGCACCGACCTGCCACCGAATAAGGTTATCCCTTTTGCATCGTTCCGCGCGGCGGGGCGCAGGTATAGCCTTCGTTCTCATTCATGGCTGTCACCTCCGTCACTCCATCTTCGCCGTCGTCTGGGTCCGCGCCGTCGCCCGTTGCATGGATTGCCGGTGTCGGCGCCAGCGCAGGCTTGGGTGCGGCGCTCGCGCGGCGCTTCGCGGCCGAAGGCTTCATCGTCGCTCTGACCGGCCGAACGCAGGCCCAGCTCGATGCGGTGGCCGGCGAAATCGTCGCAGCTGGCGGCCGGGCCCATGCCTTCGCGGGCGACGTGGCGAGCGAGGCCGAGATTCACGGCATAGCTCAGAAGACGGCGGCGCTGGGTCCGCTCACGGTGGCCATCTTCAATGCCGCGAGCGCGGTGCGAGCGCCGACGCTGGATCTTTCGGTCGAACAGTTCACGCAGGCCTGGCGCACCAGTGCGCTGGGCGGCTTCATCTTCGGGCACGAGGCCCTGCGCGGCCTGCTGGTCAATCCCTTCGAGGCGGGCGGAGCGCACGCACGTGGCACCTTGCTGTTCACCGGAGCCACCGCGGCTCTGCGCGGCAAGCCGCCGTTCGCGGCCTTCGCCGCGGCCAAGGCCGCGTTGCGTTCGCTGAGCCAGAGCCTGGCGCGCGAGTTCGGCCCGCAGGGCGTTCACGTGGCGCACGTGGTGATCGACGGGGGCATCGACGGCGAGCGCCTGCGCAACAACGCGCCGCAACGCGTGGAGCAGGCCGGCGACGACGGCCTGCTGCAGCTCGAAGCCATCGCTGAAAGTTACTGGCAGCTGCATGTGCAGCACCGCAGCGCATGGACGCAGGAGCTGGACCTGCGGCCGTTCAAGGAACCGTTTTGAGGAGTCACGCTACATGAGCGTCGGATCGAATGGACAGATGCTGGCCGCTACGCTGCCTTCGGTGCAGGCGGAGCTCAACTACCTGAAGGCGGGCCAGGGCCGGCCCGTGAGCTACACATTCGAGCCGCCGCCCGGCACGCCCTGGGTGACCGGCGAACTGGAGCCGCGCCGCGTGACGATCCGCGACGGGCGTCCGCTGGTAGCGCTGAACGAGCTGACGCTCGACCGCAGCGGCTTCACGCAGATCTCGCATCGCAGCGCGCTCGCCGATTTCTCCCAGGACGCGGCGATCCGCGACATCTACTACCGCGAATCCGAAGCGCTGCTGCGCGACGTGACCGGCGCCGAGAAGGTCGTGGTGTTCGACCACACGCTGCGCGACAGCGCGCAGGGCTCGCGCCGCACCGCCGAGCTGCGCGAGCCGGTGCGACGCGTGCACAACGACCAGACCTTCGTCTCCGCGCCGCGCCGCGTGCACGCCCACCTGCCGCCCGAGGAGGCCGAGGAGCGCCTGAAGAACCGCTTCGCGATCATCAACCTGTGGCGGCCGCTGGCCACGGTCGAGCGCCTGCCGCTGGCGCTGTGCGACGCGCGCTCCATTTCGCCCCCCGACCTCGTGCCCAGCGACCTGGTCTATCCCGACAAGGTGGGCGAGACCTATTCCTTCACCTGGAATCCCGAGCACCAGTGGTACTGGTTTCCGAGACTGCGGCCCGACGAGGCCCTGCTGCTGAAGATCTACGACTCGCTCGAGCAGGGCGTGGCGCGCTACACCGCGCACACCGCCTTCGAGGACCCGACGGGTTCGCAGGAAGCGCCGCCGCGCCGCAGCATCGAGCTGCGCGCGCTGGTGTTCTGGCCCGCCGGCAAGTAGCAGCCTCCCGATGAGCACCGCGAAGCAGCTGCGGCTGGGCGCCTTCATGCGCCCCGTGAGCATCCATACCGGCGCCTGGCGCTATCCGGGTGCGTGGCCCGACGCGAACTTCAACTTCGCGCATCTGAAGCAACTTGCGCAGACGCTGGAGCGGGGCCGCTTCGACGCCTTCTTCATGGCCGACCACCTTGCCGTGCTGAACATGCCGGTGGCCGCGCTGCAGCGCAGCCACACGGTCACGTCGTTCGAGCCGTTCACGCTGCTGTCGGCGCTGGCACAGCACACGCGGCACATCGGGCTGGTGGCAACGGCTTCGACCACTTTCGACGAGCCGTTCCACATCGCGCGTCGCTTCGCCTCGCTCGACCATCTGAGCGAAGGCCGCGCGGGCTGGAACATCGTGACCACCTCCAACCCCGACGCTGCGCTGAACTTCGGCCGCGACGACCACATGGAACACGACGAGCGCTATGCCCGCGCCCGCGAGTTCCACGACGTGGTCACCGGCCTGTGGGACAGCTGGGCCGACGACGCCTTCGAGCGCGACGTCGAAAGCGGCCGCTTCTTCGATCCGGCCAAGCTGCACGTGCTGGACCACAAGGGCAAGTACCTGTCGGTGCGCGGCCCGCTGCACATCGCGCGGCCGGTGCAGGGCTGGCCGGTGATCGTGCAGGCGGGCGCCTCGGAGGCCGGCCGCCAGCTCGCGGCAGAGACCGCCGAGGCGGTGTTCGCCGCGCCCGGCACGCTGGCCGGCGCGCGCAGCCTCTATGCCGACATCAAGGGCCGCATGCGCGCGATCGGGCGCGACCCTGACCATCTCAAGATCCTGCCGGCCGCCTTCGTGGTGGTGGGCGACAGGGTGGAGGAGGCGCGCGCCATCCGCGCGAAGCTCGACAGCCTGGTGCACTACGACAGCGCCATCGCGTCGTTGTCGATCGCGCTGGGCCACGACGCTTCGAAGTTCGACCCCGACGGCCCGTTGCCCGACGTGCCCGAGACCAATGCGAGCCAGAGCGGCCGCGCCCGCGTGATCGAGCTGGCCCGCAGCGAGAGCCTCACGGTGCGCCAGCTGGCCCAGCGCCTGGGCGGCTACGGCGGGCTTGCCTTCGTCGGCACCGCGCAGACCATCGCCGACGACATGCAGGAGTGGCTGGAAAGCGAAGGCTGCGACGGCTTCAACGTGATGTTCCCCTGGCTGCCAGGCGGGCTCGACGCCTTCGTCGACAAGGTGGTGCCCGAGCTGCAGCGACGCGGCATCTTCCGGCGCGAATACGAAGGTCGTACCTTGCGCGAGAACCTCGGCCTGCCGCGGCCCGGCAACCGTTTCTTTGCCCAGAATTAGCAAGCCGGGCTGAACCGCACCGGGGCCGACCCCACGCCTGCACCGATTGCCGCGCTTCGCGACAATCGGTTCAATGCGTTCTTCCCCCTTCTTCAAGATGGCCCTGCTGCTGGGCCTGCTCTCGGCCATCGGGCCATTCGCCATCGACATGTACCTGCCGGCGCTGCCAGCCATCGGGCAGAGCCTGCGTGCCGACATCGGCGCGGTGCAGATGAGCCTCACGGCCTTCTTCCTTTCGCTCGGCGCGGGGCAGCTGCTGTACGGGCCGGTCTCCGACATGGTGGGCCGCAAGCCGCCGCTGTACGCGGGGTTGGTGCTGTTCGCGCTTGCCAGCGTGGGCTGCGCGCTGGCGACCGACATCCAGACGCTGATCGTGCTGCGCTTCATCCAGGGCCTGGGCGCCGCAGCCGGCATGGCGATTCCGCGCGCCGTGGTGCGCGACCTGCATACCGGCACCGATGCCGCGCGGCTGATGTCGCTGCTGATGCTGGTGTTCAGCGTGTCGCCGATCCTCGCGCCGCTCGCGGGCAGCGCCGTGATCGCGTTCGCCGGCTGGCGCGGCGTGTTCTGGGCCGTGACCATCGCGGCCGTGGCCGGCCTCGCGATGATGGTGAAGCTGCTCGACGAAACCCGCCCGGCCTCGGAGCGCGTCGAAAGCAGCCTCGGCAGCGCGCTCTCGGCCTACTGGCTGCTGCTGCGCGACACGCACTACCTCGGGCTGGTGTTCATCGGCAGCTTCGCGATGGCGGGCTTCTTCACCTATCTCGCGAACTCGTCGTTCGTGATGATCGACCACTACGGCCTGTCGCCCGCGCTCTACAGCGTGGCCTTCGGCGTGAACGCGGCCGCCTTCATCGGCGCCTCGCAGTTCACCGGTGCGCTGGGCGAGCGCTACGGGCTGGTCAAGCTCGTCAAGTTCGGCGTGGTGTGCTGCGGCGTGGCGATGGCCGCGATGTTCGTCTACTTCGCGATGGGCGGCGACAGCATCTGGGTGCTTATCGTCCTGTACTTCATCGCCTCGGGCTTCATGGGGCTGGTGATTCCGACCACCGGCGTGCTCGCGCTCGAGATGCACGGCGCCATTGCGGGCACGGCCTCGGCGCTGCTGGGCACGCTGCAGATGCTCACCGGTGCGCTGGCGATGGCGGTGGTGGGCTTCTTCACCGACGGCAGGCCGCTGCCGATGGTGGCCGGCATGGCCGGCGGCGCGCTCATCGCGCTGGTGCTGACCTGGCTGACGCTGGGCGGCGTGCGCTCCGAGCCCACGGCCAAGGCAGGAAAGACAGGAAGGACGCAGCAAGCCTGATGAACACGGTACGCGCAGGCGCCGCGCTCCCGGCAGCCGAAGACAACAACAACGGCGGCAACGCGGGCCCAAGGCCCATGGACGGACTGGCGCAGCCGGAGCGCGGCTGGGCGATGCTGGTCATCATCCTCGGGCTGATCGTGGCGGTGCTCGACGGCACCATCGTCAACCTCGCGCTGCCGGGCATCGCGCGCGAACTGCAGGCCAGCCCGTCGCAGGCGATCTGGGTGGTCAATGCGTACCAGATCGCCACGCTGGTGATGCTGCTGCCGCTGGCCTCGCTGGGCGACCTCGTGGGCTACCGGCGCGTGTACCTGGTCGGCATGGCGGTGTTCACGCTGTCGTCGCTGGCAGCCACCTTCGCCAACTCGCTGGGCACGCTGATCGCGGCACGCGCATTCCAGGGGCTGGGCGCGGCCGGCATCATGAGCGTGAACGCGGCGCTGGTGCGGCTCACGTATCCATCCGCCCAGCTGGGCAAGGGCATGGCGATCAACTCGCTGGTGGTGGCTACTTCGTCGGTGGCGGGGCCTTCGGTGGCGGCGGCCATCCTCTCGGTGGCTTCGTGGCCCTGGCTCTTCGCCATCAACGTGCCGCTGGGCATCGTCACCTTCGCGCTGGGCATGAAGGCGCTGCCGTTCAACCGCGTGGCGCCTGCCGCCGGGCTGCGCTTCTCGCCGGTGGACGTGGCGCTCAACGTGCTGATGTTCTCGCTGGTGTTCCTGGGCGTCGACCGGCTCGGCGTGCGCGAGGGCCCGGTGCAGGGCGCGGGCGGTTCGCAGGCCTCGGCGTGGGCCATCCTGCTCGCCGGCGTGGCCGTGGGCTTCGTCTACCTGCGGCGCCAGCGCAAGCTGGCCGTGCCGCTCTTTCCCATCGACCTGCTGCGCATTCCGGTGTTCGCGCTGTCGATGGGTACTTCGGTGGCCGCCTTCTGCGCGCAGATGCTGGCCTACATCGCGCTGCCGTTCCTGCTGCTCGACGTGTACGGCCGCAGCCACATCGAGGCCGGTCTGCTCATCACTGCCTGGCCGCTGGCCATCGTGGTGATGGCGCCCATCGCGGGGCGGCTGATCGGCCGCTACCCCGACGGGCTGCTCGGCGGCATCGGGCTGGGCCTGCTGGCCACCGGCCTGGCGCTGCTGGCGGCGCTGCCGGCGCATCCGGGCAATGCCGACATCGCCTGGCGCATGGCGCTGTGCGGGCTGGGCTTCGGGCTGTTCCAGTCGCCGAACAACCACACCATCGTGACCTCGCCGCCGGCGCACCGCAGTGGTGCGGCCAGCGGCATGCTGGGCACGGCCCGGCTCACCGGGCAGACCCTGGGCGCCGTGGTGCTGGCGGGCGTCTTCAGCGTCTGGAGCCCGCACGGCGGCCACGGACCGGTGGTGGCGCTGGTGCTGGCGGCCAGTTTTGCCGCGGTTGCGGCGGTTTTCAGCACGCTGCGCCTCAGGACGACAAGCCACGGCGGCTGAATGAGTTAGGGTACTCACCCATGAAGGAAGTACCTGAAACGGTGGTCTGCCCGGGCTGCGACGCGGTCTACAGCCGCGCGCCGCTCAAGCCGCGCGACGTGGCGCACTGCCCCCGCTGCGGCACCGAGCTCGACCGGCACCCGGGCCAGCAGGAGCGCCGCATCCTTCCGCTGACGGTGGCCTGCCTCATCATGTTCGCCATCGCGAACCTGTTTCCCATCGTCGAGATCGAGCTCCAGGGCCTGCGCAGCCAGACCACGCTGGCAGGAGCCGTGGTGGCGCTGACCGCCGAGGGCATGTCGCTGGTGGCGCTGCTGGTGCTGGCGACCACCATCCTCTTTCCCTTCCTGCAGCTTTGCATCCTGGCCTACCTGCTGATTCCGCTGAGCCGGGAGCACCGGCCGGTGGGCTTCGCGCTGCTGGTGCGGGCGATGCAGTCGCTGCGGCCCTGGGGAATGATCGAGGTGTTCCTGCTCGGGGTGCTGGTGGCCATCGTCAAGCTGTCGAGCATGGCGAGCGTGGTGCCGGGGCCGGCGCTGTGGGCCTTCATGGCGCTCACGGTCATGCTGACGGCGGTGCTGTCGTTCGATCCGGGGGCGTTCTGGGGAATGGCGTTCCGGCCGAAGGGCGAGGCCCTGCCGGACGAAGGCACGGGCGAAGGGGCGAACGACGAGAAGGGCGGGGCGTCGGCATGAAGCCGCTGGGCCGTCTCCGGCAGCGCCTCGGGAGCATCGCGGCTTCCAGCGACCATCACCACCACGACGAGGACTCGCGGGTTCTCACCGCCGCCTCGCTCGGCTACATGCCCTGCCGGCATTGCGGCGCCGTCTGGGAAGGCGCGGAGGAGGGCGATGCCTGCGGCCGCTGCGGCACGCACCTGCACACGCGCAAGCCGCAGAGCCTGAAGCTCACCTGGGCCTTCCTCATCGCGGCCTGCATGATGTACATACCGGCGAACCTGCTGCCGGTGATGATCACGCGCACGCTGTTCGGCACGCAGAACGACACCATCCTGAGCGGAGTGATCTATTTCTGGGTGTCTGGCGCCTACGGGCTCGCGGCCATCGTCTTCATCGCCAGCTTCCTGGTGCCGCTGTTCAAGCTGGCCGTGCTGCTGCTGCTCGTGGTGCTGGCGCAGCGCGGCAGCAGCTGGCGGAGGCGCGAGCGGGCGAAGCTGTATCACATCATCGAGATCATCGGCCGCTGGTCGATGCTCGACGTGTTCGTGGTGTCGCTGCTGACGGGGCTGGTGCAGATCCAGGGCTTCGCGGTCATCACCGCGGGCGTGGGCATCGCGGCCTTCGGCTCGGTGGTGGTGCTGACGATGCTGGCCTCGTTGAGCTTCGACCCGAAGCTCACCTGGGACAGCAGGGAGGAACAGGCCATCCTGCGCGACAACGAGGAAGGTGCACAGACACATGGAAACAGGGACGAGAAACCAGCATGAGTGAAGAAGATCAACCCAAGGACAGGCCGGCGCCGTCCGGCCCGCCCGACCAGTCACCCTTGCCCAGGCCGCGCGTGGTGCGCCGGCGCGAGTGGCTGCCGTCGCTGATCTGGCTGATCCCCATCGTGGCAGCGCTGGTGGGCATCACGCTGGTGGCGCGGATCATCCTGGAGCGCGGCCCCGAGGTGGTGCTGACCTTCAAGACCGCCGAGGGCCTGGAGGCCGGCAAGACCGCCGTGAAGTACAAGGACGTGCAGATCGGCCTGGTCACCAGCCTGCGGCTGGCGCGCGACCGCTCGCACGTGCGCGTGCTGGTGCAGTTCAACAAGGAGGCGCAGAGCTTCACGGCGCAGGACTCGCGCTTCTGGGTCGTGCGCCCGCGGCTCGACACGTCGGGCATCTCGGGGCTCAACACGCTGCTGTCGGGCGCCTACATCGGCGCCGACGCGGGCGTGTCGACGGAAACGGCGGGCGAGTTCACCGGGCTGGAGACGCCGCCCATCGTCACGCGCGACGACTCGGGCAAGCAGTTTCTGCTGCGCGCCAACGACGTGGGCTCGCTCGACGTGGGCTCGCCGGTGTACTTCAGGCGCGTCAAGGTCGGGCAGGTGGCGGCCTACGAGCTCGACGGCGACGGGCGCGGCGTGACCATCCGCGTGTTCATCAACGCGCCCTACGACAAGTTCGTGGGCATGAACACGCGCTTCTGGCAGGCCAGCGGCATCGATGCGCAGCTGAGCGCGAGCGGCTTCACGCTGCGCACGCAGTCGCTGGCGACCATCCTGCTCGGCGGCATCGCCTTCCAGGCGCCCGACGACGCCATGGGCCCGGTCGCCAAGGAGAACGCGGCCTTCACGCTGGCGCAGGACGAGTCTTCCGCCATGAAGGAGCCCGACGGCCCCTCGCAGACCCTGCTGATGTACTTCAACCAGTCGCTGCGCGGGCTCACGCCGGGCGCGCCAGTGGACTTCCGCGGCGTGGTGATCGGCGAGGTCAAGTCCATCGGCGTGGAGTTCGACCGCGCCGAGCGCGAGTTCCGCATGCCGGTGCTGGTGCAGGTCTACCCCGACCGCCTGCGCCGCCGTGCGGGCGAGAGCGGCACCGAGTCGCGCGCCACCCAGCAGGAGCGGCTGCGCTTCCTGGCCGAGAAGGGCCTGCGCGCCCAGCTGCGCAACGGCAACCTGCTGACCGGCCAGGTCTACGTGGCGCTCGACTTCTTCCCGAAGGCGCCGCCCGCGAAGATCGACCTGTCGAAGAACCCGATCGAGCTGCCCACCGTGGCCAACAGCCTCGACGAGATCCAGTCGCAGGTGCAGGAGATCGCGACCAAGCTCAACAAGGTGCCCTACGAGCAGATCGCGGGCGACCTGCGCACCACGCTCGCCTCGCTCAACAAGACCCTGACGACCACCGAGCAGACGGTCAGCCGCATCAACAACGACGTCACGCCCGAGCTGGCCGCGGCCATGAAGGACGTGCGCAAGACCGTGAACAGCGCCGAGCGCACGCTGGCCGACGACTCGCCGCTGCAGCAGGACATGCGCCAGACGCTGCAGGAGCTCACGCGCGCCGCCGGCTCGGTGCGCGTGCTGACCGACTACCTCGAGCGCCACCCAGAGTCGCTGCTGCGCGGCAAACCGGACGACGGCAAGAAATGAAGAAGAACCACATCGCATCCGTGGCCGCAGCAGCGGCAATGCTGGCCACGCTCGCGGGCTGCGCCAGCAAGCCCGACAACTACTACACGCTGGCGAGCCCGGTGGCGGCGGCTGATGCCGCGCCTTCGACGCTCGGCAGCGCCGCACCGCTTTACATCGAGCTCGCGCCCGTGGCCGTGCCCGAGCGCTTCGCGCGGCCGCAGATGGTGGTGCGCCGGCCCAACGGCAGCGTGCAGGTCGATGTGCTGGAGCAGCATCGCTGGGCCTCGTCGTTCGAGAACGAGCTGCGCGATGCGTTGGCCAGCGGCATCGCCGGCCGGCTCGGCGCGCTCGACGTGACCAGGAGCGGCAAGCAGGGCTCGCAGCCGGTGTGGCGCATCGCGGTGCAGCTGCGCCAGTTCGATGCGGTCGACGGCGCGCGCGTCGATGCGGGCTTCAGCTGGACGCTGCGGCGCTCGGACGAGGCGCGTACGGTGGTGTGCCAGCTGAACCTCGGCGAGGCAGTGGGCAGCGGGATGGACGCGGTGGCGCAAGGAGCGCAGCGCGTGACGGCGGCTGCGGCCGCTGCGATGGCGCGCAGTGTGAATGCCGCGCGTGCCAATCCGTCGGCGACTGCCTGCGCGACCTGATTCTTTCTCCCGGCCTCTGGGAAGAAAAAAGAGGCAAGACCGGAATCCCATAGGAAGGAGACCTCCATGGCACAGATCGGCAAGGCGCCCTGCGACGACACGCTGATCCTGCATGGCGCCCGCCCCGAGGAGGGCGGCTGCCCCGATGCCTCCAAACCCTGGGTGCTGGCGGCGGCCATCGTGGGGTCCAGCATGGCCTTCATCGACGGCACTGTGGTCAACGTAGCGCTGCCGGCCATCCAGTCCGACCTGCACGCCACGGCCTTCCAGGCGCAATGGGTGGTCGAGTCGTACGCCTTGCTGCTGGCGGCACTGCTCCTGGTGGGCGGCGCGCTGGGCGATCACTACGGCCGGCGGCGCATCTTCGCGATCGGCGTCGGCATCTTCGCCCTGTCGTCGGTGGCCTGCGGGCTTGCGGCCAACGTGCAGCAGCTCATTGCCGGGAGGGCGGTGCAGGGCATCGGCGGGGCGCTGCTGGTGCCGGGCAGCCTCGCGCTGATCAGCGCGGCCTTTCCCGAGAAGGAGCGCGGCAAGGCCATCGGCACCTGGTCGGGCTTCAGCGGCATCACGGCGGCGGTGGGGCCGGTGCTGGGCGGCTTCCTGGTCGATCACTTTTCCTGGACCTGGGCCTTCTTCATCAACGTGCCGATGGCGCTGCTGGTGCTGTGGATCGTGTGGCGCCACGTGCCCGAGAGCCGCGGCGCTTCCGCCAGCGGCGGGCTCGACCTGTGGGGCGCGCTGCTCGCGACGGCCGGGCTCGGCGGCATCGTCTACGCATTCATCGAGGCGCCGACGCAGGGATGGCGCTCGCCGGCCGTGCTTTCGGCGCTGGCCGTCGGCGTGCTGGGCGGTGCGGGCTTCTTCGTCGCCGAGCGCAAGGTGCGTACGCCGATGCTGCCGCTGGAGCTGCTGCGCATCGGCAACTTCAGCGGCGCGAACCTGCTGACGCTGCTGCTCTATGCGGCGCTGGGCGGCGGGCTGTACTTCTTTCCGCTCAACCTGATCCAGGTGCAGGGCTACTCGGCGACGGTGGCGGGGGCGGCGCTGCTGCCTTTCATCTTCATCATGTTCGCGCTCTCGGGCTGGGCCGGGCAGCTGGTGGACCGCTTCGGGCCGCGCATGCCGCTGGTCATCGGTCCGGCCATCGCGGCGGTGGGCTTCGCGCTGTTCGCGGTGCCGGGCGTGGGCGCGAGCTACTGGAGCGGCTTTCTGCCGGCAGTGGTGGTGCTGGGCTTCGGCATGACGGTGACGGTGGCGCCGCTGACCACCACGGTCATGAATGCGGTCGGCCCCGAGCTGGCGGGCGTGGCATCGGGCGTGAACAACGCCGTGTCGCGCGCTGCGGCGGTGCTGGCGATCGCGGTGTTCGGCGCGCTCATGGCCTGGGCCTTCGACGCGGCGCTGGCGGATCACCTGCGCGACATGGGCGCTTCGAGGCAGGTGGCAGCATTTCTCGAAGGCGAGCGCAGCAAGCTGGCGGGCGCGGCGATGCCGCCGGGCGTTGATGCGGCCACGGCCGCGGCCGCGAAACGGGCGGTGGCCGAATCCTTCGTCGCGGGCTTTCGCTGGGTGATGCTGTCGAGCGCCGCGCTGGCCATGTTGAGTGCGGTGAGCGCGTGGCTGATGATCCGGGGCACCCCCGCGGGAGGTGCGGACAGGAAGAACTGAGTAGACAAGGAGACATGTCGATGCAGGACGAAGATCAGCAGGAGCACGTCGATGTGCTCGTCGTGGGCGCTGGCCTCTCCGGGATCGGCGCCGGCTACCACCTGCAGGCGAATTGCCCGGGGCGCAGCTACGCGATCCTCGAGGGGCGCGAACGCAGCGGCGGCACCTGGGACCTGTTCCGCTATCCGGGCGTGCGCTCGGATTCCGACATGTACACGCTGGGATATTCGTTCCGGCCGTGGACGCAGGCGAAGTCCATTGCCGACGGGCCGTCGATCCTGAACTACCTGCGCGAGACCGCGGCGCAGCACGGCATCGACCGGAAGATCCGGTTCAACCATCGCGTGGTGCGCGCCTCGTGGTCCACAGCCGATGCCTGCTGGAGCGTGGATGTCGAGCGCGGCCCCGAACGGCTTCTGCTGCGCATGCGTTGCAACTTCCTCTTCCTGTGCAGCGGCTACTACAGGTACGAGGCCGGCTACACGCCCGAGTTCGCGGGCGTTGGCGACTACGCGGGCCGCATCGTCCATCCGCAGCACTGGCCCGAGGACCTGGATTGCAGCGGCAAGAAGGTGATCGTGATCGGCAGCGGCGCGACCGCGATGACGCTGGTGCCGGCGCTGGCGAAGACGGCCTCGCACGTGATGCTGCTGCAGCGCTCGCCCACCTACGTGGTCGCTCGGCCGGCGCAGGACCCCATCGCCCACGGGCTTCGCAGCTTCCTGCCGGCCGGAATGGCCTACGGTCTCACGCGCTGGAAGAACGTGCTGCTGTCGATGTACTTCTTCCGCCTCGCGCGGCGCAAGCCCGATCGCGTGAAGAAGCTGATTCTTGGCGGCGTGCGGCAGGCCCTCGGGCCCGGCTACGACGTCGCCACGCATTTCACGCCGCGCTACAACCCCTGGGATCAGCGCCTGTGCCTCGTGCCCGACGGCGACCTGTTCGCGGCCATCAGGGCAGGGCGCGCCTCGATGGTCACGGACCACGTCGACACCTTCACGCCGGGCGGCATCAGGCTGAAGTCGGGCAGGGAGCTGGAGGCCGACGTGGTCGTCACCGCCACCGGGCTCGAACTGCAGGTGCTCGGCGGCGTGCAGCTCGAGGTGGACGGCCGGCGCGTGGATCCGGCCGCGACCTTCAACTACAAGGGAATGATGTACAGCGACGTGCCCAACCTGGCCTCGTCGTTCGGCTACACGAATGCCTCGTGGACGCTCAAGAGCGACCTGACCTGCGCGTATGTCTGCCGGGTGCTCAACCACATGGAGAAGCAGGGCTGGAGGCAATGCACGCCCCGCAACACCGACCCGTCCCTGGCGCCCGAGCCCTGGCTCGACTTCTCCTCGGGCTACGTGCAGCGCGCGGTGGGCAGGTTTCCGAAGCAGGGCTCGCGCGCGCCGTGGCGGGTGTACCAGAACTACGCGCGCGATCTCGTGAGCCTGCGCTTCGGTTCGGTGGACGACGGGGTGATGGAGTTCGCGAATCGGCGTGTCGGCTAGCGAGACTCAGAGAAATGGCGTGTAGGGCTTCTGAGGCTGTAGGTAGATTCTTTTTTCGTAGACAGTGGGGACCTTGGTTCCGCCTTCAATTGTTTTCTCGATATGCGCGATCTGGCCCATATAGATTTTCGCGCGACTGAACATGTGGGCTTTCCATCCGTCCGGGTGTATCACGGTGATGTGGAAATAATCCTGTCCCTTGAAATTCTGAAGCTGGTGGAATCCCAGTTCGACTGTGACATTGAGTCTGTCGCTCAACACGGCCGTAGCGATTTCGTATAGCTCGCTGGCGTGATTGTGGGCAATTTCTCTTTCTGCCCACGTGTTCAGCATGGCGCATATCTGCTGGTAGTTGGCATCGCCCAGAGTGTTGTAGTCGTCGTCATACCAGTCTCCATGCTTCGCCCTGAGTCCATCGATGTTGTTCCAGTTTTCTGCAAACACAATGCCCATTTGGACCTCCAATCCGATTGATGCTTTACTGAAATGGATGCACCCGACTTTCCTCCGGATGCGTGCCTGGGTCGGGGCTGCCGGCAACTTGCCCCCTTCTGGCTTTCCGGAGAACTGAAGTCCGTGCACTGTGGCGTCCATTCGGACACCAATCCATTTCGCACCATTACAGACAGGCTCGGGCTGGCAGGCTCAGGGCGCGCGCCCGTCTGTCCGGACCGCAGCGACCGCTTTACCCGCGAAAGATCGCTCGTCTATGAGGGGCGAACCAGCCGTGTACAGCCCTTGTCAGGGCGTCGCTGTTGGTGCGCGAGAGGGCGAGAGCAGCGTGTCGAGCTCGGTCCACAACGGATCGCATTGCCCGGCCCTGAATGCGGCTGCCCTGAAGGTCGGATGCTCGCCGTGGTACGTCTCCCACAGCGCGCGCTGGCCGTCCGCCACGCAGGCGCGCACGTTGGCCAGGCGGTCGGCGGCCTTCACGAGCAGCGCGAGTTCCTCGTCGCCCTTCACTTCGGCCAGAGCCGCATAGGTCTTGGCCTTGCGCTCCTTGCGGTTGGCCCCGGGCGCGTCGGTCAGCAGCGCAACGCACGAGGCCACCAGATCGCCGAAGCGCGAGCGCACGTCCGCCACCGTCGCTGCCGTGTCCTCGACCACGTCGTGCAGATAGCCGACGACGCGCGCCCTGTCGCCGTAGGGCTGGAGCAGGGCGGCGACGGCGTCGAGGTGGTGCACGTATGGATGCGTGCCGTACTTCTGGTCGCCGTGCATCTCGACGGCATAGGCACGGGCTGCGTCGGGTGTCTGTGAGGTTATGGTCATGCGGCGTCCTGTGGTTTTTCCATTCTGCCTTCGTGGCGGCGCACGATCCTTGGCGCTTGCGGCCGCATGATGCTCGCGGCCAGTCTTTCCTTCCGAACAGAAGCTTTTTCATGACCACGGTTTTCGTCAGCCATCCGCCAGCCAAGCTCGCCAACTACTTCGGCGACCGCGCCACCGCGGCCCTTCGGGCCATCGCGCAGGTGCGCTTCAATCCCAGCGACGCCGATCTTTCGTCGCGCGAGCTCGCCGACCTTGCGCAGGACTGCGACGCGATCATTTCCTACCGCCAGACGGCGGGTGACGAGGCGCTGTTCGCGGCCCTGCCGCAGCTCAAGGCCTTCGTGCGCTGTGCCATCGACATCCGCAACATCGACGTGGCCTCCGCCAGCCGGCACGGCGTGCTGGTGACGCAGGCGAGCGCGGGGTTCATCGCCTCGGTGTCGGAGTGGATCGTGGGCGCGATGATCGATCTGGGCCGAGGCATCAGTGCCTCCGCCGCGAGCTACCACGCAGGCCGGCTGCCGCCGCCCGCGATGGGTCGCGAACTGCGCGGCAGCACGCTGGGCGTGATCGGCTACGGGCAGATCAGCCGCTACCTTTGCGATGTCGCGCTGGCGCTGGGCATGCGCATCGTCGTGCACGACCCGTACACGGCAACCGACCGGGCCGAGTTCGAGCAGGTGAGCTTCGAGGCGCTGCTGGCGCAGTCGGACTTCGTGGTCTGCCTCGCGCCCGCCACCGAGGCGACCGAGAACATGATGAACGCCCGGGCGTTCGCCGCGATGCAGCCGCATGCCTTCTTCATCAATGCCTCGCGCGGCAATCTGGTGGATGAGCGTGCGCTGCTCGCCGCGCTGGACGCCGGCACGATCGCGGGATGCGCGCTCGACGTCGGCCGCGCGCCCGACCAGATGCCTTCGCCGGACGTGGCAGCGCATCCGCGCGTGATCGCCACGCCCCACATCGGCGGGCTCACGCCGCCGGCGGTCGAGCACCAGGCGACGGAAACCGTGTCGCAGCTCGCGGAGATCTTCCAGGGCAGGGCGCCGAAGGGCGCGGTCAATGCGGCCGAGGCCTATCGCTGGCGGAAGGCATTCGGCGCAGGCGCCTGAGTTTTCAGGCGCCTCGTTTCACCAGCAGCCGCTGCGGCCCCTGGCCCTCGGCGCCAAGCCGGTCGAGCGGATTGCGCAGCTTGCAGCGGTCGATCGACAGGCAGCCGCAGCCGATGCAGTCGTCGAGCGTGTCGCGCAGCTTCTGCAACTGCTCTATGCGCTCGTCCAGCTCGGCACGCCACGAAGCCGAGAGCCGGGCCCAGTCCTCGCGGCTCGGCGCTGCGGATTCGGGGAGGGTAGCCAGGGCAGTGCCGATCTCGGCAAGCGAAATGCCTACCCTCTGCGCTACCCGCACGAAGGCCACGCGCCGCAGCACCGTGCGCGGGTAGCGTCGCTGGTTGCCTGCGGTGCGGGTGCTGCCGATCAGGCCCTGCGCCTCGTAGAAATGCAGCGTGGACACCGTGACGCCGCTGCGGCGGGCGACCTCGCCGACGGTGAGCGTGGGGGAAATGCCGGCTCTTTGCAGTGCGTCGTTCATCGGAAGAGAAACCTCTTGACCTCAGCTTTACTTGAGGTTTGAGAATAACTTCCAGCGCGCGGGTTCCGTGCGCATTTTTCTCTTGAAGGAATCCGTTTCATGTCGAACGACACCAGCGTCGCTTACCCGGTCTCCGCTTCCGGTCCCGTTTTCCGCGTCGACAAGTTCGCGGTGCCCGCCGAAGCCCGGCAGGCTTTCATCGCGCAGATGCAGCGCATCCAGCAGACGCTGCGCAACTTGCCGGGCTGCCTGCGCGCGCATGTGCTCGACCAGACGGGTGGAGGCAGCGAGTTCAACGTACTGACGCTGGTCGAATGGACCAGCGAGCAGGCCGTGGCCTCGGCCACAGAGCTCGTGAAGAAGAAGTTTGCCGAGGAGGGCTTCGACCCGGTCGAATTCACGAAGAAGGCAGGCGTGCTATCCGACCAGGGCTTCTATCGGATCGCCTGAAGGGCCTGGCGGCCGAGGGCAGGGCGATCGGAACGCATGGGAACTTCCCGCTGACAGGCGTCGCACGGGTTGACAGGGGCCGTACGACGCTTCGATACTGAACTATCAGGTTCATCGTCAAAAGCGAAGGAGTCCCATGCAGAAGATCATTCCCTGTCTCTGGTTCGACACCAACGGCGAGGAGGCGCTGAAGTTCTACAGCAGCATCTTTCCGAACTCGCGCGTGACCGACACGCTGCTCTGGGGCGACAGCAACCCCAGCCGCAAGGGCTCGCTGCTCACCGCGACCTTCGAGCTCGACGGGCAGAAGTTCATGGTCCTCAACGGCGGCCCGGAATACAAGTTCAACCCGGCCATCTCGATGTTCGTGCCCTGCGAGACGCAGGCCGAGGTCGACTACTACTGGGACAGGCTGCTCGAAGGCGGCGGCCAGCCGGTGCAGTGCGGCTGGCTCACCGATCGGTTCGGCGTGTCGTGGCAGGTCGCGCCCATGGCCATGATCCGCATGTTCCAGGACAAGGACGAGGCCAAGGCCAACCGCGCGATGCAGGCCATGATGAAGATGGTCAAGCTCGACCTTGCCGAGGCGCAGCGGGCCTTCGACGGCAAGTAGTCCGCGCGGCGGCTACACCAGCTTGTGGATGGCCTTCTTGCGCCACACCAGCTGGTAGTACGCGGTCTGCAGCAGCAGCATCGCGCCGAAGGTCACCGGGTAGGCCACCCAGATTCCGTCGAGCCCGATGCGGTGGCTCATGACCCAGGCCACCGGCACCTCCACGCCCAGAATGCAGATGATGGAAATCAGCGTGGGCACCAGCACCGAGCCGCTGGCGCGCATGATCCCCGACAACGCCGAGGCCATGCCGAAGACCACCAGGCTCCACAGCATGATGTGCAGCAGCGTCTGCGCGATCTCGATGACCGGCGCGCTGGTGATGAAGAAGCCCATCAGCGGCCGCGAGAACAGGTAGCCCAGCAGCACCAGGCCGCCGGTGAGCACCAGGTTCATCAGCAGCGCCGTCTGCGCGATGGCGCCGAGCCGGTTGGCGCGGCCCGCGCCGATGGCCTGCGCGCCCAGGATCGACGCCGTGATGGCGATAGAGATCGCCGGGAACTGGACGTACGCCACCACCTGGTTCACAGCGCCGTAGGCGGCCGTGGCGTTGGAGCCGAAGCCGTTGACCATCGACAGCAGCACCACCTCGGCCAGCGCGACCACGATCATCTGCACGCCCGTGGGCACGCCGATGCGCAGCACGGCCTTCAGCAGTTGCGGCTGGATGCGCAGGTTGCGCATGAACTCCGCGTCGGGCGCGAGCGGACTCTTCTGCTGGCGCAGCCGGAAGCCCAGCCAGGTGGTCGCCACGATGAACGACAGCACCGACGCCCATGCGCCGCTCGCCACGCCGAGCTGCGGCAGGCCGCCCCAGCCGCGGATGAGCGCGGGCGTGACCACCAGCCCGATCAGCGTGGAGATCAGCAGGGTGAACAGCGGCGTGACGGTGTCGCCCACGCCGCGAAGCATCGCGGTGGACAGCAGGAACAGGAACACGCCCGGCATCGCGATCAGCATGATGCGGGCATAGCGCGTGGAGTCGGCCAGCACGTCGGGCGGCGTGCCCAGCGCGGCCAGCATCGGCGTGGTGAACGCGCCGCCGAACACGGCGATCACCAGTCCCAGCAGCACTCCGACGGTGAGCGTGGTGCCCGCCACGGCCTTGGCCTTGGCGACGTCGCGCGCGCCCCATGCCTGGCCGATGAGCACCGAGGCGCCCGCGCCCAGGCCGATGATGAAGGCGATGAAGAAGAACATCACCGGGAAGAAGCTCGACACCGCCGCCAGCGCGCCCACGCCCAGCATCTGCCCCACGTACACGTTGTTCAGCGTGCCGGAGAGCGACTGGAGGATGTTGCTGAGCAACATCGGCGCGAGGAAGAAAAGAAAGACCTTCCACAGCGGCCGTGGCGCGTTGACCGGTGCCACTGGCACGCCTTGCAGTCCGCTGGGGTCGGCGCCGCCGCCGGTTCCGGTTGTCTCGGGTGTTGTTCTCATTGGGCGTGCCAGCCGGCGGCCGACAGTTTCTGCAGATGGGCGCGCACGTCGGCGGGCCAGGTTTCTATGAGGTTGCCGAAGCGCTGCTCCTCGCCGGCGAACAGCGCGCGCGTGGCTTCCTCGAAGCCCGGCAGGTTGCCCGCGATGGCGGTCATGAAGCGGTAGGTGGCTTCCTGCGCCGCGCGCACGGTGTCGCGCTCGGCGTTCACGCGGCGGGCATCGTCGACCAGCTTGCGCAGCGCGACCGACGCGCCGCCCGGCTGGCGGCCGAGCCAGTCCCAGTGGCGCGGCAGCAGCGTGACTTCACGCGCGACCACGCCGAGCTTGGGGCGGCCCACGCCGCGCGGTGCATCGTCGCGATGCTCGGCTTCGTGGTCGCGCAACTCGGGCGGAAGCTCGCGCATGTCGAGGTCGAGCTGCGCGCCGGTGCGGTCGTCGAACACGAGATAGGGCCCGGGATCGTCGCGGCGGCGCAGCTGGTCGAGCACTTCGGCCTTGCTGCCTTGCGCGACGCGCTGGAAGTCGAAGAACACGGTCAGGGTGGTGGGGGTGTCGGATGACATTCGGGTGTTTTGTTCCTGGGGGTACCAAGCGAAACGAGGTGCGTAATCTACTCGCTGCCGCGCTTTGGTGCGCGTCATCTGGTTGCCATGCGTTGCGTGTGCGCCCGGTGCAAGTTTCAACGCGTGTTGTAGCCCTTCGGTCCGAAGCACTGCAACTCTTCCTGCCAGAGCGAAAGAAGCCTGTCGAGTTCGGCTTTGCGGTCGAAGGCGGGGTCGTCGCGCTCCTTGACGCGATCGATCACCTCGAAGCTGAAATGGCCCGCGCCGTGCTCGATCCAGTCTTGCCCGAGCGCCTTGTTGCGGTGGCTGCGCATGTTCAGTTCGAAGCGCGCGCGGTTCATCGCGCCTTCGACGTCCAGGCTGCCGCCCACATAGACGCGGCCGTTCGAGCCGTTGCGGATGACGTAGACGCCCGCGGGGCGCGGGGTTTCCTTGTATTGCCGGACGAGGGCGCGGCGGCTTTCCGTGGGGAGATTCATCTTCAAATATTACCCGGGTTAAATGAAAATCACAATATAACCCGGGTAATATTTGTCTCAGCCTTCCCGGAACCGTCGCCAGCCGCGGGCGATCCGCCGGTTCAGCGCCCGCACCACGCGCCAGGGGCGGCTCTGGCGAACGATGGTGAGCACGTGGTCCTTCCACGCCTTCCATCGCGGATACCAGCGGGCGAACCACGGAATGCGCATCAGCGGCCCTTCGACCAGCTGGAAGATCCGCGCGACGATGGCCGTGCCCACGAGCTTGGCCAGCACCAGCACGGTGAGCGCGGTGGCGGCATGGCCCCGGCTGAACAGGAACAGCGCCAGCACCTTCACCGGCAGCAGCAACAGCACCGGAATGAAGAAAGCCAGCAGCGCTCCCCAGGGCGGCAGCCGCCGCAGCCGTGCTTCGAGAGCGGCCCAGAAGGGAAGGCGCGACAACCGCGCCGCGAGCGCGGCCAGCGGCTCCCAGCCCCATTCCTCGAAGAGCAGCAGGGGAACGACGAGCGCGGTACCTATGGCACGGAGCAGGGCACGCAAGGCGCGCGGAAATGTGGGCATTCCGCTAGCGTAAGGCAATGCGGACCGGGCCCCGCGCGGCCCTGTCGCTCGCCTTCGCCTGCTTTCCCGCCTGCTTGCCTGCCTACTTTCCGGCAGGCACGAAGAACAGGTATTCGCCGCGGCCCATCTCGGGCGTGACCTCGTAGCCGGCGCACAGGTCGTTGGTGCACTGGATCACGATCACGCGCGGCCAGATCGTCGCAGCCGTGGGATAGCCCGGCATGTACTGCGGCACGTGCCACACGCCCAGGGAACCTACCGCTTCCGCGTTCTCGGTACCCCGTGCGTTCTGAAGGCCGCTACCCATGTTCATCCGCTCGACGCGCAGCGTGGGCTGCGCGACGGAAGCGGCCGCCGCCGCCGTCGTCACGCAGCAGGCCGCCAGCCAGAGGAGAAGTACGGTCCTGGTCATTTCAGGCTCCGCGCAGTCATTGCGGCACCGTCCGCAGGCCAGGGCCGTCGTCGAGCCGGGCGTCGAGCAGATGCGCGGCGCGGATGGCGGCTGCGTCACGCGGGTCGATCGGCGTCACAGTCGCGCTGACGACCGGAGTCGCCACCGCGGCGGACGGCTCTTCCACGGCAACGGGAGCGGTAGCCACCTGCTGCGGCGCTGCTTCGGCGATGGGAGCCGGTGGCGTTGGCAGCGCAGCGGCCGCGGGGGCTGCGGGAGCGGGCTGGGGCGCCGGTGTGATGGCCGCCACGGGTTGCGGCACCGCCGGAGCGGGTGGCGCCACGGCAGCCACCGGCCGAGGCGGCGAGGCGGGCGCGCCGCTGGCCGATGCCTGCGGGCCGTAGGCCGAAACGCGTTCTTCCGCCGTCATCGACTGCGGGCATTTGGTGCCCGTCATCTCCAGCGCGGCCATGGCCGCCGGGTCCATGCAGTCCATGGCGAGCGAGGCTGCCTTCATGCCCTTGTTCCAGAGCTCGCGGCTCATCTTCAGGCGCTTGCAGTGCTCGTCCGTCCAGGTGGTGCCGAAGCTGAGGCCGACGCCGGCGCCGTTCGCGCTGGCGCTGGTGCTGCCCATGCAGGTGTCGTTGCTCGTCGTCAGGTTGGGGCCGTTGACCGAGGGCACGTTCTTGATCGTGTAGCTGCCCCGGTAGTCGATGGTGCTGGTCGTCGCGCCGCTGCTGTTGACGTTCTGGGTCACCGTCGAGGGGTTGGTGGTGTTGAAGTTCACGGCCTGGTTGTTCCCCTGGGCCGAGGTGGTGGCCGAACTCGATGACTGGTTGTTGGCTCCGCCCACGTTGGTCTGCGCCATCGCGCCCGCGGAGAGGCCCAGCAGGGCCAGGACGATAAGTTTCTTCATGTTCTCGACTCCTTTGGTAGCCGGGGAGGGGCGAACCCCTCCCCATTTCCTGGTGCAACAACCGGTGTCGGCGAAGTTCAGGGTGCCGATGCGGTCGAACCTGCGCCAGCCAGGCCGCCGGTGCCGCCGCCGTTGCTGAAGCCGCCGGCATTGCCGAAGCTGACGTTGGTCACGCCGAAGGAGCCGCCGGTCGAGCCCGCGGTGGCCGAGGTGGTGGTGCCGTTGATGAAGCCGTTGACGGCGCCCGAGGAGGCGCTGTAGCCCGAGGTCGTGCCCGAGGTGCGCGTCACGATCGCGAGACCGCCGCCAGGACCCGCGGCCGTTGCAGCCGTGTTGTTGGTCGTGGAGGAGGCGGTACCGCCGGCACTGCCGCTCACCGAGTTCGGCCCGCCGGCGCTGTAGTTGGCATTGGATGCCGCGCCTGCATTGGCCTGTGCGTTGGCACCGCCCACGGCAAGGCCGTTGCCGGTCGTCGCGGCCATGCTGGTCACGCTGCCCTGGGTGGTTGCCGAGCCGCTGGCCGAGGCGCCGCCGATGCGCAGGCCCGGGAAGCTGACCGCGCCGCCTGCCGCGTTGGCCGAGGCCGACGAGCTGGAGTTGGCTGCGTTGTAGCTGAGTGCGCTGCCGGTGCCGGAGCTGGCTGCCACGGAGCCGGCCGAGCTGGAGGAGCCGGTCGTCGTGCTGGTGGCGGCAAGGGCCGTGGTGCTCGTGGCGGAGGCGACGCTTCCGACCAGGACCACTGCGATGGCGATGAGAGTCTTCTTCATGATGCTTCCTCGAGAGATGGTGGTGAAACGAACCCGATCGCCGGAGCATCCGGCCATCAGCTGACGGTCAGTAGCGGGGGCTGAAATGGCATTCCGCGTCGACCGGGATGCAGTTTCTTGGCTGGGAAGCGAACGAAGAATGCCCAGTGCTGGGTAGAGCAAGGCTATGGCGAAAGGCGTGTTTCGCCCCCTCCGGAGCGCCGCCCGGAGGACGCGTTTACTTGACACGACAGAGGAGGAAAGTACAACTTTCGATGGACAGTGGTCGCGAATCGCAACAGAATGCAACCAAAGTAATCAAAAAAACTGAAACTCAAAATCTGAATGGAAATGGATTAACTTTTCGTCACGAACAAGATGCACCAGTTGTCACAAAGGGGCTGAAATGGAAAGCGATCTCGACATTTCGTTGACAGATTCAGGGAATGGGTCTAGGAAATTCTCGAACCCAGGACAGTTCGGCGGGCTACTCGCTCCCTCTGCCGATACCCTCCCGTGGCCCGATTTCCTTACAGGGCAGCAAACCAAACCAGTACGCGTTCTGCTGGTGGACGACGACCCCTTCGTGCGTCGCGTCATCGCCCAGGAATTGCTGGGCGACCTGCGCATCCAGCTCGAGGGCCAGGCCGGTACCCTGCGCGAGGGACGCCGATTGCTGATGCAACACGAGTTCGACGTTCTCATGGTCGACATCCGCCTCGGCGACGGCAGCGGATTCGAGCTGATCGAGGAGGCCAAGCGGCATCGCAGCGCGGCCGAGATCATCGTCGTCTCCGCGCTCGAGGACGAACCCCAGGTACTGCATGCCTTCGAGCTCGGAGCTTCCGGCTACCTCGTCAAGAACGCGTGGTTCCAGAGCTATGCGCAGGCCGTGCTGCAGGTGGTGAACGGTGGTGCCGCCATCACCCCGCGGCTGGCCCGCAGGCTGCTCGTGCACCTCGACCACAAGCGCTCCAACGTGAACCCGGTGCGTCCGCCGGACAGCAAGGCCACGTTATCCACCCGGGAGCGCGAAGTGTTGCGACTTGTAGCAACGGGCTACGTAACCGAGGAGATCGCGCTGCAGCTCACCATCAGCGCCCAAACGGTCAACGCGCACGTCAAGAACATCTACCGCAAGCTGCACGCCCACACCCGCGCGCAGGCCGTGAGCTTCGCCTCCCACCGGGGACTCCTGTAGGGCATGCCATGCTCGCGCCGCAGGTCCTTCATCTTCCGCACATTCTGGAAGACCAGTTCGTGTGGTTGTCGATCGGCTCGTGGCTCGTGCTCCTGACGTGGCTGTACTCGCGCATCTCGCGCCGTCGGCTGCTGATGTGGGCTGCTCTGGCCGGCGCGCTGCACCTGACGCCGGTGGCCGCGCAGGTCATCAGGGCGGGTTCGGCCATCACGGTCATGGCGCAGGACATGCCGTTCACCTTCTGGGCCCTGCAGGTGGTCAACGTGCTGGTGCTGGGCATGATCCTGGGCATCTGGTACGTCTCGCAGCGGCGCGCATCGCGCTTCCGTCAGACCCAGGCGGTGATGGCGGAGCGCCGCCGCATCGCCAACGACCTCCACGACGGCGTCGGCTCCAGGCTGGTGGCGCTGCTGGCCAGCCAGAACCCCGGGTCCGGCGGCCCCGACAGCCTATCGATGGCGCTGCAGGCCTGCCTTCTCGAACTGCAGATGACCGTGGACGACCTGGACGACCAGGGCGACAGTACGGTCGTCGAGCGGCTGGGCCATCTGCGCTACCGGCTGAGGCCCGCTTTCGAGCGCATGGGCATCGCGCTCGAGTGGAGCGTGTCGCCCGAGTCCGAGGCCTTTCCCATGCCGGCTGAAACCGCGTCGCAGGTCTGCCGCGTGGCGCAGGAGGCCTTGTCCAACGCATTGCGCCACTCCCGTGCGACCCGCGTCGAGCTGCGCGTGGCTCCGCAGGAGGGCGGCAGGGCGATGGTGCTCGAGGTGCGGGACAACGGCCGGGGGCTGGGCGCGCCGGGCAGCCTGCCGGCCGGCGACGAGCACTCTTTCGAGAGCCTGGGCAAGGGGTTGCGCAGCATGCATTCGCGCGCCGAGGCGATCGGGGCGGAGCTCGACATCGCTCCCGTCGCGCCGCACGGCCTGTGCGTGCGGCTGGTGGTGCCCTGCGAGGCGGTCGCGCAGCCGCAGCCCGAGGCACGGCCCGAACACGAAAGCATGCTGTAACACGCCCGCCGGGCGAACCGGCGCGGATGCCGTTCCCGCCTATGGCAAACTCCCGCGCTTTGTTGCCAGGGACGCGCTCAAGACATGCAGAAAATCATTCGCCAGCTCGCCGTCGAGATCAAGGTCGGCGAGAACCAGGTGAAGGCCGCCGTCGAACTGCTCGACGGAGGCGCCACGGTTCCATTCATCGCCCGCTACCGCAAGGAAGCCACCGATGGCCTCGACGACACCCAGCTGCGCGAGATTGAAGCCCGCCTTTCCTACCTGCGCGAACTCGAGGACCGCCGCGTGGCCGTGCTCAAGGCCATCGACGAGCAGGGCAAGCTGACCCCCGAGCTGCGCGCCGCGGTCGAGCTGGCGCCCACCAAGCAGGAGCTGGAAGACCTCTACCTGCCGTTCAAGCAGAAGCGCCGCACCAAGGGCCAGATCGCCCGCGAATTCGGCATCGAGCCGCTGGCCGACAAGCTGCTGGCCGACCCCACGCTCGACCCCGCCGTGGAAGCCAAGGCCTTCCTGCAGCCCGCCACCACGCTCGACGACGGCAAGCCGGGCCCCGACTTCTCCACCGTGCCGCTCGTGCTCGACGGCGTGCGCGACATCCTTTCCGAGCGCTGGGCCGAAGACGCCGCGCTGGTGCAGAGCCTGCGCGAATGGCTCTGGAACGAAGGCCTGCTGCGCTCCAGCCTCATGGCCGGCAAGGACGAGAACAACGCCGACGTCGCCAAGTTCCGCGACTACTTCGAGTACGACGAGCCCATCGGCCGCGTGCCTTCGCACCGTGCGCTGGCCGTGTTCCGCGGTCGCGCGCTCGAGATCCTCGACGCCAAGCTGGTGCTGCCCGTGGAGCCCGAGCCGGGCAAGCCCAGCATCGCCGAAGGCCGCATCGCGCTGCACCTGGGCTGGAGCCATTCGGCCCGCCTGTCGGACGACCTGATCCGCAAGTGCGTGGCCTGGACCTGGCGCGTGAAGCTGGCTCTTTCCACCGAGCGCGACCTGTTCACCCGCCTGCGCGAAGACGCGGAAAAGGTCGCCATCAAGGTGTTCGCCGACAACCTGCGCGACCTGCTGCTGGCGGCGCCCGCCGGCCCGCGCGTGGTCATGGGCCTCGACCCCGGCATCCGCACCGGCGTGAAGGTGGCCGTGGTCGATTCCACCGGCAAGCTGGTCGAAACCGCCACCGTGTTCCCGCACGAGCCGCGCAAGGACTGGGAAGGCTCGCTGCACACGCTGGGCAAGCTCTGCGCCAAGCACGGCGTGAACCTGATCGCCATCGGCAACGGCACCGCCAGCCGCGAAACCGACAAGCTGGCCGCCGACCTCATCAAGCTGCTGGCCAAGATGGCCGCGCAGGCCGGCGCGCCCGAGTTGAAGGTCGACAAGGTGGTGGTGAGCGAGGCCGGCGCCTCGGTGTATTCCGCCAGCGAATTCGCCTCGCAGGAAATGCCCGACGTCGACGTGAGCCTGCGTGGCGCCGCTTCCATCGCGCGCCGCCTGCAGGACCCGCTGGCAGAGCTCGTGAAGATCGACCCCAAGAGCATCGGCGTGGGCCAGTACCAGCACGACGTGAACCAGAGCGAACTCGCGCGCACCCTGCAGGCCGTGGTGGAAGACTGCGTGAATTCGGTGGGCGTCGACCTCAACACCGCCAGCGTGCCGCTGCTCAGCCGCGTGTCGGGGCTGTCGTCGAGCGTCGCGAAGGCGGTGGTGCGCTGGCGCGAGGCCAACGGCGCCTTCTCCACCCGCAAGCAGCTGCTGGACGTGACCGGCTTCGGCCCCAAGGCCTTCGAGCAGAGCGCGGGCTTCCTGCGCATCCGCGGCGGCGCCGATCCGCTGGACATCACCGGCGTGCACCCCGAAACCTATCCGCTGGTCGAGCAGATCATCGTGAAGACCGGCAAGCCCATTGCCGAGCTGATGGGCCGCGCCGACATGCTCAAGACGCTGAAGCCCGAGCTGTTCGCCAACGAGAAGTTCGGCGTCATCACGGTCAAGGACATCCTGGGCGAACTCGAGAAGCCCGGCCGCGACCCGCGCCCCGACTTCAAGGTGGCGCGCTTCAACGACGGCGTGGAAGACATCGCCGACCTGAAGGAAGGCATGGTGCTCGAGGGCACGGTGAGCAACGTGGCCCAGTTCGGCGCCTTCGTCGATCTCGGCGTGCACCAGGACGGCCTGGTCCACGTGAGCCAGCTGAGCCACAAGTTCGTGAACGACGCGCGCGAGGTCGTGAAGACCGGCGACATCGTCAAGGTCAAGGTCATGGAAGTGGACGTGGCGCGCAAGCGCATCGGCCTGTCGATGAAGCTCGACGCCGCTCCGGCGCGCCGCGACGGCCCGCGCGACAACCGCTTCGAGGGCGCGGGACGCGGGCAGCAGCAGCACGGCCGCCGCGACAGCTCGCCGCAGCCGGCCGGCCAGATGGCCAACGCCTTCGCCAAGCTGCAGGGGCTGCGCAAGTAGCAGACCCGGCGGACCGCGACGCACGCTTCTTGCTGACGTGTCCGGCATGACGATGAAAGCCCTGCGCATCTATGCCGGCCCCGCGGCCCGCAAGCACATCGAGCAGCACGGCCTGCGCCCGCAGGACGTGCGCACCATTCCCGGCGCGGCGGGCGGGCCGAAGGGACTGATCCTCGGGCCGCTCGACCGCTTCATCTTCGGCCGCTGGCTGCCGCAGTCGAGCCAGCAGGTGCATCTGGTGGGCGCCTCGATCGGCGCGTGGCGGCTTTCCACGGCCTGCCTGTCGAACTCCGACGCCGCCTTCGAGCGCTTCGAGCACGACTACGTGCACCAGCAGTTCGAGGTGCCGCCGGGGCAGAAGCGGCTCAGCCCGCGCCAGCTCAGCGAGCGCTTCGCCGAGAGCCTCGAAGCCTTCTACGGCGGGCGCATCGGCGAGGTGCTGAGCCATCCGCGCTATCGCCTGCACGTCGTGACATCGCGCGGCCGGCACATCCTCGGACGCGAGGGCAGGGCGCGTACGCCGGTGGGTTACCTCGGCGCCTTCGCCACCAACAGCCTGCACCGCAAGAGCCTGGGCGCGTGGCTGGAGCGCTGCGTGTTCTCCACGCCCGGAGCCGCCTTGCCTTTCGCCACGCGCGACTTCCGCACGCGCCAGCACGCGCTGAGCGAGGCCAACTTCAACATGGTGCTGCAGGCCTCGTGCTCCATTCCGTTCCTGCTGGCGGCGGTGCACGACATTCCCGGCGCACCGCGCGGCGCCTACTGGGACGGCGGCATCACCGACTACCACCTGCATCTCGACTACCAGCCGGCCGACGACGGCATCGTGCTGTATCCGCATTTCCAGCAGGCGGTCGTGCCGGGCTGGCTCGACAAGGGCCTGCGCTGGCGCCACAAGGCCAGCGGCTTCCTCGACCGCATGGTGGTGCTCGCGCCCGATCCCGAATGGGTGCGGACCCTGCCCAACGGCAAGCTGCCCGACCGCAAGGACTTCATCCACTTCGCCAACGACGCCCAGTCGCGCATCGCCGCCTGGGGCCGGACCACGCGCGAGGCGCAGCGGCTTTCCGACGAGTTCCAGGACTGGCTTCAGCGCGACGCCGCCCCCGGCATGCTGCCCCTCTGACCCGGCAGCGCCAGGGGCAGGGCGCAGTCGAGGATGTTCACTTCCACCGCATCGCCGGCCTTGAGCGCGGCGCCGGCGGGCCAGCGGCCCGTGCCGAGCGAGCGCGTGTGCACGCCGCCGTTGCGGTAGCGCACGACGGCATAGGGCGCCGAGGATCCGCCCTCCGCGCCGCAATCGCGGTCGGCCGTCGCGGCCAGGTCGCCGGCCCGACCGACGCTGACGACCTGCGCCGCCCGCCAGCCGGCGGCGTGGTCGAAGGAATGCGCGTCGAAAGCCGAGCAGCCGCCCAGCGCCAGCGCCCACAGCAGGGTTGCGCGCCGGACGCGTCTCACGGCGCCGGCCCGATCGCCGCCGTGGCCTGGATCTCGACGCGGTACTCCGAATCGATCAGCTTCGCGCCGACGGTGGCGCGGGCGGGCGTGTGGCCGGCGGGTACCCATTCGTCCCACACCGAGTTCATCGCGGCGTAGTCGCCTACCGTTCGCAGGTAGATCGTCACGCTCACCAGGTCTTTCTTCGTCGCGCCCTGCATGGCGAGCAGGCGGTCGATGTGGCGCAGGATCTCGCGCATCTGCCCGGTGATGTCGAGCGAGGGGTTCTCGGCAACCTGGCCCGAGAGGTACAGCAGGCGCGCGGCGCCCAGGTCGACGGTCACCATCTCGCTGAAGCGGGGGCCCATGTCGTGGCGGATGATGTTCATGGCGATGCGGGGGAATTTGAAGAAGACGAGACGATGGCAGGTTGCTGCGCATTCCACCAGCCGCCGCCGAGCGCCTGGAAGAGGGCGGCCGCGTCGGTCAGCCGCAGTGCACGCGCCTGCACGAGGTTGAGTAGCGCCTGCTGTTGCGCCTGCTGCGCGATACGCAGCGAGAGCGCGCTGGCATCGCCCAGACGCACCTGCGCCTGCGTGCGCGCCAGGCTCTGCGAAGCGGTGCGCTCGGCCTTCACGGCCGCCTGCAGCGCGCGCGTGTCGGCGTCGATGGCTTCGAGCGTGTTGGCCACGTCCTGGAAGGCAGCGAGCACCGTCGCGCGGTACTGCGCCGCCGCCTCGTCGAACGAGGCTCGCGCAGCCGCCTCGCGGTGCTTCAGCGCGCCGCCGTCGAAGATGGGCTGCGTCACGCTCCCGGCCACGGTCCAGAAGAGCGACGACGACTTGAACAGGTCCGACAGCCTGTACGCCGACGAGCCGTACGAGTTCACGCCCAGCGTCAGGTTCGGCAGCCGGGCCGCTACCGCCACGCCGATGGCGGCACTCGCGGCCTGCAGCTGCGCTTCTGCCGCGCGCACGTCGGGACGGTGCTCGACCAGGCTCGACGGCAGCGTCAGCGGCAGCTCCGACGGCAACTGCAAGGCATCGAGATCGAATTGCGCCTCGACGCCCTGGCTCGGATAGCGTCCCGCCAGCGCGGCAAGCAGGTTGCGCTGCTGCGCGAGCTGCTTTTCCAGCGGCGGCAGGGTGGCCTCGATGGCTGCCAGCGAGGCCTCCTGCGCGTCGACGTCGGCCGGCGCCACCTGGCCCAGCGCCAGTTGCTTGCGGTAGGCCGCGAGCATCTCCTTCTGGCCCGCGACGATGGCCTGCGTAGCGCGTTGCTGCGCGCGCAGCGAGGCCTCGGTGATCGCGGCAGCCACCACGTTGCTGCTCAGCGTGAGCTTCGCCGCCACCGTCTGGAAGCGCTGCAGCTCGGTCTGTGCCTTGGCGCCTTCCACCTGCCGGCGGGTGGCGCCGAACACGTCGGGCGTGTACGACACCGTCACCTGCGCCGTGTGCAGCGTGTAGAGGCTCGCGTTGGACGACACAGGGCTCGCGACCGCGCTGGCCACGCGCTGCCTCGTGGGCGAGTAGCCCAGCGCCACGGTCGGCCAGAAGGCTGCGCGGTCGGCCGCCTCGTTCTCCTGCGCGGCGCGCAGAGCGGCGTCGGTGGCCTCGATGGTCGGGTTGCCGGCGAGGCTCTGCGTCACCAGCGCGTTCAGCGGTTCGCTGCGAAAGGCCTGCCACCACTGGGCGGGTACATCCAGCTCGGGCGACAGGCGCGCCAGCGGCACGCTCTCGGCCTCCTGGCTTGTCGGCGGCGTCGCCGTGTACTGCGTGGGCAGATTCAGTGGCGGACGGGCGTAGTCGGGGCCGACAGCGCATCCGGCCATCAGCAGCATCAGCGCGACGCCTGCGGCCGCGGGGGCCGTTCTTGTCTTCATTGCTTTCGTCATTTTTCTTGCTCCCTCAGCGGTCGCGGCGCGAACGGGTACCCCAGCCCTTGCGCTCGAACAGGCGCTCCATCGCGAAGTACAGCGTCGGCAGGATGAAGAGCGTCAGCAGCGTCGACACCACCAGCCCGCCGACCACCACGGTCGCCAGGCCGCGCTGCACGTCGGTACCCACGCCGGTGGCCAGTGCCGCAGGCAGCATGCCCACCGATGCCACGGTGGCAGTCATCAGCACCGGCCGCAGCCGTTCGGTCGCGCCTTCGAGCACCGAAGCCTGCAGCTCCAGCCCTTCGCCGCGCACGCGCCGGAAGTTCGCGACCATGATGATCCCGTTCTGGATCGACACGCCGAACAGCGCGATGAAGCCCACGGCCGTGGCCACGTTCAGCGTTTCGCCCGCCACGTGCACCGCGATCAGCCCGCCCAGCGTGGCCATAGGCACCACGCCGAGGATCAGCGCAACCTGCCGGATCTTTCCGAACTGGAAGAACAGCAGCACCGCCATGATGCTGACCACGATGGCCAGCGAAACGCCCAGGCGGGCCTGCGCGCGCTGCTGGTTCTCGAACTGGCCGGCCCACTGCAGGCGGAATTTCGTGGCGTCGAACTTCACCTCCTTCGCGATGCGATCGCGTGCCTCGTCGAGGTAGGAGGCCAAGTCGCGGTCGCGGTTGTCCACGCGCACCGTGATCTGGCGCTCGTTCATCTCGTGCGAGATCGTGCTTTCGCCGGTCTGCAGCCGGATGTCGGCCACCTGCGACAGCGGCACCTTCGCGCCGCCGGAGCTGTTGAGCAGCAGCGCGCCGATGGCCTCGGTGTTGCCCTTGGCGCTCTTGGGCATCTTCACCGACACGTTGTAGGTGCGGTTGCCTGAGTACACCGTGATCACCGGCGCGCCGCCGATGCCGGTCTGGATCAGGCTGGCCACGTCGTTCGCATTGACGCCGAAGCGCGCCGCCGCCTCGCGGTTGAGCTGGATCACCACCTGCGGAATGGGCGGCTCCTGGAAAATCGAGGCCGAGGCCGTGCCGCGCACCGTCTCCAGCAGATCGACGATCTGGTTGCCGATGTGCCGGCTTTCCTTCAGGTCGTCGCCGTAGATGCGCAGCACCAGCGGGCTGTGCGCGCCGCCCACGGCGTCGTTCACGCCGTCGATGATCGGCTGGCTGATGCCCACGTCGAAGCCCGGCATGCGCGCGAAGCGCTCGGTCAGAGTGCGCACGAAGTCCGCCTTCTTCACGCCGGCCGGCCACTCGCTGTACGGCTTGAGGCCTACGGGCACCTCCATGTGCGAGGGCGTCCACGGGTCGGTGCCGTCGTCGTTGCGGCCGAGTTGGGTCACCACGTACGACACCTCGGGGTATTCGAGCAGCACGTGCCTCAGCTCGGTGGCCATCTCGCTGGCCTTGTCGAGCGACAGGCCCGAGGGCAGCTGCACCTGCAGCCACAGCGCGCCTTCGTCGATGTCGGGCAGAAACTCGCGCCCGGCCGTGGCGCCCAGCACTACCACCGCTGCAAGTGCCGCCACGCTCAGGCCGTAGGCGATGGCGGGCACCTCCAGCAGCCTGGCCAGCACCCGGCGGTACGCCGCCGTGAGCCACACCAGCGGCTTGTTGACGAAGGGCTTGCTCGGCTTGCGCAGCGCCACGTAGGCCAGGCTCGGGATGAGCGTCAGCGCGCAGAGCAGGGCGCCCACCAGCGCGTAGCCCACCGTGAAGGCCATCGGCTTGAAGAGCTTGCCCTCGGCGCGCTCGAAGGCGAAGAGCGGAAAGTACGCCGTGATGATGATCAGCGTGGCGAAGAAGATCGGCCCCGACACGTGGCTCACCGTCTCGAGGATGTTGCCTTCGGTGAGCGTGGCGTGCGGTTCCTCCTCGCGCCTGCGCAAGATGGCTTCCATCACCACGATGGCGCCGTCCACGATGATGCCGAAGTCGATCGCGCCCAGCGAGAACAGGTTGGCCGGCATGCGGGTGAAGTGCATCACGATGAACACCGTCACCAGCGACATCGGAATGGCCACCGCCGCCACCACCGCGCTGCGCGGGCTGCCCAGGAAAAGGATCAGCACGAAGCACACCAGCGCCATGCCTTCGAGCACCGTGTGCGTCACCTTGTCGACCGTGAGCTTCACCAGGTCGTCGCGGTCGATGTAGGGCACGATCTTCACGCCCATGGGCGCGAGCTCGGCCTGCAGCTCGTCGATCTTCCTGTGCACGCCTTCGAGCACGCGCGAGGGGTTTTCGTACTTGAGCATCAGCACGATGCCCTCGATGGTGTCCGGGTTGGTGTCCTTGCCGAGGATGCCGCCGCGCTCCTGGTGGCCGAACTGCAGCCGCCCGAGGTCGCGCACCAGAACCGGCGAGCCGTTGCTCTGCGCCACCACCACCGTGCCCAGGTCGTCCAGCGTGCGGATCTGGCCGATGCCGCGCACCACGTAGCTCTGGTCGCCGCGCGCGATGCGCCCGCCGCCCGCGTTGGCGCTGTTGTTGTTGATGGCGGTGACCACGTCGTTGAGCACCAGTCCGTACTTCTGCAGGCGGGCCGGATCGAGCTCCAGCTGGAACTCCTTGGTGAAGCCGCCGAAGTTGTTGATGTCCACCACGCCGGCAACCTGCTTGAGTGCGGGAATCACCTTCCAGCGCTGCAGCTCCGACAGCTCCATCAGGTTCTTCGTGTCCGACTCCAGCGTGTAGCGGTAGATCTCGCCGGCCGGCCCCGCCACTGGCCCCAGGCCGGGCTGCGCGCCCGAGGGCAGGCTGACCTGGCCGATGCGCTCGGTCACGCGCTGGCGGGCGAAGTAGTCGTCGGTGCCGTCCTTGAAGGTCAGCGTGATGAGCGACAGCCCGAAGGTGCTGCTCGAGCGGATCCACGCCAGCCCCGGCGTGTTGCTCAGCGCGCGCTCCAGCGGCGTGGTGATCTGCTGCTCGATCTCCTCGGCGGCCAGGCCGTTGACCTGAGTCGTCACCTGCACGTTGACGTCGCCGAGGTCTGGGTAAGCCTCGACCGTCATCTGCGTCCACGACCACGCGCCGAACAGCACCAGCGCCACCGACATCGCCCAGGCGAGGTGCCTGCGGCGGAAGAACTGGGTGATGATGAGATTAATCATTCAGCAGCACACCACCACGCACCACCACGCGCTCGCCGGCGGCCAGGCCGCTGCGGATGCGCACATTGTCGCCGTCTTCGCGGCCCAGTTCCACCGTGCGCCGCACGAAGGTCCAGGGCTCGGCCTCGACGAAGACGCTCACGCTGTCGTTGTTCATCAGCAGCGCCGAGGCCGGCACCTGCGGCTGCGAGCCCTGAGGTACGCCGAGCACCGCGGTGGCGAACATGTTGGGCTTGAAGAGCCCGTCGGGGTTCGCAAAGACGATGCGTGCGCGGGCGCGGCGCGTGTCCGCATCGAGCACCGCGCTCACGAAGGCGACCTTGCCGGTGAAGCTGCGCCCCGGATAGGCGGCCAGCGTGACCACCACGTTCTGCCCCGGTGCGACCGTGCCGACGACGCTTTCGGGCACGTTGACCGTGACCCAGACCGAATCGAGGTTCGACACCGTCATCAGCACCGCGTTGGCGTCGTTCAGGTTCGCGCCCGCGGCGGCATTCAGCGCCGTGACCGTGCCGGCCATGGGCGCGACGATCTTCAGCACCTGGCCGGCCTGCGCGCCGCCGCCTTCCGCGCCCAGGCTGCGCAGGCGGGCCTCGCTGCGTTGCAGTTCGGCGGTCTGCTGGGCGACGCTGCTGCGGGCGGCTTCCACGTCTTTCATCGCGTTGGAACCGGTCTCGTTCACGCCGCGCGCCCGGACCAGCGCACGCTGCGCCAGGTCGAGTGCGTCGCGGGCCTTCTGCGCGTCGGCCACGGCCTGCGCCAGGTCGGGCGAGCTCATCGTGGCGAGCAACTGGCCGCGCTTGACGGTATCGCCCAGGCGCACCTTCAGCTCGAGCAGCCGGCCGGTCAGCGGCGGCAGGATGTTGACGGTGCTGGCCGGGTTGGCTTCCACCGTGGCGGGCAGGCTCACTTCGTGCGGCAAGGCATCCTGGCCGACCGTGGCGACCAGCAGCCGCTCGCGCAGCGGCGACCCCGCGGGCACGTTCAGCCGGTTGCCCTGGCGCACGAGCATCGGGGCCGGCGCGGCGGCCACCGCGGTGGCCGCATGGGCGGGGTTGTCGAACGAGTCGACGCACAGGGCCGCGCAGGTCATCAGGCCGAAGACGATGCGTGCGGGGGTGATCTGGTAGAGGGTTTTCTTCTTCATCGCGATGCGGATGTCGCGGGACGGGCGCGCCGCGCATGGGACCCCTTCCCATGCCCTCGATCCGCTCCCGTCTCCTGCCGGGGAGCGTATGAAAGGGCGCCTGAAGAAGCTCCCAAGAAATCCTGAAGTTCTCTTCAGGATCGGCCACCGACGGCCTTTGGTTGCCTTCGGTGGCCGGGAGTCAGGAAGGCGCGGCATGATCCGCGCCATGAGAATTCTGCTGATCGAAGACGACCGCAAGGCGGCCCGCCTGCTGGCCCGGGGCCTGCAGGAAGAGGGCTTCGTGGTCGACGTGGTCCACACGGCCGAGGAGGGCGACGAAGAGGCATTCGTCGTCGCCTACGACCTGATCGTGCTCGACTGGATGCTGCCCGGAAAGGACGGCCTTACCCTGTGCCGCGACCTGCGCCAGCGCGGCTGCAAGACGCCCGTGCTCATGCTCACCGCCCGCGACTCGCTGAGCGACCGCGTGGCCGGCCTCAACACCGGCGCCGACGACTACCTGACCAAGCCCTTCGCCTTCGACGAGCTGCTGGCCCGCGTGCGCGCGCTGCTGCGGCGCTCCGAGCTCGTGCGTCCGGTGGTGCTCTCGCTGGCCGACCTGAGCCTCGATCCGCTGAGCCAGCGGGTGCTGCGCGGCGGCATGGTGCTCGACCTGACGCACAAGGAGTTCGCGATCCTGCAGATCCTGCTGCGCCATGCCGGCGAGGTGGTCAGCCGCTCGCGCCTTGCCGAGCAGGTGTGGAAGGACGACCTGATCGCCATCGACAACCTGATCGACGTGCACATCAGCAACCTGCGCCGCAAGGTCGACGCGCCGCCGGCGGCGCCGCTGATACAGACGGTGCGCGGGCGCGGTTTCAGGCTGGCGCCGGCCGACGACGGCGCGGGCACCGGAACCGGAGCCGCCGCGCATGCTTAGCTTTCGCAAGCGGCTCGCGCTGGCGCACGTGAGCGCGATCGTCGTGGTGATGGCGGTCGCCGCCTTCGGCTCGTACCTCGTGTTCTCGCGCAACGTGCACCGCGAGCTCGATGCCGCGCTGCTGGCGCTGGCCGAGACCGAGATGGGCATGCTGCTGTCCGCCGGCGAGGGCGACACCGTCATCGTGCACGAGGCCCCACCGGGCCCCGGTGCGCCGTCGTTCGTGCGGCTCGACCGGCTGGTGCAGATCGTCGACGCCGACGGGCGCGTGCTCGCGCGCAGCAGCAACCTCGGCGAGGCGCAGCTGCCCATTCCGCCCGCGCTGCGCGAGCGGCTCGCCGCGGGCGAAACCGTGTTCGAGACGCTCGACGGCTACGGCGAGGAGCCCACGCGCATGGTCTCGGTGCCCGTGCCGGGCCGCAGTTCGCTGCTCGCGGTGCAGGTGGCAGGCTCGCTGGACGACGTGAACCGCACGGTGGCCATGGCCAGCGCGCTGTTCCTGATCCTCGGCTGCGCGCTGCTGCTGGCGCTGGGCGCGGCGGGCGCGTTGATCACCCGGCGCGCGTTCGGCGCCATCGACGACGTGGTGCGGCAGGCACACCGCATCGGCGATGCGAATCTCGGCGAGCGACTGCCGCACCCCGGAACGAAGGACGAGATCGGGCGGCTTGTGGACACGCTCAACGACATGCTGGCGCGCATCGAGCAGGGCATGGAAGCACAGCGGCGCTTCACCGCCGACGCCTCGCACGAACTGCGCTCGCCGCTGTCGCGCCTGCGCACCGAGCTCGAGCTGGCCTTGCGCAGGCCGCGCGAACCGGCCGCGTACGTCGAGACGCTGCATTCCTCGCTGGAGGAGGTCGAGTCGCTCACGCTGCTGGTCGAGGAGCTGCTCGTGCTGGCCCGGCTCGATGCCGGCCAGGAGCGCGACGTGGCCGAGATGGTGTCGCTCAACCAGCTCGTGGAAGAAGCATCGAGGCGACTGGAGCCGCTGGCACGCGAACGACGCCTCACGCTTTCGCTGGAGCCCGCGCCGCCGGTGGCCGCGCGGGTGGCGCGCGGTGCGGCCAGCCTGGCATTGGCCAACCTGCTCGACAACGCCCTCAAGTTCTCGCCAGCCGGAACCACGGTGCGCGTGGGCCTGCGGGCGGATGCCGATGCGAACGAGGCCGTCATCAGCGTGGCCGACAGCGGCCCCGGCATACGCGGCGACGAGATTCCGCATCTGTTCGAGCGCTTCTACCGTGGGGCCACTGCGCGGTCGGACGAGAAGACGCCGGGTCTCGGGCTCGGATTGGCCTTGTCTCAGGCCGTGGTGCATGCGCACGGTGGGCGGATCGAGGCGGCGAATGAAAGCGGTGGTGGGGCGCGGTTCGAGATGCGGTTGCCGTTGGCGCGTTGAGGCTGAGTCATCGATGGGACTAGGCGGCCCACTACACTCCGCGCGGCAACGGCTGCGAAACCGTCATTTCGCGCAAGCAAGGGTTTCGGTTTTGGCGCAGAGTGGACTGTTTATCAAGAAGACTCAGGAGGATTCATGGACTGGTTCGTAAGTGATATGGGCGGTGACAAGTTTCCGCACTGGATGCGGAGGCTCGGCATTTCCAAGGATGACGGGGAAGTAGTTGTTCCTGCGGCAATCGCAGGCAACGAATACGAAGTCGCCTTGCGTGCCGAGGGCGACGGGGTGCCACGCCATCACCGCGATGGGCACGTATACGTATCGGCGACATGGCTTTCGAACGCGTTTCCTGATGCCAGCGTGGTCTGCGAAAAGTTAGCGTTTATCGCCCGCAACAACGTATCGTCCGCGACAACTGATTCCGAAGCTGTTACTCAATACACCCAGTTGGCATCCCAAGCCGAGAGTAGGAGCGATGCGGTTATCACTCAAGCACTTTATCGGCGCGGATTCACACAGAATCAGTCACGAGATGCGCTATGGTTCACGCCCATTGCTTTCGGTCGTCGCTTGCTGCAAAGCAAGAACATGAAGTTTTCCGACAACTTTCTTGTCCTTTCACCAAACGGAGAGGTTCTGCAAGAGGGACAGCTTTCCGACAACTCGATCTACCGCTCCGCGGTTGAGTTGGCGCCAGCCCTTCTGTCAGATGCCGCAATCAAACATGTCGCGTTTCGATCCCCTGAGATCCGATCGTTTGCCGACGCCGTGAGCAAAGGGGCTAGTGCTGAAGATCTCGAATGGACACCCGTAATCTTCTTCAGCAGCAGCCCTATGTCTCAGGGACTTGAACGAGCGAGTCAAGTTACAAGTTCGTTCCTGGGGCCGGATCGCAATTGACGGCTTCCTAGAAAACCGCCACGGGTCAAATGTAGTAATCGTCGGAGAAGCGATGTACTCAGCATCCTTCAACGGCGAAGACTCCGCTGGGCAACCCGAAAAATGCTCATCTTCCTGAAGTTCATCGCCTCCATCGCGCTGCTGGTCTGCATTCATCTCTTCGCGATGGCCGCGCTGGGACGCTGGTGGGGCATCACCGTGCGTGCTGTTTCGCTGGGTTTCGGCCCGCGGTTGTTGTCACTCGGCATCTTCCATCTGCACGCTGTGCCGCTGGGGGGCAACGTCCGGTTCAAGGATACTCAGGAGGAGGGCGTGCCGTTCGACAAGCCAGCCGACTACTTCGACGACGCCTTCGATCACAAGCCACGCACTGTGCAGGTGCTGATTCCGCTGGCCGGCGTGGCAGCGCTGATCGTTGTCGCGCTGGTGTTGCGGCAGGGGGCTGCAGTGCCGAGCGTGGTCCATGGCTTCGCGCAGTTCCTGATGGGCGCGCTCGATCCGCTGACCACGGGGCGGCAACTGGTGAGCGGCGCAACGGCCTTCGCTGGGCAGCATGCTTTCCTGCCGTTGCTCGGGATGCTTGCCGCGAAGCTGGCGGCGGTGAACCTGCTGCCGGTGCCCTCGCTGAACGGTGGCCAGGCGCTGCTCACGCTGGTGACGCGCGACCTGCGCGAGACGCCGGCGTGGCGGCGCAGGCTCACGGTCGCTGGCCTACTGGTTTGGGTGGCGCTGGTCGCGTCGTGGCTGTCCGCGATCCTGGCGTACGTCGAAGGGCGTTGATCCGCCCGCCGGGCAAACCCTGACCGCTTAGGCGTGTGGCGCTTCGAGAATGGTTCGCTTAACCCATTCATTCATCTCGAAGCAACGAAGAAGGATCCCCGCCGCCATGCCTCAAGCCACGCTGTCCCGCCGCCGGTTCACGCTAGCCACCGCCGCCGCAAGCCTTGCGATGCCGTCGTTCGCGCAGGGCGCATGGCCCTCGAAGCCGATCCGCATCGTCGTGCCCTACACGCCGGGCGGCTTCACCGACCAGATGGCGCGGCTGGTGCAGATCGGGCTGCAGACGAAGCTTGGCCAGCCGGTGCTGATCGACAACAAGCCCGGAGCCAACAGCCTGATCGGCGTCGATGCGATCGCCAAGGCTGCGCCCGACGGCACGACCTTCGGCGTGGTCATCGCGGCCTATGCGGCCAACACCACGCTGTACCCGAAGCTGCCCTACGACCCGCGCAAGGACCTGACGGGCGTTTCGCTGATGGGCGTATCACCGCTGCTGGCGGCGGTGAATGTCGACGCGCCCTTCAAGACCGCGCGCGAGCTCATCGACTACGCGCGCGCCAATCCGGGCAAGGTGAGCTTCGGCTCGTCGGGCAACGGCTCGGCGGCGCATCTCACCACCGAGCTGTGGAAGTCGCTGACGCAGACGTACATGATCCACATCCCGTACCGCGGCGCGATGCCGGCGCTGACCGACCTGATGGGCGGGCAGATCCAGCTTTTCTTCGATGCGCCCACGGGCCTCATCAACCAGGCCAAGGCGGGCAAGGTGCGGCTGATCGGCGTGGCGGGGGACAAGCGCCTCGCGGCGGCGCCCGAGGTGCCCACATTCATCGAGCAGGGCTTCGCGGGCTTCACCGGCAGCACCTGGGCCGGCATGCTGGCGCCGGCGGCCACGCCGCGCGATATCGTCAAGCGCATGTCGGAAGAGGTGGCCCGCATCATCAGGAGCGACGAGACGCGTGCGAAGCTCGACGCGATGGGCACCATTCCGGCGGGCAGCACGCCCGAGGAGTTCGATGCGTTCATCACCGCCGAGACGGCGAAGTGGGGAAAGGTCATCCGCACCGCGGGCGTGAAGGCCGAGTAGTGCTTTCAGCGTAGCCGGGTCTTTTCAGGACGGGTTCCGAGTGTCCGGAAGGTCATTCGGATGGCGCTGCACGGATAGCGCAGCCCGTCGAAGGGCAATCGAGAATTTCAGTGCCTCAGAGAAGGCGCGGGTCCACCCAAGCTGAGCAAGCGATGGGTTTGGCGAAATCCCAACTCGATACCTGGAGACAAATCTTGAACAAGACGACGAATTCCGGCCTTCGTGAGACATGGCGGTCGCGGCGGCTGCTGCGGCCCATCTTCGTGGCAATGGCCTGCGGGGGGTTCATTGCATCGGCCCACGCGGCCAGCGACATTTCGGGCACTCTCGTCCGGACCTGCTCCAACCAGCTGAACGGCACGCAGTACGGCGATGCCTTGCTCGACGATTTCCGCGGCACACGGTTTCCTTCGCCGCGCACGGGCGGATTCACGGTCACCTCCGTCGAGCAGGTCTGGCTCGCGCTGCCGGCCTATTGCCTTATCAAGGGAACGATCCAGCCGACTTCTCCCGACCGCGTGGATCCGGCCGTCAAGGACCCGAGCTATCGCGTGCCCGACATCAACTACCAGATCTATGTGCCGGCCCAGTGGAACGGAAAGTTCGTGCAGCTCGGCGGCGGCGGATTCGCCTGGAAGACCGACGTTGTCGCCAACGGCATCCAGACCAATCTCCAGTATTCGCCGTCGCTGCAGGGGATCGCGCTGTCGAACTACGCCGTGATCCTCAGCGACGCGGGCGCCGGCGATTCGGGCAAGTCGTTCAACCCTGATTTCGTGCGGCCCGGCAGGAAGCTCGGCGACGTCGCGAAGCAGGAAATGGTGAAGAACTTCGGGCAGGACTCCATCAAGAAATCGCTGGACGTCGGGCTGTATCTCCTGAAGAAGCTCACAGGGAGCAAGCCGACCGACACGTACTTCGTCGGCATTTCCACCGGCGGCAGGCAGGCACTGAAGGCCATGGCGAACTGGCCCGACGCCTACGACGGCATCGTCGCGGGAGCGCCGCCAGTGGACGAGACCAACCTGCTCAAGAGCATCGAGGTGCCGGCGGTGGTCAACGACTGGGTGGTCAACTGGGGCAGCGCCTCGGCAATGATCACGAGCCTCTTCGGCCAGGAGGTGTCGCAGCAGACCCTGAGCGACGGGCTGGGCGCCGTCTCGCGGCATCTGGCGGACGTGGCCATCGAGTCGGGCGCGGACTACGACGGCTACAACAGGCTGCTCGACGTGCTCGCACCCGTCTGGAACGTCCAGCCCCGCGAACTCCTGCCGTTCTTCGACGCGGCGGCGAGCCAGAAGAAGGCGGGCGCGAAGGGCAAGAAGATCATCGTCTACCAGGGCACTTCGGACTTCCTGGTGCCCTGCACGCAGGCCGGTGAGTTCGTCAGCAAGCTGGCGGCCTTGCCTTCGGGTGGAAGGGTGACATCGGGCGAGATCAAGGCCTCGGTTCGCGCCTATTTCATCGAGGACTACAGCCACGGCTTCTACAACACCAATACGCTGCTCAGGCGGATTGGCCTGACGCCGCTGCAACTGGCCTGGAATGCGGCGGCTGACCTCGACAACTGGGTGCACGACGATCAGGCCCGAGTCGGCGCGCCGTCGCTCGCAAGAAACGCGACTGGCGAGATTCCGTCGAACCAGGCCCTGAGCGCCTGGAAATGCATCGCCAGCCCCTGAGGCCGGCGGCGCCCCCGGCGCCAGGAATCAGGGCGCCAGCACCAGCACCTTGAACTGGCTCGGCACGATCCGCATGCCGATGATGTTGCAGCGGTTCTGCACCGACAGGCTGGTCATGCGCGTGCACGGCGTGCCCTTCAGCAGCACGGTGAACGCGCCGGTGATGTGACGCGAGGGGCCCATCACCGTCTGCGAAACCACACCCATCAGCACCCCGGCGTTGTCGCCGTTGGTGATGGGCGTGGTGGTCGCCAGGTTGTGAGCGGGCGTGCCGCCGTAGAGGATGTTCCAGGCGTTGGGGATGGCGGTCGGCCCCAGCGCGAAGTTGGGGTAGGGAATCGGCAGCGCCGGCGGCGTCTTGCAGACGTCGGGGAAGGCGAGGTCAACGCCCATCATCTGTGCATTGGCAAACATGGCAACGGCTCCTTCGGGTCAGCCCATGTGGATCTGTTCGGCATCGACCTTGACCAGCCCCTTGCTGGTCAGCAGCGTGTTCTTCGAATGCAGGCGCAGGGTCTGCTCGGCCTCGATGTCGAGCTGGCCGGCACGCACCTGTTCCACCTCCTCGGTGAGGCGGAAGCTCGAGCGGGTGAGCAGGTTGAAGCGGTCCAGCACTACCTCGCAGGCACGGCCGACGAAGCGCGACACCAGCACGCTGAAGCGGATGTGTCCGCCCTGGTAGTCCATCTCGCCGATCTCGCAATGGGCCTGCCGGGCCTGGGTGCGCCACTCGGGTGACTGCATGACGATCGAGGTGTCCGATTCCAGCGCCATGGGGCCGGCGCTGCGCGCGCGGATGCCACCCGAGCGCGACACCAGCGTCAGGTCGCCGTCCACGGCCAGCGTCGCCTGCCGCGGGTCGGCCTGGGCGACCACCGCGATGACGAAGCTGTCGCCCTGGCGGGTCGAGGTGATCAGCACCGTATCGCCCGGCGCGGGCAGCAGCAGGCAGCTGGCGACGCGCCGGCAGCGCAGCGATCCCTGGCCGTCGTCGAGGTCGACCTCGAACCAGAGGTCGGCGTCGCTGTCGATCACAGTGGCGATTCGCGTGCCGGAGTCCGCGCGGCCTGCATGAGAAGGGCGCTGCATGAGCGGATCCAGCACGCCTTGCGTTGCATCGCTTGCGGTGGCGATCGTCTCGCCGGCCGTGGTCCCGTGGGTGTTCCGGGTGGAGGTCATGGGCTTTCTTTCTTGGGCCGGCGGCCATGGATGTCGCGGTCCAGGCGGGATGCGCGCTCGGGCTGCTGCAGCGCCACCTTCTCGGCTTCGTGCAGCGCAGGGTCCCGGTCCAGCGTACCCAGGCGGGTGCTGAACCTGGCACCGTCGAGGTCGGCGCGATGAAACACGGTGCGCAGGAAAGCGGCATCGCGGAAGTCGGCCTGGACCAGCGAGGCATAGGAAAAATCGGCGTAGTCCAGGCGGCTGCCGGCGAATGTCGTCTGTCCGCAGTGCGCACGATGGAAGACGCCTTGCTCGAGTTGCGCCTGCGAGAAGTCCGCGCCGTCGAGATGGGCGTCGACCCAGATGCTGTGCTGGAAGTGGCCGCGCCGCGCATCGACGCCGCGCAGGTCGGCCTCGGGAAACAGGCACTGCATGGCCTGCGCCTCCGCCAGCACCGCGTTGCGCAGATCGGCACCCTTGAAATTGCACTGCGTGAGGCGCGCATCGTGGAACCGGCACGCCGTCAGCACCGCATCGATGAACTGGCAGAGGTGAAACTGCTGCCCGGAGAAGTCCTGCCCCGCGAGGTCCGCCTCGCTGAAGATCGCGTTCGTGAAGCTGGCTCCGGCGTAGCGCGTGCCTGTGAGCTTTGCGCGAAAGAAGATGGTCGACGAGAAGGCCACCTCGTTGAAGGACACGCCCGTCAGGTCGCACTCGGAGAACACGGCCTTTTCGAGGCTGGCGCGGTCCAGGCAGGCGTCGTGCAGCTTGCTTTGATGGAAGTTCGCCTGGTCCATGAAGGCCCCATCGAATCGAACGCCCGGCAGGGCGCAGCCGCTGAACACCGAATGCGGCATGGAGGCCGCGTTCAGCACCGCATCCTGCAGGCTGCACTCGTGGAAGGCGGCGCGCGTGAGTTCGGCCGCTGGCAGCTGCGCCTGGTCGAAGCGGCATTTCTCGAAGAGGGATTCGCCCAGGAGCGCGGCATCGGCCTGGACGCCCCGGAAGCTGCATTCGCTGAACACGCCGCCGCGCAGGTCGATGCCCCTCATGTCCATGTTGCTGAAGTCCTTCTCGCGGATCGGCTCGCCGTTGCGGACCTGGGCTGCCAGCGTCTCGGCGTTCACGCGCTGCCTGCCTCGGCGCGCCGGGGCAGTGTCTTCATCTGTTCGATGTGGGCACCCAGGGTGATCGTGCCGTGGCTGATGAGAACCTGGGCGACATCGGCGCGGAACAGGTTGGCCTCGCCCAGGTCGGCATCGACCAGGCAGGCTTTCTGGAGGTTGGCATTCATGAGATTGGCGAGCCGCAGGGAGGCTCGCGTGAAATCGGCGCGGATGAAGAGGCTGTCGGGCGCAGCCGCCGCGCGCAGGTCCGCGCCCTTGAGCGACGCGGAGGAGAAATCGCAGGTGTCGAGCGTGACCCGTCTGAAGTTCGCGCCGTCGAGCGGCAACTCGCGCAAGGTGCAGTGCACCAGCGTGGCGTCCTCGAAGTCGCTCTCACGGAGATCCGTGGTGCCGACGAAGCTGGTCGTCTTGAGCAAGGCTCGCCGGAACCGGGTGCCCTTATGCAGCGGGGTGTGGGCCCAGCTGCAGGCTTCGACGGTGGCGCCGGAAAAATCAACCGACTCGAATTCGGCCTGCACGAACAGCACCTTTTCCAGGCGCGCCTCGCCGAAGTCGCAGCGCGCCAGCCGGCAGTGTTCGGCCATGCTCACGTAGCTCAGGTCGGCGCGCCGCAGGCTGCAATCCGCGAGCTCGATCCCCTGCAGCAACAGGTGGCTCCACTTCGCCTCGTCGAGACAGCAGCCGTCGAGGCGCAGCTTTTCCATCTGCGTGCGCTCGAAGCGGGCCTGCGCGAAGTTGGTGTTCTCGCAGCGGGCGAGGCTGAGGTTGGCACGCTCCAGGTTGCAGCCCGTCAAGGACGCCTGGCGCAGGTCGGCGCGCACCAGCACCGATTGGCTCAAGTCGGCGCCATCCAGGCGGGTGCCCTGGAGGCAGGCGGCTTCGAGCAGGGTCTGGTGCATGCGGGCGCCCCGCAGATCGAGGCCCGACAGGTCGCAGCCCGTCAGGTCCATGGCCGACAGATCGCGGTCCGTGGCCATGGCGGCGAGCACGCGTTCGCGCGCCTGCGCATTCTGTTCGGCGGCCATCGGATCGGCAGCGGCCTGGTGGTGCGCGCCCATGCGGTACAGCGTCAGCATGTCCTTGCGACCCCGCCGCCCGACGGCCTGCAGCTCGGCGTGCTCGGCTGCGCTCATGGCCGGGGTACCCGTGGCCGCGGCGATGCCCGCCAGCCCCTGGAGGATCGTCTCGGCGTCGAACTTCGGCGGGCCCTTGAGCTGCGCGTTCTGGCTTTCCTCGATGATCCGGCCGCTGTCGAAGCCCGCCTTGCGCGATTCGGATGCGTTGTCCCGCGCCGCCTTCGCGACTTCCTGCCTGGCTTCCTCCAGCTTGCGTTCCTGTTCACGCTGGTAGGCGCGCGTCTTGTCGATGAACTCGGGCAGCTCGGCCAGCGTGGGCATCTTGTCGAAAGGTTTCGGCAGGGGCCGTTCCCGGAAGTAACGCGGCTTGTGGCCGGCCTCCAGGGCGCGCGCCGTCAGTTCGGCGCGCAGGCGCTCGCCCTTGTCCTTGATGTTCCTTGCCAGGATCGATTCGCGCGCGTCGATCCGGTCCAGCCAGGGGCCGATGGCCGAGGCCGGCAGCAGCTCCTCGTCGAGAAACGCATGGATCGCGCCTTTCTCGAGGTTGCAGCGGTTCTCGAAGACCTTCTCGTAGTGGGAGAGGGGGCGCGGCGGGCTGTCGGCCGCCTCCATCGCCGGCATGACGTGCGTGATGTCCGCGGCATCGTCCTCGACGATGGTCGTCTCGCCGTGAAAGATCAGCATGACCTGCGCCATGTGCGGGAAGAACCAGGCGGTGGTCAGCCGCAGCGGCACCTCTTCCAGCGCGAGAGGCGGCGCGGACTTTCTCGCCACGAAGCCGCGTGCGCGCAGATCCGGAAGCCGCCCGCGCAGCACCGCGTGCTCCGGGTGCATGTTCCAGATCTCGTAGGGCGTGGCTGCGGGGATGGACAGTTCGTCGTTCCAGCGTTGCTCCGGGGCCGCGCTGTTGAAGAACTGCCAGTCCATGTCGCGCGCAAAGCCGGGGTAGAGCGTCTCGCGCCAGCGGTCGCCGTAGTCCGTTCCCAGCAGCTTCAGGCGCTCGGGCAGATCGACGTCCATCGCACCCGGGCAGGCCGGAGCCGGACGCCGGTCGGGACGGTCCATGCCGTCGCCCGGGCGTTCGACGTTGGGAAGCCGCTGCACCAGCAGGCCATTGACCATCTCGGGTGCGTACCCTATGCCCGCGGGGTTGGCGGCAAAGCCGGGACCGCCGAACGCGTGCTGCCAGTCCAGGCGCATGGTGTCGAAAGCCTGCGGCTCGGTGGCGCGGCCATCCAGCCAGTAGCGGTCGCCCGAAACGAGGAACTGGCGCCGCAGGCCGCCGACGCGCAGCTCGACCGCGCAGCGTGTCTTGTCCTGCTGATGGCAGGTGTAGGCCTGGCCGCTCACCAGGAACTCGGGCCGCAGCTTGGGAATGCCGAGATCGATCGCGGACTGGTTTCCCAATTCGGTGGAGACGCTCTTCCAGAGCTCCGTCTCCGGCAGCAGCACGCCTCCTTCGCCGAGGGTGTGCATGCCGATCACGGTGAGTGCGAGACGTTGGCTTTGCTGGCTTTGCGCGCGCAGGAAGGGGCGTGTCAGGACGCTCAGGCGCAGGGGTTTGATGGTTTTCACAGCGGGATCAGCGCCTTGCGCCGCGGATCACCAGCGGTGTATGCCTGCGGTCGATGGCCAGCCGCGACGGGTCCTGCGGGTCCTGCAGCAGATGAATGTCGGGCCGGCCCGCCGAGAAATGAGCCAGCAGGTCCTCGTCGATGAGCGTGCGCAAGGTGGTCTGCTGTTCGATGCCGGCGGCATCGACATAGGCGACGCCCAGTTGCACGGCCGTCATGCGCTGCCCGACGGGGCCGCGCCGGGAGTAGCCGCTGGGCGAGCGCATCAGGGAAACCGCGACGCCCTGCAGCGGGCGCCCGTCGGCCTGCAGCTGCTGCCACAGCCGGCCTTCCTCGGAATAGGCGCGATGGCTCATCAGCGCCACCGCGAGCACGATTGCGGCGAGCGCGATCACGCCCAGGCTGACGATGCCGAACACTCCCCACAGAACGATATCGAGCACCTTGTCTACGCCTCAGAGCAGGATCTTGAGCGCCTGGATGCCGGCGCGCAGACCGCCCGTCTTGATCTCCGTGCCCACGAGCTGGATGAGCGCACCGGCATCGCCCAGCGACATGGCCTTGTTCTTCCACTCCGCGCCGACAGCCTCCAGCTTCACGCCGATGGCCTGCGCCTGCACGCCCATGGCCATCGAGCGCACGGCCAGCACGCCCAGCGAAATGCCCGACACGTCCATGTTCAGGCCGGTGCCGCCCAGGCGGAACCACCTCCAGTCGCTGCTCTTGGAGTAGTTGTTGGTGTAGGTGGCCGAGTTGTTGGTGTAGTTGACCGTCAGGTTGTTGTAGGTGTTCGACGTCGTGTTGTAGACGTTGGTGTTGATGACGTGCTGCGTCGTGTTGTGGATGTGGTTCGTCGTGTTGAACGTCACATCGGGCGAGGTGTGCACCGTGGGGCCGGTGACCGTGGTGGTCGAGGGGCCGTTGACCAGCACGTCGTTCGACGTGTTGATGGTGTCGTTGCGTCCGTCGCTGACGAAACGGATTTCCTTGCCGTCGATGGTGCCGTGGAAGCCGCCGGTGATGGCGAGCTGCACGCCGCCCGTGATGGTGTCGTTCAGTCCGCCGCTGAGCATGCGGGTCTTGCCGCCAGAGATGGTCTGGTTCACGCCGCCGGTCACGGTCTCGGTGAAGCCGCCCGTCACGCTGCGGGTGTCGCCGCCGGTGATGGTTTCCTTGGCGCCGGCGGTGATGTCGCGCGTCTCGCCATCTTGATACGTGGCCGACTCGTGGCCCTTGATGAGCGTGGTGCGGGTGCCGTCGGTGGTGTGCGTCTCGTCGGCTTCCACTTCCACGTCGAGGTTGCGCTCTGCATGCAGCAGGATCTGCTCGGCGCCCGTGCGGTCCTCGAAGCGCAGCATGTTGGCCTGGTTGGCCGCGCCGCCCGAGCTGGAGCGCGTGAGGATGCCGCTGGCCGTGGCGTTGGCGGGCAGTTCCCACGGAGGCATCTGGTCGCTGTTGTAGACGCGGCCGGTGATGATGGGGCGGTCGGGTTCGCCGCCGATGAAATCGACGATCACTTCCTGGCCCACGCGCGGCATGTGCATGGTGCCGTAGTTGGCACCGGCCCAGCTGCTCGATACGCGCACCCAGCACGAGCTGTTCTCGTCGGACTGGCCGTAGCGGTCCCAGCGGAACTGCAGCTTCACGCGGCCGAAGCGGTCGGTCCAGATTTCCTCGGGGCCGACCACGGTGGCGGTCTGCGGGCCGTTGGTGCGCGGGCGCGGCGTGTTGCGTGCTGGGCGATAGGGCACGGAGGAGGGCAGCACGGTGAAGTCGAACTCGCACACCGATTCGCTGCTGCCGCCCGAGGAGTACTCGGGCTCCCGCAGGTCGTAGCGGGTTTCGGTGACGAGGTATTCGCGGTTGTCCGACTCGCGCGGGCAATGCGTCATCTGGAACAGGTAGCCCGGGGCCATGCCCACCACGTTGGTGTGGCCCGAGGCCAGCTCGTGCGCGCACTGCAGCTCCTGCAGGCGGATCCTGGCGTAGGCGTCGCCCTGCTGGTGCTCGGTGTAGCCGCCGAGCCATTCGTAGACCTCGTAGGTCGAATGCTCGTGCGGCTTCGGGTCCTGCTGCACGCTTTGCAGCGAGGCGCGCGACTTCCTGAAGTCGAAGTCGTCGAGCATCACGCGGCCGGAGGTGATCTGCTCGGACACGCGCCACTGGTCGATGCAGGGCTCCAGCGCGTTGACCACGCGGTCGCGCGGACGGTAGGCGATGCTCGCATGGCCGGGCAGCGGCTTGTAGCTGCCCGAGTCGTCGGCCAGCACCAGCAGGTGCGAGCCGTTGCTGTGCTCGAAGTGGTAGCCGATGCCTTCGTGCTCCATGAGACGGCTCACGAAGGAGAAGTCGCTTTCCTGATACTGCACGCAGTATTCCTGGGCGGCGTAGCTGCCCGTGAGGCGCTTCTCGAACTGGAAGCCGTACTTGCCCAGAACCTCGTCGAGCACCTCGGGCACGCTCTTGTTCTGGAAGATGCGGCAGTCGGTGGTGCGCGTGAGGTACCACAGCCACGGCTGCACCAGCGCGCGGTAGATGTAGTGGCGGCCGGTTTCGTTGGCGCGGCCCACGAGCTCGAAGCGCACCACGGTGCCGTTGAGGAAGCGCGGGCCGCCTTCGTCGGCCAGTTCCAGCGTGAGCGAGGTGCCGAGCAGCTGCTTCAGATCGAGGCTGAAGCTGGTGCTGACCATGTCCACCTCGAACTCGAAGAGTTGGGAGAGTCCTTCCTGTCCCCGCATCGAGCGGAACTTGAGCTGTTCTGAGCTCAGGACGGTGTGAACTTGGACGGTACGCTGCATTCGGAACTTCCCTGACCCTTGGGTTTCCGCGGCTGGGAAACCTTCGGTGACAGTCTAGAAATCCCTTATGTCACATAAATGACGCGAGGGGTGTCGGAGAGCTACTTTTCCCTCTGAAACACCCCTCGGAACGGTCACTGAAACAATGTGTAGAAGAAGCCCTTACAGGCCTCTTACGCGAGCCTTACATCGAGGCTTCGAGCATGGCCTTGTAGTCGTCGCGCGTGGCCAGGCGCGGGTTGGTCTTGTGGCAGTGGTCGGCCATGGCGCCGTCGATGATCTGCTCGAACATCGCGGGCGTCACGCCCACTTCGGCGAGGCCCTTGGGCAGGCCGAGGCGCGCGTTCATGTCGCGGATGGCGTCGCCCAGGTCGCCGGCCGAATCGAGGTGCATGGCCTGCGCCATGCGCTGCAGGCGCTGTTCCTTCTGCACCGATTCGGCACCCGAATTGAAATGGATCACCGCGGGCAGGAAGAGGGCGTTGAGCGTGCCGTGATGCAGGCGCGGATCGACGCCGCCCAGGCTGTGGCTCAGCGAGTGCACGCAGCCCAGCCCCTTCTGGAATGCCATGGCGCCCTGCATTGATGCGCTCATGAGGTTCAGGCGCGCCTCGCGGTCGTTGCCGTCCTTCGTCGCGCGTTCGATGTGGCCCCATGCGCGCTCCAGTCCGTCGAGGCCGATGCCGTCGGCCGGAGGATTGAACGCGGCCGACATGAAGGTCTCCATGCAGTGCGCGATGGCGTCCATGCCGGTGGCGGCCGTGAGCCGGGGCGGCAGGCCGAGCGTGAGCTCGGGGTCGCAGATGGCGGCCTTGGGCATCAGGAACCAGCTGTGAAAGCCGAGCTTGCGATGGTCGTCGACGATGACGATCGCGCCACGCGCCACTTCGCTGCCGGTGCCGCTGGTGGTGGGCACTGCGATCAGCGGCACCACGCGGTCGGTGATGCGCGGCGAGCCGCCCTCGATGGTCGCGTAGGTCTTGAGCGGGCCCTCGTGCGTGGCCGCGATGGCGACACCCTTGGCGCAGTCGATGGCGGAGCCTCCGCCCACGGCGATGAGGCCGTCGCAGCGGCCGCTGCGATAGAGCTCGACGGCCGCGCGCACCGAGGCTTCGGTCGGGTTGGAGGGCGTCTGGTCGAACACCGAGACTTCCAGGTCGGCGATGGCGTCGAGCGCCTTCTGCAGCACGCCGGCCGCGCGGACGCCCGCGTCGGTGACGATGAGCGGACGGTTGATGCCGATGCGCGCGCATTCGGCCGACAGCAGCTTGATCGCGCCGAACTCGAACTGGATCTGTGTGAGGTATTGGATGAGTGCCATGGGGATGAAGGCCTCGGGGAGCCCCGGGGCAGTACGATTGCCGACCAGCCAAATCTAACAAGAGCGATCAGTCTTGCACACGAAAGAAACCCTTGCCGCTGTCGCGCCCGGAACACCGTCCGGCACGCGGCTCACGCCCAAGATGGCCAGCGTGGTCGAACGCATGGCACGCGCCGGCCATCCGCCGCTCGACCGGCAGACGCCCGACGAGGCCAAGGCCTCCTACGAAAAAGGCGCCGGCGTGCTCGAGGTGCCCAAGCCTGAACTGGCGCGCATCGAAGACCTCACCATCGCGGCCCGCGACGGATATGCGATTCCGGTGCGGCTGTACGCGCCTTCATCGGCTGTGCTGCCGGTGCTCATCTACTTCCACGGCGGTGGCTTCACCGTTGGCAACATCCGCACGCACGACACGCTGTGCCGCGTGCTGAGCGCGAAGAGCGGTTGCGCGGTGGTGTCCATCGATTACCGGCTGGCGCCCGCGCACAAGTTCCCGACGGCGTCGAACGATGCGTGGGATGCCTTCCAGTTCATCGCGAAGCAAGGCGCGAGCCTCGGCCTCGACCCGTCGAGGCTGGCCGTGGGCGGCGACAGCGCGGGCGGCACGCTCGCGGCCGTGTGCGCCATCCTCGCGCGCGACGCGGGCCTGCCGCTTTCGCTGCAGATGCTGATCTACCCCGGCACCACGGCACACCAGGACACCGCCTCGCACCTGCGCCATGTCGACGGCCCGCTGCTCACAAAGGCGATGATCGACTTCTTCTTCTCGCAGTACGTCAACACGCCGGCCGACCGCGACGACTGGCGCTTCGCGCCGCTGCTGGCCGACGACGTCGACGGCGTGGCGCCGGCCTGGATCGGGCTGGCCGAGTGCGATCCGGTGGTGGACGAAGGCATCGCGTACGCCGACAAGCTGCGTGCGGCGGGCGTGCAGGTCGACCTGGAGATCTATCGCGGCGTGATCCACGAATTCATCAAGATGGGCCGCGCCATTCCCGAAGCGCTGCAGGCGCAGGACGATGCGGCCCGGGCCCTGCGGGAGGCCTTGCAGCCTTGAGCGCGGTCGCGCATGCCTACCGGTACGCGCACGCATCGGCCGCGCTGGCGGAGCCGTCGGGCCCGCGGCTGAGCCTCGCGACCTCCAGCCCGCAGGCCAATGGCGGTGCGGCGCATCCGCATTTCTTCGAGGGCCGGCTGCTTCAGCCCCGGCTGTGCGCCGAGTTGCTGAGTGCCGTGCACCTGGTGGTCGGCTCGCGCTTCTTCACGCCCGCCAACAGCGTCGCGCGCGCCATCGCGCTGGCCGATCCGGTGGTCACGGCCGGCGGCGAGCTGCTGCGCTTCGAGGGCTTTTCTTCTTGCTGCAGCTGCTATGTGCGCGTAGACCTGCTGCCCGATTCCTATGACGGGCAGGTGGTGGGCAAGGGCACGACGAACGTCGATTTCAATGCTCCGATGCGCGCCGCGCTGGCCCGGCTTCGCGACGCCGACGGGCTGGCGCTCTCGGTCGGGCGCGATGCACTGACGCTGCAATCGGGCGGCGGCGAGGTGGTCGAGCGCAAGGTGGCGCTGCCGCTGCGCTGGCTGCGCGGCATGGTCGAGGTGCAGTCGTACCTGGCCGGCATGCGGCACCGCTTCGAGCTCAAGGGACTGGAGGCGTTGCGCTTCCTCCGCACGCTGCCCAAGGCATCCACCAGCCGCACGCCGCTTTGGGTGGTGCCGTCGCCGAAAGGTCCCTTCACCACGACCCGCCCGCATCCGCAAGGCGTGCGCGTGACCGACACCAGCCGGTTGCGCGTGCTTGAAGCCTTGTTGCCCAAGGCTCGGAGCCTTGCCGTGCATGCCGACGAAGCACAGCAGGCCAGCGCATGGGTGCTGGATTTTCCGGGCGCGCGGCTCACGCTGGCGCTCAGCGCAGAGCCCTGGCGCGGCTTCTCGGGCGAGGGACAGGCGTTGCGCGCGCTGATGCGCATGGACGACGAACGCGCGGTGTCGCAGGTGCGGGCGCAGCTGAACTGGCAGGCACTGATCGACGCGCCGGCGCTGGCGCGTACGCTGGACATCGCCGAGGCAAGCGTGGAAGACAGCCTGCGCATCCTCGGCGCCTCCGGCCTGGTGGGCTTCGACGTGGTCGAGCGCCGCTACTTTCACCGCGTGCTGCCGTTCGACCTGTCTTCGGTCGAGGACATGCATCCGCGGCTGGCCGATGCGCGCGAGCTCATGGCGCGCGGCGCCGTCACCATCGCCAAGACCAGCCCGGTCGAGGCGCAGGTGAACAGCTCGGGCACTGCGTACAGCGTCCGGGAGATCGACGGGGAGCTGCGCTGCACTTGTCCCTGGTATGCCAAGCACCAGGGCGAGCGCGGCCCTTGCAAGCATGTATTGGCGGTGGAGGCCACGGCCTTCGCGGCGGAAGGCGGACAGTGAGAAATGCAGAGGAACTGCCGGCATTCGTGCCGGAGGGCGCGCTGGAGCAGGCGGTGTACCAAGGCGACTTCGAGGCGGCGCTCGCGAGCCTGGAGGCCATGCCTGCCGCCGGTCGCAAGGCTTGCGCCGAATCGCTCGAGAAGGTGGGCCAGATCATGCGATCGAGCCACTGGCAGGGCAGCCCGTACGCGCACCAGTGGGGCGGAGAGGCCAAGGCCGCGCAGTACCGCGCGCTGCAGGCTGCCGTGGTCGTGTGCATGGAGCCCAAGGCCTTGCTCGACCATGCGAGCCTGCGGGTCGCGCTCGACCAGGAAACCGTCTTGGCGCTGTGCAAGCGCTTCGGCATCGATGCCGCCGGCTGGCGCGCCGCGCTGCAGCAGGCAGCCGAGGCGGGGCTGCGAGCCTTCGCGGCCCACATCATGCCGGTGCAGAACCTCGTCGCGGCGGGGCTGATCGATCGCCCGCAAGGCGATGAATACGCCATCGGCCTCATGGCCCTGCCGCGTGCGCTTTCCCGCCTGACTACCATGGACCAGCATTTCGAGCGCGACCCCGGCCTGTACCAGGCCGTGCTCCGCCTGTTCGACGTGGAAGGCACCGGCGAGCACAACCTGTCCGCGGTCGACAAGTACAACCACTCGCCGAAGAACTCCTGGTCGTACATCTTCATGGACGGCGTGGCGCGGGGCGAATTCACACGCGCGCAGTTGCTCGAGAAGACGCTGGGCACGCTGGAAAAGGACTGGCCCCAGTTTCGCGCGGGCTGGTTCTCTCGCTTTCACGAGACGCTGACGCCCGACGCCGAGGAGATGGCGCCGTTTGCCGCGCGCTACCTCGGCCTGTGCCAGAGCCGCATTCCGCCGACCGTCGCGCTGGCGCTCGGTGCGTTGAAAACACTGCAGGCGGCGGGGCACGTCGACGGAGCATCGCTGCTGGCCGCGCTGCGCCCGGCGTTCCATGCCAGTGCCAAGTCGCAGGTCGAGGCCGCGCTGAAGCTGGCGGAGGCCGCAGTCAAGCGCGAACCTTCGCTGGCGCATGAAGCCTCGGCGGTGGTGCTGTGCGGGCTGGTTCACGAGGCGGCCGACCTGCAGAAGAAGATCGTCGAGCGGCTCAAGGGCTGGGGCGTGGACGATTCGGCGCGCGGTGAGCTGGCGGCGTATGTCGACAGCGTGGCGGCGGTCAACCGGCCGGCGCTTGCGGCACTGCTCGGGGACGTCTCCGCGCTCGCCATGGTGCCGGTGGTCGTCGAGCAGACTCCGGCAGAAGCTACGGGAGACGGCCCGACGGACCCGCTCGACGCCAGCCGTGCGCTCGTGCCGATCACCGAGCCTGCCGAGCTGGTCGAACGTATCGCCTTCGTGCTCGAGAACTCCAACGACATCGATGAGCTGGAGCGCGTCGTCGAGGCGCTGTTGCGCATGGCGCCGCTGCCGGAAGCGCTGGTGAAGCAGTGCGCACCCGTGGTCAAGCGAGCCCGAAAGCTGCTGCGCAGCGAGGTGCCGGCCCGGCTGGCGCGGTTGCTGGTCTTCGTCACGAGCGGGGAGCGACTGCCCGACCTGCGCGACGATCCGCGTCGGCTCGGCTTGCAGAAGCCGCAGGCCGACGAATTCCTGGCCTTGCGTATCGACGATCTCGTCAATCAGGCCGCAAAGGGCTGGGGCCTTGCACCGTTGTCGTCGGCCACGCATGCGCGGGGTTTCATCGATGCGGCGGTGTTCATCGAGCGCGTCGCGGCGTATCAGGCTCGCAGCGCGGAACCGAGCCTGGGAGAGCAGGTGAGGGGGCTTCTGCGGCTGGCCCCGGTGCAGGGGCAAAGCGCTGCGGTCTTGCGGGAGAAGGCCCGTCGGCTGGCCGATGTTCCCCTGGTGCGGGCGTTGCGCCATGCGCTCGGCGAGGACGGCATCGTCATTCCGGCCAAGGCCGACCAGGCACAGGAGGCCCTGTTCGCGGCTGCCGCGCGCATCCGACACCCGGGCGGAGACGATTCGCGCGTGCTGGCGGCCCTGGGCGACGTCGGCCCCGACGGCGCGAGTGCAGCCCGCTACACATGGTCGGTGAGTTCACGAAGCTCCACCTACGACGGCAAGACCTACGTTCATCACGACTTCCTGCTGGCGTCCGTCGCGGTACATCAGGACACGCCGCACGCGCTCGTCGCGGTGCGCCGCGCCGGCATCGAGGGTGACTACGACGAAGCCCTGCTGCGCTACGCAGTCACGGTGCTGCCGTCGTCGCTGGAGAGCTTCTTCGCGGCCGGCTGCCGCGAGATCGGCAACAACCTCGACTGGTGGGAGGCGCAGTGGCAGAACCGCGCCTACCTCGTGCCGCTGCTCGATCCCACGGTGCCCGTCACCGCCTCGCAGCCGATGGCGGTGCTGTTGCTGGCACTGGCTCTTGCGGGCAAGGAGCCGGGTCAGACGGCGCTTGCCGTCGATGCGCTCGTGCATGCCTTCACCGAAGCGCGGCTCGACGTGCCGGCGCTGGGGGCGCAGATGCGCGCGCTGCTGGCTTCATCGCTCGCGATGGCCAAGCGCTACGGAAAGAGCCTGCAGTCGGCGGTACGCGCCGATGCCCGACTGGCCACGCCGGTCTTCGACCTTCTCTGCGAGATGCTCGCGGCGGACGTCGAAAATCCACCCAAGGACCTGGCCGCGCTGATGGAGCTGCTGCTCGAGATCGCACTGAGCTCGCAGCGTGCGCTACCCCCGACCACGCTGGGGCTGCTGAAAGAGCTCAAGCTCGGCGGCAAGGGCCGTGCGGTACAAAAGAACCTGCTTGCCCTGGGCCCGGCCTCGCCGGCCTGAGCCCTGGGCGCTTCGGATTGCCGCAATCCATTTCCATCCTTCGATTCCACCAACTATTCCGGAGACATGAATGCAACGTAGCGATTTCCGCTTTTTCCACCGCCTGCGCGTACGCTGGGCCGAAGTCGACATGCAGAAGATCGTCTTCAACGCGCACTACCTGATGTACTTCGACACCGCCATCGCGGACTACTGGCGCGCGCTGGCGCTGCCGTACGAGGAGTCGATGCATTCGATGGGCGGCGACCTGTACGTGCGCAAGGCGACGGTCGATTTCCAGGCTTCGGCGCGCATCGACGACGTGCTCGACGTGGGCATGCGCTGCGCGCGCATCGGCAATTCGTCGATGGTGTTCGAGGGCGGGCTGTTCCGGCAGGACCAGTTCCTGGTCGGCTGCGAGCTGGTCTACGTGTTCGCGGACCCCACCACGCAGACTTCGAAGCCGGTGCCGGCGGCGCTGCGCGAGGTGCTGACGGGGTTCGAGGCCGGCGAGTCGATGCGCAGCATCGAGACGGGTGACTGGGCCACGCTCGGTGAAGGCGCCAGCGCCTTGCGGCGGGCCGTGTTCATCGAGGAGCAGAACATTCCCGAAGCGCTGGAATGGGACGAGCAGGACGCCGTGGTGTTGCACGCAGTGGCGCGCAACCGCCTCGGCCAGGTGATCGCCACGGCACGCCTGCTGCCGGCCGAGAACGGCATCTCGCACATCGGCCGCGTGGCCGTGCATCGCAACCTGCGCAGCGGCGGCCACGGCGCGGCGGTGATGCAGGCGCTCGAAGATGCCGCCAGGGAGCGCGGCGCCAGCGTGGTCGCGCTGAATGCGCAGCGCAGCGCCGAGCGCTTCTATGTGCGGCTGGGCTATGTGCCGCACGGCGAGGGCTTCGAGGAGGCCGGCATCCCGCACATCGAGATGCGCCGGTCTCTTCTTTCTTCTTCCTCTCAGTAGCGGCTGGGCGGGTCCGGCACGTAGCCGGGTTCCGAGCCCGGGAATGGCGACGGACCAGCCGGGCGCGGCCAGCGCGGCGGAGGCGGCACCGGGATCACGCCGGCGGCGACGAGGTTCTCGCGGCTGTCATAGCGGATGCGCACCACCTCGTCGGGCGACGACTGCGCGCGCTCGAAGGTGGTCTTGCCCACGTACGAAGTTTCGCGGCGGCCATGCGCTGTGCCCAGGCTCGGACTGGGCGCGGATTGACGAGCCAGGTTTCCGGAAGACTCGGCAGCCGCCGCGGGCGCGGCGCTGTCGGCTGCGCCGGCCTTTGCCCGCGCATCGCCCTGGTACGACGACGATTCGCTGCGGCGCTCGCGCTCGGGGCCGTATCCGCCGTATTCGTCGCGGCGCGGGAAAGGAGTGACCGGCGGAGGCGGCGGCTCGGGCATGCGCTCGCGGAACATCGCGACGCCGATCACGCCCACGTCGTCGGGCCGGCCGGTGCGGCTGGCGTAGGAATTGCCGGCCGCTGCGAACTCGAAAGCCGCGATCTGCGAGTCGCTCTTGCGCCAGCCGGTGATGTCGCTGCGCTCGCGCGCGCTGAACACGTAGCCGTTCTGCCCGACGCCCGCGGTCTCGCCGGTGACCACGTTGACGCCGTCGACGGACATCACGGCCATGATGCGCTCGCCCATCGCGTTGCGCGCCCGGATGGCGTAGCGTGCGCCGGGACGGCCGGCCACCCAGTATTCGCCGCGATAGCGGTAGATCGGCAGCTCGGCGCCGGTGCCGCGGTCGACCACGCTGATCTGCATCAGCGAGCCGATGCGGCTGGACGGCGTGGAAGGAACATAAGGTCGTTCCGAGGTCTGCGCGCAGGCCGAGAACGAAGCCACGGCACTCAGGGCCAGGGCGGTGGAGAAGAGTCTGCGCTTCATGGTGTGTCTTCCTTGCCGGAGTTGATCGGTGCAGGCTTCTACGGAGCGGCACCGCCGGCGGGGTTAAACGACGCGCAAAAAAATGGCGCTATCTCTTCGATAGCGCCAAACGCTCCTTTTCTCCAGGGGCGTTGGGGGTAGGGTGGCTCAGATGTCTTCGAGCAATGGATAGGGCAGCGGCTCGACCGTGAGCGCGGGGCCATCGGCCGCGCCCGCGCGCAAGCCGCCGGCCTCGAGCGCGGCGATCTGCATCGAGATCAGTGCGGACCAGCCGCCATCGGGTGCCGGCGCGGCTTGCGCCACGGTGCCCACGGGCTGTTCGGCGTCGCCGGCGGCGAACACTTCCTGCCCCACGGACACCGGAGCATCGGCCTGTACGAGGTACGTGCGGCGCTTCAGCGTGCCGCGGAACTGGCTGCGCGCGACCACTTCCTGGCCGGGGTAGCAGCCCTTCTTGAAGTTCACGCCGCCCACGGACTCGTAGTTGATCATCTGCGGCACGAAGGCCTCGATGACCGGTGTGGTCAGGGTCACGATGCCGCTGCGGACCTCGCTCCACTGCCAGAGGTTGTCGTCGAGCGTCGGGCCCGCGGGGGCGGCATGGCCGGCCGGCGCGATCCAGAGGGCGCGCGGCACGCCGTCCGCCGGGTACAGCGACACGGCGCTGACCTCGTCGCCGATGGCGGTGCGCTTGCCGGGCGCGGCGGCAGCGTCGAGGCCATTGGCTGTCAGGGCGGTGCCGGCCAGGCCGTACAGCGCGTATTGCTCAGTGGCATCGGTCAGCTTGGCCTTGGCGCGAAGCACATACATCGACAGGCGCTTGAGCGTCGCGGCGAGGATGTCGCGGCTGCACACCAGCAGGATCAGGTCGGGTTGCGGCTTGATGCCGATGAAACTTGCGATCACACGGCCCTTGGCGGTGCACAGCGCGGCCAGTCGGGCGTCGGAGGCACCGAGCAGGGAGAAGTCCTGTGTGAGCTGGCCGTGGAGGAAACTGGCGGCGTCGGGGCCTTCGGCACGGATCACGCCGAGGTGGGAGAGGGCGGTCACCCCATTGAGAACGACAGTGGTCATCGCTGAATTATCATGGCCGGGCTTGTTCCTTCGGGGCGGCAGGGGCTCCAGCCCTTCGGTTCGCAAGGGCACCGTTTTTCTATCCGACGCCTCCGTCTTTTTCTCCGTCATCCCCACATCGGACTCGTGCGCAGCTTCTTCCTCACGCTTTTCCTGCTCGCCGCCCTGGCCGTGCTCGCGCTCGGCGGCGCCGGCCTCTGGTGGGTGCACCAGCCGCTCAGGCTGCCGGCGCCCAGCGTCGACCTGTCGGTCGAGCCCGGCACCACGCCGCGCGGCATCGCCCAGGCCGTGGCCGACACGGGTGTCGACGTGCAGCCGCAGCTGCTCTACCTGTGGTTCCGCGTTTCGGGGCAAGACCGCCAGATGCGCGCCGGCAGCTACGAGCTGGAGCGCGGCGTCACGCCCAAGCTGCTGCTTAACATCCTGGTGCGCGGCGAGGAAGCCACGCGCAGCTTGGTGCTGGTAGAGGGCTGGAACATCCGCCAGGTGCGCGCCGCGCTCGCCAAGGCCGACCAACTCAAGCCCGAGAGCGTCGGCATGACCGACGAGGCGCTCATGGCCAAGCTCGGCAAGCCGGGCCTGCACCCGGAAGGGCGCTTCTTCCCGGACACGTACACCTACTCGAAGGGCTCGACCGACGTCGCCCTGCTGCAGCGCGCGATGCGCGCCATGGACAAGAAGCTCGAAGCCGCCTGGGCCGCCCGCGCCTCCGACTTGCCACTGAAATCGGCCGATGAGGCGCTTATTCTGGCCAGCATTGTCGAAAAGGAGACAGGAAAGGCCAACGACCGCGCGGAAATCTCGGCCGTGTTCACCAATCGCCTGCGCATCGGCATGCCGCTGCAGACCGATCCGACGGTCATCTACGGCATGGGCACGGCCTTCGACGGCAACCTGCGCAAGAAGGACCTGCAGACCGACACCCCCTGGAACACCTACACGCGCGGCGGCCTGCCGCCCACGCCGATCTCCATGCCGGGCAAAGCTGCGCTGCTGGCGGCGGTGCAGCCGGCGCAAAGCAAATCGCTGTACTTCGTATCGCGCGGCGACGGCACCAGCCAGTTCAGCAGTTCGCTCGACGATCACAATCGTGCGGTCAACCGCTACCAGCGTGGCGGCGGCGATTCCAAATCGAAGGCGACCCAATGAGTGACCAAGGTCTGTTTCTGACGCTGGAAGGCATCGACGGCGCAGGCAAGTCGAGCCATCTCGATGCGCTGGAGGCGCTGTTCAAGGCGCAGGGCCGCACGGTGGTGCGCACGCGCGAGCCCGGCGGCACGCCGCTGGCCGAGACGCTGCGCGGCCTGATCCTCGAACAGCCGATGGACCCGCTGACCGAGTCGCTGCTGGTGTTCGCGGCGCGGCGCGATCACATCGTGCAGGTCATCGAGCCGGCGCTGGCGCGCGGCGACGTGGTGCTGTGCGACCGGTTCACCGACGCCACCTTCGCCTACCAGGGCGCGGGGCGCGGCTTCGACCCGGCCGTGCTTTCGACGCTGGAGCAATGGGCCCAGGCGGGGAGGGCGGCACTGCCCGCCTCGACGCTGCTGCAGCCGCACATCACGCTGTGGTTCGACCTCGCCCCCGAAATCGCCGCCCAGCGGCTGGCCGGTGCCCGGGTGCCCGACAAGTTCGAGGCGCAGCCGGTCGAGTTCTTCCGCCGCGTGGCGCAGGGCTATGCGGACCGCGCGAGCGCCGATGCCCGGCGCTTCGTGCGCATCGACGCCAGCCAGACGCGCGAGCAGGTCTGGCTGCAGATCGAGTCCGAATTGACGGCGCGCGGCGTCTTGGCCGGCGGAGGCGCCGGATGAGCGCCGAGACACTGTCCCCCTGGCTGCGCAGGCCGCTGACCGAACTGCTGCGCCAGCGCGGCCATGCCTGGCTGCTGCAGGGCCCGTCCGGCATCGGCCAATACGAACTGGCGCTGGCGCTGGCTTCCGCATGGCTGTGCGAACAGCCGACGCAGGAGGGCGTCGCCTGCGGCAATTGCCCGAGCTGCCATGCCATCGAGGTGCGCACGCATGCCGACCTTTGCGTGCTGATGCCCGAGATCGCCATGCACGAGCTCAACTGGCCGCTCGACGAGAAGGCGCAGGCCGAAATCGACGACAAGAAGCGCAAGCCCAGCCGCGAGATCCGCGTCGAGGCGATGCGCGACGCGGTCGGCTTCGCCCAGCGCACCAGCGCGCGCGGGCGCGGCAAGGTGGTGCTGGTGTATCCGGCCGAGCGCATGAACACGATCACCGCCAACGCGCTGCTGAAGACGCTGGAGGAGCCCGTCGGCGACGTGCGCTTCGTGCTCGCGAGCGAGGCCGCCTGGCAATTGCTGCCGACCATCCGCAGCCGCTGCCTGGGCTTCACGCTGCCCTGGCCCGAAACCGCCGAGGCCGAGGCCTGGCTGGTCGCGCAGGACGTGCCCGCGGCCGACGCGCCCGCCTTGCTGCGCGCCGCCGGCGGCCGGCCCAGCGACGCTCTACGGCTCGCCCGATCGGGGCAGTCGCCGAAGGCCTGGGCCCTGCTGCCCAAGGCGATGGTGCGCGGAGACGTCGGGGCGCTTGCCGATCATCTGCCCGCGCAAGCCGTCGGTGCCCTGCAGAAGCTCTGCCACGACCTGATGGCTGTCGGCAACGGCGCTGCTCCCCGTTTCTTCGATGCCGCCGACCTGCCGGCGGCGCCGTCCCGGCTGGCGCTCGCGCGTTGGTCGAAGTCGCTCGCAAGTGCCGCGAGAACCGCGGAACACCCGTTCAATGCGGGCCTCATGCTCGAAGCGCTTGTGAGCGAAGCGCGAACCACCCTAAACTCTGCCGCTCGTCGCCCATGAACCAACCTGCCGCTTCAGCTGCGCCCGCAGCAGCCTCCACACCCGCCCGGCCGAGCGTCATCCAGCTCGCGATCAAGGAAAAGGGCGCGTTGTACGCGGCCTACATCCCGCTGTTTGCCGAAGGCGGCATCTTCATTCCGACCTCGCGCGAATACCGGCTGGGCGACGACGTCTACGTGCTGCTGACGCTGCCTGAAGACCCGCAGCGTTACCCGGTGGCAGGCAAGGTGGCCTGGATCACGCCGCCGCGCGCCGCCGGCAACCGGGCACCTGGCGTGGGCATCCGTTTTCCTTCGGACGAGAAGTCGCGCCAGCTGAAGGCGCGCATCGAGGCGGCGCTCGGCGGCTCGATGGCATCCGACCGCCCCACGCAAACCATCTGAGTTTTCCGCCGTCCATGTGACGCGGAACTCGTTCGACGGCGCCCCCCTCCCATACACAGGCCGACAGCCCGGGCGGGCCTGACAAGGGCGAGCGCCGCGCACTCCATCCATTCCGATGTTCACAGACTCCCACTGCCACCTCACGTTTCCCGAATTCGCGGGCCAGATGCCGCAGATCCGCGCCGCCATGGCCGCGGCGCAGGTCGACCGGGCCCTCTGCATCTGCACCAAGCTCGAGGAATTCGACGAAGTGCAGGCCCTTGCCGCCAGCTACGACAACTTCTGGGCCAGCGTGGGCGTGCACCCCGACAACGAGGACATCGCCGAGCCGACGGTCGAAGACCTGGTGAGCCTTTCCGCAAGGCCGCGCGTGGTCGCCATCGGCGAGACCGGCCTCGACTACTACCAGATGGAGGAGCGCAAGGGCGGCCGCAGCATCTCCGACCTGGAATGGCAGCGCGACCGCTTCCGCGTGCACATCCGCGCAGCCCGCCAGACGCGCAAGCCGCTGGTCATCCACACCCGCGAAGCTTCGGCGGACACGCTGGCGATCCTCAAGGAGGAGGGCGAGGACGCCTCTCCCGGTGCCGCCGGCGGCGTTTTCCATTGCTTCACCGAGACCGCCGAGGTGGCGCGCGCCGCGCTCGACCTGGGCTTCTACATCTCGTTTTCCGGCATCCTGACCTTCAAGAAGGCGCAGGACCTGCGCGACGTCGCCGCCTTCGTTCCGCTCGACCGCATGCTGATCGAGACCGACAGCCCGTACCTCGCGCCGGTGCCGTACCGCGGCAAGACCAACAACCCGTCGTACGTGCCCTACGTAGCACAACAGATCGCAGAGCTGCGGAAGATGCCCGTGGAGGCCATCGCCAAGGCCACGAGCGACAACTTCGAAACATTGTTCAGGGAAGTCAAATCATGAAAAACTACTTCAAGAAATCGATTTATCTTATTGTCATTGCTGCATCTTTTGCTGCCCACGCCGGTTCCTTCGAAGACTTCTTCCGGGCCGTGCGGGGCGACAACGCCAGCGGCGTGCGCAACCTGATCCAGCGCGGCTTCGACCCCAACACGCGCGACGAACACGGCCAGACGGGCCTGCTGATCGCGCTGCGGGAGCCGTCGCCCAAGGTCGTGAAAGTGCTGATCGAAGCGCCGCAGACCGACGTCGACATCGCCAGCCCGAAGGACGAGACCCCGCTGATGCTGGCCGCCATCAAGGGCCAGCAGGACGTGGTCGACCAGCTGCTCAAGCGCGACGCCGCCGTCAACAAGACCGGCTGGACGCCGCTGCACTACGCGGCCACCAGCGGGCAGATCGCGATCATGAAAGTGCTGCTCGAGAACTTCGCCTTCATCGATGCCCAGTCGCCCAACGGCAGCACGCCGCTGATGATGGCGGCCATGTACGGCTCGAACGACGCAGTGAAGCTGCTGCTGGACGAGGGCGCGGACACCACCATGAAGAACCAGCTGGGCATGACCGCCGTCGACTTCGCGAACAAGGCGAACCGCTCGGAAGCCGCTTCGATGATCGCCGCGGCAGCCAACGCAAAGGCCAGCGCGGCCAAGGCCGTTCCGAAGGACGGCAAGTGGTAAGTCCCTGAAGGGAGCCCCTTATTAGCGCGGCTGCTGCTGCGTCGTGCAGTGGATGCCGCCGCCGCCCGCGGCGATGGCGTCGATGTCGAGCTGAACCACCTCGCGGCGCGGAAACAGCTCGCGCAGCAGCGAACGGGCATTGCCGTCGGCCCGCGCATCGCCGAACTGCGGCGCGATCACCGCGCCGTTGCACACGTAGAAGTTGATGTAGCCCGCCGCGAACTCGGGCGTTTCGAGCTTCTTGCGCACCGATTCCGGTCCCTTGAGCACTTCCACGCGCAGCCGCTGGCCGCGCGCATCCGTGGCCTGCTTCAGGATTTCCAGGTGCCGCCGGGTGACGGCACGGTCGTAGGAATCGGGGTCTTCGTCCAGGCCGGCCACCACCACGCCCGGCGACGCGAAGCGGGCGTAGAAGTCGGTGTGGCCGTCCGTGATGTCGCGCCCCGCGATGCCCGGCAGCCAGATGATCTTGCGCAGGCCCAGCAGCCGTTTCAGTTCGGCCTCGCAGGCTTCCTTGCCCAGGCCGGGGTTGCGGTTGGCGTTGAGCACGCAGCTCTCGGTGATGATGGCCGTGCCTTGTCCATCGACCTCGATGCCGCCGCCCTCCAGCACGAGCTTGGTACGCAGCCGCTGCACCCCGGCGGCGCCCGTCACGTACTCGGCGACCTCGGCGTCGGCCTCGTGCTCCTGCTTGCGGCCCCAGCCGTTGAAGTTGAAGTCGACCCCGGCCCACTGGCCCGAGGCGCCGTTGCGCACGAAGACGGGGCCGGTGTCGCGCATCCAGAGGTCGTCGACCGGCTGCACCTCGAGCTGCACCCGGTTGCCGCACAGGCGGGCCGCGAGGTCGTGGTCTTCCTCGTTCACCAGCATGCGCACGGGCTCGAAGGCCGCGATCGTGCGCGCGACGAGCGCCAGGTGCTCGCGCACCGGCTTCAGCAGGCGCCGGCCCCAGACGTCTTCATTGGGGCCGAAGGACATCCAGGTGGCACGATGCGGGTCGCCTTCGTCGGGCATGTGCCAGGACTCGGGTGCCGCCGCCATCGACGGCACGGCCAGTCCCAGCGGCGCGAGGCTCAGGCCGCCCAGCAGGCGGCGACGGGTCAGGGGAGGGGGCATGCGCATGTCGGTGTCCTGCTACACGGGTTCCTGCTGCGTCGTGCAGTGGATGCCGCCACCGCCCGCGGCGATGGCGTCGATGTTCAGCTGCACGATCTGGTGGCTGGGCAACTGGGCCGCCAGCGCATTGCGGGCCGCCGAGTCGGCGACAGCATCGCCGAATTCGGGCAGGAAAAGGGCCTTGTCGGTGATCAGGAAATTCACGTAGCCGGCAGCGAAGTCCTTGCGGGCGAACTCGGGTCGCACCTTGCCAGGCGTTTCCAGCACGACGATCTGCAGGGCACGGCCGCGTGCGTCGGTGGCCGTGCGCAGCAGTTCCAGGTGGCGCCGTGTCACCTTGTGGTCGAAGGAGGTGTCGTCGTTTTCCAGCGCCGCGACGATTACGCCCGGCTTGATGAAGCGGGCATAGAAGTCGGTATGGCCGTCCGTGATGTCGCGGTTGGCGATGCCCGGCAGCCAGATGATCTTTTCCAGGCCCAGCAGTCGCTTGAGCTCGACTTCGGCATCGGCCTTGCTGACGCCCGGATTTCGGTTGGCGTTGAGCACGCAGCTCTCGGTGATGATGGCCGTGCCTTCGCCGTCGACTTCGATGCCGCCGCCTTCCATCACGAGCCGGCTGCGCAGCAGCGGAACACCGGACAGTTCTGCCATGCGCGCGGCCACCGTGGCGTCGCGGGCGTGCGGCTGCTTGTTGCCCCATCCGTTGAAATTGAAGCTCACCGCGGCGCGCTCGCCGCGGGCGTTGCGAACGAAGACGCAGCCGGTGTCGCGCATCCAGAGGTCGTCGATCTCGTGCTGGATCAGTTGCACGTTGGAGCCGCAGAGCTGCCGGGCCGTGGCGAAATCGTCCGCGCCCACAAGCATCTTGACCGGTTCATAGACGCTGATCGCGTTGGCGATGCGCGCCAGGGCCTGCTGCACGGGCTGGCGCATGGGCGCGGTCCACACGGATTCGCGGGCGGCGAAGGCCATCCAGACGGCGCGGTGCGGAGCGCTTTCGTCGGGCATGCGCCAGGCTTCGGCGGGCTGCGGGGAGGGCGAAGGGGCGTTCGGGGAGGGTGTTGGAAAAGGAGCCGGCATGGGGAACAAGGCTTGGGAGCCGCCACCGCCACTACCGCCGCCGCATGCGGCAAGGATGCCGCTCATGAATCCGAGGCTGCCAAGGCCCATCAGGGCACGTCGAGTCGTCATTGAAAAAATCTACGGGTAACTACTGAGGCATCGGATTCTGTCGACCTTTACTCATTTAAAAAATTGATCTTTTCTGGACTGATTGGGCAATCCAGCTCATGAATTAGATGTCAGCCCTTGGAATACGCCAGCAGGCTGCCGAATACCTGCCGAACCAGCGGCAGGCGCGGCTCGCCCTCGGTGCGCGAGATCCAGAGCGTGCCGAGCGGCAGGCTCGGGTATGCGGCGAGGTGCCGCAACTGGCCGCTGCGCAAGGCTTCGTCGGCCAGCAGGCGCGACAGGAGCGTCACGCCATGGCCGCGCAAGGCGGCGTCGAGCAGAAGGCGCGGATCGTCGTAGATCGCGAGCTTGCGCAGGTTGCCGAAATGCTCGCGGATGAAGGGGCCGATGCGGTCGCTCGTGAGGTCGGTTTCCAGGCAGAGCATTCCCGCAGGCTGGCTATCGGAGTCCGGGCGCACGACGGCCACGAGCTCGTCGTCGAGCAGCGGGACTTCGAGCACGCCGCGCTGCTTGAGCGGTTCGCGCGTGATAGCGATGTCGACGTCCATCTCGTCGATGTAGCGCGCGGTTTCGTCGATGGAAATGATCGGACAGAGCGCCGGATGCTCCTGCAGCAGCCGGTCGACGCGCGGTTGCAGCCAGCCCTTGACGACCGGCGCCGGACAGACCAGCGTGACGAGGCTGTCGTCCATGTAGGTCTCGATGCGGCTCAGGCCGCTGCGGATCTGGTCGAGCGATTTGCCCACGCTGTCGAGCAGCAGTCGGCCGGAGACGGTCAGTTCGACGCCGCGACCTTTGCGCCTGAACAGCGGCTGGCCGACTTGCTCCTCGAGCTGCGCGATCTGATGGCTCACGGCGGACTGGGAGATGCAGAGTTCTTCCGCGGCGCGCGAGTAGCTTCCCAGGCGCGCGGCAGCTTCGAAGCCGATCAGGAATCTGAAGGAAGGCAGTCTGGCGTTCGACATGGTTCGGGGGATTCTTTGGGGGGTGATTCGATGCTAATGCTCGGTGGACGGGAGTCTGCTTGGATGCCTTTATATTGCACACAATGTGCATTATGTTAAATAACGTGGAGACTCGAATCTATGGACTATTGCCGGCAGCCCCCGCTGCCGGCTTCCAGGTTCAGGGCTGGAAATACAGGTCCGAGAAACTTCCCCGGATGTGCTCCCCCGTCGGCGCATAGTCGCGCACCTTCTTCGCCACGACCGTGATCGCCGGATTGGCACCCAGCTCGATCGACGGAATGTCCCGGTGCACGATCTGCTGGAAATCGGTGAACAGCTGCCGGCGCCTGCCTTCATCAACTTCGACCGCAGCCGCCTCCAGCAGACGATCGACTTCAGGATTCACGTAGTGCGGCGCATTGGAGAACGGCAGCCCGATCTTGAAGTTCTTCGACCAGAACACCCGCTGCACGCCCACAGTGGGATCGAAAAGATTCGTGAGGCTTTCCAGCGTCAGGTCAAAGGCGCGATCCGTATAGGCCTTGGTGACGTAGGTCGCGAAGTCGTAGCTCTCGACCGCCGCGTCGATGCCGACTCGCCCCAGCGACTGGCGCACGAAGTCCGCCGCGCGCCGTTCCTGGAAGGGGTTGTAGAGCACCCGCAGCTTCAGTCGCGTACCGCCGGCACCGCGCTTGAAGCCGGCCGCGTCGAGCGCTGCCTCGGCTTCCTTCGGATTGAACGAATACGGCTGGATGCTCGCATCGTGATACCGCGAAATGCCCTTCCCTATCGGCGATGCCGACGGCGTCCCGTAGCCGTACCACACCGTCTTCGCGAACGCATTGACGTCGATGGCCTGCGCGATCGCCTTTCGCACCTCGAGCTTCTGCAGCGCGGGCGTATCGAGGTTGAAGTAGATCTGCTGATGGCTGCCCAGGTACGGCGAGATACGCGTGTCGATCTCGATCCCGGCCAGCTTCCTGAACCGCTCCACATCCGACAGCGGAATGCCCCCAGTCCCGTTCGCGAGATCGGCAGCGCCCGACTCCAGCGCTGCAGCGCGCGCCGCGGCGTCGAGCACGAAGCGCACCACGACGCGGTCCAGGTAGGGCTTGGGCTTGTCCCAGTAGTTCGGATTGCGCTCCAGGATGATGTGGCTACCCTGCACCCACTCCTTGAACACGAAGGGCCCGGTGCCCACCGGCGCGCTGTTGTACTTGCTGGCGGCGATGTCCGTGCCCTCGTACAGGTGCTTCGGCACGATCGGCGATTCGGTAGATGCCAGCGCCGTCAGCAGGAACGGCGACGGTTTGCTCAGCACGATGACTGCCGTGTACCGGTCAGGCGTCTTCACTTCCACCACGTTGGCGAAAGTGCCTCTCCCGCGCGGGTGGACCTGCTTGAGCGTCAGGATCGAGAAGGCCACGTCGGCCGACGTGAAGTCCTTGCCGTCATGCCATTTCACGCCCTTGCGCAGCTCGAAGGTGTACTGCAGGCCGTCCTTGCTCTGCGACCACGCCGTGGCGAGCAGCGGCTTCGGCTTGAGTTCGTAGTCGTAGGTCAGCAGCCCCTCGACGATCTTCGGGCCGATCTCGGCGTTGCCGCCGGCGGTGGTCGTCAGAGGAACGATCGAGGAAGGAACGGGATTGATCAGCCAGTTCAGCGTGCCGCCCTGGCGCGGCTGGGCCGTGGCAGCCAGCGCCGCGAAGGCGAAAGCGGCGGCCACGGCCGATGCCGCACGGTGCGGGGTCGACCGCGTGTGATTCCGGAACGTCATGTCTTCTTGCTCAGAAAGCCGGGATCACCGCGCCCTTGTACTTGTCCTGGATGAACTTGCGGACCTCCGGCGTGTGCAGCGCGGCCACCAATTTGGCAACGGCCGGCGAGCTCGCGTTGTCCTTGCGCGAAGCGATGAAGTTGGCATAGGGCGACTTCTGGCCGCTCTCGATGAAGAGCGCGTCCTTGCCCGGATCGAGCTTCGCCTCGAGCGCGTAGTTGGTGTTGATCAGCGCCAGGTCCACGTCGGGCAGCGCGCGCGGCAGCTGGGCCGATTCGAGCTCGCGGATCACCAGCTTCTTCGGGTTGGAGACGATGTCGCGTGCGGTCGACTTGATGTTGGACGGGTCCTTCAGCTTGATCAGCCCTTCCCGCGCCAGCAGCGACAGCGCGCGGCCCGAGTTCGACGGATCGCTCGGAATCGCGACCACGGCGCCCTCGCGCAGCTCCGAAGTCTTGCGGATCTTCTGCGAGTACGCGCCGAAGGGCTCGATGTGTACGTCGCTGTTGGGCACTTCCACGATGTCGGTCTTGCGGTCCTTGTTGAAGGACTCGAGGTACGGCCGGTTCTGGAAGAAATTGGCGTCCAGCTGCTTGTCGCTCACCGCCAGGTTCGGCTGCACGTAGTCGTTGAATACGCGCACCTGCAGGTCGACGCCCTGCGCCTTGAGTTGTGGCCGGACGAACTCGAGGATCTCGGCATGCGGCACCGGCGATGCGGCCACGCGCAGCACCTCCTGTGCGTGTGCGGCGGCACCGAGGCCAGCAAGGGCAGCAAGCGTCATCACAGAGAAAGCGCGTCGGGATGAAAGCAACATGGTTCGGGGTTCCCTCGGGAAATATGAAATAGGTTTTTGTCGGTGGCCTTCTTCACGCATCAAGCGAGAAGGCCGGGGCGCCGCAGGTTAGCCGCGCAGCCCTTTCGCTCAAACAACGGATGGGCGCTTCCATATCTGTTTTTCGCATGCACGAGCTTGCAAGCTCGGGCCGCCGCTTCTTATGCATGCACCGGCTAAGCAATCCCCAAAGCCTTCTTTGGCGAGCGTGCAGGCCGCGCGTAGCCTGCGCCGTTCCTTCCTTTCCCACCGAGGAATCCGCAGATGAACGATCGTTTGAACCGCGTGCACGCATCGCGCTCCGCCGCCGTGAAGGCCGGCCTCGACCATCCCGTGATCGACACGGATGTCCACGTCAACGACTACGCGCCCGTGCTCGAGGACTACGTCGCGCAGTACGGCGGCAACAAGCTCGTCGATGCGCTGCGCAAGGCGTTGGGCGGGCGCTTCGTCACGCGCAACGGCGGCGGCAAGGACTGGTACCAGCAGACGCCCGAGGAACGCCAGTTCCACCGCACGCTGCGCGCGCCCTGGTGGGCCCGCGTGACGCGCAACACCTACGACCTCGCCACCTACACGCTGCCCGCGCTGCTGTACGAGCGCCTCGGCGAGCAGGGCTCGGACTACTCCATCCTGTTCCCCAACGACGTGCTCTCCCCCGCCGCTGCCGGTAGCGAATACCGCCAGCCGCTGCACCGCGCAATCAACCACTTCCACGCCGACCAGTACCGCCCCTACGCCGACCGCCTGACACCGGTGGCGGGCATTCCGCTGCACACGCCGCAGGAAGGCATCGAGGAGCTGGAGTTCGCGGTCAAGACGCTCGGTCTGAAGGTGATCAACATCGCCGGCGGCGTGCGTCGCCCGATCCGCGCCATCGCCGAGAAGTACCCGGCCGCCGAACACCCCGAGATCGCCAGGCAGGTGGGCTACATCGACTTCTACGGCATCGACAGCGAGCACGACTACGACCCGTTCTGGGCCAAGGTGGTCGAGCTCGGCGTGCCCGTGACCACGCACTACGGCAGCCAGGGATGGACGGGCCGGCAGTCGATCAGCAACTACATGAACAACCACATCGGCCATTTCGCCGACGGCTCGCAGGCCTTCGCCAAGGCGTTGTTCTTCGGCGGCGTGACGCGGCGCTTCCCGGGCCTGCGCGTGGGCCTGCTCGAAGGCGGTGCCGACTGGGGAGCGCATGTCTACACGCACCTCGTGGACCGCTGGGAGAAGCGCAACAGGCATGCGGTGCGCAACTACGATCCCTCCGAGGCCGACGTCGAGCTGCTCGCATCGCTGTTCGAGCGCTACGGTGCCGACTTCCTCAAGGGCCGCACGCTCGACAAGTCGAAGCTGCTGCGCGACAGCCTCGGCATTTCCGCACTGCCGCACAGCCGCGAGCCGAACGAATCTGAGATCGACGACTTCGCGCTCGCCGGCATCGAGAAGGTCGAGGACATCCGCGACCGCTGGGTCGACAACTTCTACTTCGGCTCCGAGGCGGACGACCGCACCGTGGCCGCGGCCTTCAACGACCGCGTGAACCCGCTGGGCACCAAGATCAATGCGATCTGGTCGTCCGACGTCGGCCACTGGGACGTGCCCGAATTCACCGAGCCGCTGGCTGAAACATGGGACCTCGTGCAGCAGGGCGTCATCTCCGCCGCCGACTTCAAGGCCTTCGTCTTCGGGAACCCGTATCGCTTCTACACCGAGGCCAACCCGCGCTTCTTCGAGGGCACCGAAGTCGGCCGCAAGCTCGGCCTGAAAGGCAGCAAGTGAACCGGGTGCATCCTTTCTTCGCCAACCTGCGCCGCTGGGCCTCCCCGCCCCTCGCCCTGGTCTTCGCCCTGGCCCTCACGGCGGCAGCCGTCTCGCCCGCACAGGCCGCGCCGGACACCATCCGAATCGGCGTCGCCACCGCGGGCGGCGGCGATCCCGTCACCTGGGGCGGCTCGCCGGGCGGCGTCGCGCGCGTCAACAACTGGCTGGAGGACGAGTTCAAGGCCTCGGGCATCAAGGTCGAGTGGCTGTTCTTCAAGGGCGCCGGCCCGGCTGTGAACGAAGCGCTTTCCAACAAGCAGATCGATTTCGCCTACCAGGGCGACCTGCCGCAGATCGTCGGCCGCTCCAACGGCCTGAAGACCAAGCTGCTGCTGGTGAGCGGCGCACGCAACAACCTCTACCTGGTGGCGCCGCCGAAATCGGACATCAAGTCGATCAAGGATCTGAAGGACCGCACCGTCTCGATCTTCCGCGGCACCAACGGCCATCTCGTCGCCATCAACGTGCTGGCGGCCAACGGGCTGGCCGAACGCGACATCAAGGGCGTGAACCTCGACACCGGCAGCGCGCAGGCCGCGCTGGTGTCGAACGGCGTCGAAGCGGCCTTCGGCGGCTACGAGTGGTTCAAGGTGCGCGACCAGGGCCTGGCCAAGGTGGTGTATTCCACGCAGGGGCAAGACCCGGCCTTCACGCGCCAGGCCTCGCTGCTCGTTCGCTCCGAGTTCGAGCAGGCCAACCCGGCCGAGGTGCAGCGCGTGGTCGACGTGTTCGTGCGCGCGGCGCGCTGGTCGTCCGACGAGAAGAACCGCGACGAGCTGTTCCGCATCTGGGCGCGCAGCGGCACGCCGGTCGCGTCGTGGGCGGCGGAGTTCGACCAGCAGCAGCTCGCCGCGCGCAACTCGCCGCTGGTCGACGACTTCATCATCGGGCGCTACAAGGCCGTGGTGGCCGATGCGCTCAAGCTCAAGCTGATCCGCCGCGAGGTGTCGATCGACGACTGGTTCGACACGCGCTACCTGAAGAACGCGCTGAAGAAGCAAGGGCTGGAGAACTACTGGACGGCCTACGACGCCAAGGGCAATCCCAAGGCTGGTTCTGCCGCATCGGTCGCGGCCAGATGAGCGCCGAAGCCGAGCTGTCGGCCGTCCTGCAGCCCCGCGACGACACACCCGCGTCCGGCAGGGCGCGAGCTCTCGCCCCGTCGCTGTCCTGGCGCCGCATCGCCCGCCTCGGCGAGGGCGCCCTCCCCTGGCTCCTGCCCGTCGCGCTGCTCGCGCTCTGGTACACGGGCGCCGAGCAGGGCTGGATCTCTCCGCAAGTGCTGCCGCCGCCCCGGTTCGTCTGGGAAACCCTGCGCGACCTGGCCACCAGCGGCGATCTCTGGCTGCACGTGAGCACCAGTTTCGCGCGCGTGGGCATCGGCTTCGCCGTCGGCACGCTGCTCGGTTTCGTGCTGGGCACCGCCATGGGCCTGTCGCGCAGCTTCGAGGCCTACGTGCTGCCCACCTTCAATGCGCTGGTGCAGATCCCGGTGCTGGCCTGGCTGCCCTTCGTGCTGCTGATCGTAGGCATCGGCGAGCCGCTGAAGTACATCCTGATCGCCAAGGCGGCGCTGGTGCCGGTGGCGCTGAACACGCTGCAGGGCTTCCGCCAGACGCCGGTTTCGCTGCGCGAGGTGGGCGAGGTCTACGGCTACGACCGGCGCCAGCAGGTGCTCGAGATCGTGCTGCCGCACGCCGTGCCCACGCTCTTCACCGGCGTACGGCTGGGCTTCACCAAGGCCTGGCTCTCGCTGGTCGTGGTGGAACTCGTGGCCTCAAGCGAAGGGCTGGGATATCTCATCGTCTACGGACGCCAGCTGTTCCAGCTCGACCTGGTGATGGCGGCCGTGATCGTGGTGGGAGCCATCGGCTATGCCATCGACCGCCTGCTCGACAGGCTCGAGGCCGCCGTGCGCCGGCGCCAGCCCGGCGGAGCCGCGCGATGAGCACCTCCACGCAGGATGCGGCCGAGCTGGCCGTGGTGCAGCCGCTGCGCCCCGAGCAGCGCGGCCGCTGGCGCGGCTTCGTGCTGCCCGTGGCGGCCGTCGCGTTGTGGTGGCTGCTGTCGTCGCTGGACGTCGTCAACTCGGCGCTGCTGGTCTCCCCGGCCAAGGTGTTCAGCACCGCCGTCGACCAGGTGGCCAGCGGGCGCCTCTGGCGCGCATTGAGCGCCAGCCTGGCGCGCGAGGCCACGGGTTTCCTGATCGGCACCGCCTCGGGCCTTGTGCTCGGCGCGCTGCTGGGGCTGTCGCCGCTTTTCAACCGAATCGTCGGACCGAGCTTCAACACCTTCAAGCAGATCTCGCTGTTCGCCTGGATTCCGCTGATCTCGGTGTGGTTCGGCCTCGGCGACGTGGCCAAGGTGGTATTCCTCTCGCTGGCCGCGCTGGTGCCCGTGGTGGTCAACACCTGCGACGGCATCCGAACCACGCCTGCGCCCTTGCTCGAAGTGGCGCGCGTCTACGGCTACACGCGCTGGCAGACCATCACGCAGGTGGTGCTGCCGGCCGCCCTGCCCTCGATCTTCACGGGCGTGTACCTGGCGCTCATCTATTCCTGGCTCGCGACCATCGGCGCCGAATACCTGCTGGTGGCCGGCCGCGGCATCGGCAACACGCTGATCGAAGGCAGCGAGCATTTCCAGATGGACCTGGTGATCTTCGGCATGTTCGTGATCGGCCTCGTCGGCTGGCTCATGAACGCCTCGGCCCGCGCGCTCGAGCGCAGGCTGGCGCGCTGGACGGGCCGCAGCAGCTGAAACCGCACAACCGCACGCAACGAACAAATGAGCAATGCCACCACCCCGACCGTTTCGTCGAACGCACTCGACATCCGCGCCCTCGGCAAGCGCTACGCGAGCACGCAGGCCGACGGCGGCGAGCTGCAGGTGCTCGAAGGCATCGACCTGCACGTGCCCGCCGGGCGCTTCGTGAGCATCGTCGGCGCGAGCGGCTGCGGCAAGTCGACGCTGCTGCGCCTCATCCTCGGGCTCGACGCGCAGTACGAAGGCCAGATCCTGCTCGGCGGCCAGCCCATCTCGGGCACCGGGCGCGAGCGCGGCATCGTGTTCCAGGACCATCGGCTCTTTCCGTGGCTGACGGTGGCGCAGAACATCGCCGTCGGCCTGCGCAACGCGCCATTCACCGCGAAGGAAAAGGCCGAGCTCGTGGCCGAGCACGTCGCGCTCGTGGGCCTGAACGGCTTCGAACGCTCGTGGCCGCATCAGATCTCCGGCGGCATGGCCCAGCGCGTGGCGATCGCGCGCGGGCTCGTCAACCGCCCGCGCGTGCTGCTGCTCGACGAGCCCTTCGGCGCGCTCGACGCGCTCACGCGATCCCGGCTGCAGAACGAGCTGCAGCGCATCTGGCAGAAGGAGCGCATCACGATGCTGCTGGTCACGCACGACGTGGAGGAAGCCGTCTTCCTCGGCGACCGCGTGGTGGTGATGCAGCCTTCGCCGGGGCGCATCCGGCGCATCGTCGACGTCGACCTGCCCCATCCGCGCAACCGCAGCGATCCGGAATTCATCCGGCTGCGCGACGACGTGCTGAGCGACTTCCTGGACACCGAACCGCGACCGCGCGCCGAGCCGCCTGCCAGGGGCGGGCTCGCCGCGGGCAACGTCGCCCTGCCGCAGCTGCAACTCGCCTGGTGAGCCCTCCGCCGGCCCTGCCCGGCGGTTTTTCTTTCTTCGAGGAACACATCCCAATGACCCAACGCAAGGGCTTCCTGAGCCTGGGCGCCTTTCTCTATCCGAGCGGGCACCACATCGCCGCCTGGCGCCATCCCGAGGCCAAGGCCGATGCCGGCATCGACTTCAGGCACTACATCGAGCTCGCGCAGGCCGCCGAGGCCGCGAAGTTCGACCTGATCTTCCTGGCCGACGGCGTGGGCACGCGTGGCGACAACGTCGACTTCCTGAGCCGCACCGCGCACAGCTACCAGGCGCAGTTCGAGCCCATCACCCTGCTCTCCGCGCTGGCCGCGGTGACGCAGCGCATCGGCCTCGTGGCCACGGCCTCCACCAGCTTCAACGAGCCGTATCACATCGCGCGCAAGTTCGCCTCGCTCGACCACATCTCGGGCGGCCGCGCGGGCTGGAACCTGGTTACTTCCTCGAGCGCCCACGAAGCGCGCAACTTCAACCGCGAGGAACACTTCGCGCATGCCGACCGCTACGAGCGCGCCGGCGAGTTCGCCGACGTGGTCGCAGGCCTGTGGAACAGCTGGGAAGACGACGCCTTCGAGCGCGACAAGGCCGGCGGCCGCTTCTACGACCCCGACAAGCGCCATGTGCTGCATCACCGCGGCAAGCACTTCTCGGTGCAGGGGCCGCTCAACGTGTCGCGCCCGCCGCAGGGCCACCCGGTGGTCGTGCAGGCAGGCTCCTCCGAGGCCGGCAGGGAGCTTGCCGCGCGCACCGCCGAGGCCGTGTTCACAGCGCAGCAGACGCTGGAGGACGCGGTCGTCTTCTACGCCGACATCAAGGGGCGCCTTGCCAGGTACGGCCGCGACGCCGACGACCTGAAGATCCTGCCCGGCGTGTTCCCGGTGGTGGGCCGCAGCGAAAGCGAGGCGAAGGAAAAGTTCGAGCAGCTGCAGTCGCTGATCGATCCGGTCGTGGGCCTCGCGCTGGTGTCGGGCCTCACGGGCGGTTTCGACCTGTCGGGTCATCCGCTCGACGGCCCCATTCCGCCGCTGCCCGAGACCAATGCCAGCAAGAGCCGCCAGCAGCTGATGATCGACCTGGCGCGGCGCGAGAACCTCACGATCCGCCAGCTCTACCAGCGCGTGGCCGGCGCGCGCGGCCATTGGCAGCTGGTGGGCACGCCCGGACAGATCGCCGACCAGCTCGAGGAGCGCTTCGTGCACCACGGCGCCGACGGCTACAACATCATGGCGCCGACGCTGCCCGGCGGGCTCACCGACTTCATCGCGCTGGTGCTGCCCGAGCTGCGCCGCCGAGGGCTCTTCCGCAGCGAGTACGAAGGCCGGACGCTGCGCGAGCACCTCGGCCTGAAGCGGCCGGCCCACCCTGCCCCGGCCGCCCGAAAGGCGATCGCCGGGGCGAGAGAGGCAACGCCGCTCAGCGTGCCAGCAGCTGGTTGAGCTTCTGCTGGGCGTATTCCTCGTTGGTGGTGCCGTCCGGTGCCTTGGCCCCCCAGAAGTCGGCGTTCCACTTGATCGCCTTCTTCTCCACTTCGGGGCTGTTGGTCCAGTAGTCGCGCAGCTTCGGGTCGGCGGCCGCGTACACGCGCGGCGACGGCAGCGCGACGCTGGTGGCTTCGGCCAGGCGTGCCGCGCGCTCCGCGTCGAGGCGGAACGACAGCAGCTTGAGCGCGGCATCGTGATGCGGCGCGTCCTTCGGGATCGAGAAGAAGTCGTAGTACGTGAAGGCCTGGTCCCAGGTCAGCTCCAGCGGCGCGTTGGCGTCTTCCTTCTTCAGGCGGGCGACCGGGCCGGTGTACGAGAGGCAGGCCGAGGCCTCGCCGTCCAGCAGCAGCTGCGGTGCCTGCGAGTTGGTCAGCCACCACTTGACCACGTGCGGCTTGATCTCCGCGATCTTGCGCAGCGCGCGCTCGAAGTCGACCGGGTAGATCTTGTCGGCCGGCACGCCGTCGGCCAGCAGCGCCGACTCGAACACGAAGCGCGACCACTGCGGCAGGCAGCGCTTGCCCGGAAAGTCCTTCACGTTCCAGAAGTCGGCCCAGGTCTTCGGGTACTTCTTCGACGGGAAGGCTTCCTTGTTGTAGACCAGCGCCACGCCGATCACCTGCAGCGCCACGCCCTTGGGCCGCACGGCTTCCTTCGGCAGCGAAGCGACGGTCTTCTGCGCCTCGGGAGACAGTTTCTTGTAGTCGATCTCGGCGAGGTAGGGGTCGAGCAGGCGGACTTCCTGGTCGAAGATGAAGCTCAGGTCCCACTCGGTGCGCTTCGCCTCCACCTGCGCCTTGACGCGCGGTCCGCCGCGGGCCTCCTGCACGGTCAGCACCTTGATGCCGGTTTCCTTGGTGAACGGGTCGTACACCAGCCGGCGCAGGTTCTCGCCATAGGTGCCGCCGGGGTCCTGCGTGACGACTTCCTTCGCCTGGCTCCAGGCCGGACCGACGCCACAGATGCTGCCCAGCGCGATCGCGAGCGCGGTCAGGGCCTGCAGCGGACGGGGGCTTCTCTTTCTCTGCTTCATGCGGATGCTTTCTTTCTGCGAATGACAAACAAGGGGGAACGAAAGGAATTCGGCGGTCAGCGCCGCTGGCGTGCAGCCCATGCGGAGCGCGCGAAGAACAGGCCGACGACGATCAGCGCGACCTCGAAGGTCGCCACCACCGCCGGCACCGGGTCGAGCTTGTAGTTGACGTTGCCCCACAGCCGCAGCGGCAGCGTCGTCATGCGCGCACCGCTCAGGAACATGGAAAGCACGAGGTCGTCGAAGGAATGCAGGAACGCGAAGAACGACGCCGCGAGCACGCCCGGGCGAATGGCCGGCAGCGTGACGAAGCGGAACACCCGCCACGGCGAGGCACCGTGCACCGCCGCCGCCTGCTCCTGGCGAGCGTCCACCGCCTGCAGGCTCGCCGCGACGATCACCAGGACCAGCGGTATGCCGCCGATGGCGTGCGCCGCAGCGAGCCCGGTCACGCTGCCCGCGAGATCGGCCCGCAGGAACAGGCTGTAGAGCGACAGGCCGAGCACCACGCCGGGCACGATCATCGGGCTCACCAGCAGCGTCATCCAGGCCGACTTGGCCGGCAGCGAGGATCGCACCAGCCCGAACGCGGCGGCCGTGCCCAGCACGACGGAGATCGCTGTCGCGAGCAGCCCGACCGCGACGGATGTGCCGAGCGAGGACATCCAGGCCGAATCGGACAGGAACTTCTCGTACCACCGCAACGAATACGCCGGCGGCGGAAAGCGCATGTAGGCCGAGTCGCTGAACGAAATGAGAGCCGCCACCACGATGGGCAGCAGCAAGGTCGCGTACGCCACGACCGCCAGCCCGCCCGACACCAGCCGTCCGAGCCACGACGGCACGAGGCCGAGCGCGCGCAGCAGCGGCCAGCCGAACAGGTCGGCCGCGCGTTCGAGCACAGCGTGCCGCCACGACGACCGCCGTCCGTGCGCCGCTTCACGCGGCGACTTGCCCGCGCGCTGGCCGCCCCAGATGAATTCCAGCCCGAGAAAGCGTGCCGCGACCACGACAACCAGCAAGGTCACCGCCAGCAGCACCGCCGCCAGCGCCTGCAGGAAGCCGCCGCTGGCCAGGAAGTCGGCCTGCTGCGTGATATGCATCGCGAACATCTGGTCGGCCGGGCCGCCCAGCAGCGAAGGCGTGATGAAGAAGCCCAGCGCCGAGATGAAGACCAGCAGCACGCCCGCGAGCAGGCCGGGCAGCGTCTGCGGGAAGAGCACACGCCAGAACACCGCGAGCGGCCCTGCCCCGCTGGCCGTTGCGGCGCGCTGCACCAGCGGGTCGATGCGCGCCAGGCTGCCGCCCACGGTGAGCACCAGCAGCGGCAGCAGCACCGCGCTGATCGAGATCAGCACCGAGGCGCGGTTGAAGATCAGCGGCAGCGGCGCGTCGACCAGGCCCAGTGCGAGCAGCAGCTTGTTGATAGGCCCGTTGCGCCCGAGCAGCACCATCCACGAGTAGGTGCGGATCAGCACCGAGATGAAATAAGGCAGCACCACGGCCGCCGTCAGCACCAGCTTCCAGGTGCCGCGCGCGCGGTGGATCAGCAGCGCCGTCGGGTAGCCGAAGAGCGCGCACAACGCGGCCACTGCGGCGGCGATACCGAAGGTGCGCAGCAGCGAATCGCGGTACAGCGGCACCTCGAACACGCGCGCGTAGTACGAGAGCCCGGCTTCGCCCGCGACGCTCAGGTGCAGCAGGTCGACCAGCGGAAGGATGTAGAAGAACGCGAAGAACAGCAGCACCGGCGCGAGCAGCCATGCCGGGTTCCGCAGGTCGAGCCGCGCGGACAGGGCCGGCCGGGCCGGGGCTGCCGCCGCCGTGCTCACGCGAGCACCCACGCGTCGCCCGCATGCCAGGCCAGGTGCACGGCTTCGCCGGCGAGCGGCAGCCGGGCATCGCGCGGATCGAGGCAGCGCACCTGCACCCTGTCGCCCGAGGACAGCGCGGCATCGATGCGCAGGATCTCGCCGAGGAACACTGTCGATTCGACCGTGGCGGCCAACGCGCCCGGCGTGCCCGGTGCCACCAGCGCCACGCGCTCGGGCCGCACCAGCACCTTGACCTGCTGGCCGGGCGCCAGCGCGGCGCCGGCATGGCGCGCCTCGAACAGGTGCGCATCGCCGGACTGCAGCACGACCTCCTCGCCCTGTATCCGCAGCACGCGGGCGTCGAGCACGTTGGATTCACCGACGAAGCGCGCCACGAATTCGCTGCCCGGCTGCCGATACAGCGCGCCGGGCGTGCCGACCTGCACGATCCGGCCCTGGTCCAGCACCGCGATGCGGTCGCTCAGCGCCAGCGCCTCGCCCTGGTCGTGGGTGACGAAGACGATGGTGGTGCCGAGCGTTCGATGAAGCGCGCGGATCTCGATCTGGATCGCCTCGCGCAGGCGCCGGTCTAGCGCGCTCAGCGGCTCGTCCATCAGCACCACAGGCGGCCTTCGCACGATGGCGCGCGCAATGGCCACCCGCTGCTGCTGCCCGCCGCTGAGCTGCGCGGGCAGGCGTTCGGCGTAGTCGCCCAGGTGCAGCAGCTCGAGCGTTTCGCCGATTCGCCGTGCGCTTTCCGCGCGGCCGAGGCCCGCCATGCGCAACGGAAAGCCGACGTTCTGCGCCACTGTCATGTGCGGGAACAGCGCGTAGTGCTGGAACACCATGCCGAAGCCGCGCCGGTGCGGCGGCACTCCGCGTACCGAGCGGCCGTCGACCAGGATGTCGCCCGCGTCCACTTCGGCGAAGCCCGCGATGGCGCCCAGCAGCGTGGTCTTGCCGCTGCCGCTCGGGCCCAGCAGCGTGATGAACTCGCCGGGTTCGATCTGCAGGTCGACGTTGTCCACCGCGGTGAAGCGGCCGAAGCGCCTGCTCAGGCCGCGGATCGAGATGGCGCTGCCGATGGAGGCCGCGCGCGCGGGCGCACCGTCGCGCGCTGTTGCGGTTGCGGTGCGCAGGGTTTGCCCGCGCAAGGGAATGTCGGTGCCGATGGAACTCATGAAGACTGTGCCTGCAGGAAGGACTGGCCGTGGACCGCGCGCCCGCCGACCAGCGTCAGCTCCGCGCGGATGTGCGCGAGCGCGTCCACGGGCGCGGTGAGCGGATCGGCATCGAGCACTGCGAGGTCGGCCCAACGGCCCGGTGCCAGCGTGCCCTTGCGGTCCTCCTCGAAGCTGAGGAAGGCGCCGTTGCGCGTGACGGTCTGCAGCGCCTGCAGCCGCTCGAGCGCCTGGCCGGGGCCGATGGCGCGACCCGTGGTGCGCTCCTGCCGCGCGACCGAAGCCCAGGCTGCGGTGAAGAGGCTCACCGGAATGTTGTCGCTGCCGGCCGCCAGCGGCAGACCGGCCTCGAGCAATGCGCGCTGCGGCAGGAACTGCTCCTGCCGCGCCTCGTCGGAAAGCCGCGAGGCGCCGTTCTTCCACAGCATGTAGAACGGAATGCTCGTGACCATGAGCCCCAGCCGCCGCACGCGCGCGATGTCCTCGGCAGTGACGTAGCCCACGTGCTCGACCACCCAGCGCCGCCCCGCGAGCGGAAAGCGCGCGTCGATGGCCTCGAACACGTCGAGCACCTCGGCGAGCCGGTCGACCACCACGCTGTGCACGCGCAGGTCGTGCTCGGCTGCAAGCCATGCGTAGTCGCTGAAATCCTCGATGCGGTTGGCCCACTCGACGAAGCCCATCCAGCCTGTGTTGGGCAGCGCGCGACGAACCGCGCCGGCAGCGGCCTTGTCGCCGCCCAGCCCGATGTAGACACCGCTGACCGACAGCATCGGGTCGCCCGTGCCGCGCCCGCGCGCATACGAGAGCCAGTCGCGCATCGCGAGGCGAGCCTCCTGCACGTTAGACCAGGTCGGGCTCACGCACAGGCGCGTGCGCATCGTGAGGCCGCCCTCCTCCCACAGGCGGCGGTACACCGCGATGGTCTCGGGCGAGGAGCCGTGGCCCTCGTAGATGCTGGTGGTGCCGAAGGCGTGATAAAGCGGCAGCGAGCGCCTGAGCCCTTCGAGCCGGTCCTCGAAGCCGAAAGCCGGCACCTGCGTGAGGATGGAGAACTCGACCAGCGGGCGCTTGTTGGTCTCGACGATCACGCCGTTCGGCTGCCCGTCGGAACCGAGCTCGATGGTGAGCCCGCTGCAGTCCGGGCAGGTCGCGTCGTCGATGCGGTGCAGCGCCAGCGCGCGGCTGTTGAGCGCGCTGTGCCCCGGCGGCACGCCCCAGTTGCCGAACAGGCCCGGAATGTAGACGAGATGGTCCGGCGCCACGGCATCGAGCTCGTGGCGATCGGGCATGCGCCCCTCGGCAAGGTTCGATGGGCCGCCGAAGTAGAACGGCGGCTGCCCCACGGGCATGGTGACGATCCAGCTGCCCGGCGGCTTGCGAGCGGCCTCGGCTGCGACCACGGCCAGCACGTCCGCGATGCTGCAGGCATGCGCGAGGCTCGGCCGCAAAGTCTTGAGCCCTTCGCGCTCCATGTGCGCGTGGGCGTCGATGAGGCCGGGCGCCAGCGTGCGGCCGTCGAGGTCGATCACGCGGGTTTCCGGGCCGCGCGTGCGCGCCACCTCCGCGTTGCTGCCGACCGCGAGCACGCGGTCGCCCGAGAGCGCCACGGCCTGCGCCGGCGCCGCGCCGGGCACCATGGTGAGGACCTGTCCGCCCTCGAGGATCAGGTCAGCGCCGGGCATCGGCGCCATACCAAGGGAAGAAGCGATGCAATAGCCAGGCGAAGAGCTGGTCCGCCAGGAAGCCGATGGCGCCCAGGAACAGCAGCCCGACGAACATGATGTCGACCCGGAAGACCAGGTGCGCGAACGAGATCAGGAAGCCCAGCCCCTGCTCCGCGCCCACGAGCTCGGCCGCCACCAGCACCACGAAGGAGACGGCCGTGGCCTGTCGCAGCCCCGCGAAGACGAAGGGCAGCGCCGCCGGCAGCGCGACCTGCACCATGGTCGCGAGCGGGCCGGCCCCGAGCGCCGCGGCCGAGCGCAGGTACACCACCGGAATGTCGCGCACACCGATGAAGGTGTTGACCCAGACCGGAAAGAACGCACCCCATGCGATCAGCATGACCTTCGACAGGTCGCCGAGCCCGAACCACACGATGGCCAGCGGCACGATCGCAATGGCCGGAATGGCGCGCAGCCCGTGCAGCACCGGATCGGTGAGCTGCCGCAGCGTCGCGCTGCGCCCCGTCAGCACGCCGGCGACGATGCCGCAGGAGGCGCCGAGCAGGAACCCCCACAGCGCCCGCAGCAGGCTCGCGCCCACGTGCGGCCAGATCTCGCCGGTGCGGAAAGTCATCTCCACGAACACGCCGGCCACCTGCGACGGCGGCGGGAACATCTTCGTGTTGATGCCGGGAACCACGCGCGGCGCGATCTCCCAGGCCGCGAGGAAGGCGATCACGCCGATCACGCCCAGCAGCAGTTGCCGGCGGCGCCCGCGACGGCGCTGCGCGAGTTGCTCGCGCCGGAAGTCGCGCTCGATGGCGAGCTTGCGCGCGTCGTCGGCGGCGTGTGTCGTCGCGCCCTCCTCCTCGCTCGGGCCGAGCTCGCGCAGGTCGTTCAGCGCGGCGCTCATGCCGTTGCCTCCTCGTTCTGCGCAAAGGCCGCACTGATGCGCTCGTACAGGGCGCCGAAGGCCGGGTCGGCCCGGTTGCGCGGGTAAGGCAGGTCGATGTCGACGATCTCGCGGATGCGGCCCGGATGGGCGCTCATCACCACCACGCGCTGCGCGAGGAACACGGCCTCCTCGATGTTGTGCGTGATGAAGAAGACCGAGAGCCGCAGTTCCTGCCAGATGCGAAGCAGCTCGCGCTGAAGGCTGGTGTGGGTGAGCGCGTCGATGGCGGCGAAGGGCTCGTCCATCAGCAGCACCCTGGGCTGCGTGGCGAGCGCGCGTGCCACCGCGATGCGCTGGCGCATGCCGCCCGAAAGCTCGAAGGGATAGCGTCCGGCCGCGTGCGAAAGGCCGGTGAGCGCCAGCAGTTCCTCGGCACGGGCGCGCCGCGCCGGTGCGTCCAGGCCCTGCATCTTCAGGCCGAACTCGATGTTGCGGCGCGCGGTGAGCCACGGGAACAGCGCGTATTCCTGGAACACCACGCCACGGTCGGCGCCGGGGCCGGTCACGGGCTGCCCGCCGGCCACGACCGAGCCCGTGGTCGGCTGGATGAAGCCCGCGATGGTGTTGAGCAGCGTGGTCTTGCCGCATCCGCTCGGGCCGATGGCGCAGACGAACTCGCCCTCGCCGATATCCAGGTTCACGCCGGTCATCGCCCAGTTGAGCTCACCGCCCGAAGACGCATAGAGCTTCGACGCGTCGCGGATGCTCACGGCCGGGCGGCCCGCCGCCCCCGTTTCCTTCACCGATGCATTCATCTCCGGCTCAGCCCAGCGTCACGCGCTCGGGGGCCGCCGCCTTCAGCGCATCGGCGTAGATCAGCTTGCGGTAGAGCGTGCGCAGGTCTTCCTTCGGCTGCGTTGCAAGACCGGCCTCGACGGCCCACTGTGCGTTCAGCACCAGGTCGTCGAGCAGGCGGTTGTCCAGCCGCACGCCGACGGAGACGGTGTCCAGCCCGGCCTTCGTGACTTCCACCGTGGCCTTGGTGCGCTCAGCGACCAGCGCGATCGCGTCCGTCGTCTGGGCGCGGTAGAACTTCTCGGCGTCCAGCAGGCTGCGTACCGCGGCTTCGACCAGCTTGGGCTTGCCCTGCACCAGCGCTTCGCTGGCCGTGAGCACGTAGTGGCTCAGGAACACCTTCTCCAGGCCGGTGTCGTCCAGCAGCCTGACCTTGCCGCCGCTGTCGGCCACCGCTTTCTGGCCGGAGTCCCATCCCCAGGCGAAGGCATCGATGTCGCCGCGCGTCACGGCGGTGACGGCATCGGGGCCGCGCAGGTTGACCAGCGTCACGTCCTTCAGCGCAAGGCCGTGCAGCGAGAGAAAACGGCTCAGGAAGTAGTGGCCGCTGGTGCCGATGGTGGTGGCCACGCGCTTGCCCTTGAGCTGCGCGCCGGTCTGGATGCCGCGGTCGGTGCGGGCCGCGACCACCATGCCGCTGGACAGCCGCGAGAACTCCGCCACGATGACCGCCGGCACGCCGTTGGCGCCCGCCAGGCCCACCACGCTGTCGGTTGAGGTGGCGAACTGCGCCTTGCCGGCCACGGCCGCGTCGAAGGCCAGCCGCCCCGAGGTGAACTGCAGCGTGGTCGCCTCGATGCCGTGGTTCTTCCAGTAGTTCTTGCTGGAGACGAGGTAAGGAATGGCCCAGCTGAAGCCCTGGCTTTCGGCGACCACGATCTTCTCGGCGCCGGCCTGCTGGGCCCAGGCGGAGGAGCCGAGCGCCAGGCCTGCGAGGCCGAGGCCGAACTGGCGGCGGTCGATGGAGTGCGAACGTGTCATGCGGATATCCGGAAAGAAGCGGAAGAAAACGGGAGGAAAAGGAAAGGGAAACTGCGCGGCGCCCCGTCAGCCGTAGCCGTATGGGTTGGGCGCCTCGCCCGCCAGCAGCCATGCGCCGATGCTCTGGTGCCGGTAGTCGAGCGGGTCGTGCAGCGTGTGGACGCGCACGTTGCGCCAGTAGCGGTCGAAGCCGTGCCGCGCCGCGGTGCCGCGCGCGCCCACGAGTTCGAAGATCTGCGAAGTCACCTGCAGCGCCACGCGGCCGGCCTGGGTGCGGGCGGAGGCCACCTCCACGGCCAGTGCGGCGCGCTCGCCGACTGTCAGTTCACTGCCGCGCTCCCAAGCCTGCTGGAAACGTTCGTTGGCCAGGTTCGAAAGCGCCGTGGCGGCCCGCAGGCTCGACCACATCTCTCCGGCGCGCAGCTGGAGCATCCGGTCGTCCTCGGAGCGCGTCACGCCGGCCATGGGCCACGGCTGCGTCTGCGTGCGCAGGTAGCCGATGGCCTCGCGCAGCGCGCCGAGCGCATTGCCGAGATAGATCTCGGTGAGCACGATCTGCCCGATCAGGTTGCGAAGCGTCGCGCGCGGGCTCGACGCCACGCCGGGCGGGCCTAGCACCTCGTCGTGCGCAATTTGCACGCGCTCGAAGGAAACGCTGCCGCTGTCGGTCTGGCGCTGGCCCATGTTGTCCCAGTCATCGTGCACGCGGATGCCGGCGCGCGAGGTCGGCACCACGGCGAAGACACGGTCGGTGGGCTCGGGGCCGAGGGTGACGGAGACATTGAGCACGTCCGAATCGGAAGCACCCGAACAGAAGCCCTTGATGCCGTCGATCTCCAGCCCCTGCGGCGTGCGCGTGGCAGTAAGCCGCGTGTCGCGCGCATTCACGGCGTTGCCCCAGAACCAGCGGTGCTCCACCGCCTGGCCCAGGTAGCGCGCCTGCTGCTCCTGCGAGCCGAACAGCAGGACGCTCGCCACCTGCAGGTGCTGGAAACCGAACAGGTGCGCGAGCGAACTGTCGGCCTGCGCGAGCCGCCGCAGGATGCGGAAGATCAGCGGCCACGCCGCCTGCTGCCCGCCGAAGGCAGAGGGAATGGCGAGCGTCAGCAGCCCGCTTTGCCGCAGCAGCTGCCGCTCGGCCAGCGCGGTGCCGCCGGCCCGGTCGCGCGCGGCGGCCGTTGCTGCCAGCGAGGCGGCGAGCGCCTGGACGGTCGGGGTGAGGTCACCAAAGTCTTCATCGAAGGGATCGGCGGGAGATGGGGAGGGAGAAGATGACAAGGGATTCCACCCGGCTTCAAGGAGCGAGGGAACCGCTCGACAAGGGAGCCATCGAGTCTAGGAACGAAGGTTCGCATGCAGAACGAAGGAATCCGCATGACCAAATGCGAATCCCGTTATTGCGCTGACCGTCGTTCAGGGGGCTTCGTGCAGCCTCTGCCTGCGACGGGACGAAGCTGCCGCAGTCACGCGACCTTCCGCCCCTTCACGGAGAACTGGTTGACGGGTCGCTCCAGCCCGAGGTTCTCGCGCAGGGTGCGGCCTTCGTATGCCGTGCGGAAAAGGCCGCGGCGCTGGAGTTCGGGGATCACGAGGTCCACGAACTCTTCCAGCGATTCAGGCAGCACCGGCGGCATGACGTTGAAGCCGTCGGCCGCGCCGTTCTCGAACCATTCCTGCATCCTGTCCGCGATGGTCTGCGGCGTGCCGACCACCACCCAGTGGCCGCGCGCGCCGGCGAGGTATTCGTAGAGCTGCCGCACGGTGAGCCTGTCGCGCCGGGCCAGCTCCAGCACCACGTGGGCGCGGCTGTTGCGCCCCGGCGGCGGCTCCGGGATGTAGGGCGGCGGCGCATCGAGGTCCCAGGTCGACAGGTCCTCGCCGGGCCAGAAGGTGTGCAGCGTGTTCAGGCCCACGGATGGATGGATCAGGCCCTGGAGCTTCGCCCACTTGGCCTCGGCCTCCTCCTGCGTGCGGCCGATCACCGGCGATATGCCGGGCAGCACCAGCAGCTGCTCGGGCCTGCGGCCGTACTTGGCCAGCCGCCCCTTCACGTCCCGATAGAACGCCTGCGCCTCGGCCAGGCTGGTCCAGGCGGTGAAGATGGCCTCGGCCGACGCGGCCGCGAGTTCGCGCCCGGGTTCCGACGAGCCGGCCTGCACGATCACCGGATAGCCTTGCGGCGGCCGCTCCAGGTTGAGCGGGCCAGCGACCTTGAAGTACTTGCCCGAATGGTCAAGGGCATGCAGCTTGGCAGGGTCGAAGTACTTGCCCGAGACCGGATCGCGCTGGAACGCGTCGTCCTCGAAGCTGTCCCACAGGCCCTTGGCCACGTCGATGAACTCATGCGCCTGCTCGTAGCGCGAGGCCGGGTCGGGGTGCCTGTCGAGGCCGAAGTTGCCGTGGACGTTGTCCGCGCTGGTGGTCACCACGTTCCAGGCCGCGCGCCCCTTGCTGAGATGGTCCAGCGAAGCGAACTTGCGGGCCAGGAGAAAGGGATCCTCGTAGGTGGTCGAGGCAGTCGCGACGAAGCCGATGTGTCGCGTCACCGCCGACAGCGCCGCCCACAGCGTCACGGGCTCGAAGTAGGACACCCTTCCCTGGCGGCTGAAGGCTTCCTCGTCGCCGTGGAAGCCGACGCCGGGCGTGTCGGCCACGAACACCTGGTCGAACAGGCCGCGCTCGGCGGTTTTGGCGACCTCGATGTAGTGATCGATGTTGACGCCCGAATCGACCTGCGACCCCGGATGGCGCCATGCGGCCACGTGATGGCCGGTGGCCATGATGAAGGCGCCGAGGCGCAGCTTGCGTTGACTCATGAGATGCCGTGCTGGAATGAACGGCATCTGGCGTGCCGCAAAGCACGCCACGTTAGACCGCCGCGGCGGCCGCGCCAAAGAAGAATTCCGCGCTTCCTTATTCGCGCGGCACCGGCACTACCAGGAAGCCGCCTCGCCGCTCGCCTGCAGGTGCCGCCCAACGCCTTCCCTGCCGCTGGGATCGAACATGTAGCCCACGCCCCAGACCGTCTGGATATAGGAGAACGCCCCGTCTTCCAGAAGCCTGCGCAATCTGGAGACCTGCACGTCCAGGCTGCGATCGTAGGCGCCGAGCTCGCGTCCACGCGCCACCTGGGCGATCTTCTCCCGCGACAGCGGCTGGCCCGTATGCCGCACGAGCACCTTGAGAATCGCGATCTGGACGGTCGTGATGCCGAGGATCCGGTCGCCCTTGCGGAGCGTGCGCGTGCCAAGGTTGAACTCGAAGGGCCCGAACCGCACGATCTCGTTCGCGATCGAGGGGCCGCCCGGCTCTTCCCTCGGAGAGCTGCGCCGCAGGATCGCCTGGATGCGTGCACGAAGCTCCCGTGGATTGACCGGCTTGCAGACATAGTCGTCCGCACCCATCGTCAGGCCGGCGATCTTGTCCGCGTCCTCGCCCTTCGCACTGAGGATGATGATCGGCGTGCGTACGCCCATGGCGCGCAGCCGCCGGCAGACCGAAAGGCCGTCCTCGCCCGGCAACAGCACGTCGAGCACGATGAGGTCGATGGCACGGCGAAGCAGGATCGACGCGAGCGACCTGCCGTTCTCGGCCTCGAAGACCTCGTAGCCCTCCTGGGAGAGATAGCCGCCGATCAGTTGCCGCAACCGGGGGTCGTCGTCGACGACCGCGATCGCGTCGGGGCGATGGCGGCCTGTCATCGGAGCGCCTCCTTGCCGCGCCGGATGAGGCGGCATGAACCTCGATGGCACTGGCTTCCCGAGCCCGTCTTCTCCCCTTCCACCCCGGCAGACCCCTCGGTCTTGCGTAAAATCAAATGCAAAATCATGGAAACCGGCTCGATTCATCAAGTTCGGCATCGGCCACAAGGCCATGCGAAGAACTTTGATTTATAGGGCCGGCTGCATTGATTGATCTAATCCATTAACGGCCTCGGGAGCGCCAGCCTGAGCGCTTTTCTTGCTCTCGCACAGTCGAAGATCGCCCAGCCAAAGCGGCGTCTATCCGGAGGATTAGCGACGGGCAGCATCACGCAAGAAGCCGTCGATTCGCGACGCGCGGCTGCCCATCTTCCCGCACGGCAGAGACGATCAGAGCGCTCCGGCACTCTCCGGAAGAATGCCGTTGAGCAGGTGGTCGCCCACCACGGTGTACTTGTGCCTCACCGGATCGTGCAGCGTGTGCACCCGTGCATTGCGCCAATGCCGGTCGAAGGCGTGCGGCGATTGCGCCGAGCGCGTTCCGCACAGCTCGAAGAGCTTGCTCGAGGCAAGCAGCGCCACCTCCGAAGTAAGCACCTTGGCTTCGGCCACGGCCAGCGACGCAGCCGCCCGAAGCGCCCTGTCGGGCTCGGCGATTGCCGCATCCACCGCTAGGCCCGCCCGCTGCGTCATGGCTTCGGCGGCATGGATGCGGATCTGGATTTCCCCGGCCTGCACGATGACCAGCGGGTCGACTACCGCGCGCGGCGAGCTCTCTGGCTGGCTTATCGACGAGTGCCCGCGCAGGAAGCGCACCGTGTCGTCCAACGCCGCCTGCGCGATGCCCAGGTCGATGCCCACATGGCTGAGCTGCGAGACGGCGCCCATGGCCTGTTCGCTGTAGGCACGGTGGATAGGCAGCACGCACAGGTCCGGCAGCTCGACCCGGTCGAACCGCACGCGGCCGCTCGCGGTGGTGCGCTGGCCGAAGCTCTGCCAGTCGTCCTCGATCGAGAGGCCGGGCGTGCCGGCTGGAATGACGGCGACCGTTTTCTCGCCTGCCTCGTTCTGGCCGATGACGGTGACGTAGTGCGCGAAGAGCGCACCCGTGGCGTAGATCTTCTCGCCGCTGAGCACGTGGCCGCGCGCGGTGCGGGCGATGACGGTGGGCTGCACGCCCTGCTTTCCGGGCGCGTCGGTGTTGGCATTGCCGAAGCGGCAGCCGCGCACGATCTCGCCCAGGAAGAAGTCTTTCTGCGCGGCGGTGCCTATGGTCGAGAGCCAGAACACCGCGCTGTTGTGGTTCTGCTGGATCTGGCCGATGGACGCATCCGCCGCGGAAAGAATCGCGAACACCTGCGCCACCGTGGCATAGGACACGCCCGCGCCGCCATGTTCGCGCGGCACGTTCATGGCCCACAGGCCCGCGCCCGAGACCAGGTCGAGCTCCGGCTCGGGCAGGATGCGATCGCGGTCCCGCTCGGCCGAGCCTTCGGCGATCAGGCCGGCGATGCGGCGCGCGGCCTGGAGCACTTCCGCATCGGAGCGCAGCACCTGCGCCGCCTGCACGGCGCGCGCGGTGCGGTGGGCGGGCTGCTGGCGCTTGGTCACCGAGGCGAGCACGGCATTCATGAGGCAGCCACGCGATGCCGCGGCAGCCGCCCGAAGAAGGGATGGCTCGGATCGTTGAAGCCCGGCAGCGACGAATGGCCGGTGGTCACCAGCGCGTCGACCAGCGCCTCGTCTTCGTCGCTGAAGCGGTACTGCAGCGCCGGCACGTAGTCTTCCCACTGCTCCAGCGTGCGCGGGCCGGCAATGGCGGACGTGATCAGCCGGTTGTTCAGCACCCAGGCCAGCGCGAACTGCCCGGGCGTGATGCCCCGCCCCTCGACGTGCTCCTTCACGCGCTGGGCAATCTGCAGCGACTCGGCGCGCCACTCGGTCTGCAGGATGCGCTTGTCGTCGCGGCCAGCGCGCGTGCCGGGCGGCGGCGCCTTGCCGGGCTCGTACTTGGCTGTGAGCACGCCGCGCGCGAGCGGGCTGTAAGACACCACGCCCACGCCGTAGTACTCGGCCGCGGGCAGGTGCTCGGCCTCGACCTGCCGGTTGGCCAGGTTGTAGAGCGGCTGGCTCGCCGCCGGCCGGTCCACGTTCAGGGCGTCGGCCGTGCGGCTGAATTCCGCGATCTTCCAGGCGCTGTGGTTCGACAGGCCGTAGCTGCGCAGCTTGCCCGTGCGGATCAGGTCGCCCAGTGCGCGCACGGTCTCGGCCACCGGCGTGGCGCGGTCTTCGCGGTGCAGGTACAGCAGGTCGATGTGGTCGGTGCCCAGGCGCTTCAGGCTGGCCTCGACAGACTGCACGATGCCGTGTCGCCCCGTGCTCCTGTTGTTGGGGCCGGCGATGTCCGGGTCGGGGTTCGCGAACTTGGTCGCCAGCACCCAGCGGTTGCGGTTGGGCGCCACGAGCTGGCCCACCACCGTTTCCGACTCGCCCTTGTTGTAGGCATTGGCGGTGTCGATGAAGTTGATGCCCTGCTCGAAAGCCCGGTCGGCAATGCGCTGCGCGGTGGCGCGGTCGGTCTGGCCGCCGAACATCATGGTGCCGAGCGTCAGCGGCGACACGAGGATGCCGCTGCGGCCGAGGGGGCGATAGTCGATGGTGCTCATGAAGGAAGTTCTTTGGTATCGGGTGAGAAAAGAGGCGCCTACAGGCGCAGCCCCGCCTGCTTCATCAGCGGCAGGATGCGGTCGCCGAAGAATTCGAGGTCGGGCTTGAAGTCGAAGAAGCTCAGCTGCAGGCCGTCGATGCCCGCGCGCTTGAGCTGCACGAACTGCTCGACCACCTGCTCCGGCGTGCCGATGACTTCGATGTTCCCGCCGATGGCGCGGCGCTTGGGTGCGTCGTTGCCGACGCGGCCGCGCCAGGCGTGCGCATCGCTGTCGAAGCGGTTGAAGCTGGTCTTCGGATCGGCGTCGATGTGCGCGACGATGGCGTCGTGGTAGTCCCAGGTCTCGCGCTCGGTCTCGCGGCTGATCACCATCGGGTTGAGCAGCGTGCGCACCTCGCGGCCCACGTCGCGCGCCGCCTGCTTCACGCGCGCGGCGTGCGCCGGCAGTGCCTCGATGGCGCTCGCGAAGCTGGAACCGCTCGGGCTGGTGATGAACACGATGTCGGAGTAGCGCGCCGCGAAGCCGATGCCCGCATCGGAGCCGGTGGCGTTCACCAGCACGGGCCGTCCGAAGCGCGGTTTGGGCGAGACGAATGCGCCGTCGAGCTTCCACGGCGATTCGCCCTTGAACGACCAGTTCTCGGTGTCGGCCCACAGCCGCTGCACCACTTCGAGGAACTCGGCCGCGAGTTCGTAGCGCCGGTCGTGCTCGATGCGATGAGAGCCGAACATCTCGTGCTCGACCGCGCGGTGTCCCGTGACCACGTTGATGCCCCAGCGCCCGCCCGAGATGTGGTCGAGCGTGGCGGCGTACTTGGCCAGGTGCAGCGGATGCAGGGGGCCGTAGAGCACGTGGATGGTCGAGATCAGCATGATCCGGCTCGTCAGCGCGGTGAGCGCGGCCGTGGTCATGAACGAGTCGAGCGCGTTGCCGTTGAAGACGCCGCCGTAGCCGCCCTTGGGCAGCCATTGCGAGAGCGCGAACACGAGGTCGAAGCCCAGTCGCTCGGCCTTCAGAACGAGGTCGCGGTTGTAGTCGAAGCGCCAGTCGGTGGTGCGCGGCAGTGTCGACGCGCTCCAGCCGCCCGCCTGTATCGGCAGGAACAGCCCCAGCAGCACGGGCTGCCTGAAGGCCTGGGAGATCGGGCTTTCGCTGAATTCGGTCGGAGCGGCAAAGCGCTCCCATCCGGCAATGGCGCCGGGCCGTTGTGGCAGGGACATTTGAAATTACCTTCCGAGGTCCGGGATTCTGGTCAGCCGTACCCGAATTGGCACGCCCGGAATCCGCATATCCAAATTCGCGGGATTCATCATCGGGCTCAGAAGACCTTGCCTTCCTCCAGATGCTTCGTGGTGCCGTTGAGGTGGTAGTCGCCGATCACGCGCGCTTTCTGCAGCAGCGGGTTGTGGCTGAAGATGGTGCGCAGGTTGCGCCAGTGGCGGTCGAAGTTGTGCCTGCGCGAAGTGGCCGAGGCGCCGCCGGCCTCGAAGAGGCGCTCGGCGGCCTGCAGCGCGATCCGGCTCACCGCCAGTTGCGTCTTGGCCGTGGCGAGCGCACCGTCGAGCACCAGTTGCTGCACGCCCTCCTCATCCGCGTCGCCGTTCGCGGCGCCGCGCCTCAGGGCCTCGGCCGACCGGTCGAGCTGCCGCGCGTTGTCGGCGATAAGCGCGTCCACCGCGTGCGTGTACGCGGCCAGGTCTCCCACCACCCATTGCGTGAAGTGGTCTTCCGCCGCCGAGGACGCCGGGCTGTGCGCCGCGGGACGGGCGTGATGCCGCACGTAGTGCACGGCGTCACTGAACACATTGCGCACGATGCCCGCCGCGACGGCTACGAGGTAGAGCTGCCGCAGCGAGGAAGCGTGGCGCCGCTGCAGGCTGCGCGGCGAGGTGAGCACGATCTCGTCGGGCCGTATCTCCAGCCCGTCGAACTCCAGGCTGCCGCTGGCCGTGAGCCGCTGCCCCATGCCGTCCCAGTCGTCCTTCACGTGAAGGCCTTCGCGGCCGGTGGGCACGATCACCGTGGCATCGCGGCCTTCCTCGTCGCGCACCGCGATGCTCGCGAAGTCGGAAAACGCGGTGCCGGTCGCGTAGTACTTGCTGCCGTTGAGCACGAGCCTGTCGCCCTGCCGTTCGAGCGCGGTGGTCACCGTGCCCGAACGCGGCGTGCCGAGTTCGGTGAAGGCGCCGCCGAACAGGGCCCCCTCGAGCACGCGGGCTAGCTGGCGGTCGGCATCCGCATTCGGCGGTGCGGAAGTCCACAGCTCGATGGCGTTGTAGTGCGTGCGCAATGCGTGCGCCACGTTGGAGTCTGCCGCGGCCAGCGTGGCGACGACCTGCACGAGGTCTTCGATCGAGCCGCCGGGGCCGCCGCGATCAGCTGGGATGCGCAGCGCGCCCAGCCCCGACGCGCGAAACAGCGCGAAAGCCTCGAAAGGCAACGTGCCTTCGCGTTCGCGCTGCGAGGCGCCTTCGGCAATCGCCGCGGCCAGCGCAGGCAGCCGCTCGAGCAAGGTTCTGAGTTGGGCACCTGGCACGGCGCGATCGACGGCATTCATTGCTTGCATTTCCCGTAAGCGGCAGAGGCTCGGGAATATAGGCCGCGGCACTCATCGGTTTGCGCATAAGCAAACTCGGTTTTCGGCTCGGTGCGCAGCACGCCGGGCACCCGTCGCGACTGCATTTCGATGATCGAAAAAATGCTAAGCGCAGGGACGGATTTCCAAGACCATCGTCAGCCTTTCGAGCCACTCGCGGACACGGTGATCCATCCCATGCTTTCATTTCTTCTCCTCGCAAAACTGAAGTTCGACCGGCGGCTGATTCACCTCGCGCTGGCCGCCCTGCCCTTCACCGCAAGCGCGCAGAACACCGCCGCGCCCACGCCGGTGAGCGGCGGAACGCTGACCTACGCGGTGTCGCAGGAGCCGACATCCCTGGTGTCCTTCCTCGACACGAAGACGGACAACCGAAACATCAGCGCCAAGGTCACCGAGGGCCTGCTGCGCTACGACGCGAAGTTCAATCCGCAGCCGCTGCTGGCCACCTCGTGGCAGGTCAGCACCGACGGCCTGAAGTACACCTTCAAGCTGCGTCCGGGCGTGAAGTTCCACGACGGGCGCGACTTCACCGCCGAGGACGTGCGCTACTCGGTGCTGGTCCAGAAGAAGCAAGGCCCGCGCGGACGCATCACGCTGGCCAACGTGGAGCGCGTGGACGCGCCCGATCCGCTCACCGCGGTGATCGTGCTGGCCAAGCCGGCGCCCTTCCTGTTGAAGTCGCTGTCGTCGGCTGAGCTGCCGATCGTGCCGGCCCACCGCTATGCCGACGGCGACCCGCTCTCCAGCCCGAACATCTCGGCACCCGTGGGCACCGGACCCTACATCTTCGAGCAGTGGGTGCGCGGCAGCCACCTGGTGCTGCGCAAGAACCCGGGCTACTGGCGCAAGGACCGCCCGTACATCGACCGCGTGATCGTGAAGTTCGTGCGCGACCCGGCCGCGATCTCCACCGCCATAGAGACCGGCGAAGTCGACGTGGCTCAGGGCGTGAGCCTGGCCGACCTCGAGCGGCTGTCGACGAACCCGAAACTCAAGGTCGATGACGGCTACGACGGCTTCCTCAACAACGCCTCGTTCCTCGAGTTCAACGTGGAGAACCCGGTCCTGGCGAACGCCAAGGTGCGCCACGCCATCGCGCAGGCCATCGACCGCAACTTCATCCGCAACACGATCTACTACAAGCGCGTGGAGGTCGTGAACTCGCCGATCCCGCGCGTGCTGTCCGACTACTACGACGACAGCACCTTCCGCTATCCCTTCGACGTCGCCGCGGCCAACCGCCTGCTCGACGAGGCGGGCCAGCCCAAGCAGGCCAACGGCCAGCGCTTCTCGCTGCGGCTGAGCTACATCCCGGGCGCGGAGTTCAAGCGCACGGCCGACTACCTGCGCTCCGCGCTGGCGCGCGTGAACATCAAGGTAGAGATCGTGGACGGCGACCTTCCCACCTTCCTCAAGCGGGTCTACACCACGCGCGATTTCGACATCAACATCAACGGCCTGGGCCGCCTCTTCGATCCCACGGTGGGCGTGCAGCGCATCTACTGGGGCGACGGCGTGCGCAACCCGCTGATCTGGGTGAACGCCGCCCACTACGACAACCCGCAGGTCGACGAGCTGTTCCGCCAGGCCGCCGTCGAACTCGACGCGGGCAAGCGCGCGGCGCAGTTCAGGCAGGTGCAGCAGATCGTCGGCCGCGAGCTGCCGGTGCTTCCGATCGTCGCGGTGCCCTCGATCGTGGTGCACAGCGCGCGCCTGCACGACTTCCACAACAGCATCGACCTGATGTCGGGCGACCTGGCCGACGCATGGATCGAACCGCGCAAGTGACCACCCGAAAGCCCACATGACCACCCAGGACCTTCATCACACCCTTCTGGATTCGCTGACCTTCGCGAGTGCCCGCGCGCAGGCCGAGGCGCTGGCCGCCGGCCGCGTGTCGGCAGTCGATCTGCTGGAGCATGTGCTCGCGCGCATCAGCCGCTTCGACAACGACCTCAACGCAGTGGTGGTTCGCGACGACGAGGCCTCCCGCGCGGCGGCCCGCGAAGCCGACGCAGCCCTGGCGCGCGGCGAGCGGCGGCCGCTGCTCGGCGTACCGATCACGGTGAAGGAATCGTTCGACGTCGCCGGCTACGTCACGAGCAGCGGCAACCCGGACTATGCGAACAACGTGGCCGCGCAGGACTCCCTGGCCGTCGCGGCGTTGCGCGGCGCCGGCGCGGTGATCGTCGGCAAGAGCAACGTGCCGCTGGCCCTGGCCGACCTGCAGAGCTACAACGACGTCTACGGCGTGAGCAACAACCCCTGGGACACCGCGCGCACGCCGGGCGGCTCCTCGGGCGGCTCGGCCGCCGCGCTCGCGGCGGGCTACGTGGCGCTGGAGCTGGGCACCGACATCGGCGGCTCGATCCGCATTCCGGCGCACTTCAACGGCGTGTACGGCCACAAGCCGACGGCAGGGCTTGTCGCGTTGCGCGGCACCGGCGTGCCGTCGGGCCGGCTGGCGGATCGCGACCTCGCCGTGGCCGGCCCGCTGGCGCGCACCGCGCCCGACCTCGGGCTCGCGCTGGACCTGCTGGTCAACCTCGAGCCGCTGGCCGCCAAGGCCTGGAAGGCGACCCTGCCGCCGGCGCGCCACGCCAAATTGAGCGATTTCCGCGTGCTGGTGATCGACCAGTGGCCCGGCAGCGCGCGCAGCCTGCACGAGGCGCTGGTGGTCGATCGCGTGGTGGAGCGCCTGCGCACGCAGGGCGTGAAGGTGACGCGGCCTTCGGAGCTGCCGGCCGGCCTGCTGCCCGACCTCACGCAGTCGCACCGCGTCTACCGCAGCCTGCTGGGCTCCTCGCTGGCCACGCCGCCCGCGCTGAGCAAGTCGGCGCAGAAGCGACTGGAAGCTCTCTCGCCCGACGACGACAGCGCCGATGCCGCATGGCTGCGCGCGCCCACGCTGCGCCACGGCGAATGGCTGAAGGACAACGAGCGCCGCGTGGCGCTGCGCCACCAGTGGGAGCGCTTCTTCGAGAACTTCGACGTGGTGGTGACGCCGGTCGCGCCGCTTCCGGCCTTCCGCCACAACCACACCGAGCCGAAGGACGAGCGCACCTATCCCGTCGCTTTCGAGAACGGCACGCGCGAGGTTCGCTTCCTGGACCTGTTCCACTGGGCCGGACTGCCGGTGCTGCCGGGCCTGCCGGCCACCAGCTTCCCGGTCGGGCTCGACGAAGACGGCCTGCCGGTGAGCGCACAGGCCGTCGGCCCCTATCTCGAGGATCGCACGACCATCGCCTTCGCCGAGCTGCTCGAGCAGGTCTACGGCGGTTTCATCGCACCGCCCGGTTTCGGAGGGAGCGGCGCGGCATGAAGCCCACGCTGCCCATCAGCCGACGGCGCTTTCACCGGCGCATCCTCGGCGGTCTCGGCCTGCCCTTGGCTGCACCGGCACTGGCGGCCACCGCCGCAACCCCGGCCGATGCGCCGCGCCGCGCGCAGGGCGGCGTCGTCACCCTGCTCACGGCGCTGGAGCCGCCCACGCTGGTCGGGCTTGTCAACTCCGCCGCGGGTACCTTCCTGGTCTCGCCCAAGGCGGTGGAAGGCCTGCTGAGCTACGACTTCGAGCTGCGCCCGCGCCCACAGCTGGCGGTAGCGTGGGAGGTGCAGCCCGACGGCCTGCAATACACCTTCCGGCTGCGGCGCGGCGTGAAGTGGCATGACGGGCGCGACTTCACCTCGGCCGATGTCGCCTTCTCGATACTCGCGCTCAAGGCTTCGCATCCGCGCGGCAGGGCCACCTTCGCGAGCGTGTCCGAGGTGCGCACGCCCGATGCGCACACGGCAGTGCTGGTGCTCAGCCGCCCTGCCCCGTTCCTGCTCACCGCGCTCGCGGCGGCGGAGTCGCCGATCGTTCCGCGCCATGTGTACGAGGGCAAGGACCTGGCCACCCATCCGGCCAACAACGCGCCCGTGGGCACCGGCCCCTTCGTCTTCAAGGAATGGGTGCGCGGCAGCCATGTGATCTACGAGCGCAACCCGAACTACTGGGACCCGGGCAAGCCGTACATCGACCGCCTGGTGGTGCGCTTCATTCCCGACCAGGCGGCGGCCGCCGCCGCGCTCGAGAGCGGCACGGTCGACCTTGCCGGCGCCACGCCCGTGCCCATTCCCGACCTCGACCGCCTGAAGGACCTGCCTCACCTCGGCCTGGACACGCGCGGCAACGAGTACTTCAACAACTCCACCACGCGCATCGAGTTCAACCTCGACAACCGCTACTTCAGGCACGCGAAGGTGCGCCAGGCCGTGGCGCATGCGATCGACCGCGAGGTGATCCTGAAGACCGTGTGGTACGGCTACGGCATCGCCGCGCCCGGGCCGATCTCGCCGGTGCTCAAGGCCTTCCACGACCCGAAGGTGGCGGTGCCGCGCTTCGACCGCAAGCGCGCCGAGGCGCTGCTGGACGAGGCCGGCTTTCCGCGCGGCGCCGACGGCGTGCGCTTTCGCGTGAGCCACGACGTGTTCGACGGCGGCGGCAACCGCGTGGGCCAGTACATCCGCCAGGCGCTGGCGCGCGTGGGCATCGACGTGACGGTGCGCACGCAGGAGTTCGGCAGCTACATCAAGCGCGTGTACACCGACCGCGACTTCGACTTCAACAACCAGGGCATGAGCCAGATGTTCGACCCCACGGTGGGCATCCAGCGCTTCTACTGGTCGAAGAACTTCCGCCCCGGCGTGCCGTTCTCGAACGGCGCGCACTACGACAACCCCGAGGTCGACCGGCTGCTCGAGGCCGCGGCGGTGGAAAACGACCCTGCGAAGCGCCGTGCGCTCTTCAGCGAATTCCAGCGCGTGATCGCCGCCGAGCTGCCGACCATCGGGCTCGTGGCCGTGGCGCAGGTCACGGTCGCGAACCGGCGCATCGGCGACCACACGGTCGGCGCCGAAGGGCTCTCGGGCAACTTCGCCGACATCTACATCAGGGCCTGAGACCATGAACGACAACGCCATCCATCGCCGCCTCTTCCTGCAGGGCGGCGCGAGCCTGGGCCTGGCGGGCCTGGCGCCCGCGTGGGCGCAGGGGCTGCCCGCGGCCACCACCACTACCGGTGCTCCGGTGCGCGGCGGCACGCTCACCGTGCTGATCGACCCCGAGCCGCCGACGCTCACCACCATCGCGCATTCGGCGGGCTCGTCGGTGCTGATCTCGGCCAAGGTCACCGAAGGCCTGCTGAGCTACGACTTCGACCTCGCGCCGCAGCCGCAGCTTGCCACCGCCTGGTCCGTGAGCAGCGACGGCCTGCAATACACCTTCAGCCTGCGCCGCGGCGTGAAGTGGCACGACGGCCGGCCCTTCACCTCGGCCGACGTGGCGCACTCCATCGGCCTGCTGAAGCAATACCACCCGCGCGGGCGCGCCACCTTCTCCAGCCTGGCCGAGGTGCGCACGCCGGACGAGTTCACGGCCGTGCTGGTGCTGTCGAAGCCGGTGCCCTACCTGATCACCGCGCTCTCCGCCTCCGAATCGCCCATCGTGCCGAAGCACCTGTACGAGAGCGGCAAGGCCGATGCCAACCCGGCCAACAACGCGCCCGTGGGCACAGGCCCCTTCGTGTTCAAGGAGTGGGTGCGCGGCAGCCACGTGACCTACGAGCGCAACCCGAACTACTGGGACAACCCCAGGCCCTACGTCGACCGGCTGATCGTGCGCTTCATTCCCGACGCGGCCGCCCGCGCCGCCGCCATCGAGAAGGGCGAGGTGCACCTGAGCCCGGGCACGCCGGTGCCGCTGGGCGACGTCGAGCGGCTGCGCGCCAGGCCGAACCTGGTGTTCGAGCCCAACGGCTACCAGTACATCAACAACGTCTCGCGCGTGGAGTTCAACCTGGAGAACCCCGCCCTGCAGGACCTGCGCGTGCGCCAGGCCATCGCGTACGCCATCAACCGGCAGGTGGTGCGCAAGACCGTGTGGTACGGCCAGGGCACGCTGATCCCGGGGCCGGTGCATCCGGCGCTGAAGAAGTTCTACGTGCCCGACCTGCCCGTGCTGCCCTACGACCTGAAGCAGGCCGAGGCGCTGCTCGACGCGGCGGGCCTCGCGCGCGGCAAGGCCGGCGGCAACCTGCGGCTGAAGCTGGGCCTGGTGCCGATTCCCAACGAAGGCGGCCAGCGCACGGCCGAGTACCTGAAGCAGAGCCTGGGCCGCATCGGCATCGAGGTCACCATCAACTCGCAGGACTTCGCGACCTACGTGCGCCGCGTGTACGCCGACCGCGCCTTCGACCTGCACGTGAGCGTGATGAGCAACACATTCGATCCGACCGTGGGCATCCAGCGCCTGTACTGGTCGAAGAACTTCAGGAAGGGCCTGCCGTTCTCGAACGGCTCGGGCTACAGCAACCCCGAGGTCGACCGCCTGCTCGAGGCCGCGGCCGTCGAGGTGGACGAGGGCCGCAGGCGGCAGGCCTTCGCGGAGTTCCAGCGGCACATCGTGCGCGACCTGCCCGACATCACGCTGCTGGCCATCGACAACTACACCATCGCCGACCGCCGCGTGCACGGCCACACCGTGAGCGCCGACGGCATCGCCGGCAACCTGGCCGGCGCGTGGATCGGCGCCTGAAACCGAGGAACACACTCAATGACTTCGCCTTCGTCCCCCACCGGCACCAGCCCCGGCGTGCTCTGGTACACCCGCTGCCCCGTGCCCTCCCCCCTTGGCATCGCCGCCCGGCAGGGCTGGCTGGCCGAGTCCTTCGCCGAGGAAGGCATCGCCATCGAATCGATCATCGACTCGAAGGACCGCAGCATCCGCGAGAGCCATTTCGACCATCACCTGGCGTGGTCCTTCCGCCAGGGCGGCAACATCCCGCCGATCTGGGCGCGCGCCAACGGGCGTGCCACGCGGCTGGTGGCCATCACCTGGACCGACGAGTTCCAGGCCATCGTGACACTGCCGGGCAACGGCATCGCATCGGCCGAGGCGCTCGCGGGCCGGCGCCTCGCGGTGCCGCGCCGCGTGAACGACCTGATCGACTTCCACCGCGCGACGGCGCTCAAGGGCATCGTGTCGGGCCTGTCGCTGGCCGGGCTCTCGACCGGAGACGTGACGCTGGTGGAGCTGCCGATCGAAGAATCGGTCATCGTTGCGCAGGGCGACCCGAGCCTCTTCGGGCTGCGCCGGCGCCATCCGTACTTCCGCGAGGTCGAGGCACTGGTGCGCGGCGAGGTGGACGCGATCTTCCTCAAGGGCGCCGAAGGCATCGTGGTGGCGAACCTGATCGGCGCGCAGGTCGTCGTGGAGTTCGGCAACCATCCCGATCCGAAGATCCGCATCAACAACGGCACGCCGCGGGTGCTCACGGTGGACGACGCGCTCTCGCGGCAGCGTCCCGACCTCGTGGTGCGCCTGCTCGGCGTGGTCGCGCGCGCGGGCCGCTGGGCCGAGGCTCATCCCGACGAGACGCTGCGCTTCGTCGCGCGCGAGATCGCCACCAACGAGGAAGCGGTGCTCGCCTCCAACGGCCCCGATGTGCACCGGCACCTGGGCGTCGGGCTCGATGCGCCGCTGGTCGAGGCCATCGGGCATTTCAAGGACTTCCTGCTGCAGTGGGGTTTCCTGCCGGCGGACTTCGATCTCGACGCCTGGGTCGACCATGCGCCGCTGCGCGCGCTGCATGCGCAGGCGGGGCACGCCGAACCCGTGGCGCTGGCGGCCGCCGCATGAGCTCGCCACCTCGCATCCTGGTGACGGGAGCCACCGGCCGGCTGGGGCAGTTGCTGGTGCCGCGCCTGCTCGCGCGCGGTGCCGGGGTGCGCGCCCTCACGCGCCATCCTGCGCGGGCCAACGGCCTCAGGGCGCAAGGCGCCGAAACGGCCGTCGGTGATTTCGACGACGGCGACACCCTGCGCCGTGCGCTGGAAGGCGTGTCCCATCTCTTCCTGCTCTCCCCGATCACGCCCACGCTGGCCGATCAGCAGATCGCGGTGATCGAGGCGGCCGCGGCGGCGGGCGTCGAACGCATCGTGAAGCTCTCGGGCTCGCACTGGACCATCGAGCCGCCCGGGCGCTCGCTCTCGGGCGACGCGCACCGCGAGATCGAGGCCGCCTTGCGCCGCTCGGGCATCGCCCACCGCGTGCTGCGCCCGAACGCATGGATGCAGGTGATGCTCGCGCGCGTGGCGTCGGAGCTCGCGGCCGGCGACGAACTGCATGCGCCGCCGGGCGATCCGAAGGTCGCCTTCATCGACGCGCGCGACATCGCGGACGTGGCGGTGGAGGCGTTGTTCGAGCAGCCGGCCTCCCGCGAGGCCTCGCCCGAGCCATGGGTGCTCACGGGCGGCAGCGCCCTCGGGTACGACGAGATCGCGAGCATCGCGTCGCGGCTCACGGGCCGCCGGATCGTCGCCACGCCGCTGTCCGCGCAGGCACAGCAGCAGCGGCAGGCGGCGAATGCGCCCTCGCCCTACATCGCACGCGTGCACGCCCAGTTCGCGGCGCTGATCGTCGCCGGCGAAGCCGAGCCTGTGAGCGACACCGTGGCCGATGTCCTCGGGCGCCCGCCGCGCACGGTGGAAGCCTTTCTCGCGGAGACCGTCGCGGGCCGCGTGCCGGCCTGAAGATCGCCGGGCGGGCCGCCCCGCCTCGCCATGCCCAACCCAAAAGCCCGCGAAAGGCGCATCATGGTGGCTGACGAACCCACGGTGCAGACTGTTCGCGAGGCAGAGCATGGCATGGTTCAAGAAGCTCTTCTGGGTCGGCGCAGGGCTCGCCGTGGGGGGAGTTTTTGTCGTGTTCGTGGCGGACGAGCTGAAGACCTCACGGCTGCAATCGGCCTTCTGGCGCGACCTTGCCAGGGACGCCCGCTTCAGCGTCGACGCCGGCCCCAGCGACGCCATCCGCTTTCCCCGCACCGGTCCGCATGACGAGCGGCTGGGCTACCGGCAGCTTCCCGACTTCATCGAGCGCCTGCAGCTCCATGGCTATGCCGTCACCCGCCAGGCGCGCATGTCGCCGCGGCTGATAGAGCTGCAGGAGCACGGGCTTTTCGCCCCCTACCGCGAGAAAAACCAGGCCGGCCTGAGCGTGCGCGACTGCCGCAACGAGGCGCTGCTGCACGCGCGCGTGCCCGGTCGCGCCTACGAGCGCTTCGAGGACGTGCCCCCGCTGCTGGTGAGCGCCCTGCTCTTCGTCGAGGACCGCCACCTGCTGGACGCGCAGCCGCTGCAGCGCAACCCTGCCATCGACCCGGAGCGCTTCGCGAAGGCGGTGCTCGAGCAGGCCCTGCGAACGGTCAGCCTGGGCCGGACGGCGAGCGGCGGCAGCACCCTGGCCACCCAGATCGAGAAGTACCGCCATTCGCCGCAGGGCCGCACCGGGTCGGTCGGCGAGAAGCTGCGCCAGATGGCGTCGGCCTCGCTGCGCGCCTACCAGGACGGCGAGGACACGCAGGCGCGGCGGCGCCAGATCGTCGTCGACTACCTCGACACCGTGCCGCTGGCCGCGCGCCCGGGCATCGGCGAGGTGCACGGTCTGGGCGACGGCCTGTGGGCCTGGTACGGGCGCGACTTCCGCGAGGTCAACCGCCTGCTGGCCGACGACGCCGAAGGCGCCGCGCCCACGCCCGAGGCGCTCGAACGCCAGGCCGGCGCCTTCAAGGAAGCGCTGTCGCTGATGATCGCGCAGCGCCGCCCCTCGCAGCACCTGCTCGGCGACGGCGAGGGCCTGGCCCGGCTGACCGACAGCTACCTGCGGCTGATGGCCGAGGCCGGCCTGATCACGCCCACCCTGCGCGATGCGGCGCTGCCGCTCCCCCTGCACCTGCAGCCCGAGCTGCCGCCGACGCCCCGGCCGGATTTCGTGCAGCGCAAGGCCACGACCGCGCTGCGCACGCATATCTCCACGCTGCTCGACGTGCCGCGCGCCTACGACCTGGAGCGCCTCGACCTCGAGGCCGAAACCAGCCTCGACAGCCAGGCGCAGGCCGTGGCGGCCCGGGTGCTGGCCGGCCTGCGCACACCCGCCGCGGCCAAGGCGGCGGGACTGTACGGCTCGCACATGCTCGACCCGGGTGCGGACCCGGGCCCGCTGGTCTACAGCTTCACGCTGTTCGAGCGCGGCGCCGGGGCCAACCTGCTGCGCGTGCAGGCCGACAGCATCGACCAGCCCTTCGACGTGAACCAGGGCGCCCGGCTGGACCTGGGCTCGACCGCCAAGCTGCGCACCCTGGTGAGCTACCTGGAGCTCGTGGCCGAGCTGCACGCGAGCTGGTCCGGCCTGAGCACGGCCGAGCTGTCGGCGCTGGCGCCCAGCCCGCGCGACCCGCTGGGCACCTGGGCGCGGCAATACCTGCTGCGGGCCAAGGATCGCCGGCTCGCGCCGATGCTCGAGGCGGCCATGGAGCGGAAATACTCCGCGAATCCGGGCGAGGCTTTCTTCACCGGCGGCGGGCTGCACCAGTTCGAGAACTTCGAGCGCTCGCGCAACGGCAGCTCGATGACGGTGCGCGAAGGCTTCAAGCACTCGGTCAACCTGGTGTTCATCCGCCTGATGCGCGACCTGGTCCGCCACCGCATGTTCGGCGGCGCGACGGACCCCGAGCGGATGCTGAAGGACCCCGCCGACCCGCGCCGGCGCGAGCTGCTCGCGCGCTTCGCCGACCGCGAGGGCTCGGCCTTCCTCGTCCGCTTTCATCGCAAGTACCAGAACCGCAGCGCCGCGGAAGCCGAGGCGCTGCTGCTGCGCGGCCTCAGGCCTTCGGCGCCGCGCCTGGCGAGCGTGCTGTTCACGATCGAGCCGGATGCCAGTGAGGCACGGCTCGACGAGCTGCTCGCGCGGCAGCTGGGCCGGGGCGCGGCCTCGCCGCGCGAGTTGAAGGCGCTGCGCACCACCTACGCCGGCCTGTCGCTGGCCGATCGCGGCTACGTCGCCCGCGTGCATCCGCTGGAGCTCTGGCTGGTGGGATTCCTGCGGCGCCACCCGGGCGCGACGCTGGCCGATGTGCTGAACGCGAGCGCGGGCGAACGGCAGGAGGTCTACGCCTGGCTCTTCAAGACGCGCCACAAGAGCGCGCAGGACAGGCGCCTGCGCGAGCTGCTCGAGCTCGACGCCTTCGCGCAGATCCATCGCTCATGGCAGCGCCAGGGCTATCCGTTCGCCTCGCTGACGCCGTCGTACGCCAGCGCCATCGGCGCATCGGGCGACCGGCCGGCCGCCCTGGCCGAGCTGATGGGCATCATCGTGAACAACGGCGTGCGGCTGCCCACGCAGCGGGTCGAGGCACTGCACTTCGCGCGCGACACGCCCTACGAGACACGCCTGGAGCCGCGCAACGCGAAGCCCGAGCGGGTGCTGCCGGCGGAAGTGACGGCAACGCTGCGCCGGGCACTCTTCGAGGTTGTGAACGACGGCACGGCAAGGCGCCTGAAAAGCGCGCTCGCGGACGCGAACGGCCGCGCAATCGACATCGGCGGCAAGACCGGCACCGGCGATCACCGCTACGAGCGCACCGGCCGCGGCGGCCGGGTGATCTCCGAGCGCAAGATCGACCGCTCCGCCACCTTCGTCTTCATGATCGGCGAGCGCTACTTCGGCACCGTCATGGCCTACGTGCACGAGCCCTATGCCGCCCGCTACCGGTTCACGAGCGCGCTGCCGACCCAGCTGCTGAAGTCGCTGGGGCCGCAGTTGCTGCCCGTGCTCCAGCGCAGCGGGTGTGGGGGCGACTGATTTTTTCTGCGGCCGGCGGCTCAGGCCGCCTTGCCTTCGCGCCTACAGGCCGGAGCCCGGCCTACCCGTTTTCGGGTATGGCCGTGGCGCTGTCGCGTCCCTACGATCCGCGCTGTCGATGGTTCAAGAAGGGTCGCGGACATGCCCAAACGCGCTATACAGCCGACGCCGGCCTTCCGGCAGGCGGTGGACGACATGCAAGCCAAGGCCGGACCGAACACGGTGGGGCTGGTCATGCGCTTCAACGAGGACGACAGCACGCTTCGCGATCTGTGGTCGGAGGGCTCCAATGCCCCGAAGCACAAGTACAACCCCCACCCGGCAGACCGCCCCGACATGTGGCGCAACGATCTACCGAACGGGGGACAGCGCCTTGCCAACAAGGTCAACGACCAGCGCGGCTATCACGCCGAGGAGATATTCATCGCCTGCTGGCCCGCCTTGCTGCGCGGCGCCGACCTGCCAGAGACCCAGCTGCGTTGCGTCGAGCTCGTCATCTCGAAGAGCCCATGCCACGGTCGCTCGGGATCGTCGGAGCTGCGCCTTGGCGCCAACCCCGTGTACTTGCCGATGGGGTGCTCTTCGAAACTCGCCACCTTCGTTTTTGGAAAGGACATGCGCATCGAATGGCGCATCGCATTCCTCTCGCTGAACGGCTCGGACGCGACGAGCTACGTCCCCATCGGCGGCTTTGGCGTCGACCGGCTCATGAGCGCCCGGGAACGACAGATCGCCGATGCGGCCGACCAGCAGGCCCAGTTCCAGTCCGTCGGCGCACCGATCACACGGAGCTTTGCTGTCCGCTTGGGCAGGCGAGCTGCCGCCACCCAGGCGCACGCGCTCTTGCAGCCCGGCAATGCCAGAGGGCCGCTGATGGCACTGGCAAGAGCCGATCGGGCGCTGGCCGCGAATCTGAACGCCGCAGTGGACCAGCGGTCGCTCGCCCTTTTGAATCAAGCCAGAACCCTTTCGGTCGGCGTGGCCCAGCAAGGCATCGCTGTACTGGAGCGTCTGCCCAATGTCGACGTCAGGCGGTGGATCTGATCCGCCGTGAACGCGCTGAAGCAAATACTCAGGCCGCCTTGCGCTGCTCCGCCCCCGGCACCGCCGCGATCAGGCTGCGCGTGTACGGATGCTGCGGCCGGTCCCAGATGTCGCGGTGGCTGCCGGTCTCGACGATCTTTCCCTGGCTCATCACCATCACGCGGTCGGCGATGTATCGCACCACCGAGAGGTCGTGCGAGATGAACAGGTACGAGAGCCCGAAGTCCTCCTTCAGCTCCACCAGCAGGTTCAGGATCTGCGCCTGCACCGACACGTCGAGTGCCGAAACAGGCTCGTCGAGCACCACCAGCGAAGGCCGCAGCACCAGCGCGCGCGCTATGCCGATGCGCTGGCGCTGGCCGCCCGAGAACTCGTTGGGAAAGCGCCGTGCCGCGTCCGCAGGCAGGCCCACGCGCTCCAGGATGGCCGCGATGCGGCTGTGGCGTTCCGCGCGATCAGACACGCCGTGCACCTTCAGCACCGATTCGAGGATGTCGAACACGCTGCGCCTCGGGTTCAGCGAGGCATACGGGTCCTGGAACACCATCTGCACGCGGCGGCGCCACGGCTTGAGCGCCTTCTCGGACAGCCCGGCGATGTCGGTGCCGTCGAACACGATGCGGCCGCCTGTCGGGTTCACCAGCCGCAGCAGCGTGCGCGACAGCGTGGACTTGCCGCAGCCCGATTCGCCGACCAGGCCCACGGTCTCGCCGGCGCGGATGTCGAAGGACACGCCATCCACCGCATGCAGCACGCCGCCGCCCCGCCTGGGGTAGTCGGTGCGCAGCTCCTGCACCGACAGCAGCGGCTCGCCCCCCGCCGCGCGAACCGGCAGGGCCCGTACCTTCGAAGCGGGTTGCGGCACATGGAGCGTGAAGTCGCGCACGCCGGTGACGGGGTCGAGTCGCGTCTGTATCTCGGGCAGCCTCGCATCGGCATGGTGCAGTGAGCTGCCGGCGTGCAGCGACGCGCCGAGCAGGCCCTTGGTGTAGGGGTGCGACGGTGTGGCGAAGAGCCTGGAGGTGGGGGCCTCCTCGACCTTCTCGCCGCCGTACATCACGGCTACGCGGTCGGCCCACTGCGCGACCAGGCCCAGGTCGTGCGTGATCAGCAGCAGCGCCATGTCGAGCTCGCGGCGCAGGCCGTCGAGCAGCTCGAGGATCTGCGCCTGGATGGTCACGTCGAGCGCGGTGGTGGGCTCGTCGGCCACCAGCAGGCGCGGCCTGCAGGCCACGGCCATCGCGATCATCACGCGCTGGCGCTGGCCGCCCGAAAGATTGTGCGGATGGTCGTCGATGCGCTGGTGCGGTTCGGGAATGCGCACCAGGTCGAGCAGCTCGATCGCGCGCTTGCGGGCCGCCGCGGGAGAGAGCTTCTCGTGCCGGCGCAGCGTCTCCTCGATCTGCGCGCCGATGGTGTGCACCGGGTTCAGCGAGGTCATCGGCTCCTGGAAGATCATCGCGATCTCGCGCCCGCGCACTTCGCGCAGGGCCGCCGGCGACAGCGAGAGGATGTCGCGCCCGTCGAAGCGGATGCTGCCGCGCAGGGCGGTGCCGGGTGCCAGCAGCCGCAGCAGCGCGAGCGCGGTGGTCGACTTGCCGCAGCCCGACTCGCCCACCAGCGCCAGCGTTTCGCCGCGCTGCAGCGTGAGGTCGAGCCCGCGCACGGCCTGGATGGGCCCGTTCGATCCGTGGAAGAAGACATCGAGGCCGCGCACGTCGAGCAGCGGCGCGGTGGTGCTCACCTGTTCGAGCGTCATTTCAGCGGCCCCTCAGGCGCGGGTTGAAGGCGTCGTTGAGTCCGTCGCCCACGAGGTTGAGCGCGAGCACCGTCAGCACGATGGCCGCGCCCGGCAGCGCCGTGAGGTACCACGCGGTGCGCAGCAGCTCGCGGCCCTGCCCGATCATGCTGCCCCACGACACCGCATTGGGGTCGCCCATGCCGAGGAAGGACAGCGCCGACTCGATGAGGATCGCGCTGGCCACCAGCACCGAGGTGGTCACGATCACGGGCGGCAGTGCGTTGGGCAATATCTCCTGGAAGATGATGCGCGCATGGCTGAAGCCCTGGCTGCGCGCGGCCAGCACGAACTCGGTCTCGCGCAGCGCGCGGAACTCGGCGCGCACCAGCCGGGCGATGACCGGCCACGAGGCGAGCCCGATGGCGAACACGATCACCGGCACCGAGGGCTGGCCGATCGCGACCACCACGATCACGAACAGGAACGAAGGCATGGTCTGGAACAGCTCGGTGATTCGCACCAGCACGTCGTCGATGCGGCCGCCGAAGTAGCCCGCCGTGGCACCCACGAGGACGCCGATCGCCAGGCTCAGCACGGCCGCCACCACGCCCACCGAGAGCGAGATGCGCGCGCCGTGCGCGATGCCGGCGATGACGTCGCGGCCCAGCGAATCGCTGCCCAGCGGGTAGTCGGCGTCCTGCCCCGGCCACAGCAGCGGCTGCGCCACCATGTCCAGCGGGTCGCCCGGATAGAGCAGCGGCGCGACCAGCGCCAGCACGAGCATGAAGGCCAGCAGCAGCAGGCCCGCCATCGCCGCCGGGTTGCGCACGAATGCGCGCAGCGCGGCATGGCGGCTGGAGAGCGGCCTGACATCCACCGCGGTCTTGGCCGTGACGACGGGCCTGGTTGCGGCCTTGGGAGCCGGCGCCGGGGCCGGCGGGTGCGCGATGGCGGTATCGAGTGGGAACTGTGCGGACATCGGGGATCGCAGTCGGGAAGATCGGAAATGAAGCTCAGCGCACCTGGATGCGCGGATCGAGCCAGGCATGCAGCAGGTCGACCAGCATGTTGGCCACGATGACCAGCATCGAGGACATCAGCAGCACGCCCAGCAGCACCGTGTAGTCGCGGCCCGCAACCGAATCGAAGGCCAGGCGGCCCAGGCCGGGCCAGCTGAAGACGGTCTCGACCACCACGGCGCCGCCCAGCAGCGTGCCGAAGTGCATGCCGGCGACGGTGGTGACCGGAATCAGCGCGTTGCGCAGCACGTGCCGCAGGTTGACGGTCCATGGGTGCAGGCCCTTGGCCTCGGCGGTGCGCACGAAGTCCTGGCGCGTCACCTCGAGCATCGCCGCGCGCGTGAGGCGCGAGAAGATCGCGATGTAGAAGCCCGACATCGCCAGCGCCGGCAGCACGAGGTGCCGCGCCACGTCGACCGCGTGCCGCCAGCCGGTGTAGCCCGCGCCGATGCTTTCACTGCCGCCGGTGGGCAGCCAGCCCAGGTGCACCGAGAACAGCACGATCGCCATCAGGCCGAGCCAGAAGCCCGGCGTGGAATACAGCAGCAGCGCGAGCACCGAGAGCGTGCGGTCCTGCCAGCGCCCTACCCGCGTGGCCATGATCGTGCCCAGCGCGATGCCGATGGCCAGCGCGAAGGCCAGCGCCGTGACCATCAGCAGCAGCGTGTTGCCCAGCCGCGCGCCGATCAGCGACACCACCGGCATGTTGTAGCGCGGCGAGACGCCGAGGCTGAAGTGCGCGAGGTTGTTGAGGTAGGCGCCCAGCTGGTGCAGCACGGGCAGGTCGAGCCCGAAGTGGCTGCGCAGCTGCGCCATGCTCTCGGCGGTGGCCGAGCCAGATTCGGCAGCCGCCACGTCGGCGGCATCGCCCGGAATCCACTGCATCAGCACGAAGTTGAGAAGAATCACGCCGACGACGGTCGGCACGGCCTGCCACGCCGTGCGCGCCAGCGTGCGGCTTGCGCTGCGCAGGTTCATAGAGGGTTCTGGAAGGAGGCGGTCAATCGGGCCGTCAGGCTATACGAGCGACTTCACGCATCGAAGGAAGCTTTCCTTCTACGCATATCCGATTTGCTTCGTTGGCCGGGCGTCGCGCGCGCATCTAGATTGCGGTCCGACTTCCACGGCCCCACGAAGATGATCCAGATCACAACCATCGGCAAGGCGCTGCTCGCGCTGGCCTTGCTCGCGACCCACTACGCGCTCCAGGCCGCCCCGCAGGCGGGCGGCACGGTCACGCTGGTGCTGCAGAACGAGCCGCCCACGCTGGTGTCGATCGCGCATTCGCACTCCTCCACGCTGGCCGTCAGCGCGAAGGTCACCGAGGGCCTGCTGAAGTACGACCAGGACCTGAAGCCGCAGCCTCAGCTCGCGACGGCCTGGCAGGTGAGTCCTGACGGCCGGAACTACACATTCACCCTGCGCCGCGGCGTGAAATGGCACGACGGGCGCGACTTCAGCTCGGCCGACGTGGCCTATTCGATCCTGCTGCTGAAGGAACACCATCCGCGCGGCCGCAGCACCTTCGCGCCGGTGGAGCGCGTGAGGACGCCCGACCCGTACACGGCGGTTCTCGAGCTGTCGCGCCCGGCGCCCTACTTGCTGAAGGCCTTCGTCGCGTCGGAAGCGCCCATCGTGCCGAAGCATCTCTACGAGAACGGCGGCGACGTGCTGCGCAACCCCAACGGCTCGGCGCCCGTGGGTACCGGCCCGTTCAGGTTCAAGGAATGGGTGCGCGGCAGCCACATCGTGTACGAGCGCAATCCCGACTACTGGGACAGGCCCAAGCCCTACATCGACAGGCTGATCGTGAAGATCATTCCCGACGCGGCCTCGCGCTCCATCGCCTTCGAGACCGGCGACGTGGACATCGGCTACCGCACGCCCGTCTCGCCCGGAGACATCGAACGGCTGAAGGCGAACCCGAAGCTGGGCTTCGAGACGAAGGGCAACAGCTATTCCTACAACGTGACGCGCCTGGAGTTCAACCTGCGCCAGCCGCAGCTCAAGGAGCTGAAGGTGCGCCAGGCGATCGCGCATGCCGTCAGCCGCGAGGTGGTGCGCGACAACGTGTTCTACGGCTACGGCGTGATCTCCTATTCCCCCATCGCGCCCGGCCTCAAGGAATTCCACGACACGCGCCCCACGCCCTACCCCTACGCGCCGAAGACAGCCGAGCGCCTGCTCGACGAGGCGGGCTTTCCGCGCGGCGCCGACGGCACGCGCTTCACGCTTGCGCTCGACTTCAACCCGAGCGACGTTCACAAGCGCCTGGCCGACTACGTGAAACAGGCGCTGGGCCGGGTCGGCATCAGGGTCGACATTCGCGCCACGGACTTCTCGCAGTACGTGAAACGCATCTACACCGAGCAGAACTACGACCTGGCGATCAACGGCACCAGCAACCTGTTCGATCCCACGGTGGGTTCGCAGCGCCTGTACTGGTCGAAGAACATCCGCCAGGGCGTGCCCTTCTCGAACGGCACCTTCTACGACAACCCGGTGGTCGACAAGCTGCTGGAAGACGCCGCGGTCGAGATCGATCCGGCTAAGCGGGTGGCCCTCTTCAAGGAGTTCCAGCGCATCGTCGGCGTCGAGGTGCCCGACCTGAACCTGCTCTCGCCCACCTACTTCACCATCTACAACCGCCGGGTGCACGACCATTCGCTCACGGGCGACGGCGTGGAGGCGAACTTCGCGGACGTCTATATTCGCTGACTGCCTTTCCTTTCACCTGTCGCGAAGAAGATGCCGCTGAATGCCCACGAACTGAAACAACTCGCCGAAGCCGGCGACCGATCCGGGGTCTCCCCTTGCGGCTGCTGGCTGCATCGGGCGGATGCCTGGGAGAGCTTCGCCGAAGACCGCTGGCCCGCCGATCTGCTGCAGCGCGTCGACACGCTGCGCGCCGAAGGCGTCGACGAACCGACCTTCGAGGAGTTCCACCCCGGCGGCACGCGCTACGACTCGGCCGAAGCGCCGATCTCGGTGGCGCACTTCCCGTTCAACCGCTGCGACGTGTACCGGTGCACGGCCTGCCAGCGGCTGGTGCTGCGCTACACCGAGTTCGGCGGCTACTACGTCGACCACCGCGCGCGTCGGGTGGATGCCGCGCTGGTGATCGCCTGACGCAGCTGACGCAGGCTCAGGCCAGCAGGCCTTTCCAGTAGAGCCGCGCCGCGGCCAGCACGGTGCGCATCTGCGTCGTGTGGGCCAGCCGGAAGGCTGCGCCGCGCACCGTCTCGTCGGGAAACTCCGTCACGAGCGTGAACGGCACCGTCGAGCGCTCGTCGGTCGTGACGAGGCACGGAATGCCGTTGATCCGCTCGAACGGCAGCTCGCCCACATGGGCATGCCACATCCGCTGCTGCAACGCGTTGAACTCGGCCAGCTCCGGCGAACCGGAATGCAGCTCCTCGGTGAGCGCATGCAGGAACCGCATGCCGTCCAGCCCCGGGTGGCGGCGGAAGATCAGGAAGAAGCCCTTGGGCACCGTCCACAGCTCGCCGCCCAGGGGCACGTAGCCCGCGCGGGGCCGCGTCCATTCGTGCGCCGGATAGCCGTGCAGGCTCAGGTGCAGGCGCGCGCTGGTGCGAGCGATGGCCTCGAGCCGCGCGGCCTTTTCGCCGAAGGGCGGCTTCGTGCGGGCCTCCAGGTCGTCGCCCAGTGCCGTGTAGCGGGCCGCGTGCGCCATGTGCTTCGGGTGCGTGGCCTGCAGGTGGTAGTGCAGCGCGGCGCCGTCGGGGTTCTCGAGCGGCACCAGTGCGTAGTGGGCGTCGCGGTGGGTGTTCAGGTGGCGGGCCGCGCGCAGTGCGCCGACGACGCCCGAACTCTCGTTCGCATGCTGCCCGGCCGTGATCGTCAGGCCCGGCAGCGCGCCGCGCACATGCACGCCGGCGACCTTCCGGCCCTGGAACGAGGTCACGGAAAACGGCTCTCCCGGCAGCTGCGCGACGATGCGTTCGACCTCCACGGGCGCGAGCGAGCGCCCGGCCTCGTCGAGCACCAGTGCGGCGTCCACGGGAGGATCGACGCGGCGGTGCCGTGCAAGCCGCACCCTCACCCGCGTGTCGCCGTCGGCTTGTGATATCAGCGGCACGATCTGCCCCGGCTGCAGCGTGCGGTCGGCCTCGGGCAGGCCCGCGCGAGCCTTGAAGAATTCCAGCACGCCGTAGTAGATGTCCTCGTGCAGCGCCTCGAAGGTGCTGATGGTCTCCTCGCCGAACGGCAGGCGCCGCTCGATCCCGGTGGTCGCGATGTCGATCTCCAGCATGTCGAACAGGGGCAGCGTGGCCGGCCACTCGTGCTTTCGCACTGCGTCGAGCGCAGCCTCGCAGGCGATCTCGAACTCTGTTCGCAGCGGCGCGTCTTCCACCAGCGCGTCGCCCTGCCAGACGCGCAGCCAACCGCAGGGAGAAGCGGTGCCGTCGTTCGGAGCGAACACCTGCCAGCGCCTGCCGCCGGCCTCGACGATGTAGTCCGACTGGAGCTCGTCGCCTTCGACGAAGCGCAGCGTGTTCCTCTTGCCGATCAGCCCGGCCAGCGGATAGGCCTCGAGCCGGAAGCGCTGCCCCTTGCCGGCGGGCGTGCGCACCACGATCTCGCGCGCGCCGGGACTTTCGCCTTCGAACTCCTCGAGAAAGAAATGCACCAGCGGCTTGTACGCGCTGCGCAGCACCGCCGTGACACCCGCCGCGGCCAGCGTCTTCTCCGCCCCGCGGCGCGCCGCCTCGTCCTCGAACAGCCAGGCCTCCACGCGCGTCGCCGGCCCGGCGGTGAAGCGCTGCACCAGTTGCGTGAGGGCTCGAGGGACGATGGTGTCGAGCAGCGAAGTCATGCAGCGAGCGTTTCGGGGTCGGAGAAGAAGCTGTGCTCGATCTGGCGGATGGATTTCCAGTCGGCCGTGAGCCGGTCGAACTGGGCGTCGAACAGGCCCACCATGCCCAGCGCCGTACGCAGGTCGGTGGTCACGTTCAGGCGGTCGCCCGTTTTTACCCATCGCTTCACGCTGACGCAAGACGGCAGCCGCTCGATCGAATCCCAGGCGAAGTCCCTGGCGAGCACGCCCGCCTTGGGCGAGACCAGCAGGATATGGCCGCAGAAGCCGCTGAAGCGCGGCTGCTCGTTGAGCGTCTGCTTGAAGAGCTGCGGATTGACGAAGGCCTCGACCGTCACCGAGATCTGGTTCTCGCCGGTCACGGCCGTCGTGAGGCGCGGGTCGAGGCTGCCGTGCAGGCGGGAGTTCAGCTCGACGATGGTCGGCCCCTCGGCCGTCACGATCAGCTCCAGGTGGGACGGTCCGTAGTGCAGCCCCACGGCGTCGAGCACCTGCACCGCGTAGGCGATGACTTCCGCGTACTGCGGTTGCGTGTGGTCGACCACGAGCATCTTCTCCAGCCGGGGCGAATGGCTGCGGTCGCGCTCCACCTCCCAGAGGCTGACCACCTTGTGATGGCCTTCGAAGGAGACGGAATCGACGATGTATTCCTGCCCCTCGCTGTACGACTGCACGAGGATGTCCTCCTGCACCTCGTCGTACGAGGACTTGATGGCCAGCACGTTGCGGGCCGCCTCCTCCACCTGCTCCTGCGTGCGGCAGATCTTCACGCCCTTCACGCCGGAGCTGCGCGTGGGCTTGATGACCACCGGCAGGCGCGCATGCGCCCGCGCCCAGTCGGCGATCTCCTGCGGCGAGCGCGACTGGAACTGCTGCGGCGTGCGCACGCCGGCGCGCCGCAGCGCCTCGATCTGCTCGAACTTGTCGCGCCGCGCGGCGGTGAGTTCCACCGGGTTGCGCAGCGGCACCTCGAGCGCATCGGCCAGCCTGGAGGCCAGCTCGACGCCGCTGTCGACGCCCGGCAGCACCACGCTGATGCCCAGGTCTCGCAGCGCATCGGCCGTCTGGCGCAGGTCGCCGCGATGCACCACGCTGCGCACGTAGTCGGCCGGGTTGATCTGCGTCTGCAGGCGCTGCGGCAGCGACTCGCTGCTCAGCACGTGCACGCAGCGCACGCCGTACGAGCGGAAGGCGGGCGCCAGGTGCGCGCTGGTCGAGGCGCCGTCGACGATGGCCACGGTATCAAGCAACTGCTTCTTCATGGAGTCTCTTCTCTGCGGTGGGTTGAAACAGGCGGCGCACGTAGATGTACGCGCGCCGCTCGCGATGGACCAGCCGTTGCGGTCCGTAGGTGATGTGGAGGTCGGCGTTGCGCAGCTCGCCGGGCGACGAGAAGTCCCACGGCAGCGGGTCGCTCGCCAGCAGGAACTCGACGTGCGCGTACGAGCGCGGCGCGAAGATGTCGGGCACGTCCACGCCGCGGCCCGTGAGCTTGTCGAGCAGCGCGGCGACGATGTCGAAGCCGTAGCCGTCGCGCACGATGTCGCAGATGAAGCTGCCCGCGATGCGCGGATTGAGCTCGATCACGTAGGGCACGCCGTCGCGCACGATGCAGTCCAGGTGCACGGGGCCCCACGAGAGGCCGGCGAGTTCGATGGCGCTGGCGCCGGCGTCGATCAGCCGGCGCAAGGCGGTGTCGTCCAGGTCGAGCTCGGAGGTGTAGCCGCGCTCCAGGAAGCCCTCGCCGCGGCGCTTGAGCTTGCGCATGGCGCCCACGTACCGCCCGTCGAAGTACTCGACGCAGTATTCGGCGCCCTCGAGGAATTCCTCGACGATCACGCTGTCGGTCAGGCCGGTGCGCCGGTTGGCTTGCAGCTCGTCGGCCAGCGCCTCTGCGTGCCGCCTGGCCTCGCCCGCATCGGCGCAGCGCTTCACTCCGTGGCTTGCCGAGCCTTCGGACGGCTTCACCACCACGGGGAAGCGCAGCGCGCCCACGCGGTCCCAGAGCGCCGGCAGGTCGGACAGCGCGCCGTCGACGAACTTCGCGGTCGGCAGGCCGCTTCCGGCCAGCAGCGCCTTCTGGTTGGCCTTGGACACGCTGCGCGCCACTGCGGCGGCGTCCGGCCCCGGCAGGCCGAGCTGTTCGGCCACCTGCGCCGCGAGCCGCGCGTAGACGTCGTTGGCCGTGGTAACGCGCAGCCGGCGATCAGGATCGGGATGGTGGTCGCGCAGCCAGGCGACCACCGCGTCGGCCTCGGTCTGCAGGTTGACGATTTCCACCTCCGGCGGAAACACGCCCTGCAGCAGGTCGTTCGGCCCGCTGATCACCGTCACCTGCAACTGCCTGTCGAGCGCCGCGCGCACCAGCGCGAGGCTGGTGCCGGTCTTGCGCGCACCGATCACGATGAGTCGTGTCATTCGATACCCCGGAAGAAAAAGGAACGCCGGCCCTAGAGGCACAGCACGGCGATCAGCGCACCGGCCAACCGCAGGAAGGCCGACAGGTCGAACGCGAACACCGCCCCGGCCGCGACCTGCGCGGGTAAGCCGACCAGCAATGCCCCGAACAGGGCCACGCCGATGGCGCTGCCGACCTGGCGCGCCGCGCCGAAGATCGCCGACGCCGTGGCCGACAGCGACGAGGCCACGCTGCCGATCACCAGCGACGTGAGGGCCGGCGTGCCGATACCCGCGCCGATGGCCAGCAGAAGCAGGCTCGGCAGGATGCGCAGGTACGGCGTGGCGGCGTCCACGCCGTGCAGCAGCGCGAACGCCAGCGCGGAGAGCAGGAAACCCGCGATCACCGGCGTGCGCTGCGAGAAGCGCCTGGCCAGTCGTCCGCTCGCGAGGTTCGCCAGCATGATCACGGTGAAGGGCAGCAAGGCAAGGCCGGTCTGCGTGGGCGTGTAGCCCTTCGAATGCTGGAAGTACAGGCTCAGCACGAAGATCGACCCGTAGAAGGTGATGTTCATCAGCACGCCGAGCACGATGGCGGCGGAGAACGCCCTGCTGCGGAAGATGCCGAGCGGGATCATCGGCGCCGGCACGCGCGACTCGTTGCGCACGAAGGCGGCAACGGCCAGCGCGGCGACGGCGAAGCCCGCGAGCACCGTCCAGTCGGTCCAGCCGAGCACGCCGCCCTCGATGACCGCATGGGTGAGGAAGAACAGCGCGACGATGGCCAGCAGCTGCCCGCCCACGTCCAGCCGGCCGGCCGCCGCGCGAACCGTCTCGGCGACGTAGCGGCGCACCGCCCACAGGCCCAGGGCGCAGATCGGCAGGTTCACGAAGAAGATCGAGCGCCAGCCCAGGCCGGTCGTCAGCGCGCCGCCGAGCACGGGCCCCGCGGCACTCACCACGCCGCCGATGGCGCTCCACCACCCGATGGCGCGCGTGCGTGCCACCGCGTCGCCCGCGCAGGCATGCGACAGCAGCGACAGCGAGGTCGGCAGGATCAGCGCCGCGCCGACACCCTGCGCCGCGCGCGCCGCGATCAGCACGCCGATGGAAGGCGCGACCGCGCAGCCCAGCGAGGCCAGCCCGAACAGCACCAGCCCGACGCTGAAGACGCGCCGGCTGCCGAAGCGGTCAGCGAAGGAGCCTGCCGTGAGCAGCAGCGCCGCGAAGGCCAGCGTGTAGGCGTCGACGATCCACTGCAGGCCGGTCACGCCGGCACCGAGGTCCTTGCCGATCTGCGGCATCGCCACGTTGACGATGGTCACGTCGAGCTGCACCACCACGAAGCCGAAGCTGGTCGCAGCCAGGGTCCAGCCGATGCCGATGGCGCGCCGCCCGGCGGGTGCGAGTTCGGCCAGTGAAGTGCTGCCTGCGGCGCTCATTCCGATGCCCTCAGTTCGCGTGCGCTCCTGCGGCGCTCGCTGAGCGCCTCCAGGCGCGGCACCAGGCTCTGGATGACGCGCGGCAGCAGGTAGATCGGCAGCTGCGCGCAGGCGAAGAACAGCGCGATGGCGGGCGTCGCCGCGGCGCCGAGCGCGGCCCACAGCAGCCCGACGTTGCGGTTGCCCATGAGCAGCGCGACATTCAGGCGGGTGCGCACGCTGCCCGGCGTGAGCAGGTAGGCGATGCATTGCACGCCGACGTTGGCGGCGAACGCCAGCGCGATGGCCGCGATCACGAGTGCCGGCTGGTCCACGATGGCCTGTTGCAGGCCGGCCATCGTGCCGACGGCGAAGACCAGCAGCGCGACCACCACGACGCCGTCGATCGCGCCCGCATGGGCCGCGAGGCGCTCCTTCGCGAACCGGCGCACGAGGATCGCCGCGCCCTCGGCCGTGCCGACCAGCAGGACCAGCCGCAACGCGAGGCTCGAAGGCTGGATGGCCACGCCCGGATCCCGCCCGAACCACTGCGCCAGCAGCGGCGCGGTGAGCGGCACCAGCGCCATCGCCGCCAGCGTGGCAACCAGCGCGACGGCCGCGTCCAGCCCCAGCATGCGGGCCACGGCCGAGGTGCCGCTGGCCGGCGGCGCGCAGAAGGCGAGCACCAGTGCCAGGGTCCATGCCGGCGGCAGGCCCAGCGCGTGGCCCGCCAGGCCCGCGACGACGGGGCACACGACGATCGCGCACAGCGGCAGCGCCAGCGAAACCGCCGGCCGCCGCGCGACCGCCAGCACGGTGGCCGGGTCGACGCGCAACAAGGTGCCGAGCACGAAGATGAATACGGTCACCGGCATCAGCGGGCGTGCCGCGTCCGCGAGCGCCGGCACGAGCAGGCCCAGGAAGACGCCGGCGGCCAGCACGCTCGGGCCGTTGCGGGTCAGGACGGCGAACGGCCCCGGCATCGGCTCAGGCCTGCTCGCTCAAGGCGGGTTGGCGCGCATCCGCGTTGCGCGAGCGTACCGGCTCGCTGGCGCGCGGCAGCAGGAAGGGATCGAACACCCGCTCCTGCCGCTTGCCGAAGGAGCGGAAGTTCCACAGGTTGGTCGTGACCATGATGCGCTGCACCCAGCGGTAGGCGCGGTCGTTGGCGTCGAAGCTGGGCACGAAGCTGTCGCGCGAGTGCAGCGCGAAGCGGTTGTTGACGAAGACCAGCCGGCCCGGCTTGATGTCGATGGCCTCGGAGACCGCCCTCACCTCGCGGTGGAAGTTCTCCAGCGCCGTCCTGGCGCGCTGGTTCACAGGCAGCACCATGTCGGGGTAGAAGGCCACGGTCACGCGCGGCAGCTCCAGCGGGCCCGACAGCACCGGGCTCAGGTCGGTGTTGTCGCGCGGCGTGGGCGTGGCGCCGCGCCAGCGGTACGGCACGCGGATGATGAAGTTGCGGCCGTAGAGCGCCTCCAGGTCCTCGTCGCTCAGGCGGGCCAGCGCGAGCCTCGCGTCGGCCACCCGCGTGAACGGCCCCCTGTCCTCGCCCTCGGGCGCGGCGCGCAGTCCGAGCAGCAGCAGCGCGAGCGGCGAGGTGTCGCCCTCGGGCATGAAGGCCTGGGCGGCGTTCTCGATGTGGAAGTCGAGTTCCACCTCGGAGCCCAGGCCGGTGTAGTCGTTGCGCGTGTGCTTGTGCGGCGTGAGGTTGTTGACCAGCTCCAGCCCTTCGTGCGAGATCGAGTACGGCTCGCCGATGGCAGCGCCGAGCGCCGCGAGCAGGTTCTCGCTGAGCACGCCGTCCTTGAACTGGCGCCCGGTCTCGCCGAACTGCGGGCTGCCCCTCACGCCGGAGTCGATCGGCAGGTTGTCGACCACCAGGTAGGCATAGGCGGCGCTGTTGGACGACTTGATGACTTCCAGCAGCCGCACCAGGCGTTCCGGAAAACCGGAATAGACGCGCCGGCGAAGCTCGCCGATGTAGGCCGAACTCCCTGCCGGGTCGTAGTCGAGGTCTCCGAGCACCTGACGGATCTGCTCGGCCTCGCTGGCGGTGATGCTCACTTCGGCTCTCGAACCTTGGTCTGACATGAAAACTCCTTGAGTGTGTCGACAGGCGCGCGGCAAGGCGCGTCACGATGGGACAGCGGTTGGGTCTGCTGACGCTGACGCGAGGCTATTGGCGATTTTTTATCTCAAAAACGAATCTATTTGATATTCCATATCCGATAATCAGATTTATTACTTTCCGCTGAATCTGGAGAAAAGAGGTCGCCCATGGACCGTGTATTGCTCGAAACCTTCAAGGCCGTGGTGGACGAAGGCGGTGCCCTGAAGGCGGCCAACGTGCTCGGCTGCGCCCAGTCCAACGTGACGACGCGGCTCAAGCAGATGGAACAGCGCCTGGGCGTGCCGCTGTTCAACCGCCAGGGCAAGCGGCTGCAGCTCAGCGAGGCCGGGGAGCGCTACCTGCCCTACGTGACGCGCATCCTCGATCTCATCGACGAAGCGGCGGCCAACGCGCGCGCCGAGGCCCCCGCGGTGCAGCGCCTGCGCGTGGGCACCATGGAAAGCACGGCCGCCATGCACCTGCCGCACGCACTGGCCGCCATGCGGCAGGCATTCCCCGAACTGGAGCTCCAGCTGGAGGTGGAAGCCGAGCCCGCGCTGTCGCAGATGCTGCTGCAGCACCGGCTGGACCTCGCGGTGACCGCACGCGTGAACGAACGCGCGGGCCTGATCTACGAGGCGGGCTTCGACGAGCCGCTCGTGGTGGTGGCGCAGGAAGACCCGGCGGAACTGCTGGCGCAGGCGCCCGTGTATGCACCGACGCTGATCGCCTTCCGCGAAGGCTGCCCCTATCGCACCATGGCGCAGCGCTGGCTCGAATCGCGGCGCATCGCCTGCGCCCGGGTGCTGTCGTTCAGCACCTATGGAGCGGTGCTGGGCTGCGCGGCGGCGGGCATGGGCATTGCGGTGGTGCCGCGCAGGCTGGTGGAGAACCAGGCGCAGTCCTACCAGTTGCAGGCCTACCGCCCGCGCGACCTGGCGCCGGCCACGAGCTACTTCGTGTACCGCGAGGAATGGCAGCCCGGCGTCGAAGCCCGGGCGCTGATGCAGGAGCTGCGCCGCTCGGCACGCGAGCCGGTCGCGCCGCTCTGAGGCGCGACAGTCCTGTTGCCTCCTGGCAAGCCGGGGACATCGGCGGGCCTCAGGCCGCGAGCCGCTGCCTCGCGCCGGCCTGCCAGATCGCGCTGGCGTAGAGCGATTCGTCGAAGTCCGGCGGCACCTCCGCGCGCGTGCGTTCCTCGTGCAGGGCGAAGTCGGCCAGCAGCAGGTCTTCGCTGATGCGACGCACCACCGTGGGCACATAGCCGCGGATGCTCGGCACGTCGCCCAGCGGCAGGCCGGTGCTGGCGAAGCCGCCCGGGTTGTAGATGTGGATGTCGCGCAGCCAGGGCGCGGTGCCGGGCGTCTTCTCCAGGAGTTCGAGTCCCGCGCCCAGGTACGGTGCAGCGCCGAGTTCGTCGTCGCGTTCGTGCGCGGGCGGCTCGAAGCGGTCGCGCCAGCGCAGCACCTGGCCGGCGATGCCGGCCAGTTCGGGCCGCTGCGAGAGCTCGTGCGTGTAGCCCGTGCCGGCGATGGCGAAGTCGAAGCGGAAGCTCTCGTCGTCCACCGAAGCGACCACCTTGCCGTCGCGCACTTCCGCGCCCTGCCAGGGCGAGGACAGGTGCAGGTGGAAGTGCGGGAACTTCAGCACGCGCTGCACCGAATCCGGCGGTGGCGTGGTGCCCAGGCGGCGATAGCGCGCCGCATGGTGCCAGCGCGTGGCATCGGGCAGCGCGAGGTAGTTGTCGTAGAGGCCCGGATAGCCGCGCACGCGTGCCACAGGCGTGGCCGCCAGCCGGTCGCGGCGCGCGAACAGGTGCACCGCCGCCGCGCCGCTTTCGAGGGCGACCGCTGCCACGTCGAAGGCCGATGCGGCGGCACCGATCACGGCCACCGTCTTGCCGGCGAGCGCCCCGAAGTCGATCGCATGGCCTGTGTGGGCCGCGAGGCCCTGGCTCACGGCCGATGCCAGCAGGTCGGGAATGAAAGGCGCGCCGCTGCCGGCCACGCCGTTCGCGAAGATCAGCTTGCGCGCGGTCTCGATGCGCGGCTCGCCGTTCACTTCGAGATGCAGCCGGAAATGCGGCACCGCCCCACCCTCCACCGGCTCGAAGCGGACCAGCCGCGTCCCGTAGCGCACCGCGGTGCCCGTGATGCCCCGGAACCAGTCCAGGTACTCGGCCCAGGCCGTGCGCGGAATGCGGTCGATGGCGGCATACGCCTCCTGGCCGTGCCGCGCTTCATACCAGGCCTGGAAGCCCAGCGCCGTGACCGGCCCCTCGGGACCGACAAGGTTCTTCAGCGTGCGCAGCTTGTGCATGCGCGCCCGCGTGAGCCACACGCCGGCCTGCGAGGTTCCGGCAGCAGCATCGATGACGCTCACGCCGCCGATGCCCGCGCGCTGCATCGCGAAGGCGAAGGCGCTGCCGGTCTGGCCACCGCCGACGACGAGCACGTTGTGGTCGATGCCCGCATGGGCCGGCACCCAGTTGGCTGGCGCGGGGCCGAGCAGGCGCAGCGCTTCCTGCGCGGCGTGGTCAGGGTTCGCGGCGTTCGCGAGGGAGGATGAAGAGCTCATGTGCGGTGCTTTTCGTTGTGAAGCTGTTGCATGAATTCACGATGCACCCGCGCGCAAAAAAACGGGCCCCGAAGGGCCCGTTGAACGTCGCTTCGGGTACGACGAGGAGACACTCACCTCGAAGGCAAGACACCCCATTCTTCAGGCGTGGCCACGAAAAGCGAAGCACGGAATCCGCATACGCTGATCCGTTTTTGTTCTTTGGGCTGCGAGCCTATGCCGCTGCGGCAGAGGCGCCGGCCACCGGCGCACGACGTCGCCAGGCATCGATGCTCCAGGGGCCCGCGCCGGCTGCGGCGATGAACAGGAGGACGAACGAGAACAGCACCGCGGCCTCGCCCTGGTTGAGCGAAGGGGCCAGCACGAAGCCCCTGGATGCATGACCGATGAAGTACGCGAAGGCCGCCAGCCCCGACAGCACGAAGGCGACCGGCCTCGTGAACAGCCCGATCAGCAGCAGGATGCCGCCGAAGAACTCCAGCACGCCCGCCGCCCCCAGCAGCGAGACGAGCTGCAGGTTGTCGAAGAAGGCCACGTGCGGAAAGCCGAACAGCTTTGCCGAGCCGTGCAGGATCAGCAGATAGGCCGAGACGATGCGCAGCACCGAGAGAGCGGGCGGAACCAGGCGGTCTGTGTTGGGAATGGTCATGGCGGTGAAAGCGATGGAAGGTTGAAGGAAAGAAAGGAAAAAGAAGAACAGGAACGCGCTGAAATTCTGTGATGGCGCCACTTGCATCCAAAGCTCGAAATTCGCACTTCGACCCTCGCTTTCTTTCTTCAGACCTCCTTCACGCCTCCCTGCCCTCGCCGCGAACGGAACCCGCAGACGCCCGAGTTGCGGTCCAGCCCACACGGCGAACAGCGCGGCGGCCCACTCACGGGCCTGTCACCAACGAAGCGTTTCGATAAGGCCATAACCAAGGCATCTGAGTGCGCCTGGCGATGTCGGCATAGACCGACAGCGCAGCGCGCCGTCTGTCCTCAATGCATTCGGCGCGCGCGATCTAGGCTCTGCCCCATACGAAGAAACCGCGTTGCACGTTCGCTGTACGCACACGTGCCGCGCCGCAGGAAAGCAGCCCAGTGACGACCACCTCCACCAACCCTGCAATCCCCGCCGGCGTGCCCGGCACCGAGACCGAGACGCAGCCCCGGCAGCCGCACAGCTGGCAGTTCATCCGCGCGGGCGGCGTGGACCAGGTGGTGTTCCGCAGCGGAGAAGACATCGCCCGCATCGCCGAACTCGACCAGAAGCTCTGGGTCGCGCTCGCCTGCCCCACGCGCGGCATCGACTTCGACCCGCGCACGCTCGACCTGATCGACTCCGACGGCGACGGCCGCGTGCGCCCGCCGGAGGTCATCGCGACCTGCCAGTGGGCCTGCGAGCGGCTGCGCAGCGCCGACGTGCTGCTCGCGGGCGGCGGCGCGCTGTCTCTCGACGACCTCGACAACACAGGCTCTCCGGGCTCGGACCTTGCCAGGGAGGGCCGGCGCATCCTCGACCTGCTCGGCAAGAAGGATGCGAACACGCTGACGCTCGCCGACATTTCCGATCGCGGCGAGTGGCTGGCATCGATGCGCTTCAACGGCGACGGAGTGGTCACGCCCGAAACGGCCGGCGACGACGGGCTGCGCGCGACCATCGAGGAAGCGATGCGCACCCACGGCAGCACGCCCGACCGCCACGAGAGCAGGCCCGGCCTCGATCGCGCGCGTGCCGAGGCCTTCATGGCCGAAGCGAAGGCGGTCCACGATTGGTACGCCAAGGGCGACGAGGAAGCGCGGCTTCCCCTGGGCGAGCGCACCCTGGCCGCGACCGAGTCCATGCGGGCAGTCGCGGCCAAGGTCGACGACTTCTTCGCGCGCTGCCGCGTGGCCGCTTACGACGTGCAGGCGGTGGCGGCGCTCAACCCGTCAGCCGATGCCTACGACGCGCTATCGAGCCATACGCTCGACGTGGGCGCGCCACCGATCGCCGAGCTGCCGCTGGCACCCGTCACGCCCAACCGTTCGCTGCCGCTGCAAGGCACCAGCCTGAACCCTGCCTGGACCGATGCGATGGCCGTGTTCGCGCGCGATGCGGTGGCCCCGCTGCTGGGCGAACGCGATGCGCTCGAGGAAGAGCAATGGCAGGCGCTGCGCCGCCGGCTCGCACCCTGCGAAGCCTGGATAGAGGCGCGCCCGGCCAATGCACTGGCCGGCCTTTCGCGCGATCGCGTCACCGCGCTGCTTGCGACACGCAACGCACTGTTCGCGCTCATCGCCGAAGACGAGGCGGCCGAGCACCACAACCGGCTGCTGGTCGACCTCGAGAAGCTCCTGCGCCTGCAGCGCGACCTGCGGGTGCTGCTCCACAACTTCGTGTCCTTCAAGGCGTTCTACCAGCGCGAGGGCGCCATCTTCCAGGCCGGTACGCTCTACCTCGACGGGCGCAGCTGCGAGCTCACGGTGCAGGTGCAGGACACGGCCCGGCACGCTGCGCTGGCAGGGCTGGCCAAGACCTGCCTTGCGTACTGCGACTGCACGCGCCAGGGGCAGAAGATGAGCATCGTGGCCGCCTTCACGGCGGGCGACGTCGACTTTCTCTTCGCCGGGCGCAACGGCGTGTTCTACGACCGCCAGGGCCGCGACTGGGATGCCACCATCACCAAGCTCATCGAGAACCCCACCAGCGTCGCGCAGGCCTTCTTCGCGCCGTACAAGAAGTTCGTTCGCCTGGTCGAGGAACAGGTGGCCAAGCGCGCGGCGGCGAGCGAGGCCGGTTCGCACAGCGCGCTGCAGTCGCTGGCGGGCCGGGTCGCGACGGCTGATCAGGCAGCGGCCCCGGATGCATCGAAACCGCCGGCGCGGCCCGGCGTGACGCCGACCGCAAGCCGCATCGACGTCGGCACCGTGGCCGCCATCGGCGTGGCGCTGGGCAGCATCAGCGCGGTGCTGGTCGGCATCTTCGGCAAGTTCATCGACCTGGGGCAGTGGATACCGGTGGCGCTCGCCGGCATCGTGATCGCGATCTCAGGGCCGAGCATGCTGATCGCCTGGCTGAAGCTGCGCCAGCGAAGCCTGGGGCCGATCCTCGATGCCAGCGGATGGGCCATCAACGGGCGCATGAAGGTGAACGTGCGGCTCGGCGGGCTGCTGTCGCAGACCGCGCGCGTGCCGCCGGGCGCGAAGCGCATCGCCGCCGATCCTTACCGCGAGCGGCACGGCCTTGCGGGCGTGCTGGCCGCGGTCTGCATCGTCGGAATGGGCGTGGTGCTGGCGTGGCGCATGGACTGGCTCGACGACCGGCTGCCGCCGCGGCTGCAGCACGGAACGACCATTTCGGGGCAGTAGCCGGAGGCGAACGCGTGATCGGGAAGACCGCAGCCCTAGTCCTCGTCGCGCACCCGGTACTGGTCCGTCAGCGTCTGCTGGACGCTCGGCGGCACGGCCTCGTAGTGCGACAGCGCGATGGTGTAACGCCCCTGGCCGCTGGTCATGGCATTGAGCCGCGACTGGTAGTTGGCCAGCTCGGCCATCGGCACCTGCCCGCCGACGGCCACGGTGCCGGCGCCCAGGGTGGATGTTCCGGTCACCAGCCCGCGCCGCGACGACAGGTCGCTGGTGACGTCGCCCACGGCATGCTCGGGCACGTCGATCTCGATCTGCACGATCGGCTCCAGCACGACGGGCCGGGCCTCGCGGATCGCAGCCATGAAGGCCTTGCGGCCGGCGGTCGCGAAGGCGATGTCCTTGCTGTCGACGCTGTGGTGCTTGCCGTCGTGCACGACGACGCGGACATCGACCACGGGGTAGCCGGCGATCGCGCCGCACACCAGCACTTCGCGCACGCCCTTCTCGACCGCGGGAATGAACTGGTTCGGTATCGCGCCACCCCTGACTTCGTCGTCGAACTGGAAGCCCGCGCCGCGCGCCAGCGGCTCGATGCGCAGGAAGACCTCGCCGAACTGGCCCGCGCCGCCTGTCTGCTTCTTGTGGCGGTGGTGGCCCTGCGCGGGCGCGGTCACGGTCTCGCGGTAGGCGATGCGCGGCGGGCGCGTCTGGACCTCGAAGCGGTACACCTCGCGCAGGCGCTCGAGCACGATGCGCAGGTGAAGCTCGCCCAGCCCGTAGAGCACCGTCTCGTTGGTCGCGACCACGTGCTCGATGCGCAGGCACGGGTCTTCGGCCGCGAGCTTGCCGAGGATCTCCCAGGCGCGCTGCTCGTCGCCGCGGCGCTTGGGCTCCACGGCCAGGCCGTGCACCGGCACCGGGAACGCCAGCGGCGCGAGATGGACGTGGCTGTCTTCCGCGGCGTCGTGCAGCACGGCGTCGAAATGGACCTCCTCGACCTTGGCCACCGCGACGATGTCGCCGGGCACGGCGCGCGATACCTCCACGTGGTCCTTGCCCTGGAGCATGAACAGGTGCCCCACCTTGAAGGGCTTGCGGCCGTCGCCGATGTAGAGCTGGCTGTCGCGCGTGACCGTGCCCTGGTGCACGCGGAAGATGCCCATCTTGCCGACATAGGGGTCGATCGTGACCTTGAACACGTGCGCCAGCACGTGCAGCGCCGGGTCGGGCCTGGCCTGCATGGGCTTTGCCTCCGCGCCCTCGCCGACGAGGAAGTCCGGCGGGTTGGCCTCGGTCGGATCGGGCAGGAGCTTGACGATCACGTCCAGCAGCTCGGCGACGCCGGCGCCGCTGCGCGACGAGACGAAGCACACCGGGATCAGGTGGCCTTCGCGCAGCGCCTGCTCGAGCGGCGCATGCAGCTCGGACGGACTCACGTCGCCCTCCTCGAGGTAGCGGTCGACGAACGCCGCGTCGACCTCGACCACCTGCTCCACCAGCGCGCGGTGCGCCGCTTCGACGGGACCGAAGTCGGACTGCCCGAAGCGGTTGAAGAAGCAGTCCACCACCTGCCTGCCCACGCCGTCGGGCAGGTTCAGCGGCAGGCATTCGCGGCCGAACGCCGCCTGAATGTCGGCCAGCAGGCCCGCCAGCGAGACGCCCTGCGAGTCGATCTTGTTGACGATGATCAGGCGGGCGAGGTGGCGCGAGGCCGCGTACTCCATCATGCGCACCGTCATCGGCTCGATGCCGGTGGCGGCATTGATGACCACCGCCGCCGTCTCGACCGCCTCCAGCGCCGGCAGGCTCTGGCCGAGGAAGTCGGCGCCCCCGGGCGTGTCGATGAAGTGGATGCGGGTACCGGCATGGGTGAGGTGCATCACCGATGCGTTGAGCGAGTGCTGCATGCGGCGCTCGAGCGGGTCGTGGTCGCTGACGGTGCTGCCCCGCTCGACGCTCCCGCAGGCCCCTATGGCACCCGCCTTGTGCAGCAGGGCCTCGGCAAGAGAGGTCTTGCCGGAGGCAGCGGCGCCGACGAGCGCCAGCGTTCGCACTGCTTCCATTTCGGCCGCGAGGCCGTTCGATCGGCTTGGCATGGCTGGACTCCTTGGCGTCCGGAAGGCCGGCCCGGCGGTCCCGGCTGCTGTGCGTGGACGCCGGGCCAGCGTACGGGATTGAAGGGGCTGTTGCAAGCAGGCCACGGCGCGCGCCCTTGCCTTTCGGGCCGACATAAGGCGTTCGGCCGACGGATCGCGCGCCGCCTAGGGCTTAAACAGTAGTCCAAAGCTTTCACATGAACGCCGTTGCGCAGGACAATAGTGTGCAAACCGTCCGTTGGCGGCATGCGCCGCGGACCCCTTTTCAAACGTACCTTATGGAATAGCGCTCGCTTTCATGGAACGCCGGCTGGATTGGGCCCTCGCTGCTTGTGCCCGCATTCTTCGCCCGGTGGTAAGGCTTGCCCTCGCGATGGGGGTCAAGCATCCCCACCTGGAGGAGTTGCTGCGCGACCTGCTGATCGAGGAGGCGCAGCGCAGCTGGCGTGCCCAGGGCGTGCCCAGGCCCAACCTGAGCCAGCTTTCCATCACGACCGGCCTGAACCGCAAGGCGGTGACCGCCAAGGTACGGGCCACTTCCGACCCCCTGCCCCACACCGAGCTGTCGGCTGCAGCCAAGACCTTCACGTTGTGGTTGCAGATGCTTACGCAGAATGACTCCTTCCGGCGCCTGCCCATCACGGCAGGCAGCACCACGCCCTCCTTCGAGGCCGTGGCACGCATGAGCAGCCGCGGCGACGTGCATCACCGCACCATCCTCGACGAGCTGGTGCGCCTGAACATGGTGAGCGAGGAAGAAGGCGTGGTCGAACTCACGACCGACGGCTTCGTGCCAGTGGAAGACCTCCAGTCGATGCTCGCCTTCCTGGGCGACAACGGCCGCGACCATCTGCTGGCGGCCGTCTCCAACACACTGGGCGACGAGCCCAGGATGCTCGAGCGCGCGGTGTACGCGCGCGGGCTCACGCTGCAGGAATGCGAGCAGATACAGCGGCTGGTCAGGGAGCGGTGGGCCGCCCTGCACCATGAGCTGGCGCAGGAAATGACACAGGCGGTCGACCGCGCCCCCTCCGGCTCGACGGGGCGCATCAGGGTCGGCATCTACACCTACTACCAGGACGAGAACGTCGAGAACGTGCCGGCGCCACCTCCCAGACCACCTGACTGAAAGCGAGCCACGCCATGAACAAGATCAAGACACCCTGGCGGCGTTTCATGCTCGGCCTCCTGTCCGCAGGCTTCATCGCGCTGCTGCTGTCGTGCGGCGGTGGCGGAGGCGACGGCAGCAGCGCCGGCGGCCTGTCGGCTGGTCTTGGCGTTGCAACGGGGGATGCGGCGGTGGCAGGCACTGGAGGAGATGCCGCTGCGGGAACAGGAACGGGCTCCGACGGGGCGGGCACTGGCGGCAACGGTGGCAGCGGCGGAACCGGTAGCGCGGGCGGCGGAACGAGCACCGCCGGCAACAGCGGCACCGACGGCTCCGGCGTGGGCTCGGGCGGAACCGGCGTGACTGCCGACGCCGCCGGCATCGGCGCGGCGGACGGCCTGGGCAGCATCATCCTCAACGGGCTGCGCTACGACACCGACAGCGCCACCTTCACCATCGAGGACGCCAGCGAACTGCAGATCGGCATGAGCGCGCGCGTCGCCGGCAAGGTCGACGCCAACTTCACCAGCGGGGTCGCCACGCAGGTCCAGTCGGCCGCCGAACTGCGGGGCGAGGCCTCGGGCATCGACACCTCGGCCGGCAGCTTCGTCGTGATGGGTACCGTCGTCAGCATCGACTCGGCCACCGTCTGGGGCGATGCGGACGGGCTGGCGGACGTGCGCGCGGGAAGCATCGTCCAGGTGTGGGGCCTGCCCAGCGCACCGGGCGCGCTGCGCGCCACGCGCATCCAGGTCGCTCCCACGCTGAACGCGCCCCTGGTCACGGGGACGGTGCAGAACCTCGACACGCTGCACAAGACCTTCACGCTCGGCCAGCTGACGATCGACTACGCAACGACGGCCTTCTCGGGCATGAACGCCTCGTCGCTCGCCAACGGCGTCATCGTGCGCGTCCGGGGTACCGCCGCGCCTGCCGCCGGCGTGCTCATCGCGACGACCGTGCAGGGCTGGTACGCGATTCCGGTGAGCGACGGCATCGCCGTCCAGCTGGCGGGTGTCATCACCGACTTCGTCTCGCGCGGCTCGTTCAAGGTGCTGGGCACGCCTGTCGACGCGACCAACGGGCAGATCACCGGCGGGCCCGCGAACTCGCTCGGCAACGGCGTGAAGGTCGAGGTGGACGGCTTCATGTCGGGCGGCGTGCTGGTGGTGAAGAAGCTGCGCATTCGCAATGTGCCGGGCACTGGCGGGCCGGCGTCGTTCACGCTGATCGGAGCGATCGGGGCATACCACTCCGCCGCCGACTTCAGGGTGCGCGGCCAGCCGGTTGACGCCAGTGGCAGCGGCGTCCTCTTCGAGAATGGCACCGTCTCCGACCTGGCCAATGGCCGGCGCGTGACCGTTGTGGGAGACCGCGTGGTCGACGGCGTACTGATCGCTCAGCGGGTGACGTTCACGCCCTGACCTGGCGCGTCACAGGGGGCGCCCGCATTGCTTGGGCGCCCTGTTCTGCTCGCTCTATCCACCCGGAAATTTCGTTCGCGGAGCATGTCCTCTCGACAAGGGCATGCGGTTGATGTACAACGAAATCACTAAAGTGAAAAATTCACATTTCAACCGCAAATGGCTCCCGAACCTCGTGGCGAACAGGATCCGTACCGCTGCGGCTTTCAGCCCGCAGTGTCGTCACACGCCTTGAAGCGGCGTCCAGGAGGTGATGCGAACCGGGGGCCCCGGCGGCATTTTCAGCTGGTCTCTCCTCCCCCACGGCTCGACGTGCACATACGGTGCAGATAGGAGCATGTATGCCGCTCAACCTCCTCCTTCAGCTTCTTCATGAGAAGTTTCCGGTCACGCTGACTTCCGACCCGGACATCAGGAATGCCTCGGTCCTGCTGGCGACCGGGCTCGTCGAAGCCGAATTCCATCTCGATCACTTCGGTTACCAGCAGTACGAGAGCGCCGTGGTGTTCGCCATCACCGATGAAGGGCACGCGGAGATCGCCAGCCTGAAAAGCGGCCGCTGCGCCGCCTCTTCCGACGAGCAGGAGTGGCCGGTCATGCCACTCGACTACCTGCGCAAGATCGGCAATTCGGTCTTCCCGCTTCGCATCGACGACCCGGCCGGGATCAATTCCGTGGCCGTCCTGAACGCCGCCGGCATGGTCGAAGCCACGCTTCCCCCGACCTGCCGGGCCCGCCAGAGCCAGCAGAAGTTCAGGCAGGCGGTCGTCCTGCGAGTTACACCTCTGGGCCGCACGGCGCTGGTCGGGCGGCGGGGTGTAACTCCGGTAGCTCAATAACGGCCTTGTTGCATCGCACTGATCGGGTACCCGCAAATCTCGTACTTCTCCCCGACTGAAGGACGGCCGCTCCTCTACAGAAGCGCTCGGAACCAGGGGGAAATCCAAATATGTTACTTGATGCAACAAACGTCACAAGATGGGCAGATGCGGTCACCCCCATTGTTTTCGACTACCAAAGTAGTAATGTGAAACCTTCACATACGTTGCTTTCAGGTGCGAAGAAAGTATTCCAAAATGACACCGTCGAGCCGCCCCTCCCACCTCCGCCTGGTCGGCCTGGCGTGACACGCCTCATGCCAAGGAATCCTCCCCATGCTGGCCCGCTCCACTGCCCCCGACGTCGACGCGAGTGTCGGCGCGGATGCGCTCATGGTGGCTCGCATGCGGCTGGTGCTGTCGGTTTCGGCACTGCTGGCCGTTGTCGTTGACGCCGGGGAGTACCGCCAGCAGATCCAGAGCGCCGTCTGGCTGGCCTTTTCAGGGTACGTCCTGCACAGCCTGCTGGTCTATGCGTGCACGCGCATGGGTCGCCCGTACTTCCGGGGCAAGGTCATCCACTGGTCCGACGTGCTGTGGTTCACGCTGATCATCTTCGTGACCGACGGCGTACAGAGCCTCTTCTTCCTCTTCTACTTCTTCGCGATCCTCACCTCCTCGTTCCGCTGGGGTTTCGAGGAAGGCGCCCGGGTCACGGTCGCCTCGGTCGCCTCGTTCGCCGCCTGCGGCCTTGCCACGAGCACCGGTGACGAAGCACCGCAACTGCTGATGCGCAGCACCTTCCTGCTGGCGCTGGGGCACATGATCGTGCACTGGGGCGGCTCGAAGCTCAGCCTGCAACGGCGCCTTGCCCTGCTGGGCGACGTCAGCCAGCTGTCGAACCCGCGCTTCGGCGCCGGCCGCACCATCGCCCGCACGATGGAGAAGACACTGGCCTTCTTCAGGGCGAGCCACTGCATCCTGCTCACGCGAGACACCTCCACCGGCAACTGGACCCTGCGCACGCTGCGCAAGGACGACACCTGCGAGCACGTCAGCGTGGAGACGATCGGCCGCATCGCCGAGTCCCCGCTGATGACGCTGCCGGCTGACTGCACCGTGCTCAGCAACCACCTGCCCTGGCCCCTGAGCCAGCTCTACGCACAGAGCCATGTCTTCGAAGCCGGCGCGGACGGCTGGCGTCCGGAGGACGAGGACGGCGCCCAGCGTTGCGAGGCCATATCCGAGATGCTCGAAGCCCGCGCCTTCATCAGCGCTCCGCTGCCGATGCGGCTGGGAGAGGGCCGGGTCTTCGTGTCGTCGCGCGACGGACTCTTCAACAAGTCCGACGCCCTGTTCCTCTCGCACCTCATGGAGCAGATCTTCCCGACGATCGAGACCATCGAGGTGCTCGACCGGATGGCCTCCGAGGCCGCTTCGGCCGAACGCCTGAAGTTCGCGCTCGACCTGCACGACACGGCGGTGCAGCCGTACATCGGCCTGCGCATGGGCCTGTGCGCGCTGCGCAGGAAGGCAGCCGCCGACAACCCTCTGAGCGAAGACCTCGACAAGCTCGCGAGCGTGGCCGAGGGCGTCATCGCCGACCTGCGCCGCTATGCCGGCGAGGTCCGGCAAGGCGCGAACAACTCCTGCGGCCTGGTGCTGCCCCAGTTGCACCGCCAGGCTGCGCGGATCAAGGGGCTCTACGGCATCGACATCGCCGTGGCCGTCGACGGCCCGCTCCAGCTGGACGACCGGGTGAGCGCGGAAGTCCTGCAGATGGTCGGCGAAGGCCTCAACAACATCTGCAAGCACACCCAGGCACGCCACGGCAGCGTCCACATCGCCTGCAGGAACGGGCGGCTGCAGCTGAGCATCGAGAACGAGGCCTGCGAGGAGAGCTTCACGCAGTTCCGCCCCCATTCCATCACCGAACGTGCCACGGCCCTCGGCGGGCGCGCGCAGGTCCGCCAGTGCGAAAGCGGTGGCACCGCGGTGCTGGTCGAGATTCCCATCTGAGAAAAAACAGCATCCCCGTGCAGCAAGCACTGCATTGACGAAAAGACAAGTCAAGGAGCCCACCATGCAACCAGTTGCTCATCCCATCGGCGTCCTGCTCGTGGACGACCACCAGACCATGCTGTGGGGCCTGTCCAGGCTGATCGATGGCGAGCATCCGCGCATGAAGGTGGTGGGCACGGCCCGTTGCTGCGAGGACGCGGTGGCGACGTCGGAAAGCCTCGCGCCCGACGTCATCGTGCTCGACCTGGACCTGGACGGCCATTGCGCCCTCGACATCCTGCCGAAGCTCGTGTCGAACGAGGTGTCCCGCGTCGTGGTGCTCACCGCGGAGCGCGAACAGCGCACGCTCGACCTCGCGGTGCTGCACGGCGCGCGCGGCGTGATGCGCAAGGACGCCCCGGCCCAGCAGGTGATCGACTCCATCGAGCGCGTCTACAACGGCGAGCTCTGCGTCGACGCCCAGTCCATCGGCCGCGTCTTCTACGAGCTCACGGCGGTGAAGAAGCCGCAGAAGGCCGATCCCGAAGCCTCCAGGCGAGCGAGCCTGACGCAGAAGGAACGCGAGATCATCAACACCGTCGTCGCCGGCAGCGGCGCCTCCAACAAGGCACTGGCCGCGAAGCTCTTCGTCACCGAGCACACGCTGCGCAACCACCTCACCTCGATCTACCAGAAGCTCGGTGTTTCGAACCGTCTCGAGCTGTACATCTACGCAGTGAAGCATCAGCTCGACGCCGTGCAGCATTGAAACGGAAACGCCGCGCCGGATGCCGGCGCGGCGTGATGAATCCGGAAAGCGCCCCGAAAGGCGCTCAGTTCCTGCTCAAGTCCCGCTCAGCATCGGCATGATCATCCGCACCACGCGGATCGCCGCCGGCGTGAGGATGACCAGCGAGATGCACGGGAAGATGCACAGCACCAGCGGCACCAGCATCTTGGTCGGCACCTTGGCGGCCAGTTCCTCGGCGCGCACATGGCGCTTGTGGCGCAGGTCGTCGGAGAAAACCCGCAGCGACTCGCCGATGCTCGTGCCGAAGCGGTCCGCCTGGGTCAGCATGGTCGCGAAGGTTCCGATCTCCTCCACGCCCGTGCGCAGTGCCAGGTTGCGCAGCGACTTCTCGCGCGTGCCGCCGGCGCGCATCTCCAGGTTGGTCCAGTGCAGTTCCTGCGCCAGCGCCCTGCTCTTCACCTGGATTTCGTCCGTGACCTTGACCAGCCCGGCATCCAGGCCGAGCCCGGCCTCGACGCACACCAGCATCAGGTCAGCGGCATCGGGAAAGTTCTCGAAGATCTCACGCCGGCGCGCGCGGATGAGCAGGCGCAGCACCAGGTTGGGCAGGTAGCAGCCGGCGAGCGCCGCCAGCGCGAGCAGCAGCATCAGCACCGTGCCGTCATCCGCCGTTCCGGTTGCCCGCAGCCCGACGAAGGCGAGCGCGGCAAAGCCCAGCGGCAGCAGCGTCTTCATGCCGAAGTAGACGAGATAGGCGTCCGGATAGCGGATGCCCGCATTCAGGAATCGCACGCGCAGCGGCGACAGCTCCGCGTCGTTGGTGGGCGAGGACAGCTGCGCGAAGGGACCGACGAGCTTGACGGCGGTCTCGGTCCAGGCCGACTTGCCCGCCGGCCCCGCCATCGCCTGCAGGCGCTGCTCGGTACGCGTGGGAGACAGCCACACCGCCAGGCCGATGATCGCCAGCGACACGGTCAGGAATACGAGGATGGGAAACAGCATGGTCATGGCTTTCTCCTTCAGACGCGGATCTTCACGATCTTGCGCAGCAGCACGATGCCGATGAGCATCACCACCAGCATGTACTTGAGCACCGTCTGGCCGATCGGGTCAGTCCACAGCGGTGCCATGAATTCGGGATTGAAGATGTTCACGAGCGCCGCGAGGGCGAACGGCATCAGGCTCAGGATCCAGGCCGACAGCCGCCCCTCGGACGACAGCACCCTCACCCGCGCGAGCAGCTTGAGCCTGTCGCGGATCAGCCGGCTGAGGTTGGTCAGCACCTCCGTCAGGTTGCCGCCCGAATCGCGCTGGATCAGCACCGACACCACGAAGTAGCGCAGGTCGGTGAGCGGCACGCGCTCGCTGAGATTGGTCAGGGCCTGCTGCAGCGAGACACCGAAGTTCACCTCGTCGGCGACCATGCGGAACTCGCTGGCGATCGGCTCGGCCATTTCCTCGCCGATCATCTGCACGCCGCTGGCGAACGAATGCCCCGCGCGCAGGGCCCGCGTCACCAGGTCCAGCGCCTCGGGAAGCTGCTTCTCCATGCGAGTCAGCCGCCGGCTGCGCTGGCGCTGCAGGTAGATCGCCGGAAGCACCGCCGCGCAGCCGCCGGCCACGAGCGCGAACAGCAGCGACTCGCGCACGACCAGCATCAGCACGAAGAACACGAACACGCCCAGCACGCAGGAAACCAGCAGGAAGCTGGAAACCGTCCAGTCCAGGCCCGCCTGCAGGATGAAGCGATCCAGCCGGTGCGCCCGCGGCAGCGTCAGCAGCATGCGCTGCATCCACGGCACCTCGCTGAGCATGCGTTCCTTGACCAGGTGAGCCTGCGGCGTGTGGTCGGTCGCTGCCGAGAACGCCTGCAGCCGCTTTTCGATCTTGCGCGCCTCGGGCCCCTTGTAGGACCGCCACAGCATGTAGAAGCCCTCGAGCATGAGCAGCACGGTCACGAACACCAGCACGGTGACGGTGATGAGGGTATTGCCCCCCAGGTTGTTGAGCATGGCGGCCTCCTGTTGGCTCTATGGTTGTTCCTGGTTATTCGTAGTGCTTGTCGGGGTCGAAGATCGTGTCGGGCAGATCCACGCCGTAGGCATGCAGCCGCTCCGCGAACTTCGGCCTGACACCCGTCGCATGGAAATACCCACGCACCTGGCCGTCGGGCCCCATGCCGGTCTGGCGGAAGCTGAAGATTTCCTGCATGGTGACCACCTCGCCTTCCATGCCGGTGATCTCCTGGATGCTGGTGACCTTGCGCCGCCCGTCCACCAGCCGCAGCACCTGTACGACCACGGTGATGGCCGATGCGATCTGCTGGCGCACCGTGCGGTGCGGCAGGTTCAGGTTGGCCATGCCGATCATGTTCTCCAGCCGTGCCAGCGCGTCGCGCGGCGTATTGGCGTGAATGGTGGTGAGCGAGCCCTCGTGGCCGGTGTTCATGGCCTGAAGCATGTCGACCGCCTCGGCCCCGCGCACTTCGCCGATCACGATGCGGTCGGGCCGCATGCGTAGCGCGTTGCGCACCAGCGCGCGCTGCGTGATCTCGCCCTTGCCCTCGATGTTCATCGGCCGCGTCTCCATGCGCGCCACGTGCGGCTGCTGGAGCTGGAGCTCGGCCGCGTCCTCGATGGTGATGATGCGTTCGGTCGGCGGAATGAAGCCCGAGAGGATGTTCAGCAGCGTGGTCTTGCCGGCGCCCGTGCCGCCGGAAATGAGCATGTTGACCTTCGCCTGGGACAGGCCCTCGAGCATCTGCGCCATCTGCGGCGTCAGCGTCTTGAGCTCGTTCACGAGGTTCTCCATGCGCAGCGGGATCTTCGCGAAACGCCGGATCGACATCATCGGCCCGTCCAGCGCCACCGGCGCGATGACCGCGTTGACGCGCGATCCGTCTGGCAGCCGAGCGTCGACCATCGGGCTCGACTCGTCGATGCGACGCCCCACCAGCGAGACGATCTTGTCGATGATGCGCAGCAGGTGCTTCTCGTCGGTGAAGCTGACGTTGGTCAGCTCCAGCCGCCCCCGGCGCTCCACGTAGATCTTTTCGTGCGAGTTGACCAGGATGTCCGAGACCGACGGGTCAGCCATCAGCAGCTCGATCGGCCCGAAGCCGAGCATCTCGTGCTGGATGTCGCGGATGAGCGTGCGCCGCTCGATGTCGTTGAGCGCCTCGGGCTCCTCCTGCAACAGCCTCGTGGTCATGGTGGAGATTTCCTGGCGCAGCACGTCGGGTTTCAGCGTCTCGAGCGCCGCGAGGTCGAAGCGCTCGAGCAGCTTCAGGTGCATGCGCTCCTTCAGCAACTTGTAGGTATCCGAGGCGAAGGGCGACACGGGCTGCTCTACGGCCGGCCCTCCCGGGCGCGTGTCGATGTCGGCTTCGATGGCATTGAGCTGTTCTCTGAATGACATGGGGAACCTGCCTTGCTGTTGAATGGGGTGATCGATGCCTGCTTACGCGCGGCGGAACAGCCGCCCGATGAAGCCGGGTGCCGCCTCCTGGCGCGGGCTGAGCGCGTGGGCGATGTCGGCGAGCTTCCTGGCGAGCGCACTGCCGCGCGACATTTCCGCCAGCGGCACACCGCGGTTGATGGAAGCATCCACGTCCTTGCCGCCGTCGGGCACGATCGTGAGCGACGCGCCCACCAGCGAGCGGCGCATGTCCGAAAGGCCGATCTCGCCGCCGCCGGCGCTGCGGTTCACCAGCAGCTCGACCTTGGCGGGCGGATAGCCCAGCGACTTGAACACCTGCATCAGCCGCGTCACGTTGCGGATGTGGGGCAGGCTAGGCTGCAGCACGGGGAAGATGCGATCGGCGCGGTCCAGCACGCGGATCGAGAGCGTGTCGATGCGCGGGCCGAGGTCGAATATCACGAAGTCGTACACGCCCAGCGCAACCTGCAGGATCGCGTCGATGTGCTCGGCCTTCACGTCCATCGCGCGGGAAAGATCCTCCGGCGCCGGAAGAATGCTGAAGCCCGGCGACACCGCCACCACGCTCGCCGCGAGCAGCGAGGCGTCGAGGCGGCCGATGTCGCGGGCAACGTCCGCCATCGTGGAGCTCGGCCGCAGGTCGCTCACGTACGACAGCGCGTCGCCGAACTGCAGGTTCAGGTCGATCAGCAGCACCGAGCGCTCCCTGGAGAGCTGGTAGGCGATGTTTGTCGCGAGAAAGGTCGAGCCGCTGCCGCCCTTGCACGGCATGAAGGCCACCACTTGCCCGGGGGCGCGCGCCTGGGCCCCGGCCATCTTGAGCGCGATGCGCTCGACGGCGGCTTCCAGCGCCGTGGTGTCCGCGGGCGACGGCAGTACCTCGCGAACTCCCGCGCGCATTGCGTGGATCAGGAATTCCGGCGTCTGCATCGCGCAGAGAAGCACCACCGCGATCGCCGGGTGCCGCAGCGTGAGCTTCTCGATCAGCGCCAGCTCCTGGAGGTCGCAGCACATGCCGTCGACCAGCACGAGGTCGGGCGAGGCTTTCTCGACGGCCCACTGCATCCGGCTCTTGCCGCCCTCGAAGAGCGACACGGTGTGCGAGCGCGCCTCCAGCACCTTGCGCATGTCCTGCAGGTGGTTGGGGTTGGGAGAGATGATGGCGATCTTCATGGTGTGTCCGTTGCGTTGATGGCTAGGAGCAGATGGCCGCGCTGTTCGGGTCCTTGCGCATGACCTCGCGTGGCAGGTAGGTGGAGAAGCCCGGCATCGGGATCAGCGGAGCGGTCGCGCTCGCGATCGGCGAGATCCACTGGTAGTTGAGCCCGGTGATGCTGACGGTGACGCCCTGGCAGGTGGCGGCGGTGCAACCCGAGGGCGCCCAGGCCACCGACACGGTGCTGATCTGCGGCAGCAGCGCCTTCATGCGCGCGAGCACGAGCGCCTGCTGGGCGGTGTCGTCGCACACCACCGCGTACCGGGCTCCGGCGCGCGTCGCCTCCTGGGCCGCATTCCACGTGAACAGCATGCGGGCGAAGTCCACGATGCCCAGCAGGAACATGAGGAAGATGATCAGGCCGAGCGCAAACTCGACCGTGGTCGCGCCGGTGGTGCGGTTTCTTCTCATGATGGCGCCCTCATGCTGGCGGTGATGTCGCTGAAGACGATGTTGCCGCTGGAGTTGGCGAAGACCACGCCGATCACCGAGGGAAACAGCGAATGGAAGGTGTAGCCGGTGACGCGCACCGTCACCGTGGTGATGATCGGATTCGCGCCGGCCGACTGCCAGGTGCAGCAGCTTCCGGCCGGCACGTTCGACAGGCTCAGCCCGCGCGCCACCGGCGATCCGGTGCCGGCCGTGTTGCCGTACACGATCAGATTGCGCGCCTCGGTGACGTGCGTGCCCTGCGTCTGAACAGACAGGTAGCGCACCGCGTCGCGCGTCGACTTGACCACCGCGTTGTACTCGTACAGCGCGCGGCCGAATTCCGTGGTGATGAAGGTCAGCAACAGCAGCAGCGGAATGATCAGCGCCAGTTCGACCAGCGCCACGCCCTGCTGTACACGATGAGATGGCTTCATGGCGTGCCTCCTGTTCCTATCTCACCAGGACCGGAACCAGCGGGCCGGCCGATCCTCCCGCGAGCCCGCTGGTGGTGCAGGGGCTGCCGGCGGCACCGGCGTTGCCGAGAAACTCGAGCTGCACGTCGGTCATCGGAATGCTCAGCGGCTGCAGCATCAGCATGCAGAGGTAGTCGATCACGTGGTTGCCGCCGTCGATGACCGGCACTGTCACGAAGCGGCGGTCGAGGCCGTACTGCATGTGGCCCCCGGCGACATTGCCCGGGGCGGTCAGCTTCTGGAAACTGTTGAGCGAGAGCCCGGTGATCGATTCGCAGCTGTTCGCGCCATTCACCTTGGTGCCGGTGTCGGCGCACGACGCGAAGGAGGCCCGCTTGGTCACGAAGTTCTGTGCGCTGGCGGGTGCTCCGGCGCCTGGCGTGCCGTTGTAGGCATTGAACTGCGCAGGCCAGTTGAGCGAGGTGTAGGCGTAGCCGGTGTAGTCGGGCCGCGCCACGCTCGGATCGCTGCTGTTCTTGTAGATGCCGAAGCGCTGGTTCCAGACATCGGCCACCGAGGTCTGCACGCCAGGAGTGCCGATGGTGTCGCCTACCCTCGCGCCACAGCGGCCGTTGAGTTCGGCTTCGGTTTCCGAGGCGCTGTTGCTGCCGTCGAGGTTGGCCCAGCCGATCTGGCCGCCCACAGCTGCGTTCTGCGCCATGATGAGCCTTACCCACTCGCCGGTCACGAAACCGTAGTTCGGCGCGGTACCGCCCGCCTTGGGCTTCGCCGCGACCGGAATGGGGCATGCGGTCTGCGCGCTGGCGCGGGTGGCGACCGCGCTCGCGGTGACGCTGCGCGTGGCGGGGTTGCCGGCGGTATCGCCCGAGAAGGCGCCCATCGCCTTCATGAGCCAGATGTTGATGTTGGGCTGCGTATGCACGCACTGGGCATAGCGCGCCAGGGCGGGCGTCGTGGTGACGGCGTACGAGGCGTCGCGGAAGGTGATGTCGGTCGCGACGATCTGGCCCTGTCCGCTCCAGGTGCTCGACTGCATGTTCACGCGGTTCGCATTGCCTGCGGTCTGGCCCGCGCTCGTTGCACGGGTGATCGCCGTGCCCTGCCCGTCGAGCTCACGCGCGGCGGACAGGGCGCAGCTGTCGACAGCTGTCTGCAGCTCGGTCTTGACCACGAACAGGTGCCCGAAGTCCAGGGCGATGCCCATGAACCCCATCAGGAACAAAAGGATCAGCGCGGCTGTGACGATCATCGCGCCGCGCTGGCGGCGGGGAGAACGGCGTACATGCATGATCGGCTCCTGTGCAACAGAGGTGGTCCGGCAGACGCGGGCTCAGGTGCAGCTCGTGCCACCGAGGCAGGTGGCGACGCGGGAGATGAACGAGCTGAAGCTGTTGCCCGTCGTGAGCACCTGCAGCGCGATCACCAGCGCGATGGAAACGACGGCGATGATCAGTGCGTACTCGACGACCTGGGCACCGCTTTCGTCTTTCAGAAATGACTTGAACATGGGTTGCTCCTTTTTTCCGTATGGCGAGGAATGCGAACGCGACGACTGGCGGGCAATGGGCCGGGCCCGAAAGCCCGGCCCACCCGGCCGGCCACTCACGTGCACGTCGTCGTGGTGAGGCAGTTGGTCACGCGGGTGATGAAGCTCGAGAAGCCGCCACCGTTGTTGGTGAGCGCCTTCAGCGCAACGACCAGGGCGATCGAGACGACCGCGATGATCAGCGCGTACTCGACGACCTGGGCGCCCTCTTCTTCGCGCAGGAAGCCTTGGGTCGATTGGCCGATGGCCTTGAGAAAGTTTTTCATGGTTCGTTCCTTTCAAGGTTTGAACGGTTGGAAATCAGGTTCGAGAAAACATGAGTGAGGGAAGAAAGTTCGTTTCGATTCGTGTCACTCTCCTTTCCGCGTGAGTCCCGAGGAAGCGGGCTTGGCTAATGCAATGTGTGGTGCGTGCATCACTTCGAGTTGCCGGCGCTCTGTCCGCCGATCTGTCCACCGATGTTGATGACGTTGACCGCCGGCGGCGGCGTCTTGTACGACTCCTGGTACTGGTGCATCGCCTCGCGTGAGGCGCGACCGTCCATGCCGGTGACGGGGTCGCCGTTCTTGCCGGCATTCGGATTGATCGTCATCTTCTTCCTGGCGTCGCGCACTGCGTCACCGAACCGCGCGTCATAGTTGGGCGTGACGGTCGAGCAGCTGGCGCCGAGAAGGCAGATGAGGGCGACGGTGGTCGATCTGATGATGAACATGACGGTGCTCCTCACGGGGTTTCGCTGGCGGGGGCGGCCGGGGCCGGGGTGGAGCTCTCGAGGGCTCCGTTGAGATAGACCTCGGCGCGGCTGGGAACGACGTGGTTGTCCGTCGGCACCCTCGGCGATTCGGCAAGCGGCTTCACCAGGCGCGGCGTGATGACGAACATCAGCTCGGTCTGCTCGTTCTGGAATTCGGTGCTTCGGAACAGCGCTCCCATCACCGGCACTTCACCCAGGCCCGGATAGCGCTTGATCGTCTCGTTCACGTTGCTCTTGATGAGCCCGGCGATGACGAAGCTCTGTCCGTCGTTGAGCTGCACGGTGGTGTCGGCGCGCCGCACCGTCAGCGAAGGCAGCACTGCAGTGACGCCCGAGACGGTGGTGAAGGGAGAACCGGTCTGCGTCAGGTCCGACACCTCGGACACCAGCTTGAGGTTGACCCGGTCGCCATTGAGCACGGTCGGAGTGAACTTGACCCCGATGCCGAACTCCTTCTCTTCCAGCGTGATGTTCGTCCCGCCGCCGCCGGCGGCGTTCTGCGCCACCGGAATGAAGATCTTGCCGCCCGACAGGAAGCTGGCCTGCTGTCCGCTGATGGCCATGATGTTGGGCTCCGCGAGGATGCGCACCAGCCCGTCGTCCTTCTGGCCGTCGATGGTCAGCGAGGTGCGCCCGATGCGCAGCGCCTGCGCCAGGCCGGCGCCGGTGCTCAGGAAATTGGAGATCAGCGAGTAGTTGTTCAGGCCGCCGTTGCCGGTGCGCGCAATGCCGACGCGCGAACCCAGCCGGTCGAGCAGCGTCTTGCTGACCTCGGCGATCTTCACCTCGAGCATCACCTGCTGCGGCGTTGCGACGCGCAGCAGGTTCACCACCTTCTTGCCGTCGGCGCCGTAGGCCGAGGCCAGGTTCATCACGTCGTCGAGCTTGAGCGCGTCGCTGATCTCGCCGGTGAGAACGATGGACTTCTCGGCACTGCGAACGCGGATGCGCCGCTCGTCGGGCATCAGCTCGGCCAGCTTGGCCTGCAGCGCCAGCGGATCGATGGTGACGATCACGTCCTTGATGTAGCAGGTGCCGTCGGCGCTTTGCAGCACCACGTTCATCGAGCCTGCCTGGCGGCCGCGGAAGAACAGGTCGGTCGGGCTCAGCAGCGTCACGTCGACGTCCGCGATGCCGTCTCCGGCGTTGGCATTCGCGGCCTGGGCCGGCGGGGGCTGCATGCCAGCCGGCACGGCGGCGGCGGCGGCGGCGGGCACGGCGGCCCGGGCCGGCGGCTGGCCGCTGACCACGATGCGCACCACGCGCGCCTTCAGTGGAATGACGACCGACTTGCCCAGCACCGCCTGTGTAGGCTGGTCGTCGGGAATGATGGCCGTACAGCGGCGGCTGCTGCCCGGTCCGGTGTTGCCGGACGCAGCCGCGGCGGCGGCTGACGTCGAGGCGACTGCTGCCGTGGGCATGGCGCCCGTGGCGGCGGCGGTTGCCGCGACCTCCGCGGCCATGGCGGGAGTCGCCGCGGTCGCGATGGTCGCCAGCAGGCTGGCGAGTTTTGTGGAGATATGGCGCACTTGGTGTTCCTCCTGTCGTTTGGGGTCAGAAGCAGGTGAGCGAACTGCCCGAGTGCTGGATGACCTCCACGCACTGGGAAGCCGGCTGAGCGGCGGGGCCTGCGTGACGAACACGCGGGCGGGCGGGAGCCGGCGCTGCGGCGGTGGAGACCTGCACGATCTCCTTCGCGCCGAAGAGCTGGCCCTTGGTGATGCCGTCGGTGGCGACGGTGGTCTTGTCCATCTGGTTGCGAAGCACCAGCGACAGGGTTCCCACGCTGCGGGCCAGGTCGAGCTTTTCGGAGTCCTCGAGCGAGAGCTCGAGCGTGACGGCGCTCACGACCTTGGGCTTGGTGTCGTCGCGGTTGGCTTCCTGCGCCACCGCCAGCACCAGCACCTTCTCGAGCACGGTCTTGCTGATCTGCAGCGCTTCTTCGCCGCGGCCCTTGTCCTGCTGGGCGTTGACCATCACGTCGACGTAGTTGCCCGGCAGCGCGAAGCCTGCGACGCCGACCACGTCGTTGACGCGCACCGTCATGGCCCGTTTGCCGCTGGCGATCACCGCCGAGAGCCCGCCCTGCGTGCCCACCGGTGCAAGCTTGCCCTCCATGAGCGCCTCGCCGCGCAGCACGCCGACTTTCACCACGCGGTCCTGCAGCGCCTTGATCTCGCCGAACGAGCCGTTCGGCACCGAGCCGCTGGGCCAGTCGACCGTGGTGAGCATCTGCGCGTTGACGCGGCTGCCCAGTTCGATGTCGACCGCCGCCACCACGACCTTGTTGGACGCGATGCCGCCTTGCCTGGAGATCCAGCCGGCCGCGTAGACGGCTGCCGCCAGGCCCGTAAGCAGGGCCAGAAGGATCAGCCCGATCGCCTTGATGTTCTTCATGTGAACCTCCGTCGCAGGTAAGAGATGAGAGGGCTAGACGTAGCCCAGCTGGTGCGCGAGCACTTCGATCGCGGTGCCCACTGCGATGCAGATGCCGTAGGGCAGCTTCCCCACGGACTGGCTGGCATCGATGCGCCCCGAGGGGCGAATTCCGGCGATGCTGGAGAACATCACGCCCTGTGCGGCGTCCTTGACGTTGGCCAGCATGTGTCCGACGCGGCGGCGGTGGATGGCGAAGCCCATGGCCGCCACGCCGCCCGCAATGAATGTGAAGAGCACGGCCATCAGCGTCTGCTCGGGCCCGATGAAGGCGCCCGACATCGCCATCAGCTTGACGTCGCCTGCCCCCATGACCCCGATGACGTAGAACGGCACCATCGCCGCGAAGCCGACGCCCAGTCCGCCGAAGGCGCTCGCCGCCCCGGCCATGGGCGTGCGCGCGGCCAGCGTGCCGTAGACCAGTGCGAAGAGCGCGCCGCCGAAGGTCAGCCAGTTGGGAATACGGTAGAAGCGCCAGTCGCTGACCGCGGCCACGGCGAGCAGCGCGAGCAGAGCGACGGTGCGAACGTCGGTGACCAGCATCGCCAGCAGTTCGAGAACGGCGTCGAGTTCCTGCATGATGGGCTCCACGGGTTCAGGCGCTGCGCCGGATGGCGAGCAGCAGCAGGAAGCACACGACCATCACCAGCGCTCCGATCAGCGCGAACTCCATGAACGACATTCCTGCGTCTTCGCGCAGAAGGTTCATGAAGGTCGTCGGCAGCAGTGCGAGCGGTTCCATGCAAATCCCCCAGTTGTCGTTGCCGGCCTGGAGCACCTGTTGCCCGGCATGGGCAGAGGCGTTGGGCCTTGGGGATGACTGTAGGAATCGCGGCGTTTCCGCACATGAGCGGAGCGCCCCTTTTTGAGGGAGTCAAATCCCCCGTGGGCGCGGGCTTGCGGGCATGACAAAGCACCCGGAACGCGGCGTGACAAGCGGCCGATGGCCGAATGGCCTATCGCCGCCCGCCGCGCCGCAGGAGGGAATTCAGGGAATGCTGCGCGCGACCACGCCGAGATCGCGCCATGCCTCGGGGTGGCAGCTGAAGACCAGTATCTGGTGGCGGGCCGCCGCGTCGTACAGCACCCGCTTCATCTGCCGCAGGCGCTCCTCGTCGGTGTTCACCAGTGCGTCGTCGAGGATGAGCAGGGTCGGCTTGCGCGCTTCTCTCAGCAGGTCCGCGTAGGCCAGCCGGGCGACGACGCCCATCTGCTCGCGAGCGCCCACGCTGAGCTCTTCGAAGGCGCCGCTTTGGGCGCCGCGCAGCCCTTGCCGCGTGATGCGGCCCGGCGAGAGATCGTCGCCGACCTCCACCTGCGCGCCGGGGAAAAGAATCTGCAGGTAGTGGTCGAGATGCTTCTGCAGCGGCGCGCGCAGGCGCTGCGCCAGCGCCGAGCGCTTCTCGCGCAACAGCTTCAGCAGACGGTCGAGCGCCCTCGCCCGCCGTTCGAGTTCCGCGCAGCGCCGCGTGGCGTGCTCGAGCTCGCGCTGCGTCTCCGAGGCTGCCTCCTCGTGGCCCAGTGCGCCCAGAGTCACCAGTTCGACCTCCAGCTTGGTGATCTCGGTGGCGCGCTGGTTGTGCGCGGCTTCGGCCTGCCTGACGCTGCGGTCCAGCCGTTCAACGTCCTGCGCGAGCACCGGCAGGTTGATGGTCCGCAGCCGTTGGGCCAGCTCGGCCACTTTGTCCTGAATGGCCGACTGCTGCGCCAGCGCATCGGTCAGCGCGCCGCCGGCTTCCGTCTTCCTGCCGGCCCGTGCGGGGTCGTCCAGCGTGGCCTTGACCGCCGCGAGTTCGTCCTCGGCGGCCTTGACCTGTTCGCGTGCGTTCCCGGCCGCCACCTTCGCGTCGTTGAGCGCGGCGGAGGCCGTTTCCAGCGCGGCGCGCGCGGCGACCTCCTGCGACTCGGCCTGAGCGCTCGAGAGCGGCACCGCATCGTTCGCGGGTGCGGGCGGCATGTCCTGCAGCACCTTCCTGGCTTCCGCGAGCCGGGCCTCGCGCGTCGCCATGTCCGCGGCGAGCGCGCCCAGCCCCTTGGGCGCCAGCGCAGCCAGCACGGCTTCGGCCGCGGCGGCTTCGCTCTTGCGCAGAGCCTGCTGCCGCACGCGCTCCTCGACAGCGGCGACGCTTTCGGCGCGCAGGCCCTGGAGCAGCGCAGCGAGTTCGTCGCGTGCCTGGTCACGTTCGATGGCGAGGCTTTCGAGATCCGCGCCGCCCGGCAACACGGTGATGCGGCCTACGCCTTCGATCTCGATGTCGGTTCGCGCGATGACGGTCCGCCGCGTCGAGCCGGACAGCTCCTCGCCGGCCACGCGCACTCCGGCCGAAGGCTGAAGTTCGAACTCCAGGGCCGTAGCCACTGCGTCCAACCTGGCCTGCGCCGTGCGGAGCGCGTCCGCGCAATGCCGCAAACGCCTGAGTTCGCCTTCCGGCACTGCGAGCGCCTGCGCCTCGGCCTGCAGGCGCGTGACCTTCTCCTGCTCGGCCTTCGCCTTCTCGTGGCTCTGCGAGAGAACGGCGAACTGCTCGGCCAGGCTCTCGACGGTTTTCTCCTGCGCAACGCGTGACGCGGCCTGCCGCGCAAGGCGAAGGGCTTCACGCGCCGCGGCATCGGCCTTCGCCGCCGCCGCATGACGGGGTTCCCAAGCCTGGAGTTCGCCGATCGCCCTGGCGAGACCTTCCTGCGTCGCCTGCAGGTTCTTCTCCCGCTGGCCGAGCGTCGCTTCCTCGCGCTCCATCGCCTGGAGCTGGGTGCGCCATGAGCTCACCTGTGCGCCGATCTGCTTCAGCGCGGCCTCCTGCGCGGTCTTCTTCTGGTCCAGTCCCTTGGCCTCGTCCAGCCGCTGCTGCGCGACGACCAGCTGCTCGCGCAATGCCGTCCATGGCTTGGCCGCCTCGTCGCGCTGATGGTCGCGGCGCAGGCCGGAAAGGCGGTCCACGCCGGAGCGGTAGGCCTCGACGTCGGCAAGCAGTTCTTCCAGCCTCTCTTCGAGTTCCCCCCGCAGCTTGTTGGCGTCCGCGTAGGCACCGCGCGGCGTGCCGGTGGAGGGTGTGAGCAACTCGTTGCGCTCGGCCTCCACTGCCTTCAGCACCGCGTCGCCGTTGCTGGCGGCCAGTTCGCCCAGCGACTCGCCGAGCGCGTTGCGCAGGTGGTCGCTGGCGAAGCCCACCGCGCTGGCGATGTCGTGTGAAGTGCCCTGCCTGATCCATAGCAGGCCCGGAATGCCCATGTGCTCGGGCGTGCTGGCGCCCTTGCCCGGAAAGCGGAAGCCCAGCAGCGCCGCCAGGTGGTCTTCGGCCACCGCGCCGTCCATCGGCCTGCCGTCGATCACCAGCTCGCAGCGCTTCTTGCCGAGGAAGGCCTTGGTGAGCCGGCAGGGCTTGCCGTCGAGTTCGAAATCGACTTCCACCATGGGCGTGGCCGAGCTCTCGCCCCATGGCCGCATGTGCTCGACGGCGCTCGACCGGTGCCGCTCGAAGAAGGCGGCGCGTATCGCCTCGGCGACGGTGGACTTGCCCGATTCGTTGGGGGCCGCGAAGAGGTTCAGCCCGTCCGTGAGGCCGTCGATCTCGAACGGCGCGCGAAACAGCTTGAAGTTCTCGATGCGAAGCCGCTGCAGCTTCATGCTCATGCGCCGGCTCCCGCGTGCGAGGAGCCCTGCTGCGCGCCGAGGATGCGCGCCAGCGTGAGCAGCGCGTCGCGGGCCAGTTCCGCGTCTGCGTCGCCCTGTTGCTCGCGCAGTGCCTGCAGCGCCTCGCCCACGAAGCCGTCGGCGTGCAGCGCCTGGATGTCCTCCTCGGTCGGTTCCAGCCGCAGCGCCTCGCCTTCCCACACCAGCGCCCGGGCCCGGGCGCGGGCCGCATCGAGCGCGACGCCCAGCCGGTTATGGCCGGCGAGGTCGCATGTGCCCTGGGCGCGCAGCTGCAGCACGTCGGCGCTGCCGATCTGCTCGAGCTTTCGCACCAGTTCGTCGATGTCGGAGGGCACGGCGAGCCGCGGTTCCCATTGCTGCCAGTCGAACTGGCCGACACGCACGGGCTCGACCGCCGGCACCGCGCCTGCGCCGTCGATGGCGACGAGCAGCGCCTGGCCCGAATCGTTGGCGCGGAAGCGATCGGTCTCGGGCGTGCCCGCGTACCAGGTGCGATCGTCGATCTGCCGCGTGCCGTGCCAGTCGCCGAGCGCGAGGTAGTCGAGCCGGGCCTGTGCCGCGCGTCCGGCGGCGATGGGGTTGGCCGAGTCGATGTCTTCCGACAGGATGCCCTGCACGCAGCCATGCGCCAGTCCGATGCGGGGCAGGCCCTCCTCGTCCGGTTCGGCGGCGAACCAGTCGGTGAGGTCGCCATAGGTGTGGCGCTGCGTGAGGGGCGCGGGCAACAGCGTGAACTTGCCCGCCACCTTGTGGGGCCTGGGCTCCAGGCAGCAGACGATGTTCGGCGCGACGGCGCCCAGCCGCTGCGCGCGGCTCCAGACGGATTCGCTCAGCGCCGAGTCGTGATTGCCCGGGATCAGCAGCCAGGGCCCCTCGAAGCCCTGCATGGCGTTGAACATGCGCCGGATGGTCTTGTCCGACACGGTCTGCAGGTCGAACACGTCGCCCGCGACCAGCACTGCGTCGACCTTGCGCTCGGCCGCGATGGCGGCCAGCCGCTCCACCGCCTTGAAGCGCGCCTCGAACAGCGCAGCGGCGTCGTCGGGTTCGAACTGGGAGAAAACGCGGCCGATCTGCCAGTCCGCGGTGTGGAGCAAAGAAATCATGCGTCGTGGCCCCCTTTGCCTACCGCGTCTGCATACGTCATTCCAGAAGAGTGCGCATCTTAGATGGCGCGCGCTCCGGTCCGACGTCGACCGCCGCCCCGTGCGGGGCGCGGACGGCTAGGCGGTCGAGTCGGCCGTGGCGGCGCACTCTTCGAGCAGCGCGGCCGCCTGCGTGACCTGCACGACGATCTGCGCGCGCAGCGGTCGCCAGTCCAGGCTGAACGGGGCGATCAGGAACCACTGCGTGGTCAGAGCCAGCGCGCTGCCGAGAATGAGGAACACCCAATGCACGACTTCCATCTACGCCCCCTTGTACAGAATCAGGAGCGGAAGTCTGCGTACTTCGCAGGCGTTGCGGTATCGCCAATTCGGGGGATGTCGTTCGCCAGAGAGAAAGAACAGAACGCGCGGGGACGCGTCCTGCCCCGGCCGTGGCCTTGCCTACCGTGCCGGCAGGTACTGGCGTGGATCGACGGCATTGCCGCGGTAGCGGATCTCGAAGTGCAGCTTGGCGCGTCCGCCGTCCGGGCTGCCGATCTCGGCGAGCTTCTGCCCCTGCTTCACCTGCTGGCCCTGCTTGACCTGCACCGAGCGCAGGTTGGTGTAGACCGACATGTAGGAGCCGCCGTGGTCGACCATCACCACGCTGCCGTAGCCGCGCAGCGTTTCCGTCACCGCCACCTTGCCCGCGCCGATGGAGGCCACCGCATCGCCGGTGTTGCCGCCGATGTCGACGCCCTTGCTGCTGGTGCCGTTGAAGCCCGCGATCACCTGGCCCGGCGCAGGCCAGGCCCAGTCGCTGCGCCTCGACGCGGGCGGCGCGGCCGGCTCCGGCGCCGCGGACCTGGGCGGCCTCGCGCGCTCCGGGCGTTCGGGACGCTCCGCGCCGGGGCTCCTGCCCGGGGACGGCTCGGGCGATGCGCCGGAAGAAGCGCCGCCGCCCGGCGGCACCACGCGCAGCACCTGTCCTGCTTCCAGCTTGTCCGGATCCTGCAGGTTGTTCCAGCGTGCGATGTCGCCCGGCGAACGGCCGGCCTTCGACGCGATGCGGTAGAGCGTGTCGCCCGGCTGGACGACGTATTCGCCCGGCCCCGCCACCGGTGCCTTGGGAGAGGTGGAGCACGCCGCCACCATCAATGCCGCGGCCAGCACCATGCCGGCACGCCAGTTCCTTCCTGTCACAACAACCACTACCGGATTCCTTCCTGGATGACCTGAATCTCGCGCGCCCCGGTTTCCGGGACCGCGCTCGAAGAATCCGGGAGGCTACCAGCAGTGGCCGGGCGTTCAGCCGACCGCGGGGTTTTTCGCGCCCGTTCGCCTCGCGATGCACATCAGAGAAAGCGCACTCGAGGGCGCGCCGGGGTCGCGGCCCGACAGCAGGCTGCCCATGCGGTACTTCCATTGCATGGGGCCGGCTTCCCCGCGGAGGACGCGGGCTCCTGCCTGGTGGTTGTGCGGATGCACGCGGACCTCGAAGCCCAGCGGCATCAGCGTGGATTCGAAGAGTTCCCTCGTCACGCCGTCGCCGGGCCGGTGATGTATTTCGGTCCGCAGCCCCCACGACTGCTGGCTGCCGGTCTTGTGGAAGCCGCGCCCCATCACGCGGTAGACCCACAGACGCGTGTTCCACAGCATGCGGGCCAGTCCCCGGTAGTCCCACGCCGTCAGCTGCGGATCGTGGTCGGTGATCAGCAGGCCGTCGGGCTTCACCAGGCGGGCGCCCTCCTCCAGCACCGCCTTCATGTCGTCGCAGTGGTGCAGCGTGGCATTGATGGCCACGATGTCCGCCACCTGCGAGCGGAACGGCGTGTGCGCGGCGTCCGCCAGCACCGCGATGTAGCCCTCGATCGCGGCCAGCTCCAGGGAGCCCGCGGCCACGTCGACGCCGACGAGCAATTTCGGCCTGCCGCCCAGCGTTGCAAATACATTGCCCGGCCCGCAACCCAGGTCGATGACGACCTTGTCCGTCCAGTCACCGCCGGCGGCCAGCCAGCGGTCTCGGAAGTGCCCGTCGCGGTGGCAGGAAGCCAGATATTCCCTCGCCCAGGCCTCATTGCCGAAGTAGATCGCGTTGGCGGTCAATGCATCTGAATTACCGGGAAGAATTGATTCCAGATAGTTGCCGCGGCGCTCCAGAACTACATCGGGTAATAGGATGTCGCTGAGCATTTACGGGTTCCGGTGAATTGGATTTTGCGCAATCGGCGCGCTCTCACCAGTTTTTTCGATTTCTTGATTTTGTACAGATATTTCTTATACGGTTACAGGCATCGGCAATTCATAACAGTCGGCTCCGGGAGGATGTTTCATTTTTCGACACACTTCCTCGTGCACTTTCCGCATGGCCCACAGGCGAAGCGAGGCCCGCACCCGAAGCAGTGGTGCGGTGACCGGTCGATGCGGTTTCCCCCTTGTTCCCCCTGAGTTCTCCCCAGGAGTACCCCTCCTCGAACGGGCCTTTCGGCCATCCGGAGCGGGCCGCCGGGCCGCTTTTCCTCCTCCGATCGCTCATCAGTTACCTCGTACTGGACGATTCGGGTAGTACGTTTCAGAAATAACCTTATCCAGTTGTAACCGGGGCCTAAAGTACACACATCGGCTGCGGGAAACACCCTAGGATGAAGACACGAAAAAACAGCTTTCTGCTTCTTCATTCTTAATTGAGCGAATGGATTTTCCATTCGCCCAATTACTTTTGGCGTATTTCTTTTGGGATACTTACGTGGAAATTCAAACTGTTTCGCAGGCAGGCCAAGGCGATCCGGAGCTCTCTCTGGAAGACCTGTTCGTGTCGCGATCCAATTCGAAAGGATCGGCCAGCCGCCACGTCGCCTCCACCACGCTCTCGCCCCATTTCGCCCGCAAGCTGGCCGGCTCGCCGGCCGTCGGCGGCCAGTTGCCCGACACCCTCTTCGCCGGCGCATGGCTGCTTCTGCAGGCTCGCTGGCTCGGAAGCCTCTGGCCCGTGCTGGATGAAGCAGGCACCGGGCAGGAGCCGCCTGCGTGCTTCTCGACCACCGTCGCGTTCGACACCACCATGGCCGCGGGCCCCTGGCTCGCGGAGCTGGACCTCGGCCGCCGCGGCGCGCCGAAGACCGCGCATGCCGCCCCGTCGCCCGCCTCGCTCTGGCTGCGCGGGGAAGCAGGCATCGAAAGCGCCGACGCCCCGCTGCGGCTGCGCTTCGACGCCGCCTCTGCATCGCTGCACGCCGACGCGGCGCCCGGCCTGATGGACCCCGCCGCAGTCGACGCGCTGCTCGCAACGCTCGCCGACACCGCCGAAGACCTGCTCGACCGCCCCGATGCAGCACTCGGCGACATCCGCACGCTGCCTCGAGCCGACAGCGCCGACCAGCTCGGTGCCTGGAACATCGCCCTCTCCCCGATCGACTCCGCCCTCACGGTGCCGGCCGTGTTCGCCCTGCAGGCCGCTGCAACGCCCGACGCCATCGCCCTCGCCCAAGGCGAGGCGCAGATGAGCTACAGCGACCTCGACCAGCGATCCGACGATCTCGCACGGCGCCTCCAGACCCTGGGCGTCCACGCTGGCGACGGCGTCGGCATGCTGCTCGACCGCTCGATGGCGGCCATCGTCGCCCAGCTCGGCATCCTCAAGGCCGGCGCCGCCTATGTGCCCGTGCCCACGGACTACCCGCCCGAACGTATCGCCTACATGCTCGACGAGGCCGGCGCGCACCACGTGCTGACCGCGCAGGAGCACCGCCACCTCATCCCCCCCCATCACGGCGTTTTTCTGGTCGACGAGCACCAAGACAACGAAAACCGTGGTTCATGGAATTTCCCGGCCATCGACGCGGAATCGGTGGCATACGTCATGTACACCTCGGGCTCGACGGGCACGCCCAAGGGCATCGAGATCTGCCATCGCTCGATCCTGCGGCTCGTCGTGGGCGTGGACTACGTTTCGCTCGCCCCCGGCCTGGCCATGCTGCATGCGGCCCCGCTGGGCTTCGACGCGGCCACGCTGGAAATCTGGGGCCCGCTGCTCAACGGCGGCCGCTGCGTGATCCATGACGAGCGCGTGCCCACCGGTGCCGGGCTCGCCCGCACCATCGCGCGCCACGGCGTGCACACGGCCTGGCTCACGGCCGCGCTCTTCAACGCCGTCGTCGACGACGACCCGGCCCATCTTTCGGGTTTGCTGCATCTCTTCACCGGCGGCGAGGCGCTCTCCGTGCCGCACGTGCGCCGCGCGCTGGCCGCACTGCCCGGCCTCGCGCTGAGCAACGGCTACGGCCCGACCGAATGCACCACCTTCGCGGCCACGCACCGCATCGCGTCGCCGCTCCCGGAAGACCTGCGCTCGGTTCCGCTCGGCCGCCCGATCAAGGACACCGTGCTGCGCGTGCTCAGCCCCTCGATGGCGTTGCTGCCGACCGGCTTCGTCGGCGAGCTCTGCATCGGCGGCCACGGGCTGGCCCGCGGCTATCTGCGGCAGCCCGCGCTCAGCGCCGAGCGCTTCGTGGCCGACCCCTTCGGCGGCCCCGGCGACCGGCTCTACCGCACCGGCGACCTCGCGCGCTGGCTGCCGGACGGCACCATCGAATTCATCGGCCGTCGCGACGGCCAGGTGAAGATCCACGGCCACCGCATCGAGACCGGCGAGGTGGAGGCGGCGATCCTCGCGCATCCCGGCGTGCAGTCGTGCGCGGTGGTAGCCCGGCCCGACGGCAGCGGGCAGCTGCGCCTCGTGGCCTATCTGGTTTCGCACTCTGGAGAAGAGAAGCTCTCCTGGGAGGCCCTGCGCGCTCATCTCGGCGAGCGCCTGCCCGCGGCCATGGTGCCGGCCGCCCAGGTGTGGCTCGAACGGCTTCCCGTCACGCCCAACGGCAAGCTCGACCGCAAGGCGCTGCCCGAGCCGGCCGGCGAGCGCCCCGAGCTCGCGCAGCCTTTCGAGGAAGCGCGCGGCGCCATCGAGCAGCAGGTGTGCGACGCCTTCGCGCGCGCGCTGCGCATCTCGAAGGTCGGCCGCAACGACAACTTCTTCGACCTCGGCGGCGATTCGCTGCTGGTGCTCCAGGTGCTGGCCGATCTCCGGCGCGGCAGCGGCACGCCGCTGTCGACCAATCTTTTCTTCCGCAATCCCACGCCAAAAGCAATGGGTGCGCGGATGCAGCCGGCGGGTGATCAGCCCGCCACGGCCGCTGCGGCCGATTTCAAGGATCGATCGACCGCAGCGGCCACCCTTCCCCACGACGCGCTTCATGACGCCGTCGCCCTGATCGGCACCGCCGGCCGCTTCCCCGGCGCGGCCGACGTCGAGCAGTTCTGGGACAACCTCGTCGCGGGCCGCGACACCATCAGCTTCTTCGACGACGCCACGCTGGACGCCGGAATCGGCGAAGCCCTGCGCAACGATCCGGCCTACGTGCGCGCACGCGGCGTGATCGACGGCATCGAGAACTTCGACGCCGCCTTCTTCGGCATCGGCCCGAAGGAAGCGCAGCTCATGGATCCGCAGCAGCGCGTGTTCCTCGAGATCTGCTGGGAATGCCTGGAGCGCGCCGGCTACGTGCCGGACGCCGCGCCGGGCCCGGTGGGCGTGTACGCCGGCATGTACAACGCCACCTACCACCAGCGCCACGTGAGCACCCGGCCCGACCTGGTGGAGCCGGTGGGCGAGTTCCAGGTGATGCTGGCCAACGAGAAGGACTACATCACCACGCGGGTGGCGAACCGGCTCAACCTCACGGGCCCGGCCGTCAGCGTGCACACCGCCTGCTCGACCTCGCTGGTGGCCGTGGCCCACGCCTTCCATGCGCTGCGCACCGACCAGTGCTACATGGCGCTGGCGGGCGGCGCTTCCGTCACCTGCCCGCCGCGCAGCGGCTATCTCTACAACGAGGGCTCGATGCTCTCGCCCGACGGCCACACGCGCAGCTTCGACGCGCAGGCCCGGGGCACCGTCTTCAGCGACGGCGCGGCCGTGGTGCTGCTCAAGCGGCTGGCCGACGCGCAGGCCGACGGCGACACCATCTACGCCGTGCTGCGCAGCGCCTGCGTCAACAACGACGGCGGCGCCAAGGCCAGCTTCACCGCGCCCAGCGTCGACGGACAAGCCGCGGTGATCCGCGCCGCGCTGGCGGCGGCCGACGTGGACGCGCGCAGCATCTCCTACGTCGAGGCGCACGGCACCGCCACGCCGATGGGCGACCCGATCGAGGTCGAGGCGCTGGCCGTCGCCTATGCCGAGCACACCGACGCGCTCGGCTACTGCACGCTGGGCTCGGTCAAGAGCAACGTAGGCCACATGGTCACGGCGGCGGGCGCGGCCGGGCTCATCAAGACGGCACTGGCGCTGCACCACGAGCAGATTCCGCCGACCGTGCATTTCAGCGCGCCGAACCCGTCGATCGACTTCGCGCGCACGCCTTTCCACGTGACCTCGAGCCTGCAGCAGTGGCCCCGCGCCGCCCAGCCGCGCCGCGCGGGCGTCAGCTCCTTCGGCGTCGGCGGCACCAATGCGCACGTCATCGTCGAGGAGGCGCCGCCCCGGCCGGCCTCGCCGCCCGCCACGGGCGAGCAGGTGCTGCTGCTTTCGGCGCGCTCCGAGACCGCGCTCGCCGCGGCCGCCGGGCAGCTCGCATCGCACCTCGAAGGCCATCCGGAGCTTCCGCTCGCCGACGTGGCCCACACCCTCGCGGTCGGCCGCAAGGCACACGCCTTCCGCCGCGCGGTTGTGGCCGGCAGCACGGCCGATGCCGTGGCCTCCCTGCGCGACACCGGTTCGACCGGCACCGTCAGCGGCCGCGCGGCCTCGAGCGAACCCCAGCTCGTGCTCATGTTCCCCGGACAGGGCGCGCAGTACGCCGGCATGGGCCGCAACCTGCGTGCGAACGACCCGGTGTTCGCCGCCGCCTTCGACGACTGCATGGCCGCCCTCGAGGGCGTGACGGATTTCGACCTGCGCGAGCGCATGTTCTCGGACGACCCGCAGGCGCTGTCGCCCACCGCCGCCACGCAGCCAGCGATCTTCGCGCTCGAATACGCGCTCGCCCGGCGGCTGCTGGCGCTGGGCGCGCGGCCGCATGCGCTGATCGGCCACAGCGTCGGCGAATTCGTCGCGGCGGTGATCGCGGGCGTGATGCGCCTCGAAGACGCCGCCCGGCTCGTGGCTCGCCGCGGTGCCCTCATGCAGGCGCAGCCGGCCGGCGCAATGCTGTCGGTGCGCCTTGGCGCGGCCCAGCTCATCGAGAGGCTGGGCCCGCAGCTTTCGCTGGCCTCCGAGAACGGCCCCACGGCCTGTGTCGCGGCCGGCCCCTTCGATGCCATCGCGGCGCTGCAGTCCGCGCTGGAAGCGGACGGCATTCCGAGCCGCCCGCTGCAGACCTCGCACGCCTTCCACTCGGCCATGATGGACGCGGCCGTCGCGCCCTTCGAAGCCCTGGTGGCCAAGGTGGCGCTGAGCGCGCCGCAGACCCGGATCTATTCCACGCTCACCGGCAAGCCGCTCGGGGATGCCGAGGCCACGAGCCCGTCCTACTGGGCCAGGCACCTGCGCGGCACCGTGCGCTTCTCGCCGGCCGTGCGCTGCGCGATGGCGCAGACGGCGAACCCGCTGTTCGTCGAGGCCGGTCCGCGCAACACGCTTTCCACGCTGGTGCGCCAGCACGGCGCGAGCAACGCATTCGCACTGCTGCACGTGGAGCCCGGCGGCATGGCCGACGAGGCCCGCACCCTGCGCCTGGCCCTCGGCCGTCTCTGGACCTGCGGCGCGGAAATCGAACTCTCGCGCCTGACGGCCCGCGCCGGCGCCCAGCGCGTACGCCTGCCCACCACGCCCTTCGAACGCAAGCGCTGCTGGGTCGACATCGCTGCTGCCGTTACCTCTTCCCCCGACGTTTCCGTCGCCGCCGCGCCCGCCGCCGCGGCGACGCCATCGCCCTTCGTCCCACCCGTTTCCCTGGAGCCGATCGTGACCGCTGCAACGCCCTCGCCTCTTCCTCCTCCCTCCGCCGGTTCGTCCGTCGACACGCGCCTGCGTGCGCTGTTCGAGGACATCTCGGGCCTCGACATGGCGCAGGCCGAGGGCCAGGCGCCCTTCGGCGAGCTCGGCCTTGACTCCCTCACGCTGACGCAGGCGGCCACGCAGATCAAGAAGCACTTCAAGGTGAACGTCAGCTTCCGCCAGCTGATGGAGAACTATCGCGGCTTCGACGCGCTCTCGGCCTTCCTGCGGGAAAGCCTGCCGCCTGAAGCTGCTCCGGCGCCGGTCGCCGCACCGACGACCTCGATGACTGCTGCGATGACCGCTGCAACGGCAGCTCCGGTGGAAAGCGCAGTCGCCATGCCGCTGCGCATGCCGCAGGCGCTGCCCGTGTACATGCCCGCACAAGGCGTCGTCGCGGGCGAAGGACAGCTGTCTCAGCTGATTTCGCAGCAGATGGAATTGATGCGCCAGCAACTCGCATTGCTGTCCGGCGCGGTTCCCGCGGCGCCGCTCGCGACGCTGCAGGCCGTGCCGGTGCAGGCGGTCCCGGCAGTGGCCGCGACCCCGGTTGCAGCCACCGCGCCCATGTCCAAGTCCGCCGAAGAGCCCGCGCAGCCCGTGCGCTACGACGTGAGCAAGGCCTTCGGCGCCATCGCCCGCATCCACACGCAGCGCACCGCCGAGCCCAGCGGCCGGCAGAAGGCGCGGCTCGCGGCCTTCGTCCGCCGCTACGTGGAGCGCACGCGCAAGAGCAAGGAATTCACCGAGGCCAACCGTCCGCACATGGCCGACCCGCGCGTGGTCAACGGCTTCAGGCCGATCACGAAGGAGATCACCTACCAGATCGTCATCGAGCGCTCCAAGGGCTCGCGGATGTGGGACCTCGACGGCAACGAATACGTCGACGCGCTCAACGGCTTCGGCATGAACATGTTCGGCTGGCAGCCCGACTTCGTGCTCGAAGCGGTGCGCCGGCAGCTCGACGCCGGCTACGAGATCGGCCCGCAGCACCCGCTGGCGGCCGAGGTCACGGCACTGGTCTGCGAGCTCACCGGCAACGACCGCGCGGGCCTTTGCAACACCGGCTCCGAGGCCGTGATGGCCGCGCTGCGCATCGCGCGCACCGTCACCGGCCGCAGCACGGTGGTGGTGTTCACCGGCTCGTATCACGGCACCTTCGACGAGGTGCTGGTGCGCGCCGGCAAGGGCGGCAAGGGTCTTTCGGCCGCGCCGGGCGTGATGAGCGGCATGTTCGGCGACATCCGCGTGCTCGACTACGGCACGCCCGAGGCGCTGGACTTCATCCGCGACAACGCGGGCGACCTCGCCGCCGTGCTGGCAGAGCCGGTGCAGAGCCGCCGCCCCGACTTCCAGCCGCGCGAGTTCCTGCACGAGCTGCGCGAGATCACCGAGAAGAACGGCTGCTGCCTGATCTTCGACGAGGTCATCACCGGCTTTCGCACCGCCCTGGGCGGCGCGCAGGAGCTGTTCGGCGTGCGCGCCGACCTCGCCACCTACGGCAAGGTGATCGGCGGCGGCTTCCCGGTTGGCGTGATCGCCGGCAAGCGCGAGTTCATGGATGCGCTCGACGGCGGCGCCTGGCAATACGGCGACGACTCGATCCCCGGCGTGGGCGTGACCTACTTCGCGGGCACCTTCGTGCGCCACCCGCTCGCGCTCGCGGCGGCGAAGGCCTCGCTCATGCACCTGAAGGAAGCCGGGCCGGCGCTGCAGGCCGGGCTCAACGCCAGCACCACGGCCATGGCCGCGGAACTCTCGGGCTGGTGCAGGGAAGTCGGCGCGCCCATCGAGGTCCGCCACTTCGCCTCGCTGTGGCGCGTGAGCTGGCTCGAAGACCACCCGCTGCAGGACCTGCTCTTCGCCATGATGCGCAGCCGCGGGGTCCACATCCTGGACAACTTCCCGTGCTTCCTCACCAGCGCGCACAGCGCCGAGGACATCGCCTTCATCCAGCGCGCTTTCAAGGAATCGGTCGCGGAGATGCAGGAGTCCGGCTTCCTGCCGCGCCGCGCGATTCCCGTCACCGGCTTCGACATCCACAAGCCAGCCGAGGAAGGCTCCGTGCTGGCCCGCGACATCGACGGCCAGCCCTTCTGGTACGTGCCCGACGCGGCACCCGCCAGTCACTCCCTCGTCAATGGAAAGGCCGCAGCATGAACGCCGTTCTCAAGCCCACCGCGAGCGGTGGGGTCGTCGAATCCATCATTGCGACCACGGAATCGCAACGCGAAGTCTGGCTCGGCGCCACGCTGGGCACCGAGGCCTCGATGGCCTACAACGAATCGGTGGTGCTGCGCCTGCGCGGGGAACTCGACCAGACGGCCCTCTCGCGCGCCATGGACCGGCTGCTCGCGCGCCACCAGGCACTGCGCTCCACCATCTCGCCCGACGGCACCTGCATGCTGGTGAGCCAGCCTCGCGCGAACGTCATGGTCGGGCACGACCTGGCCGCGCTGGAGCCCGAAGCCCGTGTCCAGGCGCTGCGCGACGCGCACGAGGACGCGGTCTGCACGCCCTTCTCGCTGGAGCACGGCCCGCTGTTCAGGGCGGTGCTCTACCGGCTCGGCAGGGCCGAGCACGAACTGGTGATGTCCGCGCACCACGTGGTGTGCGACGGCTGGTCGTGGGCGGTCATCACCGAACAGCTGGGCCACCTGTATGCCGAGGAAACCGGCACCGGGCTGAAGCTCAAGGCGGCGCCGCTCTTCGCCGACTTCGCCGCCGAGGAAGCCGCCGCCGCGGCGCACCCTGACATGCAGGCGCACGTCGACTACTGGCTGGGCCGCTTCCCCGGCAGCACGCTGCCGGTGCTCGACCTCCCGCTGGACCGCCCGCGCCCGGCCGCGCGCACCTTCAATTCGCTTCGCGCCGAGCGTCTGCTCGACAAGCGCCTGGTCGGCGCGGTGCGCACGACGAGCACCAAGGCCGGCGTCAGCCTCTTCACCGGCCTGCTCAGCGGCTTCGTCGCCACGCTGCACCGCCTCACGGGGCAGGAAGACATCGTGGTCGGCATTCCCGCCTCGGGCCAGCTCGCGCACGACATGCCCGGCCTGGTCGGCCACTGCGTGAACCTGCTGCCGCTGCGCCTGGCCGCGCGCGCCGGCATGCGCTTCGATGCGCTGATGGACGAATGCAGCACCGCCGTGCTCGACGCCTTCGACCACCAGGCGCTCACCTACGGCGCGCTGCTGGGCCAGCTCTCCCTGGAGCGCGACCCGAGCCGTCTGCCGCTGGTGAGCGTGGCCTTCAACGTCGACCCCGACGTGGCCAGCAGCGCGCAGGCCTTCACCACGCTCGACGTGGTGCAGGACACCATCGCCCGCCGCTACGAGAACTTCGAGCTGTTCGTGAACCTGCGCCCGCTCGACGGCGGCCTGATGGTGGAGGCGCAGTACAACACCGACCTCTTCGACGAGGTCAGCGTGCAACGCTGGCTCGACATGTTCGCGTGCGTGCTGCAGTCGGCATCGCACGAGCCCGACGAAACGGTCGGCAGGCTAGAAGTGCTGTCGGCCGACGCCGTGCATGCGCTGCTCGCCTTGCAGCCCGCGCGGGTGCCGCTGGTCGGCGCGCCGCTGGCGCATGCCGGCTTCGTCGCGCGCGCGCCGCTGCAGCCCGACCGCCCCGCGGTGCGCGACGGCGCCCGCAGCTGCAGCTACGGCGAGCTCGAGTCGCTCTCCAACCGCCTCGCCCGTGCGCTGCGTGCGCGCGGCGTGGGCCGCGGCCAGCGCGTGGGGCTGTGCCTGGAGCGCAGCCTCGAGATGGTCGTCGCCATGCTCGGCGTGCTGAAGGCCGGCGCGTCCTACGTGCCGCTCGACACCGCCTTCCCGCAGGCGCGGCTGGACCACTACGCCAGCGACGCGAAGCTCGCGCTGATGCTGACCTCGTCGGACATCGCGGTCGCGCCCCGCGACTGGCGCGGCGACGCGAGCCAGCGCATCTTCGAGATCGACCGCGACACCGAATGGCGGCGGCTCTCCGGCGAGGCCCTGCCTCCCAGCGCCGACGACCCGCAGTCGGAAGACGCCGCCTACGTGATCTACACCTCCGGCTCGACCGGTCTGCCCAAGGGCGTGATCGCGCATCACCGCGGCGTGGCGCACCTGCTGCAGTGGATGCAGCGCGAGTCGGGCATCGGCCCGGCCGACCGTATCGCCGCCGTGACGACGCTGTCCTTCGACATGGCCGTGCCCGACCTGCTGCTGCCGCTGGCCGCCGGCGCCGAGCTGGTCATGGTGAAGCGCGAGGTCGCGATGGACGGCAACCGCCTGTCGCGTGCGCTCGACGAGGAACAGATCACCCTTCTGCAGGCCACCCCCGGCATGTGGCAGCTGCTGCTCGACGCCCAGTGGGCCGGCGGCGCCCCGGGCTTCCGCGGCTGGACCGGCGGCGAAGCGCTGCGCCCGAGCATGGCGCTGGCGCTGTGCGAGCGCATGGAAGGCCTGTGGAACGGTTATGGACCGACCGAGACCACCGTGTACTCCACGGCCTGGCACGTGCGCCCGAACGAGATCGCCTCGCGCGGTGTGTCCATCGGCAGGCCCGTGGACAACACCGAGATCTGGATCCTCGATGCCGACCTGCAGCCCTGCCCCATCGGCGTGCCCGGCGAGATCTGCATCGCGGGCGAAGGCGTCTCGCTGGGTTACCTCGACCGGCCCGAGCTGACCGCCGAGCGCTTCGTCACGGTGCGCATCTTCGGCACGCCGAAGAAGATGTACCGCTCCGGCGACCGCGGCCGCTGGCGCAACGACGGGCTCCTCGACCACCTCGGGCGGCTCGACTTCCAGGTGAAGGTGCGCGGCTACCGCATCGAGCCCGGCGAGATCGAGGTGCGCTGCTGCGAGGTGGAGGGCGTCTCGCGTGCGGTGGTGATCGCCCGGGAGGACAACCCCGGCGACGTGCGCCTGGTCGCGTACCTCGCGCTCAAGCACGACACCGGCTTCGACCTCGAGACCCTGATGGTGCACCTGCGCAAGCACCTGCCCGCCTTCATGCTGCCGCAGCACGTGGTGACGCTCGACATGCTGCCCAAGCTGGCCAACGGCAAGATCGACCGCGTCGCGCTCCCGCCCCCGCAGGCGGTGGCACGCGACGAGATGCGCCGCGGCGCGGGCCCGCGCAACGAGCACGAGCGCAAGGTGCTCGCGCTCATGGAGAAGGTGCTGAGCCTGCCCGGCCTCGACATGCACGACGACTTCTTCACCATGGGAGGCCATTCGCTGCTGGCGGCGCGCCTCACCACGCTGCTGAGCCGGGAGTTCCAGGTCACGCTGCCGCTGCGCTCGCTGTTCGAGTCGCCCACCGCCGAAAAGCTGGCCGCGGCCATCCAGGCCCTGCAGGGCGCGGGCGTCGGGCTGCAGGCGCCGATCGGGCGCAGCGCCGGGCGCACCACCGCACCGCTGACGATGGCGCAGGAGCGCATCCGCTTCATGGAGCAGCTGCATCCGGGCCGCTCGGTCTACAACGCGCCCTCGGCGCAGCGGCTCACGGGGCAGCTCGACGCGGCGCGCTTCGAGGAAGCGCTGCGCCAGATCATCCGCCGCCAGCCCTCGCTGCGCACCCGCATCGACATCGACGCCGACAGCGGAAAGCCGATGCAGGCGATAGCGGAGTCTGCGGAATTCACGCTGCCGCTGGTCGACCTGTGCGACCTGCCCGCCGACCAGCGCGAGGCCGAGCTGGCAGAGCGCATGCAGGAGCTGGCTGACCGGCCCATCGACATCCACGCCGCGCCGATGATGCACGCGACGCTTTTCCGGCTGGACGACAACGAGCACGTGTTCCAGTTCGTGCCGCACCACCTGATCTGGGACGGCTGGTCCTTCGACCTGATGCAGCGCGAACTGGCCGCGTTCTACGACGCAGCCGAACGCGGCCGCCCGCACAACCTGCCCGCGCTCATGACCACCCAGGGCGACTACGCCCAGTGGCTGGAGAAGTGGCTGACCGAGCCCGCCTGCGAGGAGCAGCTCGCCTTCTGGCGCGGCCGCCTCGAAGGCGCCAGGGCCGTGCGGCCGCCGGTGACCGACATGCCCCGGCGCGCCGGCAAGAGCGGCCAGGGCGGCGCGCACTGGATCCACATCGACCTGCAGAGCACGCAGCGGCTGCGCGAGATCGCCCGCGACATGGACGTGACGCTGAGCATGCTCACCTTCGGCGTCTACGCGCTGACCATGGCCCAGGTGACCGGCAACGAGGCGATCGTCATCGCCAACCCGGTGCGCGGACGCCAGCAGGCCGAGACCGAGGACGTGATGGGCTTCTTCAACAACGTGCTGCCGGTCTCGCTCACGGTCGACCGCTCGCTGGCGCTGCCCGCCTTCATGCGCTACGTGAAGCAGGAACTGCTGTCGATGATGAACAACCAGCAGGTGCCGTTCGAGCGCCTGATGGCCGAGCCGGGCTACGCGGGGCAGATCAAGACCTCGGGCCCCTACCAGTCGATGTTCTCGTTCCAGGACGCGCGCGAACGCACGCGCTCCATCGGCAGCCTGCAGACCCGGCAGATACACGTGATGCAGCACGGCGCCACCGACGACATCGGCGTGTGGCTGATGGACAAGCCGCACGGCCTGGAAGGCGCGCTCATCTACAACGCCGACGTGTACCTGCGCGAGACCGGCGCCCAGCTGCGCGAGCGGTACCTGGAGGTGCTGCGCCGCGTGGCCGAGGAACCCGGCGCCACGCTCGAGCGGATCGCCGACGCCGAGGGCTCGACCAGCGCGGCCTACCTGCGCAAGCTGGCCGCGAGCGACACGGGCAGGAGTGCCGCGGCCGGCGCCGCCAACGGCGAAGCGCCCAAGGCGAAGCAGAGCCAGCTCGAGCCCGAGCAGGCGCAGCTCGCACTCATCTGGGCCGGCGTGATCGGCATCGACGTCAACGAGATCCGCGCCAGCGACAACTTCTTCGACCTCGGCGGCGATTCGCTGCTGGTGCTGCGCGCGGTGCAGCAGGCCGCCCAGACGCTGGGGCACCGCGTGGAGCCGCGCCGCTACCTGTTCGAGAACCTCGGGCAGATCGCCTCGTCGCCGCGCGACGCCGGCGAAGGCGTGCCTTCGGATCTCGCCGAGCTGGCCGCCGGCTCCGCTGCGCATGCGCCGCGCGGCGGACTGCTCGGCGCCCTCGGCGGCTGGCTGCGCAAGGGGTGACCAGCATGACCGCCAGCTCCCTCTACGCGCTTTCCATCGACGCACCGGTCTGCCGGTACGTCGACCTGGACAGCTTCACCGACCTCCCGTCCGAAGACCTTCTCTCGGAGGAGGAACGCGCCCGCGCCGACGGCTTCCGCTTCGAGCTGGACCGGCAGCGCTACGTGGCCTCGCATGTCGCGCTGCGGCAGGCCCTGAGCGAGTACACCGGCCTGCATCACGCCGAGCTGCACCTGTCCAAGGGCTCCTTCGGCAAGCCGTCGCTCACGGGCCATGCGCGTACGCAGTTCTCGCTGAGCCACAGCCAGGGACTGGCGTTGATCGCCATCGGCGGACGCGGCCCGCTGGGTGCCGACATCGAGCTGCTGCGCCCGGTGCCGGACGCGGCGATCCTCGCGGCCGAGCATTTCACGCGGCGCGAGCAGGAAGCGCTGGCCGCCCTGCCCGCGCAGGAGCGCGACCGCGCCTTCCTGACCTGCTGGACCCGCAAGGAGGCCTGCCTGAAGGCCATCGGCGTGGGGCTGCTGGTGTCGTCGCAGAGCTTCGAGGTGGGGCTGGAAGCCGACTGCCGCAGCGTCGAACTCTCGGTGGCCGGCCGCATCCTGTGGCTGGTGCTCGGGCCCGCGCCCGCGCGGCTGGACTGCGTGGGCGCGATCGCCGAGTGGCGCCAGACGGAGGCGCGGGCGAACCGGCTCGGCGCGGCCGGTTCGGGCGACGCGGGCGATACGGGCGGGTATGCGAACGGCCAGTCTCTCCCGCCTAAAGCGGGCGCCCCGGCGCGCAGCATGGAGATCGCCCCATGACCCGCTTCGAGCCGATCATGTTCGGGCCGGCCTCGCGGCAGGTCTTCGGCGTGTTCCATCCGGCCGAGGAAGACCGCGGCGGGAACGACACCGCCGTGCTGCTGTGCCCGCCCTTCGGCCAGGAAGGGCTGCGCACGCACCGCTTCTTCAAGGTGCTGGCCGAACGGCTCTCGCGCTCGGGCATCGCCACGCTGCGCTTCGACTTCTACGGCTCGGGCGATTCGCCCGGCGAGGAGGTCGAGGGCGAACTCGACGGCTGGCGCCGCGACCTGTGTTCGGCGCACGAGGAGCTGCGGCGGCGTGTGCCCGCAGCCTCCATCGTGTGGATCGGCGCGCGGCTCGGCGCCACCGTGGCCGTGCTGGCCGCGCGCGGCGGCCGCTGCGATCCGGTGCGGCTGGTGCTGTGGGAGCCGGTGATCGACGGGCGCCGCTATGCGCGGCTGCTGCGCGAGCAGCACGTGGCGGCGATCGACACCACCTTCTGCATCCCCGACCTGGCCTGGCGCCGCGACCTCGTGCAGGAGCCCGAGGCCATCCCCCATGAAGCCCTGGGCACCCTGCTCTCGCCCGCGCTGCGCGCGCAGCTGGCGGCGCTGGTGCCCGAGTCGCTGCCGCTCACTGCGCTGCACGACACGCTGGTGCTGGCCGGTCCCGACGACGAGCGCACCGCCCAGTGGGCCGCCGACCAGCAGTCGCGCCACATGCCGGTGCGCCTCGCGTACTTCAGCCACCAGCTCGACTGGACCTCCGACCCCTATCCCAACAGCGCAATGGTCCCAGCCGACGCGCTCAACCGCCTCCAGGGGGCGCTTCATGAATGACGCGAAATACGACGTGAAGGCGGCCGCGAAGCAGACGCCGCTGCTGTTCGGCCCGGGCGATGCGCTGATGGGCATGCTCACGGCGCCCGCGCGGCCGGCGCCGGGCGGCGTTGCCTGCCTGATGTTCAACATGGGCGCCAACCACCGCGTGGGGCCGCGCCGCATCAACGTGAAGCTGGCGCACCTGCTGGCCGAACGCGGCGTGGGCAGCCTGCGCTTCGATCTCGGCGGCATCGGCGACAGCGACGCGCTGGACACGTCGCCCGACCTGCAGATCCGCGCCGTGCACAGCCTGAAGGCGGCCATGGACGCCGCAGAGCGCATGCTGGGCGCACGCCAGTTCGTGATCGTAGGCATGTGCTCGGGCGTGCAGCACGCGATGTCGGCGGCCCTGGCCGACAAGCGCGTGGTGGCGGTGTCTCTGTTCGACGGCTTCGCCTTCCCAGAGCTGCGCGCGCGCCTGGAGCGCAACCTGCGCCGCGCGATGGCCGCGCCCGCGCATCCCTCGTTTCCGGGCAAGGCCCGGCGCTGGCTGCAGCGCCGCTTCCTGCGCAGCCACTCGACGGTGCCGCTGCCGGGCTTCTTCGCCGAAAGGCGCGCACCCGAGGCGAACGCGATCTGGTTCGGCGCGGCGCTGGAGCGGCTCGTCGAACGCAACGTGGCGGTGCAGCTGCTGTATTCGGGCTCGCTGCATGTCTGCGACCGCGGCCGTGACCAGCTCGGCGCCTTCGCCCGCAAGCCCTTCGCGCAGGGAGTTCAGTACGAGTTCATCGGCGAGGTCGACCACACCGTCTGCACCGAGAAGGGACAGCAGCTGTTCCTGCGCTCGGTGGGCGACTGGGTCACCGAGCGCTGTTTCGGCGCCAGCACGGAACGGCGCAGCCAGGGCAGCCGGGCGCCGTCCGGCGCGGAGCAGTCCATGCCCACCACCTGGGCCGCGCCCTGAGGCGAGGCCTTCACCCATTGCAACCACTGTCGACAAGCCAACAACCAGCCCATCACCAGCCAACGACCAACCGTCAAGGAGCCCACCATGCAACGCCACGATCCAGCGACGCAATCACGCGGAACGCGCACTCTCGCAGTCCTGTCCCGGACGGAGGCCGAGTCCCGCCTGCGATGGCTCGGCCTGGCCCTGCTGCTGTCGCTCGGGCTGGTGGCGCTGTCGGGCTGCGCGCCGGGTTTCGGCTCGGTGGGACCGCTCGGCTACGGCAAGACCAACGGCGACAGCACGGCCTCGGCGGACAGCGGAAAGATCATCCCGATCACGCCCGACCTGATCCGCACGCAGCTCGCGCAGAAGCCCAAGGGCCCGCCGGAGAACATCAAGCGCCTCTTCGCGACGGCGCCGGTCTACACCATCGGGCCGGGGGACGTGGTCGGCATCATCGTGTACGACCATCCGGAGCTGCTGCCGAATGCCGGCGCGGTGATCGCGCAGCAGTCCGATCCGACCGGCGTGACGGTGGCGCCCGGCTTCATCGTCGACGCCAAGGGCGAGATCTTCTTTCCCTACATCGGGCGCACCAAGGTGCAGGGCCTGACCGAGAGCGGCGCCTCGGAGCTGATCGCGCGGCGCATCAAGGCCTTCATCAAGGACCCGCAGGTGACGGTGCGCATCCAGTCGTTCCGCAGCCAGCGTGCCTACGTGCAGGGCGAGGTGCGCACGCCGGGCCTGCAGATCTTCACCGACGTGCCGATGACGCTGTCGGAGGCCATCAGCCGCGCCGGCAGCTTCACCCAGGCCGGTGACCGCGCGCGCATCACGCTGACGCGCGGCGGCGTCTCCACGGAGATCAACCTGCCGATGCTGCAGTCGCTGGGCGTGGACGGCAACGGCATCCCGCTGCGCAACGGCGACGTGGTGAACGTCGGCACCCGCGAGGACAGCCGGGTCTACGTGATGGGCGAAGTGCGGGCACCTTCCGCGCTGCAGATGCGCAACAACGGCCGGCTGAGCCTGAACGAGGCGCTGGGCGACGCGGGCGGCCCCGACCTGGCGACCTCCGACCCCGGCCAGATCTACGTGGTGCGCAACGCGCCCGACAACCTCGACGTGCAGCAGGTCTTCGCCCTCAACGCGAAGAACCCGGTGGCGCTCGCGCTGGCCGACCGCTTCGAGCTGCAGCCGCGCGACGTGGTCTACGTGGACCGCGTGCCGCTGGTGAGCTGGAGCCGCGTGTTCAGCCTGATCCTGCCGGCCGCCCAGGTCGTCAACCTCGCCCGCGACACCGCCCGCCGCTAGGCGCCCGCGTATCCGGACCAGGAAAGCAACAGCAAAAGGTGACACACATGAACGCGCGCTGGCAACCTACGCTTCCCGCCCCCGCGGCGGCTCCCGTGACGGTGCTCGAAACCACCGCCTGGACCCGGGAATCCCGGTTCCACGAGTACCTCGACATCCTGATCGACAGCCGCTGGCTGATTGCCGGCATCGCCGCGCTGGCGCTGCTGGCCGGCGTGGGCTATGCGCTGTTCGGCACCCGCGTGTACGAGGCCAACATCCTGATCCAGGTCGAGGACCCGGACCGCTCGGGCGGCAACTTTCCCGGCGACGCTAACGGAGGCGGCGGCATCAACGTGAAGACGCCGACCGCCGGCGAGACAGAGATCCTGCGCTCGCGCATGGTGCTGGGCCAGGCGATGGAGAACACCCTGCTCTACATCGACGCGAAGCCGCGCTACATCCCAGTGGTGGGCGAGTTCCTCTCGCGGCATTCGAGCCAGCTTTCCTCTCCCGGCATCTTCGGCTACGGCAACTACGTCTCGGGCACCGAGAGCATCGCCGTCGCACGGATGGACGTGCCCCAGGCGCTCGAGGGCAAGAAGTTCACGCTGGTCGCCGGCGCCGACGGCAACTACGCGCTGACCAACCCGGCCATCGAGTCCCCGCTGCACGGCAAGGTCGGCGTGCCGCTGGACGCCACCGTGCCCGGCGGCTCGCTGCACCTGCTGGTGGGCTCGATCGACGCCCGCCCCGGCGGCGCCTTCGAGCTGGTGCGCCATTCGAAGCAGCTCACGCTGCTGGGCCTGCAGAAGGACCTGCGCGTGGTCGAGAGAGGCAAGCAGTCGGGCGTGATGGACGTCAGCCTCCAGTCGGGCAACCGCAACCAGCTCGCGGCCGTGCTCAACGAGATCGCGGGCCTGTACGTGCGGCAGAACATCGACCAGAAGACGGTGCAGGCCGAGCGCGGCCTGGCCTTCCTGGGCACCGAGCTGCCGAAGTTCAAGCAGCAGCTGGAGCAGTCCGAGGACGCCTACAACCAGTACCGCAACCAGAACGGCACCGTCAACCTGGACGACGAGGCCCGCAATGCGCTGTCGCAGAACGTGGACCTGCAGGCCAAGCTGTTCGACGCGAAGCAGAAGCGGCTGGACCTGGTGGGCCGCTTCACCTCCGAGCACCCGATGGTGAAGACGCTGGACGCGCAGATCGCCTCGCTCAAGAGGGAGCTGGGCACGGTCGACGGCCGCATCCGCCGCATGCCGATGCTGCAGCAGAACGCCCTGCGCATGCAGCGCGACATCAAGGTCAACACCGAGCTCTACGCGACGCTGCTGAACAGCTCGCTGCAGATGCGGCTGGCCAAGGAAGGCAAGGTGGCCAACGTGCGCGTGCTCGACCAGGCGCTGGTGGCCGAGAAGCCGGTACGGCCAAAGGCGCTGATCGTGGTCGCGCTGGCGCTGGCCGGCGGCCTGTTCGCCGGCGGCGCGGCGGCGATGGCGCGCAAGAACCTGAAGCGCTCCATCGGCAACCCCGAATCCATCGAGGCCGTCATCGGGCTGAACGTGTACACCACCATTCCGCTGAGCACGCAGCAGCGCGTGCTCGACCGCGCCGTGCGCGACGGCAAGCCCGGCATCAAGGTGCTGGCGGCGCTGCACGTGGAAGACCCGGCGCTCGAGGGCCTGCGGCGGCTGCGCACCGCGCTGAAGTTCGTGATGATGGGCGCGCCCAACAATCGCGTGCTGATCTCCAGCGCCACGGCCGGCGCTGGCAAGACCTTCGTGTCGTCGAACTTCGCGACGCTGCTGGCGGCATCGGGCAAGCGCGTGCTGCTGATCGACGCCGACCTGCGCCGCGGCAGCCTGAGCGAGGAGTTCGGGCTGCAGCGCAAGGACGGGCTGTCCGACGCCATCGCCGGCGGCGTGCCGCTGGAGCAGGCCATCCACCACCACGTGCTGCCCTACCTGGACGTGATGTCCGCGGGCACCCTGCACCCGGACCCGGCCGGCCTGATGACCAACGACGCCTTCGCGCATGCGCTGTCGACGCTGTCGACGCGCTACGACGTGGTGGTGGTCGACGCGCCTCCCACGCTGCTGGCCTCCGAGACCGCCGCGATGGCGCCGAGCATGGGCACCCTGCTGCTGGTGGCCCGTGCCGACAACAGCGAGATGGGCGAGCTGCTGGAAAGCACCAAGCGCCTGGCCCACGTGGGCGCGGCCTTCCACGGCGTGGTGTTCAACGCGGTCGACACCTCCCGCCGGCGCAACCGCAGCTACGGCTACGGCTACTACGGCTACGCCCCGGTGGCGCGCCGCGATCCTCCATTCGCGCTGGACACGGCCGACACCGTCATGCCCAAGCGAATCCTGCCGGAGCACGCCGAATCATGAACACGCTGCGATCCACCTCTTCCACGGGAACGGGGCGGGGCCCCGGCAACTCGGGCATCGGCGCCGCCGCCAACACGGCCCCGTACATGCCGATGGGCGGCGCGCCCTGGCTGCGCCGCGCCAAGCGCGCGGCCGACATCCTGATGGCCGGCTCGTTCTTCGTCTTCTTCGGTTGGGCCTACCTGCTGATCTGGCTGGGCGTGCTCTACACCTCGGGCGGCCCGGCCATCTACATGCAGCCGCGCTACGGCCGCAACGGCCGCGTCTTCAAGTTCTACAAGTTCCGCTCGATGGTGGCCGATGCCGACGCCGTGCTGGCGCGCCACCTGCGCCAGAACGAGGCCGCGCGGCGCGAGTGGGCCGTCTACCAGAAGCTGGAGCACGACCCGCGCATCACCCGCTTCGGCGCCTTCCTGCGCAAGTACAGCATCGACGAGTTCCCGCAGTTCTGGAACGTGCTCAAGGGCGACATGAGCATGGTCGGCCCGCGCCCCTGCATGTTCGCGCAGAAGGAGCTGTACGGCGACTACTGGGGCCACTACTGCGCCGTGCGCCCGGGCATCACCGGCTTGTGGCAGATCAGCGGCCGCAACGAGATCAGCTACCGCCGCCGCGCCGCGATGGACGCGGAGTACGTGGCCCACCTGTCGCTGTGGCGGGACTTCGTGATCCTGCTGAAGACCTTCGGGGTGGTGACCGGGGCGCGCGGGTCGCGCTAGCCGGGGCCCCGATACCTGCTCCCCTCTTTTCCGACGACTCAACCACATCAACCACTTCACCGAAAGCTCATATGCGAATCTTTGTTGCAGGTCATCGCGGCATGGTGGGTCAGGCGACGGCACGGCGCCTGCGCGAACTGGGTCACGACGTGGTGACGCGAACCCATGCCGAACTCGATCTTCTCGACCAGGCGGCCGTGGCCCGCTTCTTCGCGACGGAGCAGATCGACCAGGTCTACCTGGCGGCGGCCAGGGTCGGCGGCATCCACGCCAACATGACCTATCCGGCGCAGTTCATCTACGAGAACCTGGCCATCGCCACCAACGTGACGCACCAGGCCTTCGTCTCGGGCGTGAAGCGGTTGCTGTTCCTCGGTTCCAGCTGCATCTACCCGCGCATGGCCGAGCAGCCGATCCGCGAGGAATACCTTCTCAACGGCAAGCTAGAGCCCACCAACGAGCCCTATGCCATCGCCAAGATCGCCGGGCTCAAGCTGTGCGAGAGCTACAACCGCCAGTACGGCGCCACGCACGGCATCGACTACCGCAGCGTGATGCCGACCAACCTGTACGGCCCGGGCGACAACTATCACATCGAGAACAGCCATGTGGTGCCAGCGCTGATCCAGCGCTTCCACCTGGCCAAGATCAGCAATTCCCCGAGCGTGCTGATCTGGGGCAGCGGCCGCGCGCGGCGCGAGTTCCTGTATGTCGACGACATGGTCGAAGGCTGCCTCGCGGTAATGAACCTGTCGCGCGCCGAGTACGACCGCCAGACCGATGCGATGCGCGGCCACATCAACCTCGGCACCGGCGAGGACGTGTCCATCGCCGAGCTCACCGAGCTGATCCGCGACGTGGTGGGCTACACCGGCACCATCCGCTACGACCTCGCCCAGCCCGACGGTGCTCCCCGGAAGCTGCTGGACGTCTCGCGCGCCAACAGCCTCGGCTGGCATGCGACTGTGCCGCTGGCCGAAGGGCTGCGCCGCACCTACGCCGACTACCAGGAGGCGATCCGCCCGGTAGAGGAAACCGAGCCGGTCCAGGCACACGCCCACGCCTGAAACAGCCACTCACGGCAGACCCGCCATGCGCCCCCTCTCCTTCTGGTCCGGCATCGTCTGCGCCATGCTCTGCGGCCTGGTCGATCCGGCCTGGGGCTACGCGGCGGTGGCGGTGCTGTCGCTGGTCCAGCTGGCGATGCTGGGCGGCTCCGGCGGCAGCGTGTTCCTGCTGATCCACTACACGGCGATCCTCACCTACTTCTCGATCGCGCCGGCGATGCAGATCTCGCACGACCTGGAGTTCTGGGACGCGGGCGTCATGCGCACGGAGTCGCACACGCTGGCGCTGACGCTGCTGGTGCTGTACATGGCGGGCGTGGAGGCGGCGCGGCTGGGCGTTCCCGACGGGCCCGTTCACCAACCGGGGCGCCACGACAGGCAGCTGGTCGGCGTGGCCCACCCGCTGCTCCTGCTGCTGAGTTGCTCGCTCGCGGCCTTCGCCTCGCTGTTCATCAAGCCCGAGCTCAACTTCGTGGCGCGCGGCATCGTGGGCGTGGGCGGCGAGGACAACGTGCCGATCGACTTCATCTTCTATTCCACGCTGCCCAAGCTGGTGGTTCTGCTGTGCTTCGTGGCGCTGGCCATCCATGCGATGCGCCGCAGGACGCTGTGGTCCTGGTGCGCGGCGGGCATGGCTTTCGCGCTGGCGCTGGCGGCAGCCAACCCGGTGAACACGGCGCGGCAGGTTTTGCTGATCGGACTGCTGCCGCTGCTCATCCATGCACTGGGGCGCGGCCGGCGCTGGCTGCTCGCGGGCACGATCTTCGGCGCCATCGCGGGCCTTGGGCCGATGCTGAACCTGATCTCGCGCGGCAGCATGTGGGGCGAGGAGCTGCGGACCTTTCCCTTCAGCCAGGACTTCGACGCCATGTTCGTGGTGGCCGGCATCCTGGAGCGCGCGCCCATTCCGGACCTCGGCTGGGGCCGCTACCTGCTGTCGGCGTTCTCGTTCTTCCTGCCGCGCGACCTGAAGATGTTTCCCGATTTCGACCCGCTCGGCTGGTCGGCCATCCTCGGCAACTTCTCGCAGAGCAACCTGTCGCTGCCGCCCTTCACTACCGCCTACTTCGACTTCGGACTGGCCGGGCCCGCGCTCTTCGGCTTCGCGATCTCGGCCGCGTTCCGGGCGATCGACCGCGCCGTCGATCCGAACCGCCCGGTGTCGAGCACCTACCTGGCGGCGCTGGTGCTGCTGGCGGCTTATGTGCCGTTCATGCGCGGGCCGATCCTGGGCTGGGGGCCTTTCATGGTCTCGGGCCTGATCGCCGCCGCCATCGCAGGCGCACTCAGCTCCCGCGCGCGCCGCATGCCCGCGCGCACCCTGCGGCACGGCCTGCCGGGCGCCTGAAGGGCCCGCAAGGAAAGAAAAGAACATGGCCACGTTCCTCTACTACGACACCATCCGCTTCAACAAGGCGGCCGGCGGCGTGCTCAACGTGTCGGAGGTGCTTCTGCGCCACATGCGCCTGTCGCCGGAGGACCGGGTCGAGCCGGTGAGCGAGCGACATCCGCGCCTCTTCGCGCTGGCGCAGCGCCTGAAGATCAGCCGCTTCGTGCTCGACACGCTGCTCTACAACTTCCATCGCCTGCGCGTGCTGCTCACGGGCGAGCAGCTGTTCTCGGTCTTCCCCAACTACTACCTGCCGCTCACGCCGCTGGGCCGGCACCGCGACTCGATCGTCGTCGTCCACGACCTGCAGTACAAGGCCTATCCCCAGTACTTCGGGCGCGGCAAGCGCCTGTTCCTGGACTGGAACCTGTGGCGCGCCGCGCGCAGTGCCGCGGACGTGGTCTTCATCAGCCGCAGCAGCCAGCGGGACTTCGAGCGCCACTTCGGCCGCTGCGGACACTCGACGGTGATCTTCAATCCGGTCGATGCGCCCCGGCCCGCTGCGGCCCCGGCCGCCACGGCAGCCGGCGAGCGCTACCTCATCGCGGCCTACCACTACTACCCGCACAAGAACTTCGACGGCATCCTCGCTCTCTTCGAGCGCATGAAGACCGCCGGCCTGGTCGACTACCTCGACATCACGGGCAACGGCGCTGACGCGGTCGGACGTATGGTGTCCGTGCTCGCGCCGGAGGTGCGCTGCTGCGTGCGGCACCGGGGACTGGTGTCGCGCGACGAGCTGCTGCGGCTGTACCAGGGCGCGACCGCGTTCATCTCGCTGTCCACCTTCGAGGGTTTCAATCTCTCGGCGGCCGAGGCGGCGACGCTGGGCGTGCCGCTGCTGCTGTCGGACATCCCGGTGCATCGCGAGCTCTTCACCGACTACGCCTTCTTCGTGGGCGCCGACGACGGCGATCCGCAGCCGTTCGCCCGGTATCTCGCGCACCACGAGCACACGCGCCCGGCGTGGGTGCATGCCGCCACCTGCGCGCCCGCCAACGTCGCGGGACGCTATCTCATGCTCAAGCGCGGCGCGCTGTCGCTCGCGGGGGCCATGTCATGACGGGGCGCCTGCTTTCCGCCGTGCGCCTTCTCGCGGCGCTGCCATTGCTGGCGGCGCTGCCGCTGGCAGGCCACGCGCAGCCCTCGGCCCTTCCGGTGCCGGGCTTCGGCGTGATGGTGCACTACCTGCCCGACAAGCAGTCGATCGGCGAGATCAGGCGCTTCGACGTGGAGGCCTTCGCGTCTTCGCTGGCGGAAATGCGCGCCTCGCACCTGATCCTGACGCTCGGGCAGAACAACGGCCAGTACATCGCGCCCAATGCCGCGCTCGAAGTGCTCTGCCCGTCCAGCGCCGCCAACCGCCCGCCGCGCGATCTTCCGCTGGAGATCGGCCGGGCACTGCGCAGCCGGGGCATCACGCTGATCCTGTACCTGCCGTTCCGCGCGCCGCAGGGCGACCGCGCGCTGATGGATTGCCTGGGCGACGTGTCGGAGCAGGAGCCGCCGCCCGCCCGCTTCATCGCCGCGTGGTCGAGCGTGATCCGCGACTGGTCGGAACGCTACGGCGTGCTCGCCAGCGGCTGGTGGTTCGACGGCACCTACAACACCAGGGGCATCACGCCCGCCGGCTGGGAAATGCTCTGCGGCGCGGCGCGCACCGGGGCGGCCAGCCGGCTGCTGGCCTTCAACGCGGGCGAAGGCGCGGAGCGCTTCAGCGCCAAGTCGGCACCCTGCCAGAACCTGATGGCCGGCGAATACATGCAGCCGCCCGCGCACCTGACCAGCCCGCCGTCGGAGCTGACCTTCCACGTGCTGACGCCGCTCGGCGCCTCGTGGGGCCGCGAATCGCCGGCGCGCTTCACCGCCGCGCAGCTGCGCGACTGGATCTCGGAAGCCGCCGCCGCGAACGGTCTGTTCACACTGGACATGCCCATCGACGCCACGGGCCGTTTTCTTCCCGCGCACGTGGCGCTCATGAAGAGCGTCACGGCGCGCAGCAAGCCCTGAAGTCCGCATCAACGAATCGCTGTCACATCCCGTCAACCCTTCATCAAGCGCCATGAAATCTTCCTTGCCCTTCATCGTCGTCGAAGACCGCCAGAACAAGACCCTCGCGCTGTGCCGCGAGTCGGCCGAGCTGGCCGGCGAGTCGCTCTTCGTGCTGTCGGACACCGACGCGGGCCCGGCCTACGAGCGCTTCTGCCGCTCGTACGTGCACCTGTCGAGCAATCCTCCGGAGTTCGAGAAGATCTGTTTCCGCCGCTACTTTCTCCTAGCGCGGTTTCTGGAATCCCACCCGGAAGTGCAAGATTTCGTGCTGGTCGACAGCGACGTGCTGCTCTTCCAGGGCGCAGGGGCCCACATCAGGCGCCTCGCGGGCAAGGCCGATTTCTCGGGCTCGCGCATGCAGTCGGCCGACGGCTGGAACCCCTGCCAGATCTCGCCGCACGTGAGCTACTGGACCTCGAACGGCCTGCGCCGCTTCGTGGCCTACGTGCTCGACAGCTACTCCACGCCCTCGGGCCGCAGGAAGCTGCGCGAGATCGCGGCGCGCTTCGCCGCGCGGGGCGTGCGCGGCGGCGTGTCCGACATGACGCTGCTGTACCTCTGGGCACACGCCACGGGCAACGACGACCCGATCAACCGGGTGCTCGACGGCACGGTCGTCGACCACAACATCAACGGCATGCACAACCTGCACCGCGGGGAGTTCAAGGTGCTGGGCGGCGCCAAGCGCATCGCCTGGCGCGAAGGCAAGGCCTGGCTGACGAGCACCACCGGCGACATGACGCGCGTGGTGGCACTGCACTTCCAGGGCAGCGCCAAGATGGCCATGCCCTATGCGCTGCGCGGCCACATGCTCACCGTGGCGGCCGTCACCTACGCGCTGCAGATGGCGCGCCGCGCGAAGAACAACGCCTTCCGCGCCGGTGCGTTCGCGCGCCGGGTGATCGACACGCGCCGCGTGCACCGCGTGCCGGCCGGCAAATAGCCGAACGAGAAGCGAGCCCGCGCCATGAAGCACTTCAGCCTGCCACTCACGCCGCCCGGCGCGCGCATGGCCTGGCTGTCCGGGCTGGGCGCGCTCGCCTCGCGGCTCTATGTGTACCTGTCGGGCTTCCTGGCCATCTTCCTGATGGCGGCGAGCATCCCGCCTGCGCGCTTCGGCGAGTACTCGATCTACCAGTCGGTCATGGAGGTGGCGCTGGTGGTCGGCACGCTGGGCAGTTCGCTGCTCTTCTCGCGCCACGCGGCCACGGTGCCGCCGGGCGTGACGCGCGGCGACGTGGTGCGCACGCTGGCCATCGGCCTGCCGCTGGCCACGGTGCTGGTGACGGTGATCCTCACGGTGCAGCGCATGCCCGTGGGCGACGCGCCCTTCGCCATCCTGGTGGCGACGCTGGCCGTGTTCGCCTTCAACAGCCTGCGCCTTTCCTTCAGCCGCGGCCTCGGGCACGCGGGGCTGCTCAACCTGGAGGCCGGCATCCGAGCGACCGTCCTGGTCGCGGGCGTGAGCCTGTGCGTGGCGGTGCGCTTCGATCTCGGCGTGGCGCACCTGCTGCTCATCAACCTGATCGCCGTCGTGATGGTGTGCCTGGCGGTGGGACTGCCGGCCAACGGTGCCGCGCCGCCCATCGGCCGTGCCGCGCTGCAACTGGGCTCGCAGGCCAGCGCGACGGTGTATTCGCTGCTCATGTTCCTGCTGCGCAAGTCGGACCTGCTCATCGTGGCGTACTTCATGCCGCTGAGCTACGTGGGCGCCTTCAAGCTCGCCTTCCTGCTGGCGGAGGCGCCGTCGCAGTTCGTGCAGTCCTTCCTCTTCACGAAGACGCCGGCCATGCTGGAGACCGAGGCCGGCAACTTCACGGCGGCGAAGCTGCGCCTGGCGAAGCACTCCTTCCTGCTGGGCTGCGCGCTCTTCGTCGGGCTGGCGGCCCTCATCACGGCCGCGGCGCCGCTGCTCAAGCTGGGCAACGAGGCACGCTCCATCTTCCTGTGCATCGCGCCGTACTTCCTGCTGCGCACCTACACGATCCACCACGAGATGGTGCTGTCGCTGAAGACCTCGATGGGCTCGCTCGGCCGGTGGGCGCTGCTCGAAGTGGCGCTGCGGCTGGCGTCCTACGGCGCGGTGGCGGTGCTCTTTCCGGGCAAGCCGCACTACGTCTTCTTCATTGCCTGCGTGACCGACTTCGTGCTGTGCGAGACGCGCATGCGCCTGCACTTCGGCTTCTTCCCCATCTTGCGCCTGCTGGCGCGGGGACGGTCGTCATGAAGATCCTCGTCTATTCGATGAACTTCGCGCCCGAGCTGGCCGGCATCGGCAAGTACTCGGGCGAGATGGCCGAATGGCTGCAGGCGCGCGGGCACGAGGTGCGGGTGATCGCGTCGCCGCCCTTCTTTCCGCAATGGGCCGTGTCCGAGGGCTACTCGGCATGGGCCTACCGCAAGGACGACTGGAACGGCGTCAAGGTCTGGCGCGCGCCCACCTGGGTGCCGCGGAAGCCGCGCGCACTGGGGCGGATCGGGCACCTGCTGTCCTTCACGCTGTCGAGCATTCCGCTGCTGCTGGCGCAGCTGCGCTGGCGGCCGGACGTGGTGTTCGTGGTGGAGCCGCCCGTCTCCTGCGCGCCGGCCGCGCTGTGCCTGGCGAAGCTGCTGCGCGCCAGTTCGTGGCTGCACATCCAGGACTACGAGGTGGACGCTGCCTTCGGCCTGGGCTGGGTGCGCGGCGAACGGGTGCGCCGCTTCGCGCTGGCGGCCGAGCGCTGGCTGATGCGCAAGTTCGACCGCGTCTCGACCATTTCGTCCACGATGCTCGCCAAGGCCAGGGAGAAAGGCGTGGACGAGTCCAGGCTGGTGCTGTTCCCGAACTGGGTCGACGTGGAAGCCATCCGCCCCGTCGAGCGCCCCGCGCTGGCCACGGGCGCATTCGCGCAGGGCTATCGGGCCGAGCTGGGCATCCCGGCCGAGGCGGTGGTGGTGCTCTATGCCGGCAGCCTGGGCAGCAAGCAGGGCATCGAGCTGCTGGCCGATGCGGCGCGGCTGCTGGTGTGCTCGCACGACATCCATTTCGTGTTCTGCGGCAACGGCCCGAGTCGCGCCTCGCTGATGGATGCCTGCGTGCGGCTGGGCAATGCGCACTTTCTCGACCTGCAGCCGGCAGAGCGGCTCAACGAGCTGCTGGGCATGGCCGACATCCACGTGCTGCCGCAGCGCGCCGACGCAGCCGACCTGGTCATGCCATCGAAGCTGGGCGGCATGCTCGCCAGCGGCCGCGCCGTGATCGTGACCGCGCACGCCGGCACCGCGCTCAGCGAAGCCGTGTGGGGCCGCGGCGTGGTGGTCGAGCCCGGCGACCCCGCCGCGCTGGCCGATGCCATCGAACAGCTCTCGATGTCGCCCGCCACGCGCGAGCTGATGGGCGCGATCGGCCGGCGCTTCGCCGAAGCCGAGCTGGACCGCAACGTGATCCTGCAGCGCCTCGAAGAGGAACTGCAGCGCAGCATCGCCGCGTGAGGCGAAACCGTCGCGAGGACAAGCCACCATGCCAGCCCCCGGAATCCTCGTCACAGGCGGCGCCGGCTTCATCGGCAGCCACACCTGCGTGGCGCTGATCGCGGCGGGCTACCGGCCGGTGGTGCTCGACACGCTGGTCAACAGCGACGCGCGCTCGCTGAAGCGGGTGGCGTGCATCACCGGCATCGAGCCCGTGCTCGTGCGCGCCGACGTGCGCGACGCGGCGGCGCTCGACCGCGCGTTCGCGGCGCACCCGGTGCGGGCGGTGGTGCACCTGGCGGGGCTGAAGGCGGTCGGCGAGTCGGTGGCCGATCCGCTGGGCTACTACGACGTCAACCTGGCCGGCACGCTCTCGCTGGTGCAGGCCATGGGCCGCGCCGGGGTGCGCACGCTGGTGTTTTCCTCGTCGGCCACGGTGTACGGCGACTCGCATCCCTCGCCCATACCGGAGTCCGCGGCCTGCAACGCGGTCAATCCCTACGGCCGCACCAAGGCCATGGTGGAGAGCGTGCTGGCCGACCTCTCGCGCTCCGACGGGCGCTGGGGCATCGCCTGCCTGCGCTACTTCAACCCGGTGGGCGCGCACGAGAGCGGCCTGCTCGGCGAGCTGCCGCACGGTCCGCCCAACAACCTCATGCCCTACGTCGCGCAGGTCGCGGCCGGCGAGCGCGACTGCCTGGTGGTGCATGGAGCCGACTACGATACCGCCGACGGCACGGGCGTTCGCGACTACGTGCACGTGATGGACGTGGCCGAGGGCCATGTGGCGGCGCTGCGTCATGCGGCGTGCCGGCCGGGCGTTCTGATGACCAACCTCGGCACCGGACACGGCGCCTCGGTGCTTGACGTGGTGTCGGCCTTCGAGCGCGCGAGCGGCCGCCGCATCGCGCTGCGCATCGGGCCGCGCCGACCCGGCGATGCCCCCGCCTACTGGGCCGATGCGCGCGGCGCATTCCTCGCCCTCGGCTGGCGCGCGCGCCGCGACCTCGACCAGATGTGCGCCGACAGCTGGCGCTGGCAAGCCGCCAACCCGCACGGCTTCGACGACCCGGCACCGGCCTTCGCCGCGAATCTTCCGCGCTTCCAGGACAACAGCGGTGCCGACACCGACGCCAATATCAACTCCAACGTGGGACATAGCCATGCCTGACAACGCTTCTCCCCCGCCCGGCGAGCAGGGCACCGGCCGACCGGGATATCCACCACCGGGCGTCTGCGCGCCCGCCGCGCCCCTGTGGCCCGGCTTCCTGACCGGGCAGGAAGACTCGCCCGTGCGCGTGCTGCTCGTCGAGGACGACGAGTTCATGCGCCGCGTGATCGCCCAGGAGCTGCTGTCGGACCTGCGCATACAGCTCGAAGGCCAGGCCGGCAGCCTGCGCGACGGCCGGCGGCTGCTGGCCACGCACGAGTTCGACGTGCTGATGGTCGACCTGCGGCTGGGCGACGGCACCGGCTTCGACCTGATCCAGGAAGCGCGCGAGCACCATCGCGCCGGCGAGATCATCGTGATCTCCGCGCTGGAAGACGAATCGCACGTGCTGCGCGCCTTCGAACTCGGGGCCACCGGTTACCTGCTGAAGGACGCATGGCTGCAGAGCTTTGCGCAGGCCGTGCTGCAGGTGGTGAACGGTGGCGCGGCCATCACGCCACGGCTGGCGCGCAGGCTGCTTTCGAGGCTGAGCTACCGGCCTCCCGGCGCGCTGCCGCCCGCGGAGCCGCTGCAGCGCGAGGCGACGCTGACGGCGCGCGAGTGCGAGATCCTGCGCTTCGTGGCGCGCGGCCATGTCACCGAAGAGATCGGCAACAAGCTGGGCATCTCGGGGCAGACCGTCAACGCGCACATCAAGAACATCTACAAGAAGCTGCACGTGCATTCGCGTGCGCAGGCCGTGAGCTACGCGGCCTATACGGGGCTGATCTGAGCACCCCGATCCACCCGGTTTCAACACACCCGACGCTGGCGATCATGAACACCCTCCTTCCCATCCATCCCGTGGTTCTTTGCGGCGGCAGCGGCACCAGGCTGTGGCCGCTGTCGCGCAAGGCGCTGCCCAAGCAGTTCGCGCCATTGGTCGGCGGCAAGAGCCTGCTGCACCTCACGCTCGAACGGCTGGCGCTGCTGAACTCCGCGATCACCTGCGTCACGTCGGAAGACCACCGCTTCCTGGTGAAGGAGACCATGGACAACGCCTGCGCCACGGGCCGGCAGATCCTGGAGCCGGTGGCGCGCAACACGGCGGCCGCCATGGCTTCGGCCGCGCTGGTGGCCGAAGCCGACGACCTGCTGCTGTTCGCGCCTTCCGACCATCACATTCCCGATGCCCCGCTGTTCGCCCGCACGGTGCGCTCCGGCATCGAGGCCGCGCTGTCCGGAAAGATCGTCACCTTCGGCGTGGCGCCGAGCTTTCCGAGCACGGCCTACGGCTACATCGAGGCCGGGGCGCCGCTTCCGGACGGGCACAGCCAGGCGGTAGCGCGCTTCGTGGAAAAGCCGACGGCGCCCGTGGCCGAAATGCTGATCCTGCAGGGCGGCTACAGCTGGAACGCCGGCATCTTCCTCGTGCAGGCTCGCACGCTGATCGCCGCGCTGCGCGAGCACGCCCCCGAAATCCTGCAGGCCTGCGAGCGGGCCACCGCCGGCGCGACGCGCGACGGCAGCTTCATGCGGCTGGAAAGCGCGGCCTTCTCCGAATGCCGCGCCGAGAGCATCGACTACGCCGTGCTCGAGAAGCACCGGCACATCGCGGTCGTGAAGTTCGAGGGCATGTGGAGCGACGTCGGCAGCTGGAACGCGGTGGCCAGCCTGCACCCGGCGGACGACGCCGGCAACCGGCTCAGCGGCAAGGCCAGCGCGCTGAATTCGCGCAACACCTTCATCCACGCACCGCACCGGCCGGTGGTGGCGCTGGGCACCGAGAACCTCATCATCGTGGACACGCCCGACGCTGTGCTGGTGGCCGGCGTGGGTTGCGCCGAGCAGGTGGCCGACGTGGTGCGCAAGCTGTCGCAGGAGGGCTGCGCCGAGGCCACCGAGCACCGCCGCGTGGTGCGGCCATGGGGCGCCTACGACAGCATCGACCTCGGCGAGCGCTTCCAGGTGAAGCGACTGACCGTGAAACCCGGCGCCAAGCTGTCGCTGCAGATGCATCATCACCGCGCCGAGCACTGGGTGGTGGTGAAAGGCACGGCGCGCGCCACCTGCAACGGCGAGGTCACGCTGGTGCACGAGAACGAATCGATCTACCTGCCCTCGGGCGCCATCCACCGCCTGGAGAACCCCGGCCGGACGGTGCTCGAAGTGATCGAGGTGCAGACCGGCGGCTACCTGGGCGAGGACGACATCGTGCGCTTCGACGACACCTACGGCCGATGCGCGCCGGTCGAGCAACAGGTCATTGCGGCAGATACGGCTTGATGTTCTTCAGCGCGTTGGCCACGTAGGCCTCCTTCTCGCCCACCGGCGCCACGTAGTGCAGCGCCGCCTCCGCGGCCTCGATGCCCTCGGTGCGCGCGATGATCCAGCCGGCGAGGTACGGCGAGGCGAAGCAGCCGCCCGCCGTGGCGACGTTGCCGCGCGCGAAGAAGGGCTGGTTCAGCACCTCGACGCCGGCCTCCTGCACCCAGGGCTTGGTGGTGAGGTCGGTGCAGGCCGGAACGCCTTCGACGAGGCCGAGCTTTGCCAGCACCAGCGTGCCGGAGCATTGCGCCGCGATCAGCTGCCGTGCCGGGTCGAGCGACAGACGCCCCATCAGCTCCGGGCTGGCGACCACCTCCCGCGTCTTCACTCCGCTGCCGACGACCACCGCGTCGGCGGAGCGCGCCTCTTCCAGCAGCGACTGCGCGCGAATGGTCACGCCGTTCATCGACGTGACTTCCGGCGTCGGGCAGCAGATGCTCACGCGCCAGTCAGGCTTCTTGATGCGGTTGAGCACGCCCAGCGCGATGAGCGAGTCGAGTTCGTTGAAGCCGTCGAAGGTGAGGATGGCGATGTGCATGGTGTCGGTTCGTGGGGATGCGAAAGGGACGCGGGAGGGATGCACCCATCGTAGTGACGACGATCAATACAATCAAAAAATTGTCATGGATACATCCGACGCACGATGGCCGAAGCCCGATACAAGCAACTGGTGGATGAACTCGCCACCCAGATCCGCACCGGGCAGCTGAAGCCCGGCACCCGCCTGCCGACGCACCGCCGGCTGGCCGAGCGCCACGGGCTGGCCCTGGTCACGGCCTCGCGCGTCTACGCGGAGCTGGAGGCCATGGGCCTGGTCAGCGGCGAAGTCGGCCGCGGCACCTTCGTACGCGAGACCGCCATGCCCGGCGGCACCGAAGCCGACCAGCGAGCGCTGCCCGCCGACATGCTCGACCTGAACTTCAACTACCCGGCCCTGCCCGGACAGGCCGAACTGCTGCGCGGCGCGCTGCGCCAGCTCGCCACCGGCGGCGAGCTGGAGGCGATGCTGCGCTACGCGCCGCATGGCGGGCGCATGCACGAACGCGCCTGCTTCGCCCGGCACCTCCTCGAGTCGCGAGGGCTGGCCGCGGAACCGTCGAGGGTGCTGCTGGTCGACGGCGCGCAGCACGGCCTCGCGGTGACGGTGATGGCGCTGCTGCAGCCCGGCGACGTGGTCGCGATCGACGCCCTCACCTACCCCGGCTTCAAGGTATTGGCCGAGGCGCACCGGCTCGAAATGGCGCCCCTACCGGCCTCGGGCCAGGGCCCCGACCTCGACGCGCTGGAGCGCCTGTGCACGCGGCGCCGCGTGCGCGCCGTCTACGCCATGCCGACGATGCACAACCCGCTGGGCTGGGTGATGAGCGCGAGCCGCCGCCGTCGCCTCGCGGCCATCGCAAGAAGGCACGGCCTGCTCGTCATCGAGGACGCGGCCTACGCCTTCCTGGCCGAAGACCCGCCGCCGCCGCTGGCAACGCTGGCCCCCGAAACCACGGTGTATGTCTCCGGCCTTTCCAAGAGCGTGGCGACCGGCCTGCGCGTGGGCTTCATCGCCGCGCCGGAAGCCTTCGTGCCGAAGCTCGAACGCGCGATACGCGCCACCACCTGGTGCACGCCGGGCGTGACCACGGCCATCGCCTGCGGGTGGCTGGAAGACGGCACGGTCGATCGCCTCGAGTCGCAGAAGCGGCAGGATGCGGCGGCGCGGCAGATCATCGTCGGCGAAGAGCTCGCGGGGCTGAAGTGCGTGCGGCATCCGTCGTCGTACTTCGCCTGGCTGCCTCTGCCCGAGGAAACGCGTGCCGACCGCGTTGCGACGGCGCTCATGCGCGAAGGCGTCTCGGTATCCACCGCCGAGCCATTCGCCACGTCGAAACATGTGCCGCACGCGCTGCGGCTGGCGCTGGGGTCCGTGGGGCTGGATGGGTTGCGCGGTGCGCTGCGGACGGTGCGGCGGGTGGTTGGGGAGCAGGCGTTCTGAAAGCGCCCGCGCGGGCGACCATCCCGGCCTCGAAAAGGATGCTCCACTGCGAGGCACGTCCCATGCCCGCACCACGGCGCAACGAGTCGCAACATAAAAGCCGTCGCGGCGCGCCCGTGTGCGTCAGAATTGCCGATCGGTGTGGGCGTGCCCGTGACGTGGCCGCCCGGCGAGGAGGTTGCCATGCCGTACGACCGCGACTTACTGCTCTTTGGCGCCAAGCGGCACGCAGTGCTCGGACTGGATGAGATCCAGCAGTACGGCATCGACAGCTATCAGGATCAAGACTACGTCTCCATTTACGGGCTACGCCCTCCGCAGGCTCATGCGATGGGAGTTCGCATGCTCGGGCGCACGGCAGTCGAATGCACGCGTGACGACCTGGCCGAGGCCATTGCCAGCGATGTCGCAGCCTTGGCGAACCGGTGCGCTTCGACATCTCGACTCGTCGTCGACCCTTTTGCCGGCTCAGGCAATACGATCTTCTGGTTGCTGCGCAAGCTCGAGGGGGCACGCGCGGTCGCATTCGAGAACGACCCCCTGGTCTACGACGTCAGTTCGAAGAACCTCGCGCTCCTGAATCTGCCTTTGCGCCTCGAGTGCATCGATTTCCCGCTCGGCCTCGAGCATGTGCGCGCAGCGCCGGGCGAACTGGTGGTGGCCTTCATCGCGCCCCCATGGGGCCGTGCTCTGGATGTTCGGCTGGGTCTGGACCTGAGACGCACCGAACCACCCGTCGTGAGCATCGTGAAGGAGTTCGTTCGTCGATTTGACGGGAACCCCATGCTCTTTGCGATCCAGGTCCACGAACGGGTGGAACCCGAGTCACTGACGGACCTCGTTTCACACTTCGATGCTTTCGAACACAAGGTCTACGAGTTGAACCGCGCAGGACAGAACCACGGGGCCCTGATCGGCTGTGTCGGTTGGTCGCCTTGACCGACCTGCGGTGAACAACTGAAAGAAGGCGCCAGTGCTCCGGAGCCGATCTCCGCTCAGCCCGGTTCCACGATGACGTTGCCAATCAATTTTCCGGCTTCGACCGCTTCGTGCGCCGCCGCGATCTCGTCGATCCCGAACTTCGCTCCGATCGTGTGCGACAGGACTTTCCCGGCCGTGATCCGACTTATCCGGTCGATGGCGATGCGCCGGTCTTGCGGAGCAAGGTCATAGACGAGAAAGAAGTGCAGGCTGAACGAGTTCCACAGTAGCGCGCGATAAGGAACGGCAATGTCCTCATACACGTTCGAGCCATATGAAACCAATGCGCCATGCGGGGCCAACCCTCCGCCGGCAAGCAGCTGGACCGTGGTTGAAAAGTCCATGTCGATGATGGCATCCACTCCGCGGCCTGCCGTAAGTTGCTTGACGCGCTCTGCTACCGGCTCGGTCTTGTAGTCGATCGTCGCGTCGACACCGGCAACAAGCGCGTGTTGGGCCTTGCTTTCGGAACCGACTGTCCCGATTACGCGCGCGCCGCCGATGACCGCGAGCTGTGCGGCGTAGTGGCCGACAGCCGATGAAGCTCCTATCACGAGGACCGATTTGCCTGCGATGTCGCCGAGGCGCTGGACGGCGTGAACGGCCGTCATGAGCGGAATTCCGAAGCACGCTGCCACCGCGAAATCCATCGACTCGTGGAGTCGCACCGCCTGCACCTCCGGCAGGACGATGAATTCGGCAGCGGTACCCATCGGGCGCTGCCACTGCCCGTTCCAGATCCATACGCGTTCGCCCAAACGCCCGGGTGACACGCCGTCGCCAACTGCGTCGATCACGCCGGCACCATCGCTGTGCGGTACCACGCGTTCCGCTCCGAGCGGGCGGGCACCTCTTGCCTTTACATCGGATGGATTGACGCCTGAGGCCGCGACCTTTACCCGGACTTCCCCAGGCCCTGGTGTCGGCACGGGCAATTCACCGACAACAAGAACGTCCCGGGCATCCCCGTTTTTCGAGTACCAGGCTGCACGCATGCCGACCTCGCTTTTTTCCGAGAGAGATTTGGATCGATGGCGAGAAATGCAGAGGCTACGCCTGCGCGGGAGATACGGCAACGGCCATGCGCGCCACGTACGTCATTCGTCCAAAGTGTCTCGTTCGGGTGTCCAATCGGACTGCGACGAAGAGCGATTCATCGAACCCGGGTGGAGCCGTGTCATTCGCGCAGCTTCGTCCGCCTGCGTCGCCGTGAACCGGAGATTCAAGATGCCAGACGTGATTTCCGATGGGGTATCGATCCACTACGAGGTCAGGGGGCATGGCTCGCCCGTGCTTCTCTTGGCGGGACTGGCGGGAGTGGGCTCATCCTGGGGGCCACAGATCGATCTTTTCGCAAAGTGTCATCAGGTGATCGTTCCCGATCATCGGGGCACCGGCGCCTCCGAGCACACCGCACGCGCGATGACGATTGCGCAACACGCGCGGGACATGGCGCGAGTGGTCGAAGTGGTCGGGAGCGGGGCGGTCCATGTGGTCGGCTCGTCGACAGGAGGCGCCATCGCGCAATTGATGGCGATCCGTCATCGAGACCTGCTGCGCAGCGCAACGATCGTCTCGTCCATCGCACGCGCGGACGCGTACTACCGCCGCCAGTTCGAGATGCGCAGGCGCATGCTGACCGACTCCGGCCTGCGCGCATCCACGGAAGCCAATGCCCTGTTCCTCTTCGCCCCCGGATTCCAGCGTGAGCATCCGCAGCGGGTGCAGGCATGGGTGAACGCCACGTCGGCCGGCGCGTTCGAACCCGAGATCGGCTTTGCCAGGATCGACATGATCGTGGGGCACGACGCATTCGATGAACTGCCGTCGATCTCCACACCGACGCTGGTGCTGGTGGGAGATTGCGACTCCTGCGCGCCGCCGTACTTCTCCGCAGAACTGGCCACGCGGATTCCCGGCGCCGAGCTGGCCATCCTGGAGGGTGGTCACTTCATCTTCCTGGAGAAGCCGGAGCTGCTGCACGCCACAGTCGAGGCATTCATCGCGAAGCATGAGTAGGCAGTCTTGAACGCGCGGCAAATGGAACCCTGGCGTCCGTCCCAAAGCCGCTGGCACACCGCGCCGCGATGCACCAGCCCGCCACTCCCGGCCTATCGATCCGGCGCCATCCACGAGCCTTGACGTACATTGGCGCCGCCCCCTCAAAACGCCCGCCGTTCCACAAGGAGATTCGATGAACATGAGACCGTCAAAGTCCGTCCGCGCGTCGCCAGCCACCGCAACCGGCGCACACGCCATCGGTACAGCCGCAATGGGCTCCATCGTGATCGGCGCCGCAGCCCTCGGTGCCCTGGCCATCGGGGCCCTGTCTATCGGTCGACTTTTTGTGGGCCGGGCTCGGATTCGCCGGCTGGAGATTGATGAGCTCGTTGTTCGTCGCATTCGAGTCATTGAACAGCTGACGCCGCCGGCAGCGTCGATGCCCGGTAGCGTTCTTGGCGATTCGGAGCCCGGTGTCGAAGCGGTGAAGACGCGGGTTGAGATGTCAAAGTCGTTGTGACGGCTATCGGCCACAAGCAGCCGATTACCGCTGACAGCTTTCAGGTAGCCTAGTCAACCATGGGAATCTATGCACAGTTTTGGCACTGCCATCCGGCGGGCTTGGCAGAAGAGTTTCTCTCTGGGCCTCTCGAAGAATTCGATTCTTGGCTCCTTGAGACTATCGCGGAATTTCCAGACGATATAGACACATCCGTCTACCCGCTTTTGCAGATCGTTCGAGCCAACGGTCGCGCTGCGTTGCACGCGTTGTCGGCATCCGAGGCTGCTTCGGTTGACCGGTTGATGGACGCGTATTTCGGCATGTTCTGCGACATGAAGCGCAGGGACCTTAAGCAAGCGGCGGATCAGTCGCTGCTACGCGCCTCCCACTACCGAGGCATGTTTGGCTCTGACAACGATTCCACGGCTCGTGGTGTCGCCTTTGTACTTTGGAACTTCATGTTCTCGGGTCGCTCCGTTGCCCGCGGTTCGAGTGTTTTCCCTTACGCGTCGGAGGATGGGGTGTATCACCTCTCGTATTGGTCTTCGGACGAGGTAAGCCTTCGAAATGAAGCTCTCACAGTCGCGCCATCACCGAAAGACGTTGATTCGCGAGCTCTCGCTGCAGCGAAGAATGCGCTGGCGAGCGCACACACGCGGCGGTCAGGACTCATCATCGAGATTGGCTAGTGTGTGTGCAGGAGGTGCCTTTTGTGCGCCTGAATGTCCGGTTTTTCGCCACGCTTCGGCCTATGCCAACTACCGCAAAGGGCCCGAAGCCGAAGTTCAATTCGCTCCTAAGCAGACATTCCACTTGTGTTGGGAAAAAGTTCGGGTCGCACCGCAAAGTGTTGAAGCACATCACTGAGCTCGCGCCACCCCTCATCGGGACTACCGCCGTAACCCATCTCGAACAAATTGATGGTGTCTTCTAATCGATTGAAGGTGAACTGAAGATCTTCGTCTAGTGCTGTGGACTGGGCGACTTGGAAGGCCCGCCGCGCGGCGGTACCTTGAGCTTCGGGCACAGTGCTTCCGGCCAACTCGCAACTCAGGTCCCATAGGAGCTACCGCCCGGCAAGCTCCAGGTTTCCTTCGCCGGGAATCTCCTTCAAACACTGATGCAAATGAGAGGTGCTTCTGCTGGTCAGGACTTCGACTATTTCCACGGGTGGGGTGTCGAATGCATCAACAATCTTTAGCGCCCAATCACGCGCTTGAGCGTCCGTCAAAATGCCAGCTTCCATGCCGAACCGGAAATACAAAGCTGCGGTCGCGAAGTTCGATTCATTCATGCTTGTATGCTCCTCCAACCGCTGGAATCAACGTCGGCTCTTGGTCGCTTACTGCCACACTCCGAGCGGCGCGAGGCCCAACGCGTCCAGGGTTCTCATGTGGATATGACGGACCACACCTTGTGCATGTTCTTAGACACTCGGAATTGCGCCTCCGGTTCAGTTCCACGAAGGCAAGCCCAGTACGCGACCGTAGACCGGTGAAGGTCTGGCCTTGACAGCAAGAGCGGCTCTATCGTCGACCACGCGGCGGTGTAATTGGATTGAAGCTCCATGTCTTCAGCGCATTGAATCAGCATCTCCATGAGAGAGAAGCGCTCATCGTCATTGAGGTTTGCCGAGCAATAGACGCTGATAAGTTCGTCAAAGCGAGCCGCGTCAGCAACCTCCCACTCCCAATCCTGCATATCTTCGGCGAATGGCAGAGCGAACCGCGCCGCGAGCTCTCTGCGTGCGGCGCAAGTGGGCGAGCGAACTGGCCAGTCGAGGTGCTCATTGGTCATAGTGGGTCTCGGGTCGAACGACTGGTATTGGCCGCATTGTGCCGGCCGGGCGAACGGCCGGTTCTGGCCGATGGAAACCTGTCGCAGTCAGGCGCGCGCACTCAGGCCCTCTTTCCCGCGAAAGATTGCGGCCAGTGCTTCTTCAACGGTTTGTCGATTCCATGCTCCCGGCAGAAACTCGATGTCATATTCGGAGTGACCGTCTAGCAGCGAAGCCGCGTCCATGCTCAGTGTTGCCCTGAAGCCGGATGCCTGAAGTGCAACCTCCAACTGGTCGACGCGATGTACTACTTGGTCGAAGACCATGACCTCAATGTCGTCGGACCCGACTGCACGGGTGAGCGAGAAGCAATAGTTCTGCCTTGGGTCGTGGCAGTAGATGTATGTCATTCCGTCGTAGGCATCGCTGTTCGCCGAGGCGCTCACGGTTGCACGTAGCTTCATCTATTTCGTCGGTCGAAGTGTCGAAGTTGGCCGGCAGTATCGCCCAGCGGCCTGTGCCGAACGGCAGCTTCTCGGCGAAATGGTCGGTGGGCTCGAGTGGCTGGTCTTGGCCGATAGTACCCATTCGCATGAAGCCGAGGGATGCTGCTCAACACTTTTCAAAGGAGCCGGCACACCGCAACGCGATGCACCAGCCCTCCCCTCGCCGCCTACCGATCCGGCGCCACCCACTGCTTGCCCAGCGCCCCCGCGCATTCCTGAAGCAACGCAGTCGCATCCCGCGCCATTTCCCACGCGAGCCAGAAAACGTTGTCGAGGTTCTGCAGACCCTCGTCCTCGCTCCATCGGGCGCCGTCGCCGTGGCATGCCCATAGCAGCGACTTCAGTTGCTCCAGCTTGTTTTCGAGCAGGTCCTGGGCTGCGGGTGCCGTGGCAGCCGCGGCTTCGGGTGATGCCGGCGTTTTGGGCCGGGCCATAATTCGATCAGCCATTTTGTTGTGCGTCCTTTCCGAGGTAGAGCACTTCACTTGGTTAGACGGCTGGGGTGTTTGCGCGCCCCGGCCGTCGCCTTTTGTGCCTCACGTTCGCATCGATGTATTTGCGTCGATGGCTCGCCGCGAGGCGTGCGGTCTGTTCGCTTCTGGTTGCTGCTTGCTGGTGTTGCCGTCCTTGCCCACTAGGTGGGGCGTTGAGTGACAGGGGCATCCACTGTAGAGAGGAGCGGCGCGGTGCGGGGTGCGATGCACGAGGAAGTCTCGATTCGTGCGAACAAATGCAGCATTCGGCACTTGCGGGCCGGTGAGTCGAAGCGCCGGTGTTCCGAGGCGCACCCGGCAAGGCCCGGGGACTCCGACATTTCTTCAGTAGGACCCCGGCGGCGGCGTGTGCTTGAAGCGCTGCGACGAGGTCATGCTTCTGAACTTGGCGCGCGCGGCACCCAACCGGGCACGCCCCGCGCCAACCAGGCCACCCACGGCCGACTTGACCGCATCGGCGGTGCGCGACTCCCTCGGGTACCTGGGTGAGAGGCCACACTTTCGCATCACCCGGTTCACCTGATGGATGCGGGCCACCTCGCGCGTGGCGGCGGTGTAGAAGGTCACGCCGATCGAGATCGACAGGCGGCTCTCCGGCGTGGCGGCCGCGTCGACCCTGGATCTCGTCATGTGCGGCGAGGTGCTCGGGAAGTAGATGGCATCTCCCGGCTGCGCGTTGAACTCCAGCCCGCGCGACAGGAACGCTTCGTCGAAGCGCACCTTCTTGAGCGACTGCGTGACGATGAAATCTTCCACGGCATCGGCCGACACGATGCTGCGGTCGCGGTGGTCCCAGACGTTGAGCGTCTTGCGCCCGTGCAGCTGCAGCCAGAAGTTGTTCTCGCGATCGATGTGGAAGGGCGTGACGGAAGGCGGGGCCGAGAAGAAGACGAATCCGTTCACCAAAAAAATGTCGGGCTGCTCGCGTTCGACCAGGGAGCGCATCGAGTCGACCACCGACATCAGCAAGGCCCCGTAGCGCGGGATGACTTCGATGTTGTAGAAGGCGACCGAGGAACCCGGCTCCTCCATGCGCTCGAAGAACTCCTCGATGCTGCCCCCGCCGGGAGGCCGTCCGTCGTGCGCAAGCGAAGACGAGATCGTCCTCTTCGGGTCCATGAACCTGCACTGGTCGAGCTTGGAAAGCTCCAGCCCGAGCTTCACGAGTTCGGGCACCTGGAACAGCGGATGCTCGTGGAAGTTGTGGTGCATCGGCGTGATCCGGAGGGTCGAGAAGCCGCCGGGATCGTCAGTCCAAACCCGATACGTCGTTTTCGAAGATCCGACGGAACTCAAGCTGGTTGCTCGCATGGCACCCTCCAGATCGCTTTCGGACTGGCACCGGCGCGAGGTCGGGGCCAAGCCCACGAACAGAAGTAATACTTAGAGAGTAAATTTAGGCCGGAGTTCTGAACCGAACCTGACCGTGGAAGGCCTGCGCGATGGCACTTCACCAGCCGTGGAAACGGCTCCAGGTCTTCAGCTCGCCCTCTTCCGACAACGCCTGGTATTCGGGAAACTGCGCGCCCGTCGCACAGGCGTGGTTCGGCAGGATGCGCAGCCGCGTCCCGATGGGAAAGCGCGCCACGATGCCCGCATCAGGCTCGCCTTCGCGCGAGAGGATGCCGTGCTCCTGGTTCGCACCGCCGAGCACGTAGCCGCCGAGTACCCGGCCGTCGAGATCGCAGACCTGCCCGTAGCCGAAGTCGCGCTTCTGCTTCTGCGTGCCGCGGTCGCGGCTCATCGCCATCCAGCCCGCATCGACGATGGCCCAGCCCTTTTCCGCCTGGTGGCCGATCACCGTGGTGAGGACGCTCAGGGCGATGTCGTCCTCCGTGCACACGCCGATGTTGCGCATCACGAGGTCGAAGAACACGTACACGCCGGCGCGCACTTCGGTGACGCCCTCCAGCGCCCCGGCCATCAGCGCCGTGGGCGTGGAGCCCACGCTGACCACGGGGCACGGCAGGCCAGCCTCGCGCAGCCGCTGCGCGGCGTGCACGCAGCCCGAGCGCTCCTGCTCGGCCATGGCGCGCAGGGCTTCGGGGGTGTCGAGCTCGTAGCTGGAGCCGGCATGCGTCATCACGCCGCCCAGGCGCATGCCGCCTTCGTGCAGCACGCGGGCCACTTCGAGCAGGCTGTCTTCCTCGGGCCGGATGCCGCTGCGGTGGCCGTCGGTGTCGACCTCGATCAGCACGTCGAACGCTTCTCCGTTCGCGCGGCCGAACGCGGCAATCGCGCGCGCCGATTCGACGCTGTCGGTGAGGATGCCCAGCTCGCAGCCACGCCGGCGCAGCTCCAATGCGTGCGGCAGCCGGTGCGGCGCCATGCCGACGGCGTAGAGGATGTCGGTGAAACCTTCGGCGAAGAACTGCTCGGCTTCCCTCAGCGTGGAGACGGTGATGCCCTGGGCGCCCGCCTCGCGCTGCGCCTTCGCGACTTCGATGCACTTGCTGGTCTTCACGTGCGGGCGAAAGCGCACGCCGAGCTCGTTCATGTGCCGCTGCATGCGCTCGATGTTGCGCTGCATGCGCGTGCGTTCGATCAGGGCCGCGGGCGTGTCGATGGTGTCAAGGGTGTGGGTCATGAGCGGGCTTTCATTTGGAGAAGGATTGCAGCCATGGCAGCGCGGGCTCGAGCGTCGCCGCCTGCAGCTCGGGCAACGGCGCGCCCTGCGGCAGCCCGAGGCCGACGCGGTTGTGCCAGAACGTGCGCAGCCCGACCGCCGAGGTGCCGAACATGTCGTAGCCCGAGCCGGCGACGAAGGCCGCGTCTTCCGCCTTCACGCCCAGCCGGTCGAGCGCCATGCGGTAGGGGCGCGGGTCGGGCTTGTAGAAGCCGGCCTCCTCCGAGGTGACGACCACGTCCCAGTCGATGCCCAGCCTCGCCGCCGCGCGATGGCCGAGGCGGCTGGAGCAGTTGGTGACCACGGCCAGCCCGCAGTGCGGCTTCAGCGCGAGCAGCAGTTCGCGGGCGCCGCTCCACACGGGCAGCGTGTCCCACTGCGCCTCGAGCGAATCTGGGGCGGAGTCGTCCATGCCGGTGTTGCGCGCGGCGTCTTTCACCAGCTGTTCGTAGGGCTCGTAGGCGCCGCAGCCGTAGGTGAGGCGCAGGTACTCGGCGCGCCAGGCGCGGCCTTTCTGCTCGGAGCCGGCGGCGGAATTCCAGACGGTCCAGGAGTCGAGCAGCGCCGTGAGCAGATCGAACAGCACGGCGCGCGGATAGGAGGCGTTCGGGGATTGCATGGACAGCGACTGTACGTTCCGAAGCCATGCTTGTGCTTCAATGCGGCGTCATCAATCGTTAAGCACAAGTTAATGACGACGATCCAGATCGAAGACATGCAGTTCGCGGCCGCCCTGCTGCGCGAGCCCTCGCTGAGCGCGGCGGCGCGGGCGCTCGACGTGACGCCGCCCGCGCTTTCCATGCGGCTGCGCAAGCTCGAAGCCGCGCTGGGCCTGTCGCTCGCCACCCGCACCGCGCGCAAGCTGAGCCTCACGCCCGAGGGCGAGCGCTTCGCGCGCGAGGCGGCCGCGCTGCTGAGCCAGATCGAGGGGTTGCGCGAATCGATGCAGCGCGACGACCGGCGCCTCACCGGCACGCTACGCATCGCCGCGCCCTTCGGCTTCGGCCGGCAGTACATCGCGCCGATGCTGGCGCGCTTCGCCCGGCTGCATCCGGGGCTGGGCGTGCAGCTCGACCTGCGCGAGACCCCGTGGCCCGACCGGCACGACGCCGACGCGGTGATCCACATCGGCACGGTGCGCGACTCCTCCTGGGTGGCGCGCACGCTGAGCGCCAACGAGCGCTGGCTGTGCGCCAGCCCGGACTACCTGCGCCAGCGCGGCGCCCCCCGCGTGCCGCGCGACGTGATGCAGCACGACTGCATCTGCATCCGCGAGAACGACGAGGACGTGACGCTGTGGCACCTGCGCCCGGCCGGCCGCGCGGCTACCGCCAAGGCCAGGCGGGAGACCCTGCGCATCTCTCCCGCCTACGTCACCAACGACGGCGGCGTGGCCCGCCAGTGGGCCGAACAGGGCCTGGGCCTCGTGCTGCGCTCCGAATGGGACGCTGCCGACGCGGTGGCGCGCGGCACGCTGGTGCGCGTGCTGGCCGACTGGCAGTTCGACAGCGCCCCGGTCACGCTGCTGGTGCCCAGCCGCAAGGGCCGCACGGCGCGGGTGCAGGCCGTCGTGGAGTTCCTCGTCGAGAGCTTCGGCCCCAAGGTAGCCAAGGGCGCAACGGGAGCAAAAGGAGCAAGGGGAAAGTAGCTGCGCGCATATCCATAGCCGCATTCATTCGTTGGCCGCGCGCGCGTCGCGAGCCAACACTCGCAGCTTCCAAATTTCCGGTGGAGAAGCCTGCGATGACCGTTCCCCTCGATCTCTTACCGCCCTCGCGCCGCAGCGTGCTGCAGGCCGGAGCGGCAGCCGCCCTGGTCGGCTCCGCGGGCCTGCTGGGGGCCTCGGCGTGGTCCCAGCCACGCAAGCTGACCTTCGCGTGGAGCCAGGCGGGCTTCTGCCTCGCGCCGGTGCCGGTGGCGCTGGAGCGCGGCTTCTTCGAGAAGAACGGGCTCGACGTCGAACTGCTCAACTGGGCCGGCTCGTCCGACCAGATGCTGGAGGCGCTGGCCACCGGCAAGGCCGACCTGGGCGTGGGCCTGATCCACCGCTGGGTGAAGCCGCTCGAAGCTGGCTTCGACGTCAAGGTGGTGGGCAGCGTGCACGGCGGCTGCCTGCGGCTGGTGGGCGCCAAGGCCGCGGGCGTGACGACCGACCTGGCCAGCCTCAAGGGCAAGACCATCGGCGTTTCGGACCAGAACAGCCCGGCCCGGCAGTTCTACGCCATCCACCTCGCCAAGAAGGGCATCGACATCGAGAAGGACGTCGACTGGCGCGTCTACCCAGCCGACCTGCTCGACGTGGCGGTGAAGAAGGGCGAGATCCAGGTGATCGCCGACGGCGATCCGAACGTGTTCCTCATCGAGAAGCGCAACCCCGGCGTCTTCACCGAGATCGCCAACAGCGCCAAGGGCGAGTACGCCGAGCGCCTGTGCTGCATCGTCGGCGCGCGCGGCGAGCTGGCGCGCAACGACAAGCCGCGCGCCGCCGCCGTGGTGCGCGCGCTGGCGCAGGCCTCCGACTACGTGGCCGAGAACCCCAACGAGGCCGGCAAGATCTATTCGAAGTACGCGCCCAAGGTGCCGCTCGAAGACCTGCAGAGGCTGCTGGCCGAGCTCACCTACAAGCACCACCCGGCCGGCAAGGCGCTGCGCAACGAGGTCGAGGCCTTCGCCACCGACTTCCGCAACGCGGGCATCCTGAAGAAGAGCACCGACGTGGTCCGCTTCGCCAACCACGTGTCGCTGGACGTCCTGGCATGAGCACGGCTGAACAGATCCTCGACGCGCCGCTCGGATTGCAGGGCAGCGCGCACGCGCCGGCCTCCGCCGCGCCCCGGGCACCCAAGGCGCCGCCCGCACCGCAGGCGACGACGCTGCGGCCCGCCTCTCCCACGGGCATCTGGCCCACGGGCCTGCTTGCCTCGGCCGCATGGCTCGCGCTGGGCCTGCTCACGTTGCTGTGGCCGAACAAGGAAGTCGGCTTCAGCGACTGGGCCTTCACCCGCGAGTTCGGCATTGCCACGCTGGTGGTCGCCGCCCTGCTCTTCGCCGTCGCGCTGCTGGGCAGCCGTGCCGGCAGGCTGGCACGTACCCTGCGCCCGGCCGGGCAATGGCTGGTGGCGCTGGCCGTGGGCCTTGCGCTGTGGGAGATCGCCACCGCCAAGCTCGGCGTGCTGCCCTCGCCCTTCTTCGCGCCGCCGCAGAGCCTGATCGACGTGGTGCACGAAGACTGGCAGCGCCTGGGCCTCTCGACCGCGCATTCGTTGCGCCTGCTGGCCAACGGCTTCGTGCTGGGCGCGCTGGTCGGCTTCCTAACAGGCGTTGCCATCGGCTGGTCGCGCATCGCGGGGTACTGGGTGCATCCGCTGCTGCGCTTCCTGGGGCCGGTGCCCGCGTCGGCGCTGCTGCCGCTGGCCTTCTTCTTCGCGCCTTCGAGCTATTCGGCCGCCGTGTTCCTCGTGGGCCTGGCCACCTTCTTCCCGGTGGCGGTGCTCACCTGGTCGGGCGTGGCTTCGGTGCACAAGAGCTACTACGACGTGGCGCGCACGCTGGGTGCGTCGGAGCGCTTCCTGGTGCTGCGGGTGGCGATTCCGGCGGCGCTGCCGCAGGTCTTCGTCGGCCTGTTCATGGGCCTGGGCGCCTCGTTCTCGGTGCTCATCACCGCCGAGATGATGGGCGTGAAGGCCGGGCTGGGCTGGTATCTGCAATGGGCCCAGGGCTGGGCTGCCTACGCCAACATGTACGCGGCGCTGCTCGTGATGGCGGCGCTGTGCTCGGGCCTCATCACACTGCTTTTCAAGGTGCGCGACCGCGTGCTGTCGTGGCAGAAAGGAACCGTGAAATGGTGACGAATACCGAGCTTCCTCCCGCGCCCCCACCCACTGCCAAAGCCGGCGGCGCCCACATCGACATCCGCGGCGTCAGCCACTGGTTCGAGGTGTCCGGCGGCGTGCTGCAGGTGCTCGACGGCGTCGACCTGCAGGTGCGCCCCGGCGAATTCGTCGCGCTGCTGGGGCCCAGCGGCTGCGGCAAGTCGACCCTGCTGCGGCTGGTGGCCGGCCTCGAGCCCGCGACCACCGGCGCCATCACGCAGAACGGCGAAGCCATCACCCGCCCCGACCCGTCGCGCATCGTCGTGTTCCAGGACCCGACGCTCTACCCGTGGCGCAGCGTGTGGGACAACGTGGCGCTGGGCCTGCAGGCGCGCGGCGTGCTGAAGGAACAGCGCGCGCGCGTGGACGAGGCGCTCAGGCTCGTTGGCCTCACCGAGTTCGCGAAGGCCTTTCCGCATCATCTTTCCGGCGGCATGGCGCAGCGCGTGGCACTGGCGCGCGCGCTGGTCAACGACCCGCAGCTGCTGGTGCTCGACGAGCCGCTGGGCAAACTCGATTCGCTCACGCGCATCGCGATGCAGAGCGAGCTGGTCAACCTGTGGCAGCGCGCCGGCTTCTCGGCGCTGCTGGTGACGCACGACGTGGAAGAGGCGCTCTTCCTGGCCAACCGCGTGATCGTGCTGAGCGATCGCCCGGCGCGCATCGCGGCGGAGCTGGTGGTCGACCTGCCCTATCCGCGTCATCGCGGCGATCCGAAGCTGGCCGAGCTGCGGCACGAGGCGCTCAAGCACCTGGGCCTCGACGCCACGTGGTGAGGAGGTAGATGAGCGATCTGCCCGAGGCCGGTTGGCTCAACCTGCTGATCGGCCTGCTGCAAGGCGCTCAACTGCAGCTGCTGCGCCTGCTCGACGCGCTGGGGCTGGCCGGGCACGCGCACGGCCAGCCGGCGTGGCCCTGGCCGCTGCGGCTGTCTGGAGAGAACCTGCTGATCGATCTCGGGCAGGCGCGAAGGCTCGGGCTCACGGTGGTCCTGCTGGCGGCGGTGCTGCTGGTGCTGCTGCTCGCCCTGCTCTGGCGCCGCCGTCGCGCGTGGCTGGTGGTGCTGGCCGCGCTGCTCGTGGTGGCGACGCCCTGGCCCGAAGCCAACGTGGTGCTGGTGCCGGCGTATCCGACGAGCTTCCAGGCATCGCGCACGGGCTTCACGGCCGACAGCATCGAGCGCGGGCGCGTGCTCTTCGCGACGCAGTGCGTGGCCTGCCACGGCACCGACGGGCGCGGCCAAGGACCGCTGGCTTCGTCGCAGCCGGTGTGGCCGCCCAACCTCTCCGGCCCGCTGCTGTGGCGCCGCGCCGATGGCGACCTGCTCTGGCATGTGCTGGACGGCATGCGCGACCAGCGCGGCAACACGACGATGCCCGGCTTCGGCACCAAGCTGAGCGACGCGGACGCCTGGGCGCTGATCGATTTCATGAAGGCCCAGGGCGCGGGCGAGAGCCTGCGCGCGGCCGGACTGTGGGCACAGCCGATCGCGCCACCCGACGTGACCGTGCAATGCGGCAACAAGCCGCCGCGCAGGCTGGCCAGCTGGCGCGGGCAGCGCGTGCGGGTCGTGGCGGCGGGTGACGGTGCGTCGCCGCTCGACGATCCGCGCCTCGTCACCGTATTCCTCGCACCCGACGCCGGAGCAGCCGCGCGGCACGCCGGCGACTGCGTCTCGACCTCGCCCGCCGCATGGGCCGCCTTCTCGCTCGTCGCCGCGACCACGCAGCTCGCGGGCACCCAGTTCATCGTGGACCGCGACGGCTGGCTGCGCGCACGCGGAGAGCCCGGCAAGGGCGCGTGGAGCGACGACGACCTGCTGTGCCGCACCGAACAGCCCCCATCGTCCGGCGTCCGTCCGCTGGCGGCGGACGGCCTCGGCGCCCTCATCGCCCGCATGGACGCCGAGCCGGTGCGCTTCGTCAAGGGCGGGTACGTCCACTGACATCGCAGGCCGTAACGGGACTACGATGTTTTTCCGGGACTCCTGCCATCCATCGACTCAGTTCATCAACCCTGAAGGAGACAGACACCATGTCCAGCCACGTCTACAAGACACTAGAACTCACGGGCTCTTCGCCGACCGGCATCGAGGACGCGGTGCAGACCGCCATCGCCAAGGCGCACGAGACGGTGCGCAACATCCAGTGGTTCAACATCACCGAGACGCGCGGACACGTGGTCGACGGCAAGGTGGCGCACTGGCAGGTGACGTTGAAGATCGGGTTCACGCTGGAGTAGGCACGCTTGCAGCCGGCGCCTCAGCAATTGATGCTGTGGCGTGCCCAGTAGGCGACGTGCGTGCCTTCGGTGGTCATGTAGTCCACGCACATGTCGACGAACCGGTCGGCACCGTGGTTCTTGTCCGACCACAGGCGCTTGGCTTCCAGGTCATGGTTCAGCGCTGCCAACGCATGCGCGTAGCACAGGGACGTCCAGACAATCAGCTGTACCTGGGCCCTGCTCAGGCCCAGCACGTTGCCGGCGCGGGTGCGCAGCTTGACGATCAGCGCCACGGCGACGTTGGCCGCGAACTGCGGCAAGTCGGTAACGCTGGCGAGAAATGCCGCGAGCTGGGTCCGGTTGCTGGTGTTGAAGTTGATGGTCCATACGAACGCGAGGTCATGAAAAGCCAGGCCCTGCCCGTGCGGCCTTCTGTAGACGGCGATAGCGCCTCCAGTGGATCGCACGGGCATGAAGTCGTTCAAGGCTTCGATGCCGGCCATGATCATGCCGATGCCTTCGGGCGGCCGTGCGGCCGGCGGCAGCGTATTGCTGATGTCCGTGTAGCGGGCCAGCGTGGCGAGCGTCCTTTCGGGATCGCCCTGGAGCTTCATGTCGGTGCCGAAACCGGCCGTGCTGCACATGGCCGAACCAACGATCATCAATGAACCATCGCCGGTGCCCACAGCCAGCAATGAAGGCCGGGAGCTGATGGCGAGGTTGCGGTCGTAGTAGGCCACCAGCTGCGCCTGCGTATCGCGGTCCAGCATTGCACGAATGCCGGTGTCCCTGGTGTGTGCGGCCCCGAGCGCGTAGACCAGCAGATCCACCGGGAGCCTGATGACCTGCTCCATCTGATCGACGAACTCGAGCCCCAGGAACGGCGAGCCGACATGCGGCCGAATGATCTTGATGTTCGTCAGCTTCAGTACCGCGCGCTGGTCGCGGGTGCTCTCCCTGACCTCGGTGTTCCTCGAACCCGCCGGGAAAGCCGCCTCGAAGCGGACGTCGACGTTCCAGGCGTCCCCGCCGTTGCCGGGGCGAGTGAACCAGCGCACCACATTCATCCCGCGCATCTTCGCCAGCTCGACGACCCATGCCGCGGTAGCGGAGCCGCCATACACGGCGATTGTCTTGCCGCGCGTGTCCTCGTCCCGCGGCATCTTCCAGTGGGGCGACATGAATTCCGTGCCGCCGACCACATACCCGTCGAGATTCCGCACGTCCACGCCGATGTCACCGTTTTCACCGACCATCAGCGGACGCGCGGGGCCGGGTCCGACAGCAATGATCACGTTGTCGCAGAAAATGGGCAGCTTCGCGCTCCACACCCTCCCGCAAACCTCATACTGCCCGTTCGGCAGGCGCCTGATGCTGTCCACCAGCGAGCCCGGAAACTGGAAGTGGGTGTTGCTTCTGAAGTGATATTCCACCAAGTCTGCAAAATTGCCCGCCAGCATGAAGGGCGTCGCGCCCGGCTGCGGTGGCGCATTGAAGCCCCGCGGCCCGCTCAGCAGGTTGCCCGTCAGCAGCGGAGCAGGCTGCCCCATCTTGTGCGTAGGGGCGATCTGTTTCCATAGATCCGGCCCGCCGACACCGATCACGGTGCCCAGAGTGCGGCTGGCCGACATCAGGTACGCGGCAGCGGAAATTCCACAACCGATGACGACAGTACGAGGCATGTGTTTCCAGTTCGAGGAAGTGAGAAATCTCCAGCCTTCACCTGGGTTGCTGCTTCATTCCCCTCTTTGGAGCGCCCACCGATGTCGTCGGGTATCGATGCGACTTGTGGGTATCAAAGACCGAAGAAGTCCCGAGTCCGATTCTTCTGACGCCCCGATTCGCGGCGCGCATCGAATTCTTCGATTGGCTGAGAGTTCGTAGTTTTCTGCGACTCGTCCGAACTGCACATCCCCGGAACGGGTGAACTCAAAAGTTCCTGTGCTGCTGCGCGCAGTGGTTCAGATGATGTTCGGCCTGGCTTGATGCCGCGAACGCGCGCGTGTCAGCCCTTGCGGGAAATCCGCGATATGCCGTCGTTCGAAAGAATCCCGAGCGGACGCTCGAAGCGCGCATCGGCGATACCAAAAGGCAGCGAATGGACGAGACGCTCGGCGCCTGTCGATCCCGCCGCGCTCTCTTGGGAAAAGCCGTCGCCAGTCGCTAGCGCAGATACCCCAGGTCGCGCACATCGGACCGCACGGCCGACCGGTCCGCGCCCTGCATCGGCAGGCTCACCAGCAACTCGAGCCTGCGGCGCAGCGAGAACAGCGTCTGAACCGCGTCGTGCGCGACCTTGTCGGGATCGGCGCCGCCGGCCACGTCGGGGTATTCCCACAGCGCCGCATCAGGCTGGCCGGGCCAGCGCGGCTGGCGCAGTTCGGTGGCGGCATCCAACGTGATGACGAAATCGGCTACCGGGGCATTCGACCGCGCCAGCTCGTCCCAGTTGCGCGGCAAGCGGTTGGGAACGGGAATGCTCGCGCTCTTCAGCGCGGCGACGGCGGCGGGATGGAATTCGCGGGCGACCTGTCCGGGCTGGCCGCAGGAAGACGCCGAGAACCGCTTCGGGTCCAGGTGCGCGAGGCACGCTTCGGCCAGGATGCTGCGCAATGAATTTCGTCGCGAGACGAATATCACGCCGATACGTTTTTGCATGGAAGCTTGAATATAGCCATGCGCGCTGACCACGTCATGACTTAGGTCAACACTCCCTCGACACTGCGTCTTGCCGTCGCCGAAAGGCGCGGAACGGTGCAGACTCGGGGGTCATGGACAAGCATTTCCTGACCCCGCTCTTCGCGCCCGCCTCCATCGTGGCATTCGTCGGCAATGCCGACGACCCGGGCGGCCAGACGCCGGCCGGCCGCACGCTGCGCGAGGCCTTCCGCGCCGACCGCTTCGACGGCACCCTGCGCTTCCTGGACGTGCGCACCAAGGGCACGCTCGAGGAGCTTGCGCAGACCCATGCCGACCTCGCCCTGATCGCGCTGGCGCCGCGCGACGTTGCGGCCGCACTTGAAATCGCCGGACGCATCGGTTGCAAGGCGGCGGTGGTTCTTTCAAGTGGTATCGGGGCCGACGAGGCGGCGCAGTGGCGCAAGATCGCGCGCCGCGAGGGCGTTCACCTGCTGGGGCCGAATTCGCTGGGCTTCCAGCGCCCGCTGCTGCATCTGAACGCCAGCGTGGCCGGCCCGCTGGCCCGGAGCGGGCCGCTCGCGCTGGTGGCGCAGTCCGGCGCGCTCACGGCCTCGATGCTCGACTGGGCGCGTCAGAACGGCGTGGGCTTTTCCAGCGTGGTGTCGCTGGGCCCGCACACCTCGGTCGACATTCCGCAGGTGCTCGACTTCCTGGCCAACGACCAGGCCACGCACAGCATCATCGTGTACCTCGAGGGCATCGCCGACGCGCGCCGCTTCATGAGCGCGCTGCGCTCGGCCTCGCATGCCAAGCCGGTGGTGGTGCTCAAGGCCGGGCGCAAGCCGGCGGGCAACGAGGCGGCTCAGACGCACAGCGCGGCCATCGTGGGCAGCGACGACGTGTTCGACGCCGCGCTGCGCCGCGCGGGCGCGGTTCGCGTGCGTTCCTTCGTCGAGCTGTTCTCCGCCGCCAAGTGCCTTGCCTCGCGCTACCGCCCCGTGGGCAAGCGACTTGCCGTGGTCACCAACGGCGGCGGGCCCGGCGTGCTGGCGGCGGACTGGATCAACGAGATCGGGCTGCACCTGGGCAAGCTCTCGGCGCCCGCGCAGAAGGTGCTGCAGCCCGCCCTGCCCCCGCTCGCTTCGCTGGCCGACCTGGTCGACCTGTCGGAAGAGGCGCAGCCGGCGCACTACCGCGCCGCCATCGACGCCGCCTCGGCCGACAGCCAGGTCGACGGCGTGCTCGCCATCTTCTCGCCCAAGGCGGGCGCCGATGCCGCAGCCACGGCCAAGGCGCTTGCGGACATTCCGAGGCCGATGAACAAGCCGCTGCTGGCCTGCTGGATGGGCGATTCGTCGGTAGGCAAGGCGCGCACGGTGTTGGCCGACGCGACCATTCCGAGCTTTCGCACGCCCGAGGCCGCGGTGGGCGCCTTCGGCAACATCGCGGCCTTCTACCAGAACCAGCAACTGCTGCAGCAGACGCCGCCGCCGCTGTCGGCGCTGGCCAAGCCCGACATCGAGGGCGCGCGGCTGCTCATCGAGAGCGTGCTGGCCGAGCGGCGCCATGTGCTGACGGAGATGGAATCGAAGTCGCTGCTGTCGTCCTTCCACATACCGATCACGCGCACGCTGCTCGCTCGCAGCGCCAGCGAGGCGATGATGATCGCGACGCAACTGGGCTTTCCGGTGGCGCTGAAGATCGACTCGCCCGACATCCCGCACAAGTCGGACGTGGAAGGCGTGGCGCTCAACGTGCTCAACGGCACCGCCGCGCGCGACACCTACGTCGAGATGATGGAGCGCGTCGCCCGCCTGGCGCCCGAGGCGCGCATCAACGGCGTGACGGTGCAGAAGATGGTGCGCGCGCGGCGCGGCCGCGAGATCTACGTGGGCATGGTCACCGACGAGCCCTTCGGGCCCGTCATCGTGTTCGGCGCGGGCGGCACCATGATCGAGCTGATGAACGACCGCGCCATGGAGCTGCCGCCGCTCAACCAGTTCCTGGCGCACCGGCTCATCGAGCGTTCGCGCGTGGCCGAGACGCTGGGCGAATGGCGCGGCGCGAACGCCGTGGACATGGAGGCGCTGGAAGACCTGCTGCTGCGCGTGTCGGAAATGGTGTGCGAGCTGCCCGAGCTGCGCGAGATGGACATCAACCCCATCATCGTGGACGAGAACGGCGCCATCTCGGTCGATGCGCGCATCGTGGTGGGCAGCAGCACGCAGGCGGTGGCGGCCCACGTGGGCAACGCGGTCAACGGCTACCAGCACCTGGCCATCATGCCGTACCCCGCGCGCTACCGGCGCGAATGGCCGCTGCCCGGTGGCGGCACCTACATCGTGCGGCCGGTGCATCCCAACGACGCGCAGATGCTGCAGGCACTGGTGCAGGGCCTGTCGCCCGAGAGCCGCTGGTTCCGCTTCGTCTCGCGCTTCCACGAACTACCGCCGTCGATGCTCTCGCGCTTCACGCTGATCGACTACGACCGCGAGATGGCGCTGGTGGCGGTGGTGATGGAGCGCAGCGTGTCGCCCGAAGGCACCGTGCTCGAGAGCGAGCGCATCGTGGGCGTGTCGCGCTACGTCACCAACCCCGACCAGACCAGCTGCGAGTTCTCGCTGGTGGTGGCCGACGAGTTCAGCGGCAAGGGCATCGGCTCGCGGCTGATGGAAAGCATCATCGACGTGGCGCGGGACAAGGGCCTTGCCGAGATCGATGGCCTCGTGCTGGCCAACAACCCCGACATGCTGAAGCTGGTGCGCCGGCTCGGGTTCACGGTGAAGTCCTTCCCGGAGGATCCGGACTTCAAGCTCGTGACCTACATGCTCTGAAAAGAAGCCTGATCGGGCTTTTCAGGCCTTCGGCATCCCGTCGCTGCCGCTGCCGCACAGCACCACGGCGATCTTCTCGTCGTCGCGCCGCTCGAAGCAACGGTGACTCACGGCCGCCAGCGCGGTGGCCGCGCCGAGCTCGATGGCCAGGCCGGCATGCTGCCAGGCCGAGCGCGCCGAGTCCTCGATGACCTCCTCGTCGACCAGCACGATCTCGTCGACGTACTTCTCGATCAGCTCGAAGTTCAAGGGTTCGGTCGACCGCGCGGCCAGGATAGGCACGCGCGTCTTCACGTTCTCCAGCTTCACGATGCGGCCTTCCTTGCGGCAGGTGTACAGCGTGGGGCAACCCGTGGCCTCGACGCCGATCACGCGGATCGACGGCTTGAGCAGCTTGGCCGCCTGCGCGATGCCCGCGAGCAGTCCGCCGCCGCCGATGGAAACCACCAGCGTCTCGACCTCGGGCCACTCGTCGATGATCTCCAGCGCTGTCGTGCCCTGCCCGATCACCACGTCGCGGTCGGCATAGGGATGCAGCAGCGCGCCGCCGTGCTCGGCCACGTTGGCGCCGGCTGCGTCCCAGCTCTGGTCCCAGAAGTCGCCGTGCACCGTGAGCTTCGCGCCATGGCTTTCGATGCGGGCGCGGGTGATCGGCGTGCTGGTGTTCATCACGAACACGTTGGCCGGCAGGCCCAGCGTCTTGCCTACGTAGGCCACCGCCGCGCCGAAATTGCCGCCCGAGGCGGTGGCCAGCCCCTGGCGTCGCACTTCCTCTGGCAGGTTCAGCACGCGATTGAAGGCGCCTCGCGCCTTGAAGGAGCCTGTGACCTGCTGGCACTCGGCCTTGAAGCGCACCTGCGCCGCGCCGCCGGGCACCCACGGGTGGGCCTCCACCAGCGGCGTACGACGGATGTAGGGCTTCACGCGCTCATGCGCCGCGCGGTAGTCGTCGAGGCCGATGGGTTGCATCGCGTCTTGTCCGCTCATGCCTCGTCCTCGACCAGCACGCAGAGGTTGTTGCCCTGCTTCACTACGCCGAAGGTGCGCTGCGAATACACCGTTCCGCCCTTGGCGAAGCGCACCTCGCGCGGCACCTGTGCCGGTTCGTGCAGAAGATGCAGGTAGCCGGCCAGTTCGCCGGCCTTCACCGTATCGCCCAGCTCGTGCAGCGGCTCGAAGTAGCCGTCGCCCGACGACAGCAGGTTGCCGCCGTTCGGCACGATGCGCACGCGACGGCTGGCCGGCGGCGCATCGGGCAGCGTGCCCGGCACCACGCCCAGCCGCGCCAGCACGCGCGACAGGCATTCACGCGTGCGCCTCACGCCCTTGGGCGAAACGCTGCCGTTCTCGCCCATCTCGGCCGCAATCGCCGCCAGCCCGAGATGTGCCGCCGCGCCGCAGCTGGTGCGCGGGTCGCCCATGTTGTCGGTAATGACGGTGAACTTCGCGCCGAACCAGCGCGCCATGTCTTCCGCGCGCTCGCGCACTTGGGGCGCCAGCGTCGGCGTGACGACGACCTGCGCGCTCTCCTCGATGAAGAGCGAGCTGCCGCCCGCGTGAAGGTCGACGTAGGCATCGCACTTCGGAAACAGCACGTCGTGGATGAAAGCCGCGATCTGCTCCGTCGGCGTGCCGAAGGGGTTGCCCGGGAACACGCGCGCCAGGTTCTTGCCGTCGAGCGGGCTCACGCGCGAGGCCGCGCGCATCGCCGGAGCGTTGGCCGCGGGCATCAGGATCAGGCAGCCCTTCACCTGCGAGGCGTCGAGCGTGCGGATCAGCTCGTTGATGACGATCGGGCCTTCGTACTCGTCGCCGTGGATAGCCCCGGTGACCAGCACCGTCGGGCCGTCGCCGTTGCCGATGACCGCCAGGGGCAGCGCCACCGCGCCCCAGGCGTCGTCATGCCCCGAATACGGCAGCCATGCATGGCCGACCTGCTTGCCGGGTTTCGCCCAGTCGATGTCCATGAAAACGGTGGAGGGACGCGGTTCGCTCACTTCACTTCTTTCTGCTCGTCCTTGAACCACTTCAGGCGCAGCGCCGCGAGGCTGCCGTCGGCGGACTTGGCGTCGATGATCTTGTTCATCTCGGCCAGCAGCGCGGTCTCGCCGGGCTGCACGGCCATGTAGGCGGGGCTGATGCGGATCAGCGACTTCATCTCGATGCCCTTGACCGGGTTCTCGTCGGCCACCTTCTGCGCGATGAAGTTGTTCTCGGCGAACAGCGGCGCCTGGCCCGACAGGAAGGCCGAGATGGTGGAGGCCGTGTCTTCCAGGCGAATCAGCTTGGCGCCGGGAGCGAGCTCGCTCAGCGACAGGTCGGGCGTGGAGCCCTTGGGCACCGCCACGGTCTGGCCCGCGAGGTCGGCCACCTTGGCGAACTTCGGGGTGCCCTTGCCACCGTACACGCCGAGGTACACGGCCGCATACGGCTTCGAGAAGGCGACCTGCTTGGCGCGCGCGGGCGAGCTGCCCAGCGCGGCGATCACCACGTCGACCTTGTTCGACAGCAGGTACGGAATGCGGTTGGCGCCGGTCACCTGCTGCAGCTCGAGCTTCACGCCCATGGCCTTGGCCACGTTCTCGGCCAGCTCCACGTCGAGGCCGGTGGGCTTGCCTGCCGAGTCGGTGAAGCCCCAGGGCGCGGCGTCGATGGTGGTGGCGATGCGGATCGCGCCCTTGGCCTTGATGTCGGCGAGCTTGTCGGCGTGCGCGAGCAGAGGTGCTGCGCAGACCAGCGCGGCGGCGAACAGGGTTTTCAGTTTGAACATGGAAGCTCCTTGGAAGACAAGAACGACAAAAACGAAGGCGTGAGGATCAGACGACGGACTGGACGAACTGCTGGAACTCGGGGGTCTGGGGGCTGCCGAACATGCGCTCGGGCGTGCCGCGCTCCCAGATGCGCCCCTGGTTCATGAAGAGCACCTCGGAGGCCACGCGGCGCGCGAAGGCCATCTCGTGCGTGACGACCATCATGGTCATGCCGTCGCGGGCGAGGTCTTCCATCACGCGCAGCACTTCGCCGACCAGTTCGGGGTCGAGCGCGGAGGTGGCCTCGTCGAACAGCATGAGCTGCGGCGACATCGCCAGCGCCCGCGCGATGGCCACGCGCTGCTGCTGGCCGCCCGAGAGCTGCGAGGGCATGGCGTCGAGCTTGTGGCCGAGGCCCACGCGCTCCAGCATGCGGCTGGCGAGCTCGCGGGCTTCGTCCTTGGCGATCTTCTTCGTGAGCACGGGCGCCAGCGTCACGTTGGCCGCGGCCGACAGGTGCGGGAACAGGTTGAAGCTCTGGAACACCATGCCCACGCGGCGGCGCAGCAGGGCCAGATCGGTGTCGGGCGATTGCACGTCGACGCCGTCGACCACGATGCGGCCGGCGCTGATGGTCTCCAGCCCGTTCACGCAGCGCAGCAGCGTGCTCTTGCCCGAGCCGCTGCGCCCGACGAGCGCCACGATGTCGCCCTTGGCGACCTCGGTGGACACGCCACGCAGCACATGGTTGTCGCCGAAGTGCTTTTCGACCGAATCAATGAGCACGAGCGGCATTCATGCGTCCTTCCAGATTGAGTGCCAGGCGAGCCAGCGGATAGCAGATGGCGAAGTAGCACAGGGCCACGCCGCAGAAGACAGGCAGGTGCGCCAGCGTCGATCCCGCCACGATCTGGCCCGAACGCGTGAGTTCGACCAGCCCGACAAGCGCCGCGAGCGAGGTGTTCTTGATGAGCTGCACCAGGTAGCTCACCGTGGGGCCAAGTGCCACGCGAAATGCCTGCGGCCACACCACGTGCCGCATGACGTGCCAGCGGCGCAGGCCCACGCAGGAGGCGGCCTCCCACTGGCCCTTGGGCACCGACTCGATGGCCCCGCGCCAGATGTCGCCGAGGAAGGCACCCGCCGACAGCGAGAACGCGGCGGCCGCGGCCGTGAAGGCGTTGATCTCGATGCCTAGCAGCATCGGCACGCCGAAATACAGCAGGAACAGTACGCCCAGCAGCGGCGTGCCCTGCACCAGCTCGACATAGATGCGAGCCAGAACGCGCAGCCACGTCAGCCGCGAGGTGCGCGCCACCGCCACGCCGAGGCCGATGACGGCACCGATGACAAAGGCCGTGACGGCGAGCGCGGCCGTCCAGCGGATGGCGCCGAGGATGAGCCAGAGGTCTGCAATGGAAAGTCCGCGCATCTCAGCGGCCCTCCTTGCCGAACAGCCTGCGCTGCACGAAGCCCAGCAGCACGCGCAGCGCCTGCACCGTGACGAAGTACATCGCGCAGATCACCACGTACACCTCGAAGCTGCGGAAGGTGCGCGAGTCGATGAAGCTGCCGGCATGGAAGATGTCTTCCACGCCGATCTGCGAGATGAGGCTGGTGCCGATGAGCGTGAGCACCATCTGGCTGGCCAGCGACGGAAACACGTTGCGCAGCGCGGGCACGAACAGCACGTGCACCAGCACCTGGCGCGGGCGCAGCCCGAGCGCGGCGCCGGCTTCCGAAAGACCGCGCGGCACCGACATCAGCCCCGAGCGGAACACCTCGACCATGTACGCGCCGCAGTACAGCGCGAGCGAGACCACGCCGGCCACGGGCGCCTCCAGCCGGATGCCCAGGTTGGGCAGGCCGAAATAGATGAGGAAGAGCTGCACCAATGCCGGCGTGTTGCGGAAGAACTCCACGTACACCCGCGTCGCGCCGCGCAAGGGCTTGTTGCCGTAGACCAGCGCCAGCGAGCCCGCCACGCCGATCGCCATGCCCAGCACGATGCTCGATGCGGCATAGCCCAGCGTGTGCAGCAGGCCTTCGGCCAGTTGCCCGGCATAGGGCGCGAGCGCCTCGAACTGGAACTGGTAGGCCATCGCTCAGTCCACTTCCAGGATGGCCTCGACCTCGACGGTCTGGTGCCCCGGCAGCGAACCCGCGCCGATGGCCGAGCGCGCGCCGCGCCCCACTTCGTCGCCGAACACCTCGACGAACAGGTCGGAGCAGCCGTTGATGACCTTCGGGTGCTGCGCGAAACCGGGCGCGCCGTTCACGAAGGCCAGCAGCTTCACCACGCTGCGCACGCGCCGCAGGTCGCCCAGCGCCGACTTGGCCACGGCCAGCAGGTTCAGGCCGGTCAGGCGGGCGTGCTCGTAGGCCGCCTCGACACTCACTTCCTCTCCGACGCGACCCACGTGCAGGCGGCCATCGGCTTCGAGAGGACCCTGCCCCGAGAGGTACAGCAAGGGGCCGCTGCGGCGCCAGGGCACGAAGTTGGCGACGGGCGCCGGCGGCGGCGGGAGCTTCAGGCCGAGCGCGGCAAGCCGTTCTTCGGGGCCGGGGCCCGTGGCGGCCGCTGCCGTGTTGGAATCCAGGGTCATTGAGAACACATCACCGTTGCGCAGCGAGGGGCGGCGCCCGGTCAACCTTTCGACGAAAATCAACGGATTCGGAAGGATTGGTCAACCAATCCACGACCACGCAGAACAGGCTTATGTGACTGCGTAATGAATTCATTCTAAGAATGTTAATTGAGATTGGTCAACCATTTTGGCGAGCTATCCAACCATGAATGCAAAGCCCGTGCCGCAGCCGCTCCAGCCGCTGATCGAGGTCACGGATCTTTCGGGCCGCATCGCCGCGCAGGACAAGGCGACCGCCTCCAAGGTCTACCGGGCCATCCTCCAGTCGATACGCGACGGCGTGCTCAAGCCCGGCGACAAGCTGCCCAACGAGCGTGACCTGTCGGAGCAGTTCAAGACATCGCGCAGCACCGTGCGCCATGCGCTGGCCATGATGAGCGCGCAGGGCCTGCTGGAGCGCAAGGTCGGCAGCGGCACCTTCCTCGCCGAAGGGCTGATGCAGCTGCTGAGCGAGTCCGACCTGCCCGTGGCCGCGCACCACCGCGACGTGCCGACCTACACCGAGATCCTCGAAGGCCGGCTGCTGTTCGAGCCGGCCATGATGGCGCTGTCGGCCCAGCGCGCCGACGCCGAAGACTTCGCCCTCATGCGCCACCACCTCGCCGTGGTGCGCGACGCCGACCAGTGGCTGCAGTTCAAGGAAGGCATCTACGGCGTGCACCAGGCGATCTTCCGCGCCACGCGCAACCGCTTCCTGATGCAGGTGTTCGATGCCGTGGTGGCAGACCGCCGCGCCGTGCAGTACGACGGCCGCTCCAACCTCAACGGCCCCGTCGGCGCCGTGGTGCGCGAGCAGACGCTGCGCGAGCTCACCGCCATCGTCGATGCGCTGGAGGCGCGCGACGCCAAGGCCGCCACCAGCCTGGCCGATGCGTACTTCACGCGCATCCTGGCCTCGCTGAGCGTGTACGGCTAGAAGAGAAGATCTGGAAGCGCCGCACCGATGATCCGGGCCATTTTTCGTTTCCTGGGCCGCTTCGCGCTGACGCTGGCGGTACTGCTGAGCTCCCTGTGGGCCTGCCTCGCGCTCTGGTACCAGTTCCCCGGGCCGGCGGCCGTGAAGGTCGGCGCGGGCGTGCTGTGGGCCGCCTTCGGCCTTGCGGCCCTCGCGCTGCTGTGGCGCGGGAGGCTCGCGCGCGCCCTGCTCTCTTATGTGATCGGCTTCGCGCTGCTGCTCGGCTGGTGGAGCACCGTCCTGCCGTCGCAGAACCGCGTGTGGGCCGACGACGTGTCGCGCCAGCTGCACGCCCATATCGACGGCAGCATCGTCACGCTGGACAACGTGCGCAACTTCGAATGGCGCAGCGACACCGACTACACCCAGCGCTGGGAAACGCGGCAGTACGACCTCGACCGCCTGCGCTGGGTCGACGTGTCGCTCTCGTACTGGACCGGCCCCGCCATCGCGCACACGCTGGTGTCCTTCGGCTTCGACGACGGCCAGTTCGTCACCTTCTCCATCGAGATCCGCAAGGAGCGCGGCGAGAGCTTCTCGTCGGTGGGCGGCTTCTTCAAGCAGTTCGAGACCAGCCTGATCGCGGCCGACGAGCACGACATCCTGCGCGTGCGCACCAACGTGCGCGGGGAAGACGTCTACATGTACCGCGTGCGCCTGCCGCAGCCCGAGATGCGCTCGCTGTTCCTCGCCTACCTCGGCGAAGGCGCGGCGCTGGTGCGCGAGCCGAGCTTCTACAACACGCTCACCGCCAACTGCACCACCATCGTGTACGCGCTGGCCAAGCGCATCGTGCCCGGCCTGCCGATGGACTGGCGGCTGCTCGCCTCGGGCTACCTGCCCGACTATCTGTTCGACGTGGGCGGCCTCACGCCCGGCTACAGCATGGAAGCGCTGCGCGCCGCGGGCCGCATCACCGACCGCGCCATCGCCACCGACAAGGCGGCACCCGGCACGAACTTCCCGAAGGCGATCCGGCAGGGCCTGCCGGGCGTCGAGGCAACAACCCAGGCACCCACGGCGGCAAAGTGATGCGCGCGCGTCTTCTCGTTTCCCTCTCCTCGCTGCTGTGCGCAGCGGCGCTGCTGGCCGGCTGCGCGGGTGTGAAGGTCGGCTCGATCTCGCCGGCCGAATACCTCGCGCAGCGCCGCGGCGACGTGCTCACCACCGGCCGGCTCAGCACCTCGGCCGAAGAAGTGCTGCGCGTGATCGGCTCCGACGCCGACCTGTGCCGCAAGGACGGCCAGGCCTGCCGCAACGCGCTGGCCGACTCCTCGGGCCTGAGCGACGAGCAGCGGCTCTCCGCGCTGTCGGAAGTCTGGCTGCAGGTGGCGCTGGCGGCGGAGAAAGGCGGCACCGCCACGGATGCCACCGCCATCGAAGCCTGGTTCGAGACGGCGCGCCATGCCTACGCCTACCTGTTCTTCACCGCCCGCAAGCCGCGCGACCGCGCCTTCGAAGACCGGCAGACGCAGGTGCGCGACTACTACAACTACGCGGTGCAGCAGGCCATCACCGGCCTGTACCACGGCATCCGGCGCAACGGCTCGCGCAGCGCCGCGCAGCCCGAAGTGCCGAAGATCGGCGATTGGCGCATCGAGACCGACGTCTCGGGCCTGCGCCTGCCGGCCGACACGCCCCTGCCCGACGAGCTGATCCCCGCCGCCTCGCTGACCTTCTCGGGCCTGCGCAACACCTACCGGCGGGACGGCTTCGGCGCCGAGCTGGTGGCGGCCGACAACAAGCGCACGGACGACGAGGCGCCGCGGATCGATACGGCCAATCCGACCGGCAGGAACCCGCCCCGGCCGCCCTATCGCGAGATGCCCTTTCCCGCAGTCACCGCCCTGCTGCTGTTCGACGGCACCAGCCTCGCCGAGGTGCTGGGCACGCGCACGCTGCGCATCGCGGCCTACGACCCGTACCGCACGGCCAACGTGCGGCTCGCCGGCCAGGAAGTGCCGCTGGCCGCCAACTTCACCTCCGGCTACGGCCTGTGGCTCGCGCGCTCCGACTTCGCGCTGCAGGCCTTGCGCAGCCTCTTCGGCGGGCGCGACGGGCTCACCGAGCCGCGCATCTACCTGATGCAGCCCTACGACCCGAACCGCCGCACGGTCATCATGCTGCACGGCCTTGCGAGCAGCCCCGAGGCGTGGATCAACGTGGCCAACGAGGTGCTGGGCGACGAGACGCTGCGCCGCCGCTACCAGATCTGGCAGGTCTACTACCCGACCAACGCGCCGCTGCCGATCAACAACTTCGCCATCCGCGAAGCCGTCACGCAGACGCTGACGCACTTCGATCCCACGGGCAAGGCCCCCGCCTCGAACAACATCACGCTGATCGGCCACAGCATGGGCGGCGTGCTGTCGCGGCTGATGGTTTCGTCGTCGGAAGACAAGCTCTGGGACGCATTGCTCGCCAGCTACCCGATGCAGGGCGCGCAGCAGCGGCGCATGGAGGAAAAGCTCGCGCCCTACCTGCGCTTCGAGCCGCTGCCGCAGGTGAGCGACGCGATCTTCATCGCCTCGCCGCACCGCGGCACCGACTTCGCCAACAACCGCATCTCGCGCTGGGTGGCCAACCTCATCACGCTGCCGGTGGCGATGCTCGGGCAGCTGAGCGACATCTCGCGCGAGCTGGTCCGCATCGCGCCCACGCGCCAGGACCAGGGCACGCTGCGCATTCCGAACAGCATCGACAACCTGAGCGACCGCGACCCGTTCGTGCGGCTGTCGTCGGGCCTGCCGATGAATCCGCGCGTGCGCTTCCACTCGATCATCGGCAACGACACGCCCGGCGTGGCGCAGGCGCTGTCGAGCGACGGCATCGTGCCCTATGCCAGCGCGCACCTGGACGGCGCGGCGTCGGAGCTGGTGATTCCGTCCGCGCACAGCGTGCAGGAGAACCCGCTGGCCATCCTGGAGATACGGCGCATCCTCAGGGAACAGCTGCGCGCCGAGCCTGGGCCCGCGCGCTGACAGCAAGCTGATTGCGCGCGGATGTGAAGCAGAACACATCCGCGCCTCGAAACAGGCTGCGCGCGGCGGTCGCAATTAATACGATTGGCTTCGCTTTGATCGGTGCGTGCACCGGCTCCCCGATTGCCACCTGCATCGAAGCACCCTTGCTTCAAGATGCCCACCTCTCTTTACTTCGAAAACCCCGCCGCGCACAGGCCGCTGCCACCCGAACTCCATCTGGTGGCGGAACACGACGAACCCGATGCGCGCGCAACCAGCGCCGCTGCCGTCGCGAGCGCGTTGTGCCATCTGTTCACAAAGGCCAGCGAGCCTGAGCTCGCGTCGCTGCTGCGCTCCATCGAACAGGGCAATGCATCGGCAGCCGCGCGGCTGGCGCACGAGATCCTCAGGCCCATCGCCTTTCCCGCACAGGCGACGGCTACAGCACCCGCCACGGTGGATGCCGACGTCGAGGCCATGCAGCACTTCGCGCCAGCAGAGGCCAACGCACTGCTGTCCGCACGCGAACTCAAGGTGCTGTGGCTCATCTCGCGCGGCTGGAGCAACCGCGAGATCGCCGAGGCCACGCACCGCTCCATCAACACCATCGAGGCGCAGCTCAAGAGCCTGTACCGCAAGCTGGGCGTGAAGTCGCGCACCCAGGCGATCCGCGAAGCGATGAAGCACGGCTTGCTGAACTGGCGCCCGAACGGCGGCGCCACGTCGGCGATGGCGATGAACCACGCGGTCGCGAAGGACACGGACGCTAGCCTAATCGGACTACAAGCCTGAAGTCCGCCGGTCGACGGCGGCGACCGGTTTGGCTGCGCCGATGCGCTGCTTGCGCACGACAACGACCTACCCACAGCAAGCCCAGACCCGGCAGGCACGAGAAGTGTGCTGATCGGTGCGGCGCTGCCAGTTCTCCGAGGAAGGAGGCCTCGGACTTCCTGCTTGGTACGTCCGGTTAGCGATAGACGCTCTTGATCAGGGCTTGATCCTTCGGCGCGTCGTCGCTGTGGGCAGACCTGTTTTGGGCGAGGTGCTGTACCAGTGCTTTCGGCTGACTACCTTCCACGCTCAGACGGCCGAGCCACCGGTTGTGCAGCGCAGCCTCGATCAATGCCGCGCGGCCGCGCGCCGTAATGCCGTTGCGCGTGAGATCCAACGCGTGCAACGTGGGCGAAGTCGCGATCAGTTTCGCCGCGCAAGCTGCGCCCTCATCGCCCATTTCGTTGGTACGCGCGCCGAGTGCTTTGCCCGACACCGCGTAGCCCAGATTGAGGTTGCGCAAGCCTGAATCCCCGGCCGCCTCGAAAAGTGCCCTGGCCCCTTTGCTCCCGATACCGTTGCTCGCGAGTTCCAGTGTTTGCAACGTCCCGTTGTAACGCAAGGCTTCCGCCAGTTCGATCGCACCCTCATCACCGAGGTGATTCGCGCTCACGTACAGCGCCGATATCTGCGGCGCTTCGCGCAATAGTCGAGCAAGGTCTGGAACGACCGAAGGCCCCAGGCCGTTGCCACTCAGGTAGAGGCTTCGCAGGCCGCTATTGCCGGCACACAGCGCATCGGTCACTGCGCGCACGCCCGCGCCGCGCAGGTCAGTGTTGACAAGATCGAGCACCTGCAGGTGCTTGTTGTCGCGCAGCATGCGCGCGATGCTTTCCGCCCCATCAGGCCCCAAGGGGTTGCGCTTGAGCCAGAGGCCGGTGATCTGCGGCGCATGCTTAACCACGGCGGCCAGCTCACGCGCGCCCCCAGGACCGATGTTGTTGCAGCCGAGATAGAGCACCTGGAGGTGTGCATTTCCCGCCACCAACTTGGCGACAGCTCTCGCTCCGACATCGCCAATGGCGTCGGTGCCCAGCATGAGACTGCGCACCCTCGTGTTGTGCTGAAGCGCCGCTACGAGCTGCAGGCAGTTTTCGGTACCCAGACTTTGCTTGCACAGGTCCAGGCGGCCATCGTCCAGCATCGTGCCACGCGGAAAACGTTGGTCGCCCTGGACAGCAAGATCTGCGCGCAGGTGGGCCAGCAAGGGCGCAAGCTCTTGCGCGCCGCACGGCGTGACAGCAACGCGGTGAACCGGGCAATGCACCGAGCTCTCGTCCGTCGGCAACTCACCATGCATAGGGTTCGAAATCCTTGAGAAAGTGTCCGAACAGCGGCGTCCCCGGCTCGTTGATACCGCGTGCGATAGGGTCAAACAACCGGGCCATGCCATCGATCGCATCCAGCGGCGTATAGAAGTTCTGCGTCTGTCGCGCGCGCATGGCCTGGGGGTAAGGCTTCTCGTCCGTCACCCAGCCAGTGTCTACCGCGTTCATGTAGATTCCGTCACGGGCCCACTCTTGGGCGCTGGTGCGCACCAGCATGTTCATCGCGGCCTTGGCCATATTGGTGTGCGGATGGAACTCCGTCTTTTCGCTGCGGTTGAACTGCCCTTCCATTGCGGAGACCTGCACCACAAAACGGCGTGAATGCGGGGAACGCAACAATGCTGGCCTGAGTCTGCCCGTAAGCACGAAGGGGCCCACGGCGTTTACGAGCTGCACCTCCAGCAGTTCCAGCGTGGACACTTCATGCAGTCGCTGTGACCACGAATTGTTCGGTCGCTTGTCGAGGATCTGGCCATAGCTGTCCAGTTCCTGCCGCACGAAGTAATCGCCGTAGCCCGGCAACTGCCCCAGGTAGTGGTTCCTGGCTTCCAACAACCATGGCGTGGGCTCGGCGGCCATTAGCGCGGCGTAGAACTCGCGTGGGCGTTTGATCGTCTGGGCCGCGTTGTTGATCAGGATGTCAAGGTGCGGCAACCGCTCGCAAAGAGCGTCAGCGAACGCCTCCACCGAAGGGATGTTGCGTAGATCCAGCGCTTCCAGCGTCAGGCGGTCGCGCCAAGAGTCAGCATCGGGCATAGCGAGGAATCGCTGCTGCGCATCCTTCGGGAAACGGGTGGTGACGACGACATCGGCGCCATCGCGCAGCAGGCGCAACGCAGTCTGGAACCCGATCTTTATGCGTCCGCCGGTCACCAACGCAACACGCCCGTGCAGGTCGGCGCGCTGGGCCCGTTTGGCCCAGTTTTTCTCCGCACAGGCAGGGCACAGCAAATGGTAGAAATGGTGCAGTTCTCCGTATGGCTGCTTGCAGACGTAGCAGCGCTGGAGCCTTAGCAGCGCGCCAGTCGAGTTGAAAGGGGCAGAAGAAACCGGCAACGCGGGCACATCCTGTTGCGCACGCACCAGGCCCGCCTGCAGGCGGGCCTCCTGCAACTGCGCCGCGGCCACGGCTTGGCGTACATGGCGCTGGTCGCGCTTGGCCTTCTTCTGGATTTTCGCGATCAGCGTCTTGAAGCGTGGATGCTGGTCTATGCGGGAAGGGTCGTCCGAGATGGCTTGCAACACTTGCAAGGCAATCGCCAACTCTTCGTCCGTGAAGCTCACCGCAGGCAGCCCATCGATCAAAAATCACTCTCCCGCATGCATGCCGGCCATTTCCACGCCGAGTTCGTATGGGGAGAACGAGCTGGACTTGAACCAGCGCTGCCCCCGTGGCGGGAGGCGTGCTTCCGCTACACCATCGTTCTCCGACCGCGATTCTAAGAACGAAATGCCGGGATCGCGGCCATTGCCCAACGCAAAAAGCCGGCCGGCCCGCAGGCCTGATGGCCGCGTCCTCGCGCTAAGATGCGGCCCGCGGTTGCAAGCCGCGCCCGGACCCGCGGGAAGGGTTGAACCCACTTGCCTTCATTTGACGATCCACACGCCTTTTGTGCAGCCGGATTTGCGGGTCATCGGCGTCTGATGCACGGAGGTTCACATGAAGCGCATGCCCGCCCGGCCCGACCAGGGCCATCTGAAGAAGCAAGCCAAGGAACTGCTTGCTCTCTACCGAAGCAACGACCCCGCCGCCACCGCGCGATTCCGCGATGCCCTGCCGGCTGCCGCCGGCAAGACCGATGCCGAGATCGCCGCGCTCGAACTGCGCCTGCACGACGCCCAGTCGTGCATTGCACGCGAATACGGCTTCGCATCCTGGGCCGACCTGCAGGGCTTCGTTCTCGCGCGACGGTCGCAGGCCGAAGACCCGGCGAAGGCAGTCCTCTACTGGCTGCGCCTCGTCTACGCGGGCGACATAGCCGGCGGCAACAATCGCGCCCGGCCCGCGGCGGCCCTGCGCCTGCTCGAGGAAAGCCCGGGCCTGCTCGGCGACGACCCGAGCCTTGCCTGCGCGATCGGCAACGAAGCATCGCTGCGCCGCGCCATCGCGCATGACCCCGCCTGGGTGAACCGGCCGGGCGGCCCGCTGGCCTTGCCGCCGCTCGTGGCCGTGGCCCATTCCGGGCTGATGCAGGTGCCCTCATTTCGCGAACGCCTGCTCGCCTGCGCAAGGCTGCTGCTCGAGGCGGGCGCGGACCAGAACCAATCCGTCGGCAACCGCTGGCCTCCCGCATCCGTCGAGGCTCCCGCCGAAAACGAACGGCTCTCCGCGCTCTACGGTGCCGCCGGCCCGAACCACGACGCCGCGCTCACCAGGCTGCTGCTGGATGCTGGCGCCGACCCCAACGACGGCGAATCGCTCTATCACTCGCTGGAGAACCCGGCCTGCACGAAGCTCCTGCTCGAGGCCGGTGCTCGCATCGAAGGCACGAACGCGCTCTATCGCGTGCTCGATCTCGACGACGTCGAAACGCTTCGGCTGCTGCTCTCGCACGGCGGCAATGCCAACGAACCGCCCATGGGTTCGCCCACCGCCGACTGGGGTTCGCTGCTCCTGTGGGCGATCCGGCGGCGCAGGTCTCCCGCGCACATCGAAGCCCTGCTGGCGGCCGGCGCGGACGCTTCCGCCACGACGAGCGACGGCACGAGCGCCTACACCGCGGCCCTGCGCTTCGGGCTGCCGGAAGTCGCGCGCCTTCTCCAGCAAGCCGGCGGTGCTGCCACGCTTCCGGCGGACGAAGCCTTCGTCGCAGCCTGCGCACAGGGCGACGAAGCCGCCGCGCGCCGCATCCAGGCGGCCCACCCGGGCATCGTCGGAACGCTTTCCGAAGCGCAGCTGCGCCAGTTGCCGGAACTCGCGGCCCAAGGCTGCGCCGACGCCGTGAAGCTGATGGTCGAGCTCGGCTGGCCCATCGCAACTCGCGGCGGCGACTGGGACGCCTCGGCGCTCAACAAGGCCGTGTTCCGCGGCGACGCCGGACTCGTCCGGTTCCTGCTGGAGCACGGTGCAAGCTGGCAGGAACAGCACGGCTTCGGTGACAACGCCTGCGGCGGCCTTTCATGGGCCTCGTGCAACGAACCACCGGACGGCGAAGGCGACTGGCTCGGCTGCGCCCAGGCGCTGGTCGCCCACGGCATGCCCGCCGCGCGGCCCGATCCCACGAGTCCTGACTGGGTGCTCGTCGGCGGGCGCCGGTACGTGTTCTCGGACGAGGTGACGGACTACCTGCTCGGCGCCTCCGCCGCGCAGGGCTGAAAAAAAGCGGGCCCGAGGGCCCGCCAAAAGCCGTCCATCGGGTTGCGAGAAGCACGCAACCCGACTCCGACTCACCTCGAACTCAACTCCTTGCTCCTGCTTCCTCTCACTTCCTTCTCCGATCAGGTCAAGACGCGCGCCAACCGAGCTCCGGCGCGATGCGGCGGGACAGGTCGATCAATATCTGCTCGTATTCCTCGCTGCTGAAGTTGTAGGGCAACTCCACCCTCAGCTCGCTCACGTGCGGCAGCACGGGGTCGCCGTGCAGCCGGTCGAGGATTTCGCCGGAGGTGCCGACGAGATCGCCCGCGAACAGCGTGCGCCGCTCGCCCTGCGGAGCCAGCGTGCGCTCGACGCGGCCGGCCGCGAACTCGCGGTAGCGCTTGCGCGTGGCCGTATCGGCGCTGTCGAGCGGAACGATCACGCGGCCGAGCGCCACCCTGCCCTTGCGCCCCTCGGTCTCGCTGGCCCGGTAGCGTTCGATCAGGCCCAGTTGAGCCTGCAGGAAGTCGTCGGTGGTCTCGCCCGAAAGCACGTTGCCCAGCAGCAGGTTGAATCCGTTGCGCCCGGCCCATTCGACCGAACGCAGCGAGCCGCCGCCGTACCAGAGCCGGTCGACCAGGCCCGGCGCGTAGGGCTGCACGCGCGGCCGCACGCGTCCGCCGGCTGACTCGACGAAGGTCTCTTCGTCGCCCAGCAGCACGTCTTCGAGGTTGGCCTTGAGCCGGCCCACGCGCTTGTGCGTGAAGTCGACGGTGTTCGGCGCCGCGTCGTGGAAGCGGTTGCCCAGCAACGCACCGTGCAGCGGCGCGCCCGCGCTCAGACCGACCTGCAGCCTGCCGCGCGAAAGCACGTCGACCGTGGCCAGGTCCTCGGCAAGGCGGAACGGGTTCTCGTAGCCCATCTGGATCACCGCCGCGCCCAGCTCGATGCGGCGTGTGCGCTGAGTCACCGCGGCCAGGAAGGTCGCGGCCGAGGACACGCCGCGCTCCAGGTGGCGCTGGCGCACCCAGGCCCCGTCGAAGCCCAGCTTCTCGCCGAACTCGAAGAGCTTCAGCGCGGCCTCGATGCCGGCCAGCGGATCGCCCTCGGCGTAGTTGCCCGGCGTCAGGAACGCGAGATGACGGATGCCGGTGCTGCTCATGGAGCGAACTTCGGCAGGCCTGGCGGATTGACCTCCGACTTCGGCAATGCCTCTTCCGTCAGGCTCCAGCGCGCGAGCGCCTTGGCGTAGGTTCCGTTGCGGATCAGGTTGTTGGCCGCGGTGGTCAGCGCCACCGCGAGGCCGCTGCCCTTGCGCGTGGCGATGGCCACGTCCGACTTCAGCGGCCAGCCTGCGTTGACCGTGCCGACCAGCCTGATCTGCCCGTTCTTCGCGGCCTCGTAGGCCTGCGGCGCGTTCGGGTTGAAGTTGGCGTCGACCCGCCTGGTGACCACGGCCAGCGTGCGCGTCACGTCATCGTCGTAGTACTGGATCTCGACGGGCTTCAGGCCCGCGGCAACGTTCTGCCGGTTCCACTCCAGCAGGATGCGCTCCTGGTTGGTGCCGGCGCCGGTCGTCAGCTTCAGGCCCGCCACGTCCTTCGGCTCGCGGATCGACTTGATGGCGCTGTCGGTGCGCACGTAGAAGCCGTGCAGGCCGAGGCGATAGGTCGAGAAGTCGAACTTCTCCTTGCGCTGCTCGGTCACGCCCACGTTGGAGATCACCGCGTCGTACTTGCCCGAGCTCAGGCCCAGCGGCCAGTCGGCCCAGGCGATGGGCTGCAGGTCGAGCTTGAGGCCCAGCGCGTCGGCGATGAGCAACGCGAAGTCGGGATCGAAGCCGACGACCGTCTTCGCGTCGGAGGCGTAGGTCGAGATGGGCGGCGCGAACGGCGCGATGGCGACCGTCAGCACGCCTTCCTTCACGAACTTGAAGTTCGGCGGAATCGCGTTGACCGCCTCGGCGTCCTTGCCTGCGCGCAGGCGGCCGCGCTGCTCGGGGCCGAAGTCGAACTTGTCGGCCGCATGGGCCGCGCCGGCCACTAGCGTGAGCGCGACGAGGCCGCGGGCGATCCAGGTGCTTTTGAAGAGATTCATGGCCATCGTCAGTTCTTCGGCAGGCCCGGCGGGTTGGTGCGCGAGGTCTCGATGGCCTCCGACTCCAGGTTCCAGCGCGACAGCGCCTTGGCGTAGTTGCCGTTCCTGATCTGCGTGTTCAGCGCCAGCGTGACGGCCTCGGCGAGGCCCGAGCCCTTGCGCGAGGTGACCGCGATCTCGGCGTTCAGCGGCCAGCCGCCCGAGAACAGGCCCGCGAGCTTCGTCTTGCCGTCGCGCGCCTCGTAGGCCGCGATGGCGTTCGGGCCCAGGTACGCATCGGCACGGCCCGACTGGAGCGCCAGGCGCTGCACCACATCGTCGTCGTAGTACTGGATCTCCACCGGCTTCAGGCCGGCAGCCACGTTCTGCTTGTTCCAGCGCAACAGGATCTGCTCCTGGTTGGTGCTGGCGGACACGATCACCTTCAGGCCCGCGATGTCCTTCGGCTCCTTGATGGCTCCGAGCTTGCTGTCCGACTTGACGTAGATGCCGAGCTGGTCGTTGCGGTAGGTCGAGAAGTCGAACTTCTCCTTGCGCTCCTCGGTCACGGTCACGTTCGAGACCACCACGTCGAACTTGCCCGACTGCAGGCCCAGCGGCCAGTCGGCCCAGGCGGTGGACACCAGCTCCAGCTTGCGGCCGAGGCTGTCGGCCACCAACTGCGCGATGTCGGGGGCGTTGCCCACGGGCGTCTTGGTGTCGGTGGCGTAGGCGGCGAACGGCAGGCGACCGGTGGTGGTACCGACGACGAGCACACCCTCCTTCTGGAACTTGAAATCCTTCGCGAGCCGGACGGCCTCGTCGATCTTCTGCGCGCGGGGGCGGCCGGGCTGCTCGGGGCTCAAGTCGGGCGCGGGCTGTGCCGATGCGGCGAGCGGCATCAGCAACGCGACCAGGAAGGCGGACAGGATGTTTCGGCGATGGTTCATGTGGGATGCAATGCAGTGGACGGAAAGAAGATCGATCAGAGAACCTTGGCGAGGAACTCGGCGGTGCGCGGGTGCTCCGGCGCGTTGAACACCTTGTCGGGCGAGCCGGTTTCAAGGATGCGGCCGCGCTCCATGAAGACGATGGTGTCGGCCACCTCGCGGGCAAAGCCGATCTCGTGCGTGACGATGACCAGCGTGGTGCCCGAGCGCGCCAGCTCCTTGATGACGGCCAGCACCTCGCCCACCAGCTCGGGGTCGAGCGCCGAGGTGGGCTCGTCGAACAGCAGCACCTTGGGCTTGAGAGCCAGCGCGCGGGCGATGGCCACGCGCTGCTGCTGGCCGCCGGAGAGCTGTCGCGGATAGGCGTGCGTCTTGTCGCCCAGGCCCACGCGCACCAGCAACTCCGAAGCCAGCGCCTCGGCCTCGGCGCGCGGCAGGCCGCGCACGGAGATCGGCGCCTCGACGATGTTCTCCAGCACCGTGAGATGCGGGAACAGGTTGAAGTTCTGGAACACCATGCCCACGTCCACGCGGCGCTTGAGAATTTCCTTCTCGTGCAGCTCGTAGAGCGTGTCCGCGTCGCGGCGGTAGCCGATGAGTTCGCCGTCGATGGCGATGAAGCCGTCGTCCACGCGCTCCAGGTGGTTGATGGCGCGCAGCAGCGTCGATTTGCCGGAGCCCGACTGGCCGAGGATCACCGTCACGCTGCCGCGCGGCACGCCCAGCGTCACGTCGTCGAGCACCTTGAGCGCGCCGAAGCTCTTCGAGACGCCGTGGATCGTGACCTCGCCGCCCTGCGCGAGCTTCTCGGTCCAGCGCGGCACCTGCGCGGGAGCGTCGGCAACGGGCGCTTCTACAGCCGCGGGAGCGGCCGGCGCCTTCGCGCGCCGCAGCCCCCGCAGCAGGCCCGCCAGCCGCGAGCCCGGCGGATGATTGCGCAGCGCGCCGCGCGAGAAGTGCCGCTCCACGTAGTGCTGCACCACCGACAGCACCGTGAGGATGATGAGGTACCACACCGTCGCCACCATCAGCAGCGGAATCACTTCCAGGTTGCGCCGGTAGATGATCTGGATCGTGTAGAACAGTTCGGGCAGCGCCAGGATGTAGAGGTTCGACGTGCCCTTGGCCAGCCCGATGATGTCGTTGAAGGCCGTCGGCAATATGGTGCGCATCGCCTGCGGCAGCACGATGCGGAACGACTGCCGCCCGCGCGACAGCCCCAGCGCCGCGGCCGCCTCGAGCTGCCCCTGCTCCACCGAGAGAATGCCGCCGCGCACGATCTCCGAGGCGAATGCCGCCTGGTTCAGCGTGAGGCCAAGCAGCGCCGCCACGAAGGGGCTGATGAGCTGCGTGGTCGGGTACGAGAAGAAGGTGACGTCGGTGCCCGGGATGCCCAGCGTCACCGTCTCGTACAGATAGCCGAGGTTGTTGATGATCAGCAGCAGCACGATCACCGGCACCGAGCGGAAGAGCCAGGTGAACACCCATGCGAGCCGCGCCAGCAGCGGCGAACGCGACACCCGCGCCAGTGCCAGCGCGGTGCCGAAGAAGAAGCCCAGCAGCGCGCCCAACGCCGTGAGCAGCAGCGTGCGGCCCAGGCCCTGCAGCACCGGCTCGGCGAAGAACCACTGCGCGAACACGCCCCAGCCCCAGCGCGGGTTGGTGAGCGTCGAGTGCAGCACGATGCCGATGACCAGCACCGCGAAGATGGTGCCTGCCGTGCGCGCCGGGTAGCGGGCGGGCACGACACGGAAGTGCGAGTAGTCGCCGTTGGCGGGTGCCGGCGCGGGCGCGGCGCGCTGCGGGTGCGGCTGCGGTGCGCGAACCGGCGCGGGGCTTCGCGGCTCGGTGCCGGCGTCGAGGACGGTCGTGTTCATCGCTGCACCGCCTCGATCTGCTGCGCCACGGGACGGACGTGACCGTGGGCACGGCCGGTGTCCAGGTATTTCTCGAAGGGCAGCTTGCGCGGCGTCTCGGGATCGATGGGCGGATCGAACAGCGCGGTGTAGCCGTGGCCCAGGTACAGGCCCACGGCTTCGGGCTGGCGGAAGCCCGTGGTCAGGTAGATGCGCTCGTAGCCTTGGCGGCGTACCTGCGCCTCCAGTTCCGCGAGCACCTTGCTGGCCAGCCCCTGCCGGCGCAGGTCCGCGTGCGTCCATACGCGCTTGAGTTCGGCCGTGCGCTCGTCGTGGCGCATGAACGCGCCGCCGCCGATGGCCACGCCGTCGCGCAGCAGCAGCACGAAATTGCCGCCGTGAGACGGAGCGAACGCCTCGGCCGGATAGCGCTCCATCTCGCGCGGCTGGCCCGGCTCGCGCATCACGTCGCCGTAGCGGCTGTCGTACTCGAAGGTCAGGCCCTCGATCAGCGGCTTCGCTCGCGGATCGAGCGGCGTGGTGTAGAGGAACTGTTCGCTCATCAGGCGGCCTTCTGCACTGCGGGCGTGACTTCCTGCGCCGCGTAGCGGCTCGCCTTGCGCGGCAGTCCCAGGTGGTCGCGCAGCGTCCGGCCTGGCAGCTCGCGCTGGTAGCGCTCGCGCGCCTCCAGCACCGGGATCACGAACTCGATGAAGTCGTCCAGGCCCTGCCCCAGCACCGGGAAGCCGAGGATGAAGCCGTCGGCCGCGCCCTCGTCCACCCAGCGGATGATCTCGTCGGCGATGCGCTCGCCGGTGCCCACGAACTGCGTGCGCGGCGTAGCCACCTCGAGCGCCACCTCGCGCAGCGTCTGGCCATTGGCCTTGGCGTTCGCCTTGATGCGGTCGGTGGTCGATCGGAAGCTGTTGCGGCCGAGTTCGCCCAGCTCGGGAAACGGCGCGTCCAGCGGGTACTGGCTGAAATCATGGTGGTCGAAGAAGCGGCCGAGATAGGCCAGCGCCTCCTCCACCGTCAACAGCTCGCGGATGGCGCGGTACTTGGCCTCCGCTTCCTCCTCGGTGGCCGCGACCACTGGGCCGATGCCGGGAAAGATCTTCACGTCACCGGCCTGGCGGCCCTGCGCGACGGCGCTGGCCTTCACCTGCCGCAGGAAGCTGCGCGTGTCCTCCAGCGAAGGCGAATGCGTGAACACCGCGTCCGCGTACTTGCCGGCCAGACCGATGCCCGCATCCGACGAGCCGGCCTGGAAGATCACCGGCTGGCCCTGGGGCGAGCGCTGGATGTTCAACGGACCCGACACCTGGAAGAAGCGCCCCTTGTGGTCGAGCGTGTGCAGCTTGTCGCGGTCGAAGAAGCGGCCGCTCTCGCGGTCGCGCACGAAGGCATCGTCGTCCCAACTGTCCCACAGGCCCTGCGTCACGGCCAGGTATTCGTCGGCGATCTCGTAGCGCAGCGCGTGCTCGGGGTGCGCACGGCTGTAGTTCCTGGCGCTGCCTTCGAGCGGCGTGGTCACCACGTTCCAGCCCGCGCGACCGCCGCTGATGAGATCGAGCGAGCCGAACTGGCGCGCCACCGTGAACGGGTCGCTGTACGAGCTGGAGACCGTGCCCGCGAGGCCGATCTTCGAAGTCACCGTGGCCAGCGCCGACAGGATCGAGATCGGCTCGAAGCGATTGAGGAAGTGCGGGATCGACTTCTCGTTGATATAGAGCCCGTCCGCCACGAACGCGAAGGCGATGCCCGCGGCCTCGGCCTTCTGCGCGGTGCGGATGAAGAAGTCGAGGTTGACGCTGGCGTCGGCCGGTCCGCCTGGATGCTTCCAGGAGTTCATGTGGCTGCCGGCTCCCTGCAGCATGACTCCGAACCTGATGTTGTTGTTGCTCATGACGGTCGCTCGCTCGATGGAGAGAAGAGAAGGAAAGAAAGGAAGGCTCAGGCCGGCAGCGCGGCCGGTTCGCGCGCCCTGGCCAGCAGCTCGACGGACGCATGGCGCTCCGCGAAGCCGGCCACGGGGATGTCGATGACGAACTCCTCGATGCCGTACTGCTCGCTCAGCGCATCGAGCGCATCGCGCACCTCTTCGCCGGTGCCGGCGATCACGTGGGGGCGGCGTTCTTCGGTCCGGTAGTCGCTCGCGCCGGCCTGCCGCGCGAACTCGGCCGCGGCTTCGAGGCTGGGCAGGTTCACGCTCTGGCCGGTAGGCAGGTGCACGCGGAAGCTGCGCAGTGCGCCCACGAGTTCTGCGGCCTTCTCATGCGTTTCCGCCGCGAAGGCGAAGAGCGCGAGCAAGGGCGCGCGCCCTGTCTCCGCGCGATAGGCCTCGATGGATCGTGCGAGGTTCACCGGGTCGCCGTTGAAATGACCCGCATAGGCGAACTGCCAGCCCAGCCGGGCCGCGAGCACCGCGCTCTCGGGGCTGCCGCCTAGCAGCACGCGCTGCGGCAACTGCGGCGGATTGGGCGTTGCGACCGCTCCGGCCAGCGCATGCCCCGAGGCGATGCCCTCGTGCAGGAAGGCGTCGAGCTCGGACAGTCGGACGCCGAAGTCCTCGCCCTTCGTCTTCGCCGGATCGTGCAGCCATTGCAGCGCCTTGCTGGTCAGCGGCAGGCCACCGGGCGCCTTGCCGATGCCCAGGTCCACGCGCCCCGGCGCCAGCGAGGCCAGCACGCGGAAGGCCTCCGCCACCTTGAACGGGCTGTAGTGCTGCAGCATGACGCCGCCGGTGCCCACGCGGATGCGCGATGTCTTCGCGAGCACGTGCGCGGCCAGCACCTCGGGCGCCGATCCTGCGTAGTTCCGGTTGCCATGGTGCTCGGCGAGCCAGTAGCGCCGGTAGCCCAGCCGCTCGGCGCTCTGTGCGAGCGAGACGGTGTGCTGGAACGCCTGTGCGGCGTCGGCGCCTTCGGGGATCAGGCTCTTGTCGAGCAGGGACAGCGAATACGACACGATGTGCGGCGGGACATGCCCTTGAAAGAATTGCGTCAAATTCTCTTGGGCATCGCGCGCATCGTTTGCGCCGAATTTCTATATCGATATCTGCTGAATGCTCAGTCGCGTGCGTGCGAAAGAATCAATTTCGCGGCCTCGTGCGCACCGAGGGCAGCCGTGTCGACGACGAGATGCGGCGTGCCCCACGGCACGTAGTCGTGCCGCTGCACGGCCTCCCAGGTCGGCGGCACGAGGCCCGGCACGTCGATGCTGCGCTGCTCGACGCGGCGACGGTGCTCGGCAGTATCGGAGCACACGATCTCGACCTCGACGATGCGCGAGCCGGTGTCCACTGCAACCGCGCGCCATGCCTCGCGGGTGACCGGCAGTGGATTGACGCAATCGGCCAGGACCGTCTGCCCGAGCGAGAGATTTGAGCGGGCCAGCGCATAGGCCGCGACGTAGCCGGCCGGCCCTACGTCCGCGCCGGTCGAGCGCAGCGCCTGCTCGATGGTGTCGATGCGCAGATACGCGCAAGGAATGAGCGCGGCGATTTCCCGCGCGATGGTGGTCTTGCCGCTGCCCGGCAAGCCGCCCAGGACGATCAGCATGGCCTCGCCTCCATCCGGGCCCGACGGCCCGGCATGGCGCTCACCACGAATGCGGCAGCAGGGTCAGCATCGTGGCCGCGCGCAGCCGGCGCAGCGCCCTCAACGGCACATAGCCGTGCGGTGCGCGGCGCGCCAGCGCATGCGGTGAACTCGGGGGAATGCGCCATGCCTTCGCCGTCAGGTCGATCACATGGCGAGCCTGGGCGGCCGGGGAAACATAGTGGGTGCGCAGTTGCATGGCAGTGAATCGCGAAATGCTTTCTTGCGCCGATTCTGCTGGGCACCACCGCTCCTGCCAAAGACGGATTCCAAGTTTCCTGATTCGATTCGTGAATCGTGACGCGCACATTCAGGCGAAGTCGGTCGAAGGCTTCTCCCACAGATTGACGCCGCCTTCCACCGCGTACTTGTCGATCTCGGCGAGCTCCTCGGCGCTCAGCGGCGCGTGCGAGAGCGCGGCCACGTTGTCGACGATCTGCTCGGGCCGGCTCGCGCCGATCAGCGCCGAGCTCACGCGCGGATCGCGCAGCGTCCAGGTCAGCGCGAGCTGCGCGAGCGTCTGGCCGCGGCGTCTTGCGATCTCGTTGAGCGCGCGGGCACGCTCGACGTTGGCCTCCGACAGGTGCTCCTGCTTCAGCGATCCGCCGCCGGGCCGGTTGATGCGTGCGTCGGGCGGGATGCCGTTGAGGTACTTGTCGGTGAGCAGGCCCTGCGCGAGCGGCGTGAAGGCGATGACGCCGGCGCCCAGTTCGTCGGTGGCGTTGAGCAGGTCTTTCTCGATCCAGCGGTTGAACAGGTTGTAGGCCGGCTGGTGGATGAGCAGCGGCACCTTCCACTCGCGCAGCAGCGCGGCGATCTCGCGCGTCTTGCCGGCCGAGTAAGAAGAAATGCCGATGTAGAGCGCCTTGCCCTGCTGCACGGCCTGGGCCAGCGCCGAGGCGGTTTCCTCCAGCGGCGTGTGCGGATCGAAGCGGTGCGAATAGAAGATGTCGACGTAGTCCACGCCCAGCCGCTTCAGGCTCTGGTCGAGGCTCGCGAGCACGTATTTGCGCGAACCGCCGCCCTGGCCGTAGGGGCCGGGCCACATGTCCCAGCCGGCCTTGCTCGAGATGATGAGCTCGTCGCGGTACGGCTTGAAGTCTTCGCGCAGCAGCCGGCCGAAATTGGTCTCGGCGCTGCCGTAGGGCGGGCCGTAGTTGTTGGCCAGGTCGAAGTGGTTGATGCCGAGGTCGAAGGCGGTGCGCAGCAGCTGGCGCTGCGTGGCGATGGAGGTGGTGTCCCCGAAGTTGTGCCAGAGCCCGAGCGAAATGGCGGGCAGCACGAGCCCGCTGCGCCCGACGCGGCGGTAGGGAATGGCGTCGTAGCGCTTGGAGTCGGCGTGGTAGGTCATGGGCGTGTCTTGTCCTGACGATGGATGAGGATGGAAAGGAGCCGTCGAGGATGCCCCCGCAGGCCCGGCGCGGCAAGCATTTCCACGCCGCTGTCGCACTTATCCGTCGCCGCATATGCATAGGCGGTTTTCTTCGTTGGCCCGACGCGGAGCGCTTCCTAGCATCGGCGCTCCGCCAACTTGCAGAAAGAGCGCTCCCCCGCGCGAGCGTGCCGCCATGCCCATCGAGACCCCCGCCCTTCCTTCGCGTCCTTCGCGCCGCCACGCGCTCAAGACCTTCGCCTCGCTCGCCGCCGCCGGAGGCCTCGGCGGCGCCCTGCTCGCGGGCTGCTCGCGCGAGGAAGGCGGCAAGACCGCATCGGCCGGCGGCGCCCCGGCCGTGGTGAAGAAGACCGGCGACAAGGTCGCCTTCAAATACCCGAACAACCCCTCGTTCGATCTGATCTATCTGGCCGACGAGCTGGGCTACTTCGAGGGCACGAACACCCGCCCCGACTACGTCGGCAAGATCGCCGCGCCGCAGATCATTCCGCTGGTGGGCACGGGCGAGATCGACTTCGGCAGCCGCATGGTGCCGCTGGTGATCTCCGCCATCGCCTCGGGCGCCGACCTGAAGGTGGTGGCCGCCGGCGGCAAGACGCTGCAGGAAGCGCCGCACATGAAGTACTTCGTACGCAAGGACTCGGGCATCCGCGAACCGAAGGACCTCGAAGGCAAGACCATCGGTTTCAACAGCTTCGGCGCATGCGCCGAGTTCGTCACCAAGAAGTACCTGCGCCAGCACGGCGTGGACGTGAACAAGATCAACTTCGTCGTCATTCCCGACGAGCAGGCCGAGCAGACACTGGTGACGCGCAACACCGACCTGGCGATCATCCACGCGCCCTTCTCCGGCCGCGCCGACAACGCCGACCAGCTGGTGCGCCTGTGGAGCGACTACGACCTGGACGGCGGCCTCGGCGGCATGGCGCCCTACAGCGCGCACGGCCAGTTCATCCGCCAGCACCCCGAGGCCGTGCGCGACGTGGTCGCGGCGCTGGCCAAGGCCGGCAACTGGGTCAACGCCAACACCGAGGAAGCGCGCAAGCTGGTGGCCAAGCGCATCAACATGGACCTGAAGAACGTCGACCGCTATGCCTACGTCGACGACCTGGTGGTGACCGAGCCGCCGATCCAGTACTACATCGACATCCTGCAGTCCGAGGGCAAACTGGCCGCCGGCAAGGTGTCGGTGAAGGACGTGTACACGAACGAGTTCAACCCGTTCGCCACCAAGACCTGAGCACCCGCCGATGAGCATCAAGATCTCTGCCCGCGACGTGCGGATGGACTACGCGGCGCGCGGCGCGAGCGATCGCGTTCGCGTGCTCGAAGGCTTCGACCTCGACGTGCGCGAGGGCGAGTTCCTCTCGGTGCTCGGGCCCTCGGGCTGCGGCAAGTCGACCTTTCTCGGCATCCTGGCCGGGCTCACCGAGCGCACCGGCGGGCGCATCGCCATCAACGGCCAGCCGCTTTCGGGCATCAACCGCAACCAGGGCGTGGTGTTCCAGGGCTATGCGCTCTTTCCCTGGCTTTCGGTGCTGGACAACATCGCGGTCGGGCTGGAGATACGCGGCATCGGCAAGGCCGAGCGCCGCCGCACCGCGCACGAATACCTGGAGCTGGTCGGCCTGCACGGCTTCGCCGACCGCTACCCGCACGAGATCTCGGGCGGCATGAAGCAGCGCGTGGCCATCGCGCGCTCGCTGGCCTACAAGCCCGACGTGCTGCTGATGGACGAGCCCTTCGCGGCGCTCGACGCGCAGACGCGCGAGATCCTGCAGGGCGAGCTGCTGCGCATCTGGGAGCAGTACCGCAAGACCATCGTCTTCATCACGCACAGCCTGGAAGAAGCCGTGTACCTGTCGGACCGCGTCGCGGTGATGACGCAGCGGCCCGGGCGCATCAAGGACATCATCGACATCCCGCTCGCGCGGCCCCGTTCGGCGGAGTTGCGCCACACGGCCGAGTTCGCGGCGCTGCGCCAGCGCGCGTGGGAGGTGCTGAAGGACGAAGTGCAGATAGGCCTGCGGCCCAGGTCGCTCGAAGGAGTCGTGTCGTGAGCGCGGTGCTCGACGCGCCGGTGGTCCGGTCGCCGAACCGGCTCCTGAAGCTCGCGCGCGGCTTCGGCCGGGTGGCCGAGCGCGGCATCGGCATCGTGATCTTCCTGGCGCTGTGGGAGGCCTTGCCGCGCCTGGGCATCGTGAGCGACGCCTACCTGAGCCCGCCCTCCGCCGTGATCGCGAGCATTGCGCAGCTCGTCGACACGGGCCAGCTCTGGAAGCACCTGGCGGCCAGCCTGCAGCGCTCGCTGTGGGGGCTGGTGCTGGCGAGTTTTTCGGGCGTAGTGCTGGGCCTGCTGATCGGCAACTCGAAGCGGCTGGCGGCCATCGTCGATCCTGTGCTGCAACTCTTTCGCCAGACCTCGGCCTTCGCGCTGTTCCCGGTGTTCATCCTGTTCCTGGGCATCGGCGAGCTGTCGAAGGTGGCGATCATCTTCTGGGCCTCGTTCTGGCCGGTGCTGCTGAGCACGGTGGGCGGCGTGAAGCAGGTCGACCGGCTGCTGGTGAACTCGGCGCTGTCGATGGGCGCGTCGCGGCGCTTCATCTTCTTCAAGGTGGTGCTGCCGGCCTCGCTGCCGTCCATCTTCACCGGCGTGAGGCTGGCGGGCGCCTACAGCATCACGGCACTGGTGGCGGCCGAGATGATCGGTGCGCACTCGGGGCTGGGCTTTCTCACGCTGAACTCGCAGGAGACCTTCCAGATACCGACCATGTACGCGGGCATCCTGCTGCTGGCTGTGGTGGGGCTGGTGCTCAACTACCTGCTCGCGCTGCTGGAGCGGCGGCTGCTGCGCTGGCGGCGGGGGCTGAGCCTCGATGAGTGAAGCCGCCGCCCCCGCCGCCCCTTCCTCCCCTTTCGCCCCCGCCTCGCGTCGTCGCCGGCTCGCGCTGGCCGGCGTGTCGCTGGTCGCGGCCGCCGCGCTTGCGGGTCTGGGTGCTTCCTGGGCCTCGGGCAGCCGGCTGAGCGAACTCCCCAAGGGTCCGGTGCTGGCCAAGGCCATCGAACGCGGCACGCTGGTCGTCGGCGTGCGCCGCTACCCACGGCCCGCGCCTCCCGATGCACCAACACCGCCGGAGCCCGATGGCTTCGACGCCACGCTGGCGCGCGAGCTGGCCCGCTCGCTGAACCTGAAGCTCGAGCTCGTGGGGCTGGACGCCGCCGCGCAGGAAGCCGCATTGCGCGAGGGCCGCGTCGACCTGCTGGTCGCCGGCGTGCCGACGACAGCCGCGCCCAAGGGCATCGACGCGGCACCCGGCAGCTACGACACCGGCAGCGGCCTGGTGGTCGCGCTGCGCAAGGGCCGCGTGCAGGATGCCGAAGCGCTGCGCGGCGCATCGGTCTGCGTGGGCGAAGGCTCGGGCTATGCCGGCGCGGTGTCGCTGCGCTTCGGGGCCGAGCCGCACAGCTACCCCTCTTCCGTGCACGCGGTGTCGGCCTTCATGGCCGGCGAATGCACGGCGCTGGCCGAAGACGCGGAAGTGCTGGAGCGCCTGCTCAAGAACGACGAGTGGCGCTTCTACAAGCCGCTGGCAAGCGGCCTGCGTCCGCCGTCGGATGCGGCCATCCGCCTGCCGCAGGGCGACGCCGCCTCGCGCGACTACCTGGCCGCCGCGCTGCGCCAGTGGCGCGCCGACGGCACGCTGGCCCAGGCGCGCGGCGCGCGGGCGGGCAACCTGCAGTTCGAGATCACGCTACTCAAGGACGGCTTCATCTGCCACTCCTGAGCAGCCGGGGAGCGCCTCAGGCCTGCGGGGCGCGCCATTCGGCCAGCGCGAAGTCGCGGTTCACGAGGTTCTCGGCCAGCAGGAACTTCTTCACCTCGTCGAGCAGCGCCAGCCCTTCGGGCGGATACGCAGCTTCGGGAAAGTGCGACAGCGGATGCGAGATCTTCACGATCTCCAGCGGAAAGCCGCTCACCTCCGAGTGGAAGGCGTAATAGTCGGCGCTGTTGCGGTGGATCTCCCGCAGGGCAGTCCGCCGGGCGCGCGTCCAGGCTGCGGGCAGCCCCGGAGAGGCGGCCAGCAACTTGCCTGAAGCGACGATCACCGATGTGCCGCGCAGCGTCGGATGCTTCTCGGCCTCATCGATCACCGGATAACCGCGCGAGGCCAGCAGCGGCCCCACGTCGATCTGCGCCGCGAAGGCCGCGATCGAGCCCTGGTCGAGCGCAGCCTCGCCGTCGCGCGGGAACATGTGGATCACCTTCACGGACTTCTGCAGCCCGTTTTCGCGAAGCAGGCCCAGCACGTAGCGATGCATGTAGGAGCCGCGCGCCACGCCGATGGACTGGCCCTCGAGTTCCTTCACGCTGCGCACGCCATTGCGCGGCGTGAGCAGCCAGACGTTCATGCCCACCGCGTCGAAGCCGATGAGTTGCCCGTCGAGCCCGCGCGAGCGCGCCACCACGGCGGGCGTGTCGCCGTAGATGCCGACGTCGAGCGCACCCGAGAGAAACGCCTCGTTGAGATCGGGCCCGTTCGGGAAATTGCGCGTCGTCACTTCCCTGAAGCCCAGCGGCGCCAGCTCGCGCAGCAGGTGTCCTTGCCGCAGCGCCCAGCCGGTGGCGTTCGCGGGCTTCTTGCCGGGGCCGATGTAGCCCAGGCGCAGCATCTGGCCGCTGCCTTGTTGCTGCTGCGCGATGGAGAAGACTGGCAATGCGCTCGCGGCGGCAGCGGCAGTCGCAGCGACGGCGCCGCGCAGCACGCGGCGGCGGCTTGGAAGATCGGACATCGAAAAGACTCTGGAGAAGAAAAACAGATTCAGTGCGCGCGTCGCAGCAGCTCGAAGCTCGCATCGGCCGATGCGGTCGATTGCCGGCCGCGGCCCCAGCCGACGGCGCTGCGGTAGCTGCCCATCAGGGCCGCGGCGGCGGCATCGCGCTCCTCGGCCGTGGCGCTGCGGTCGGCGATGGGCGCCACGTAGAGCGCGTCTTCCGGGCAGTACAGCTCGCACATGAAGCAGGTCTGGCAGTCGTCCTGCCGTGCAATGCGCGGCGGGCCGCCCTCCACCGTCTCGAACACATTGGTCGGGCAGGCGTTCACGCAGATGTTGCAGGCGGTGCAGCGTTCGGCGCTGATGACTTCGATCATGCGGCCACCTCTTCCTTTACCTCATGCCGCTGCACCCAGACCTCGTCGAGCCCGCCGCTGAGCAGCCGGTGGCGCTGCGACGGATCGAGCTTGCCGTGCTCGCGCCGGCGGTGCATGCCGCGCGTCTCGGTGCGTTGCAAGGCGCTGCGGTACATCCAGCGCGAGGTGGCGAGCATGGCTGCGGCTTCGCGGGCGCGCACGGCTTCTGTCGCGGTTGCAGCGGGCGCGCTGGTGCGCAGGCGCTCCCAGAGGGCATCGAGCCGCGAGAGCGAATCGCGCAACGCGTCGCCTTCGCGGAACCAGTTGCGCTCGTAGGGGAAGACTTCGGCCTGCACGGCGCGCACCACTTCCTGGCTGTCGAAAGCCGTGGCCCCGCGCGACGAGAGCGCTACGCCGCCAGCTCGCAAGACGGTGCGCTGCGATGACCGGGCACGAGCATCGCGCCCGAAGGCCGCCGCGCCCGCACCGGCCCAGAAGCCCGAGGACAGCGCCCAGGCCGCGTTGTGGCTGCCGCCGCCCGTGAAGCCGCCGCAGATCAGCTCGCGCGTCGCGGCGTCGCCCGCCGCGTAGAGGCCGGGCACTGAGGTGGCGCAGCTGTCGTCCACCAGGTGCAGGCCGCCGGTGCCGCGCACCGTGCCTTCGAGCCGCAGCGTCACCGGGAAGTGCTGCGTGAATGGGTCGATGCCCTGCCGGTCGAAGGAGACGAAGAAGTTGGGCTGCGCGGTGCGCATCCACGCGCGGATCTGCGCGTCGGCGCGGTCGAGGCATGCGAACACGGGCTGCGACTGCAGCGTCTGCGCGATCACGCCGCGCCCTTTCGAAGAGCCCGCGCCCTCGATCGCCACGCCGTCGGCCGTGTAGAAGGTCGCCCAGTTGTAGAACAGCGATTTGGTGACCGAAGAGAACGCAGGCCCGAGCCCATAGGCGTTCGAGAACTCCATGCCAGAGAGCGCCGCGCCCACTTCGGCCGCCATCAGCTGGCCGTCGCCCGTGAGCACGTTGCAGCCCAGTGCGCGGCTCAGGAAGGCGCAGCCGCCGGTGGCGATGACCACGGCGCCGGTGCGCGCCACCCAGCTCTCGCCCGTCTGGCGGTTCACGCCGGTGGCGCCGCAGACGGTGCCGTGCTCGTCCACCAGCAGCTCGAGCGCGGGGCTGTGGTCGAGGATGCGCGCGCCCGATTCCTTCACCCGCTTGCGCATCAGGCGCATGTATTCGGGGCCTTGCAGCGAGGTGCAGCGCAGCGCGCCCTGGTCGTCGGCGGGAAAGGGATAGCCCCAGTCCTTGAGCCGTTCTACGTTGGCCCATGTCTGCTCGAGCACGCGGTCCATCCATGCGTGCTCGGCGAGATGGCCGCCCATCGCGAGCCGGCTGGCCTTGGCCTCCTCGCGCGCCTTGCCTTCGGGCGACACGTGCCACAGCCCCGTGCCCGAAGGTGCGGTCGCGCCCGAGGTGCCGCAGAAACCTTTGTCGGCGAGCAGCACTCGCGCGCCCTGCGCGGCGGCGCTCACGGCGGCCCATGCGCCGGCCGGGCCGCCGCCGATCACCAGAACGTCGGCCTCGTGCCGCGCGGAGCCGTCCGCCCCGGAAAGAAGATGCCGCTCGAAATCCCTCGCGCCCATGGTCGATCGCCTCGCAGTGCAAAGACCGAGACCGTATCAACGGGCGCCGCCGCGCACAAAGAAGGAAAGCGCGCATCGATATGCGGCTTGTGCGGGCGCGGGCAGAATGCCGCCTCCGCAAGACCGAGGCAGCGACCGCCATGAACATCACCATCTCGCCCGCCACCGACGAGGAACTCCGCTCCGGCGAGCTAGGCCGCAAGCTGCGCCACTACAACTACGGCTTCGTCGGCGAGTATCCCGAGCAGAAGTACATCCGCCTCAACGCGAAGGACGAAAACGGCCGCCTGCTGGGCGGGCTGCGCGGCTTCGTCTTCCTGTACTGGCTCAACATCGAAGTGCTTTTCGTGGAGGAAGACACCCGGGGCACGGGCCTCGGCAGCCGCCTTCTGGCCGAGGCCGAGCGGCAGGCCGTCGCGCTGGGCGCGACGAATGCGAAGCTCGACACCTTCGAATGGCAGGCGCGCGGCTTCTACCTGAAGCAGGGCTACGAGGAATACGCCCGCATCGACGACTACGCGCCTGGCTTCTACCTGGCGCTCATGAAGAAGTCGCTGCAGGCGCCCTGAAGCGGACTACTTCGGCGCGGCGCCTCCCGCCCCGACCGCACGGTTCTCCACCAGCCCTTCCCTGGGCAGCAGCAGGGCCAGCGCGATCACGCCCAGGCTCACGACCAGCATCATCACGAAGGTGAGATGCAGCGAGCCGCCCAGCGCGAGCCGGATGCCCGCGTCGCCCGCGACCGAGCCGTGCACGCCCTGCAGCAGCATGCGCAGCTGCTCGTCGCTGAACATCGGCCGCCCATCGCCGTGTGTAAGCCCGAAGTTGAAGACCGCGCCGAAGAAGGCCGCCCCCAGCGCGCTGCCGAGGTTGCGCGAGAACACGTTCGAGGCCGTGGCGACGCCGCGCTGCGCGAGATCGACGCCCTCCTGGATAAGGATGAGCGAACTCAGGCTCATCACGCCCATGCCCAGTCCGATGATGAAGGAGCCGACCGCGGGCAGCACCGGTGAGCTCCCCGTCCCCAGCAGCACGAACGTCGAAGTGCCCACCGGGATCAGCGCCGCGCCGGCGACCACCATGCGCCACAGGCCGATGCGATGGAAGGTGCGCGAGGTCAGCGTCGCGCCGATGGGCCAGCCCAGCATCACCATCGTGAGCGTGAGGCCGGCCGTGACCGAGGAGCGCTCCAGCACCACCTGCACGTACATCGGCAGGAAGGTGGTGATGCCGATCAGCACCATGCCGGCGAGCATGGCCGCGCCGTTGACGGTGGCGATCATGCGTGCGCCCCACAGGCGCAGCGACACCATCGGGTCGGCCGCGCGACGCTCCTGCGCGATGAAGAGCACCAGCGTGACCACGAAGAGCCCCGCCCACGCGAGCGCCACGCCCGAGTTGCCCACGCCGAATTCGGTGAGCGAGATCATCAGCGCCGCGATGCCGATGGTGAAGAGCACCGCGCCCACCATGTCGATGGACGAGCGCCGCACCGTCGGCGCCTCGTGCAGGAAGAGCCAGAAGCCCGCCGCGGCGGCCAGCCCGATAGGCACGTTGACCCAGAAGATCCACGCCCACGAGAGCTTCTGCACGATGAGCGCGCCGATCATCGGCCCCACCACCGCCGACACCGCCCACACACTCGCGAGCCAGCCCTGCACCTTGCCGCGCTCGCGCACCGGATAGAGATCGCCCACGATGGTGAGCGACACCGGCTGGATCGCGCCCGCACCGATGCCCTGGATGAGCCGGAAGCAGATCATGGCCGGCATCGACCACGAGAAGCCCGCCAGCACCGAGCCGATGACGAAGACCGCGATGCCCACGAACATGATGGGCTTGCGGCCGTACAGGTCGGAGAGCTTGCCGAACACCACCGTCATCGCGGTCTGCGCCAGCAGGAAGGAGGCGAACACCCAGCTGTAGAGATGCAGACCTCCCAGCTCGGAGGCGATCTGCGGCATCACGGTGGAGACGATGGTGGCTTCTATGGCCACCATCGCCATGGAGGCCATGATCGAGGCGATGACCAGTGGGCGGCTTGTTGTTCTTTGGGGCGTGGAGGTCATGAGCCATGCATGCTATAGACGGCATGAGCCCCTGTCCCCCGCTCGGGCTCTCGGGCGTGGCCCGTTCCTCAGGCTGGGCTAAGACTGGCCTCCGGCAGACTCTTCGCTTCAGCCTTCGCGGCATCGCGATAGCGCTTGGGCGACACGCCCACGCTGCGCTTGAAGGCGTTGCTGAACGCGCTTTCCGAGGTGTAGCCGAGCGACAGGCCCAATGCGAGCAGCGACGTTGTGCCCTCGCGCAGGCCCTGCTCGGCCAGGCGCATGCGCCAGTTGTGCAGGTAGGTCAGCGGCGGCACGCCGGCCGCGGCCTTGAAGCGCGTGGCGAAGGTGGTGCGCGACATGGCCACAGCATGCGCCAGCTCTTCCAGCTGCCAGGCCCTGGCCGGATCGCCGTGCATCAGCCGCAGCGCGGGCGCGATGCGCGGATCGCCGAGCGCGCGCAGCCAGCCGGCGGGCAGCGCATCGGGTTGCGATTGCGCCATGTGCGCGCGCAGCAGCTGCACGAACATCAGTTGCGCGAGCTGGGCCGAGGCGACGCCTGCGCCGGGCAGTTCGCCTTCGCGCTCGCGCACGATCTGGTCGAGCAGCCATTGCAGCACCGGGGCCTGCGGCGACGAGGCCCTGGCGTGGATCCATGGCGGCAGCATGTCCGCCAGCAGCGCGCCGGCGTGCGGGTCGAGCCTGATCTTGCCGCTGATCTGTACGTGGTCCTCGCCTTCCCCGAAACGCGCGATGCCGCTGAAGCCGCCGGTCAGCAGGCTGGCCGCCTCCACCGGTGGTAGGGCCGGATCGCTCGCCACCACGAAGGGCCTGCACTGCGAGAACAGCACCACGTCGCCGGCCTCCACCCGCAAGGGCTCCTGCTCGCCCTCGGCCGTGAACCAGCACACGCCCTTCACCACCGCGAAGAACTTGATGTAGTCGAAGGCCGGGAAGCGCACCGACCACGGGCCGCCCATCGAGAACACGGCCGAGACGACGGTCTGCGCCTTGGTCAGCCGGATGATTTCGGAGAAGGGGTCTGCGCTCATTTCCGGACTATCGCGCAAAAAAAGCGCACTGGAGCGCATTCATCGTTTGATTCCTCGAGCCTAGAGTCGGGGCCAAGGAAGAACACGACTCATGAATCCATCGTCTCTCGCACCTTCATCGACCGTTCTCGTCACCGGCGGAACCGGCTTCGTCGCCGGCTGGTGCATCGCCGAGCTCCTGCGGCGCGGCTACACGGTACGCACCACCGTTCGCAGCCTTTCGAAGGAAACCGGCGTGCGCGCCAGCGTCGCATCCGTCGTTGCCGGCGCCGACGACCGCCTGAGCTTCCACGTTGCCGATCTCACCAGCGACAGCGGCTGGGACGCGGCCGTCTCCGGCTGCGACTACGTGCTGCACGTGGCCTCGCCGCTGGGCAACGACTCGCCTTCGGGCACCGATGCGCTGCTGGCGCCCGCCCGCGACGGCACCCTGCGCGTGCTGCGCGCCGCGACCCGTGCCGGCGTGAAGCGCGTGGTGATGACCTCGTCGCTCGCGGCGGCCACGCCTTCGCGCAGCGACGAAGGCAATGTCGCCGACGAGAACGTCTGGACCGACCTGAACGACACCGTCAAGACCAACGCCTACCGGATGTCCAAGGCCATCGCCGAGCGCGCGGCGTGGGACTTCATGAAGGACCATGGCGGCGAGACGACGTTATCCACCGTGCTGCCCGGCGCGGTGTTCGGCCCGGTGATGGGCTCGCAGAACCTCGGCTCGGTGCTGGTGATCGGCCGCATCCTCGGCGGCAAGCTGCCGGGCAACCCGCGCATCGGCTTCAGCATCGTCGATGTGCGCGACCTCGCCGACCTACACGTCCGCGCCATGACCGCGCCCGAGGCAGCGGGCCAGCGCTTCATAGCCATCCGCGACTTCATGTGGATGGCCGACATCGCGGGCGAACTGCGCGCCCGGCTCGGCGAGCAGGCCCGCAAGGTGCCGACGCGCACGCTGCCCGACTTCGTGCTGCGCCTTGCCGCGGTGTTCGACAAGGCGCTGCACAACGTCACGCCGCTGCTGGGCCGCAAGCTGAGCTTCAGCTCGGCGAAGGCGCAGCAGGTGCTCGGCTGGGCGCCGCGCCCCGCGAAGGCCACGGTGGTCGACTGCGCGCGCAGCCTGATCGAGGCCGGCGTCGTCGCCTGAAGCTCAGGCCAGCGCCGAAGTGCCGTCGTAGATGTAGCGGCGCGACCAGGGCAGCGTCTTCGCCGCCCTGCCCGCCTTGCGCCCGACGATCTGGTAGATCGCCACGTCGTCGTTCTCGAAGGCATAGGCGCAGCCCGCGAGGTACACGCGCCAGATGCGGAACTTCTCTTCGTCGACGAGCGCGCGCGCCTTGTCGCTGTTGGCCTCGTAGGAATCGCTCCAGCAGCGCAGAGTCTGCGCGTAGTGGCGACGCAGGTTCTCCACGTCGAAGGCTTCGAGCCCGCCCTGCTGCATGGCCTGCAGCGCGAGGCTGATGTGCGGCAGCTCGCCGTTGGGGAACACGTAGCGGTCGATGAAGTCGCCGCCGCCGTACGACACGCCGCCGCCCTCGGGGTCGGACGAGGTGATGCCGTGGTTCATCACCACGCCGTCGTCGGCCAGGAGCTCCTGCACGTGCCTGAAGTACGTCTGCAGGTTCTTGCGCCCCACGTGCTCGAACATGCCGACGCTGGTGATGCGGTCGAACTGGCCGGTCACGTCTCGGTAGTCCTGCAGGCGGATCTCGATGCGGTCTTCCAGGCCCGCGGCGCGCACACGCTCGGTCGCGAGGTCGAACTGGTTCTGCGACAGCGTCACGCCCACGCAGCGCGCGCCGAACTTCTGCGCCGCGCGGATCACCAGCGCACCCCAGCCGCAGCCGATGTCGAGCAGGGTCTGGCCCGGCTTCAGCTCGATCTTGGTGAGGATGTGGTCGATCTTCTTCAGCTGCGCGGTGGCGAGGTCTTCGTCGCCGTTCTCGAAGTAGGCGCACGAGTACACCATGTTCGGGTCGAGCCAGAGCTGGTAGAACTCGTTGGAAACGTCGTAGTGGTACTGGATGGACTTCTTGTCCGAGGACTTGGTGTGCGTGAAGTAGCGCGCCATGTTCTGCAGCGCGCCGCCGGGCTTTTCCATCGACGTCCTGGCCAGGCCGTAGGCGATGTCGATCACGTCGCTGAGCTTGCCCTCGATGTCGATCTTGCTCTTGACGTAGGCCTCGCCCAGGTTGTCGAGCGTGGGCTGCAGCATCAGCGACAGCGCCGCGGGCGACTTCACGTGCAGCGTGACGGAAGGTCCGCTGAAGTTGCCGAAGTCGAAGGACTGGCCATCCCACAGGGTGAGCCGCGCCGGCAGGTTGGCGCGTTCGCGCACGCCGGCGCTCCACTGCGCCAGCTTCTTTTCCCAAAGCATGCATTTCTCCGTGTTGTTGAGTTCTCCCGTCCGGACGGGTGCGTCGCTGCAGCGGGCAAAACAATAACGAAGTTCCGCCGAACGTGCATGGTCACGTCAGCGCAAGAAATCGCAGCAAGTGCTAGAAGGGGGCGGCGCGCAATGCCCGAATTTCAGGCGGCTTCCATCGACGCCGCGCCCATCGCGTCGTTGCCCGCCTCACCCAGCCAGCGGCGCTTGTCGCGCAGCGGCGGCGCACCGAACATGCGGCCGTACTCGCGCGCGAACTGCGAGGTGCTTTCGTAGCCCACGCTGTGCGCGGCGCTCGCCACGTCGGCGCCGGCGATCAGCATCTGGCGCCGCGCCTCCTGCAGCCGCAGCTGCTTCTGGTACTGCAGCGGGCTCATCGCGGTGACGGCCTTGAAGTGATGGTGGAACGACGACACGCTCATGTGCACCGCCCGCGCCATGTCTTCCACCCGCAGCGACTGGGCGTAGTTCATGCGCAGCGCGCTGATGGCCTTGGTGATGCGCTGCGTGTGGCTGTCCTGCAGCGCGATCTGCCGCAGCCGCGCGCCCTCTCCGTTGACCAGCAGGCGATACATGATCTCGCGCTTGATGAGCGGCGCCACGATGGGCACGTCCTCCGGCGTGTCGAGCAGCCGCAGCAGGCGCAGCACCGGCTCCAGCACGGGCATGGCGATGCGGTTGACGTACATGCCGCGCGAGGCCGGCGCGTTGGCCTTGGCGGGCAGCTTCTCGTCGCCGATGAGGTCGCCGATCTCGTCGAGGGCCAGTTCCAGCCTCACGCCCAGGTAGGGCTCGCTCTCGCTCGTCACGCAGACCTGGCCGCACACCGGCAGGTCGACCGAGGTGACGAGGTAGTGCATCGGGTCGTACACGTAGATGTCGTCGCCCACGATGATGCGCTTGGAGCCTTGCGCGATGAGGCCCAGCGCCGGGGACGCGAAGCCGTGCTTGGGCCCTTCGGGCTTGCGGATGCAGAACACCTGCAGGCCGGGCACGGCCGTGACGACCGTGCCCTCCTGGCCTCGGGTGATGTGCTCGATGAGCGCCACCAGTTCCTTGCGGGCGTCGTCGAGTTCGGGTTCCAGCGGCATCGGCTGGGCGATGGCGGCTGCGATTTCGGGTGTTTCGTCGGACATGTTCGGGCACCTTGTCACGATGGGGCCGGCAGGAACCGGCAGGCAGGGGCGGATTGCCCCCTGGAGGAATGAGCGGATCGGAGCTTAGCGCCGCTCTCCCCGCTTCGCACGCGCCGCGGGGGAGGTCTGGAGAAATAGGCAAGACCTTTGCAGGAACGCGCGCGCCGGCGGCCGGGCCGCGGCGGGATACTTTTTCAGGCCTTCCGTGCTCCTGCGGCATCTACCGGACCGGGCACGGACGCCTCCATCGCAAAGGAACATTTCTCCATGCAGTACCGCAAATTCGGCCGCACCGGCCTTTTCGTTTCCGAACTGTGCCTCGGCACCATGACTTTCGGCGGCTCCTCCGGCATCTGGGGCCAGATCGGCAACCTCCAGCAGTCAGAAGCCGAGGGGCTGATCGGCCGCTCGCTGGACGCCGGTATCAACTTCATCGACACGGCGGACGTGTATTCCGAAGGCCAGTCCGAAGTCATCACCGGCCAGGCGCTGAAGAACCTCAAGGTGCCGCGCGACAGCTTCGTGCTGGCCACCAAGGTGCTGGGCGAAACCGGCAGCAAGGGCGTCAACTCCGCCGGCGCCTCGCGTTTTCACATCATGGACGGCGTGAAAGCCAGCCTGCAGCGCCTGCAGCTGGACCACATCGACCTGTACCAGATCCACGGCTTCGACCCCGTCACGCCCATCGAGGAAACCGTGCACGCGCTCGACAACCTGGTTCGCCAGGGCCACGTGCGCTACGTGGGCGTCTCGAACTGGGCGGCCTGGCAGATCGCCAAGGCGCTGGGCATCGCCGAGCGCGACCGGCTGGCGCGCTTCGAGTCGCTGCAGGCCTACTACACCATCGCCGGGCGCGACCTGGAGCGCGAGCTGGTGCCGCTGCTGCGCAGCGAGAACGTCGGCCTGATGGTGTGGAGCCCGCTGGCGGGCGGCCTGCTGAGCGGCAAGTACGGCCGCGACACCGAAGCGGAGAAAGGCAGCCGCCGCACCACCTTCGACTTTCCGCCGGTGAACGTCGAACGCGCCTACGACTGCATCGACGTGATGCGCCAGCTTGCCGAAGCACGCGGCGTGTCGGTCGCGCAGATCGCGCTGGCATGGCTGCTGCACCAGCAGGTGGTGACCAGCGTGATCATCGGCGCCAAGCGCGCCGAGCAGCTGGACGACAACATCGCGGCCACCGCCATCAAGCTCACGGCCGACGAGCTCGCCACGCTGGACAAGGTGAGCGCGCTGCCGGCCGAATACCCCGGCTGGATGCTCGAGCGCCAGGGCGGCGTGCGCGGCAAGCGGCTGGAAGAGTCAGGCCGCCGCGGCTGAGGCCGTCATCTCCGGCGTCTCCGGCGTCTCCGGCATCGGGCGACGCGCGGCATGGGCCGCCGTCGCCCGCAGCGCGCGCAGGTCGATGTGGCGGGCGGCGCCGGCCGCGTCGGGCCGCTCCAGGTGCGGCACGATGCCGAGCAAGGGCGCGCCGAGCCGCGCGCGCAGGGTCTGCAGGTTGGCCTGCGGCGCGAGCATCGACGGATCGACCATGCTCGCCACCCAGCCCGCCAGCACCAGCCCTCGGGCGCGGATGGCCTCGGCGCTCAGCAGCGCATGGTTGAGGCAGCCCAGCCGCAGGCCGACCACCAGGATCACCGGCAGGCCCAGCGCAACCGCCAGGTCGGCACTGTCGAGGTCGTCGCCAAACGGCACGCAGAAGCCGCCCACGCCTTCCACCACCACGGCATCGGCACGCGCCGAAAGCTCGTCGAACGCCGAGAGCATCGGCTGCAGCTCGATGCGCAGGTCTTCCTGCCGCGCCGCGAGGTGCGGCGACATCGGCGCGCGCAGCAGGTACTGGCAACGCAGCGCCAGCGGGGCATCGACGTTGCCGGCGGCGCGCAGCTGTTCCACGTCTTCGTTGCGCCATTCACCGTCGATTTCTTCCAGCCCCGCCGCCACCGGCTTCATGCCGACCGCGCGCAGGCCCGAGCCGGCCAGCAGGCTCAGCATGGCGCTGCTGACGAGCGTCTTGCCGATGCCGGTGTCGGTGCCGGTCACGAACCACGCCCGGTGCGTCATGCGGCTTCCTTCGCAGGCCGGAACAGGGCCTCGCCCAATGCATCGACCAGCCGCGCGACATCGCCTTCGCCGTGGCTGGCCGACAGCGCGATGCGCAGCCGCGCGGTGCCTGCCGGCACGGTGGGCGGGCGGATCGCTCCGACGCGCAGGCCGTGGCCGTCGAGCTGCGCCATGATCCGCATCGCGCGTGCGTTGTCGCCCACGATCAGCGGTTGGATCGCAGTGGGCGACTCGGCCAGCCATGCGCTGCCGTCCGCCGGCAGCACCGCCTTCAGGCCGCTGCGCAACTGCGCGATGCGCGCCAGCAGCCGGGCGCGACGCTCAGCGCCCTCCTCGCCCTCGATGAGCGCCAGGCTCGCAAGCAGCGCATGCGCAACCGCCGGCGGCGCGGCCGTGGTGAAGATGTACGGTCGCGCGCGCTGCACCAGGTAGTCGACGACGGTGCGGTGCGCCGCCACGAAGGCACCCGACACGCCCGCCGCCTTGCCCAGCGTGCCGACCAGCACCAGCCGCTCGGAGCGCAGGCCCAGGGCTTCGGGCACGCCGCGCCCCGTGGCGCCGAGCACGCCGAAGCCGTGCGCGTCGTCGATCACCAGCCATGCGTCGTGCCGCTTGGCCAGCGCAAGCAGTTCGGCCACCGGCGCGATGTTGCCGTCCATGCTGAACACCGCGTCGCTCACGATGATCTTCACCGGCGCGTCGCAGCTGGCGAGCTGCGCGTCGAGCGCGGCCACGTCGCAATGCGGGTAGCGCTCGACGCGCGCCTTGGCGAGCCGCGCGCCGTCGATCAGCGAAGCGTGGTTGAGCGATTCCGAGAAGATGACCGCATCCGCCCCGCCCAGCGCCGACAGCACCGCGAGGTTGGCCATGTAGCCGGTGCAGAAGAACAGGCTTCGCGCCTGCGGGATGAAGGGCGACATCCAGTCCGCGAGCCTTTCCTCGAGCTGCGCGTGGGCGCGCGAGTGGCCGAGGATCAGGTGCGAGCCGCCGCTGCCCGTGCCGTAGAGCGCGGCGCCTTCGGCCCACGCCTTGGCGAGCGCCGGATGCGCCGCGAGGCCGAGGTAGTCGTTGCTGCTGAAGCCGAGCATGGTGCGTGGCGCGGCGACGCCCGCCAGCGTGAGGGTCTGCTCCGGCGCGCAGGCTGTTTCGGCAATCTGCCTCCTGCGGCGCAGCGACAAGGCATCGAGCGCGTCGATCTCTTCCTGCAGGCGGTCAAGCAAGCGCGACATCGTGGGTTCCTTCCTTCGGGTTGGTTTCCATGGTGGCCTTCAGCGTGGCCAGCGTGCCGTCGACCAGCCGGTCGATCTCGCCGTCGCCTATCGCGTAGGGCGGCATCAGGTACACGGTGTTGCCGATCGGCCGCATCAGCAGCCCCTGCGCGCGCGCTGCCAGGTGGAAGCGCTCGGCGAAGCGCGCACCCGGCTCGCGCACGTCGAAGGCGGTGATCATTCCGCGCTGCCGCAGGTGGTCTACAGGCTGGCCTTCGAGTCCGTCGCGCAGCCGCTGCAGCAGCCGCGCCGCGCGGTCACGGTTGCGTCGCAGCGCGTCTTCCGAGTCGAAAAGGTCGAGCGTGGCCAGCGCAGCACGGCAGGCCAGCGCGTTGCCGGTGTATGAATGCGAATGCAGGAAGCTGCGCGCCGCGTCGTCGTCGACGAAGGCGTCGTGGATGGCGTCGCGCGTCATCACCAGCGCCAGCGGCAGGTAGCCGCCGCTGATGCCTTTCGACAGGCACAGGAAGTCGGGCCAGATGCCGGCCTGCTCGCAGGCGAAGAAGCTGCCGGTGCGCCCGCAACCCACCGCGATCTCGTCGGCGATGAGGTGGACTTCGTAACGGTCGCAGAGAGCCCGCGCAAGCCGCAGGTACTCGGGATCGTGCATCGCCATGCCGGTAGCGCACTGCACCAGCGGCTCGACGATCACGGCGGCGATGGTGCCGTGCTGTTCGGCCAGCAGCGCCTCGAGTTCGGCGGCCGCTCGGCGTGCGACATCGGCCGCGCCCTCGCCCGCACGTGCGTTACGCGCGTCGGGCGAGGCGACCAGGTGCGCGTTCGCGAGCAAGGGCGCATAGGCGTCGCGGAACACCGGTACGTCGGTCACGTGCAGCGCGCCCAGCGTTTCGCCGTGATAGCCCTGCTTCAGCGCGACGAAGCGCCGCTTGCCGCTCCGGCCGGCATTGCGCCAGAAGTGGAAGCTCATCTTCAGCGCGATCTCCACCGCCGAAGCGCCGTCTGACGCATAGAAGCAGTGGCCCAGCGCCAGCCCCGTGAGCGCGGAGAGCCGCTCGGCCAGTTCCACCGCGGGCGCGTGCGTGCAGCCGGCGAGCATCACGTGCGACAGCGTGTCGAGCTGCTGCTTCAGTGCGTCGTTGATCGCGGGATGTGCGTGCCCGAAGAGATTGACCCACCACGAACTGGTGGCGTCCATGTAGCGCCGGCCCTCCTGGTCGAAGAGCCACACGCCCTCGCCGCGCGCGATGGGCAGCGGCGGCACCGCTTCGAGCCGGATGCTCTGCGTGCACGGATGCCAGACGTGGAGCCGGCTGCGCCGCTGCAGATCGGCATTGGAGGATGAGGAGAAAGCAGTCTTCGGAGGCACCCGCGCAGTCCTTTCGTGAGGGCAAGGCGCGGGATCGTATAGACGCGTTCACGGGGCGGCAAACCACCGCGCCGCGCGTGAAATGACGGGCCGATCAGCGACGTTCAGCGGCGTAGCGCCCGCGTTGGGAGCAACGTCGCGGAACAAGCCGGCTTCCGGCGTTCGCGGCTGCGTGGCGGGAAAACACAAGTTGTCCGGCTGGCGCCAGAAACAGGTCATGAATGTCCGGTTTCCGGGGCTTCACGGCGAAGCAAGCGGATTTCGGACATGCACGATGGCTGGTTTCAGCAGCCCGCGCCAGGCAGCTCAGCCCGAGCTCTTTCTCACCAGTGCCACGATGTAGTCGCGCAGCGGAATCTCGCCTCGCACGGGCTTCACGGGCGGCTCGTAGTGCTCGTCCAGCGTGGCGCGCGTCATGGCGGCGTACGACCTGGCGGCGGCACCGGAGAAACCCAGCGACTCGAACGCCTGCTCCAGTTGCGCACGCGGCGTCTCGACCAGTTCCACCGGCTTTCCCAGCGCCTCCGAAAAAGCCCGCGCCACGTCGCCCGGCGAATAGCGCTGCGGCCCTTCCACATGGTGCGGCCCCGAGGATTCGGCCGGGCCGAGCATCAGCTTCGCGGCGAACTGGCCGAGATCGTGCGACGCCACCATCGGCAGCCTGAAGTCCGAAGGGAACATGCTGTAGACCTTGCCCTCCTTGCGCGCGGTGTCCAGCGAGGCGTCCCAGTTGCTCATGTAGTAGGCAGCGCGGATGGCGCTGAACGGCACCGGCCCGGCGCCCAGTGCCTGTTCCATGTCGTACAGCACGCCGAGGTCGCCAAGGCCTTCGCCGGGCTGCGCTCCGTACGTCGATTCGGCAACGATCTTCTCGAGCCTGCAGCCTTCGAGCGCCGAAAGAATGGCGCGCAGGCTCCTGTGCTCCTCGGCCACCGTGTCGGTGGACGGCGCCGCAGGCGGGTTCAGCACGAAGACGCGATGTCCGCCCATGAAGATGCGGTGCAGCGCGTGCGTGTCGAACACGTCGGCCTGCACCACGTGCGCGCCCTTGGTACGCAGGGCCTCCGCCTTGTGCGCGTCGCGCGTGACCACCGTTACCGGTTCGCTGCGCTCGAGCAGGGCCTGAGCCAGCGCCGAGCCGACGTGGCCGGTCGCTCCGAGGATGATGTGCATCGGCGGCTCCCGTCGGTTCAGCCGCGCTTCTCGGCGTTGCGTTTGCGCGTGGCGGCGGCCTTCTTCGCCGAGGCCGACCGCTCGGCCGCCGTGCGGTGCGCCGCTGCCGCGCCGCCCAGCCTTCCGCCCTTGCGCGAAGGCCCGTGGTTTTCGGCCTTGCCTCGGCCGGAGCCGCTCTTCTTGCCGCCGCCGGTCTCGGCATTCACCGTGGCCCAGGCGCGGCGCTCGGCCTCGCCCTTGCCCACGCCGCGATGCTCGTAGCCTTTCTCGATGTGTTCGGCCTGTCGCTTCTGCTTGTCCGTGTAGGACGACTTGTCGCCTCTGGGCATGCCTTGCTCCTGCGGTTGGTTGAGGAGCCTCCATGCTGGGCGCGCCGCGCGCGCCGTGGGTAAGAAGACGCGCGCGCCGGGCGTCAGCGTTGTCCGGCGTTCCCCTGCACTCAGGAGCCCGGCTTCATGCGCCGCAGGTGCGCCAGCATCTCCTCGCGGACCACGCCGGTGATGTGGCTGCGCCGCCCGTTCTCCAGCATGCCGACGCGACGCGCCACCGGCCTGCCGGGCAGCTGCAGCACGCTCAGCGCCGGATCGCTCTCCCAGTCGAAGTTCTTCAGCAGCGGCACCATGCTGAAGCCGACGTTCTTGCGTACCAGCTCGGCAATGGCCAGCAGCGAGTTGAGCTCCAGGAACTCCTTGGGCACCAGTTGCAGGCGCCGCAGGATGCGGTCGATGCGCGCGCCGGTGGGCGTGCGCCGGTCGAAGCGGATGAAGGGCTGGGTCGCGAACAGGGTCGCGATGCTCGCGTCCGGCGAGGCGATGCTCGAGTTGGCGAGCACCGTGAGCGTCTCGTCGTAACACGGCGTCCACAGCAGGCCCGGCGCTTCGGGCCATTGCCGCTCGACGACCACGGCCGCATCGAGCTCGCCGCTCACCACGTCCTGCATCAGCTGGGTCTGCTCCCGCACGCGCAGCTCGACTTCGAGGTTCGGATGCAGCGACTTGAGCTGCGCCAGCGTGCTCGACAGAAGGCCCATGGCGGTGATGAGCGAGCCGAGCTTGATGGTGCCCGCGATCTGCCGCTGGTCCTGCAGGTCGCGGCGCATGGACTCGTACTGCGCGAGCAGCTCCTCGGCGCGCGGCAGCAGCAGGTGCCCCGCGGGGCTCAGCACCATGGTGCGGCCTGTCTTGTCGAACAGCGTCTTCTTCAGCTCGGCCTCGAGCGCGCGCATCTGCTGGCCCACGGCCGCCTGGGTGAGCGCGACCTGGTCGGCCGCCGCCGCGAAGGAGCCGCCGCGGGCCGCGGCGACGAAAGTGCGAAGAAATCGGATGCTGCTCATGCCCGGCCACGCATTGGCGAATAAGAAAGAATTTGTTTATTAATTCTAAATATTTTTTAAATTTATTTTTTCCTGTGCTTGCAAAACAATGCGGGCCAAGGTCGTCGCTTTAGCGCCTTCAGGCGGCAGGCAGATGACAGGATCACCCCGAAAAGCAAGCACTCCATGACCGCCCCCCAATACTTTCCTCTTGTCGATGTTTCCGGTGCGCCACGCGAGCGCGGCCTGCAGCACGGCCGTGCCGTGCCCGAGCGCGTGGCCGGCGGCGTCGCGCTCTACCGCGCGCAACTCGGCCGCCGCGGCCTGGACGACGCCACCATCCGCCACCTGGCGCAATCGATGCTCCCGCTGATCGAGGCCTACGACGCGAGCTACCTCGAGGAAATGCGCGGCATCGCCGAAGGCGCGGGCGTGCCGCTCGAAGACATCGTGATGATCAACTGCCGCACCGAGATGCTCTTCGGCTATGCCGACATGAAGCGCTCCCCCGAGCCCGCTGCGGATGCGGCCCCGTCGGAGGACGGCGACTGCACCGGCCTCGTCGTGCTGCCCGCGCGCTCGGCCACCGGCCGACTGATGCACGCCCACAACTGGGACTGGCGCCAGGAATGCGTGGACACCGGCATCGTGCTGCGCATCCGCAACGCCGGCGGCCCCGACATGCTCACCTTCACCGAGGCCGGCGCGCTCGCGCGGCACGGCTTCAACAGCAACGGCGTGTCGCTCACCGGCAATTCGCTGACCTGCCATGAAGACTTCCAGAAAGGCGCCGGCGTGCCGCTCGTGCTGCTGCGCCGCCGCGTACTGGAAGCCGCCAACCTCGCGCAGGCGATGAAGACCATCTGGGCTTCCAAGCGCTACTGCGCCAACAACATGATCCTGGCCCAGTCCACCGGCAACGACGGCTCGGGCATCAGCCTCGAGACCTCGCCCGGCGAGATCTTCTGGACCCTGCCCGAGAACGACCTGCTGGTGCACGCCAACCACTGGATGTCGCCCGCCGCCGTCGTGAAGCTGCGCGACCCCGGCCTGCCGCAGCGGCCCGACAGCATCTACCGCCAGCACCGCGTGGAGAACGCCCTGCGCCGCGCCGGAGACCGCATCGACTGGAGCCACGTCAAGGCCGCGCTGGCCGACGAGTTCGGCAAGCCCGACGGCGTGCTGCGCACACCGAAGCCGGCCGACTTCAGCAGCATCTCGGCCACCGTCGCCACCACGCTCATGGACGCAGCCAACCGCGTCATGTGGGTGGCGCGCAAGCCCTACGAAGCCCGCAATTTCCAGGAATACACGCTCTGATCGCCCCGCACTCCATGAACACCAGCACTCCCGCCGAAGCACCCACGGCCTTTGCCGACCAGCGCGCCCGCGCCATCTACGACCTGGGCCCCAGCACCATCTACGCCTCGCGCAGCGACCCGCGCTTTTCCTACTGCACCTACGTGCCCGAGCACGTCGGCAAGCCCGGCACGCGGCCGATGCAGCTGGTGGTGGTGGTGCACGGCACCGGCCGCGCCTTCGTCAACTACCGCGAGGCCTTCAGCGGCTTCGCCAGGTGGAACGACTGCATCGTGCTGTGCCCGCTGTTCCCGGCCGGCGTGCGCGGCGACGGCAACCGCGACGGCTTCAAGCACCTGATCGAAGCCGACATCCACTACGACCGCATCCTGCTGGACATGGTCGAAGAAGTGGCGGAGAAGTTCGGCTGCGACTTCAGCCGCTTCGCCCTCTTCGGCTATTCGGGCGGCGGCCAGTTCGCCAACCGCTTCGCGATGCTGCACCCCGAGCGCCTGTGGGCCGTGTCGATCGGCGCGCCGGGCTCGGTCACGCTGATCGACCCGGAGCAAGGCTGGTGGGTGGGCACGAAGGATTTCGCGGACCGCTTCGGCAAGCCGATGAACCTCGAGGCCCTGCGCCGCGTGCCGGTCCACATGATCGCCGGCAAGGCCGACATCGAGACCTGGGAGATCACGCACCGCGAGGGCGGCAAGTACTACATGCCCGGTGCCAACGATGCCGGCCGCACCCGGCCCGAGCGGCTGGAAACGCTGCGCCGCTCCTTCGAGGCGGCGGGCGTCAAGGTGAGCTTCGACCTGCTGGACAACGTGCCGCACAACGGCCTGGCCTGCGTGGACCACGTGCAGGACTTCTTCGCCCAGGCGCTGCAGGCGGTGCGCGCAGCGCCGTCCCCGGCCTGAGGCCACCGCAGGCAACGACCAAGGAAGACTGCACATGTTCCGCTTCGCAGCCTCCCGCATCGCGATGGCGATCCCTACACTGCTGATCGTGGCGGTGTCGGTGTTCGTGCTGATACGGCTGATTCCCGGCGACCCCGCGCAGCTGCTGCTGGGCGACCTCGCCACGCCCGCCAGCCTGGCCGAGCTGCGCGAGCGCCTCGGCCTCGACCGCTCCGTGCCGGCGCAGTTCGGCATCTGGTTCGGCCACGTGCTGCAGGGTGACCTGGGCACGTCCATCAACACCGGGCAGGACGTGCTCTCGCTCGTGACCGACCGCTTTCTCATCAGCGGCCGCATCGTGCTGGTGGCCGTGGCGCTGGCCGCGATGGTGGCTGTGCCCGCCGGCATGATCGCCGCGTGGAAGCAGAACCGCTCGCCCGACCTGCTGCTGGTGGGCGCGGCGACGCTGCTGGTGTCCATTCCGACCTTCTGGCTCGGCCTGCTGCTGCTCCTGCTGTTCGGCCTGAAGCTGGGCTGGCTTCCGGTGGTGGGATACGTGGGCATTTCCGAAGACTGGAAGAACGGCCTGCTCTACCTGGTGCTGCCGATACTCACGCTCTTCCTGCACGAGATCGGCGTGCTGATGCGCATGGCGCGCGCCAGCACGCTCGAGGTGCTGCGGCTGGACTACATCACCCATGCGCGCGCCAAGGGCCTGTCGGAGCGCGCGGTGCTTATGCGCCATGCCTTCCGCAACGCCTTCGGCCCGACCTGGACGCTGATCGGCCTGGTGCTGGGCAACCTGCTCGGCGGCATCGCGGTTGTGGAGACGGTGTTCACCATTCCGGGCCTGGGCCGGCTGCTGGTCGACGCGATCTTCGCTCGCGACTACCCGGTGATCCAGGGCTGCCTGCTCTTCGTGGCGGTGATCTACGTGGTGGTCAACCTCGTCATCGACCTTTGCTACCCCTTCTTCGACCCTCGAGTGGCCGTCGAATGACAACGATGAAACGCAAGAAGCGCATTCCCCTCAACGCACTGATCGGCATCGCCATCGTCGGCCTGATCGTGGCCGCGGCGCTCGTCAGCCTCGTGTGGACGCCGCACGATCCGCTGCGCATCAACTTCGGCTCGCGCCTGAAGCTGCCCGGCGGCGCCTTCCCGCTGGGCACCGACGAATTCGGCCGCGACGAGCTCTCGCGACTCATGGCCGGCGCCGCCACCAGCGTGTGGATCGCGACGCTGACGGTCGGCTTCTCGATCGTGATGGGCAGCATCGTCGGCGTGCTGACGGGCTTCCTGCGCGGCTGGACCGACCGCATCGTGATGGCCTTCAACAACGCGCTGCTGGCCTTCCCGGGCCTGCTGCTGGCGCTGGGGCTGCTCGCGGTGGTGGGCGCGAACCAGTACGGCATCGTGCTGGCGCTCGGGCTGGCCTACACGCCCTCGGTGACGCGCATCGTGCGCGGCACTGTGCTGTCGCTGCGCGAGAAGGAGTTCATCGAATCCTCGCGCATGCTGGGCAACTCCGAGCTCTACACCATGGTGCGCCACGTGCTGCCCAACTGCACCGCGCCGCTCACCGTGCTGGCCACGTCGATGTTCGGCTGGGTGATATTGGCCGAGAGCGCGCTGTCCTTCCTCGGTCTGGGCGTGCCGCCGCCGGCACCCACCTGGGGCAACATGCTGGCGTCGGCCCGCCCGTTCATGGCGCAGGCCAGCTATCTCTCGATTCTTCCGGGCCTGTGCATCGCGCTGACGCTGCTGGGCATCAACCTGCTGGGCGACGCGGTGCGCGACTGGCTCGATCCGCGCATGAAGGGCGTCCAATGAGTTCACAGGCAACCCCACTGGTCAGCGTGGAAGGGCTGACGATCACCGTCGCCGCCGGCGGGCGAGAGATCGTGCGCAACGTGTCCTTCGACATCGCGCCGGGCGAGATGGTCGGCATCGTCGGCGAATCGGGCAGCGGCAAGACGCAGGCCGCGCGCGCCATCATGGGCCTCACGCCGCCGCCGCTGGTGCGCGCCGCCGGGCGCATCCTGTTCGAGGGCGAAGACCTGGCACAGGCGAAGCCGGCGCGGCTGCGCGAACTGCGCGGCGCGCGCGTGGGCATGGTGTTCCAGGAGCCGATGACCTCGCTGAACCCGTCGATGACCATCGGCAAGCAGCTCGGCGAAGCGCTCGCGCTGCACCGGCGCAACCTGTCGCCGGCAGCACGGCAAGAGCGCATCCTCGACATGCTGGCGCGCGTCGGCATCCGCGACCCCAAGGGCGCGCTCGACGCGTGGCCGCACGAGTTCTCGGGCGGCATGCGGCAACGGATGATGCTGGCTTCGGTGATGCTGCTGGAGCCCGCGCTGCTCATTGCCGACGAGCCCACCACTGCGCTCGACGCCGTGGTGCAGCGCGACGTGCTGGAGCTCATGGTCGGCCTCACGCGCGAGCACAGCACCGCCGTGCTGATGATCAGCCACGACCTGCCGATGGTGGCCCGCTTCACCCAGCGCATGGTCGTGATGCGCCACGGCGAAGTGAAGGAAACCGGCCGCACCGACGAGATGCTCGAACACCCGAAGCACGAATACACCCGCGAGCTGCTGCAGGCCATGCCCCGCCGCCTGCCCGCGCGGCAGGTGACCGACCAGGCACCGGTGGTCGAGGTGCGCAACCTGGTGGTCGACTACGCGGGGCATCGCCGCCTGTTCGCCAAGGCCACGCCCAAGCGCGCGCTGCACGGCATCGACCTCGTCGTGCGGCCGCGCGAGGTGGTCGCGGTGGTCGGCGGCTCGGGTTCCGGCAAGACCACGCTGGGCCGCACCATCGCCGGGCTGCTCAAGCCCAGCGGCGGCGAGATCCTCTTCAACGGCCGGCCCATCCTGCGCTCCGACGCCGGCTGGTCCGACTACCGGCTGCAGTGCCAGATGGTGTTCCAGGACCCGTACGCCTCGCTCGATCCGCGCATGACCATCGGCCAGCTCGTGGGCGAAGGCCTGCGACTGGTCAAGGGCATGTCGGCGCCCGACAAGGCCCGCCGCGTGCAGGAGGTGCTCGACGAAGTGGGCCTGGGCACGGGCTTCGCGCAGCGCTACGCGCACGAGCTCTCGGGCGGCCAGCGCCAGCGCGTGGCCATCGCGCGCGCCATCGTGCGGCGGCCGAGCTTCGTCATTGCCGACGAGCCGGTGTCGGCACTCGACGTGACGGTGCGCGCGCAGGTGCTGGAGCTGTTCGCCGAGCTGCAGAAGCGCCATGGCTTCTCGTGCCTCTTCATCAGCCACGATCTCGGCGTGGTCGAGCAGGTGGCCGACCGCGTGATCGTGATGCAGGACGGCCGCATCGTCGAGCAGGGCTCGCGCGACACCGTGTTCGACGCGCCGCAGCAGGACTACACGCGCAAGCTGCTGTCCGCCATTCCGGCGCTGGAGCCGACAACCGGCGGCGGCGTGCGGCTGCGCTGGCGCTTCGGGGCCGAGTCCCCTGCCCCGGCCACGACCGCTGCCTCTCCGTCCGCGCCGGCCTTCGCCTGATTTCCTTTCTTGTCATCGCACCGCAGGAGTTCCCCATGTCCCGCTTCTTCAACTTCCGCCACGCCGCCATCGCGGCAGCCTGCCTTGCCGCATCGGGCGCCTTCGCGCAGACCAGCATCACCGTGGCCCAGCCGGCCGACATCCGTTCCACCAACCCCGGCGTGAACCGCGACAACACCACCGACGGCGTGGTGCTCAACATCGTCGAGGGGCTGGTCGGCTATCGCATGGACGGCAGCGTGGGCCCGCTGCTGGCGCAGTCGGTCGACATGTCGAAGGACGGCCTGACCTACACCTTCAAGCTGCGCAAGGGAGTGAAGTTCCACAACGACGCCCCGCTGACCTCGGCCGACGTGGCCTGGAACTGGAAGCGCTACATGGACCCGAAGACCGACTGGCGCTGCACCGCCGAGTACGACGGCCGCAACGGCCTGAAGGTGGTGGAAACCACCACGCCCGACGACAGCACCTTCGTGATGAAGATCAACAAGCCCTCGGCCGTGTTCCTCGACACGCTCGCGCGCACCGACTGTGGCATGACGGCCATCCTGCACAAGAGCTCGGTGAAGGCCGACGGCAGCTGGGACAAGCCCGTGGGCACCGGCCCCTTCAAGTTCGTCGAGTGGAAGCGCGGCGAATACGTCACGCTGGCGGCCTTCAAGGGCTACACCTCGACGCCCGGCGCCACCAAGTCCGACGGATACGTCGGCCTGAAGGCGCCGCTGGTGGACTCGGTGAAATTTCTCGTCGTGCCCGACGCGGCCACTGCGGCGGCGGGCCTGAAGTCCGGCGCCATCGACGCCGGCCAGATCACGGCGAGCGACGCGCAGGAGCTCAAGAACGACCGCAATCTCACGGTGCAGGCGCCGCCCCAGGCCGTCAAGAACGTGCTGCTGATCCAGACGCGCGACCCGCTGCTGAAGAACCAGAAGCTGCGCCAGGCGATCGCGGCCTCGCTCGACATCGAACAGATCGCGGCGGCCGCTTCCGAGGGGCTGGGCTCGGTCAACAACTCGGCCATCCACAAGGGCTCGGCCTTCTACAGCGCCGCCCAGAAGAAGGGGTGGCGCTACGACCCCGCGCAGGCCGCGAAGCTGCTGCGCGAGGCCGGCTACAAGGGCGAGAAGATCACCATCCAGACCAACAAGCGCGCCCACGTGCCCAGCTACACGGTGGCGGTGCTGGCACAGGCCATGATGCAGTCGGTGGGCATCAATGCGCAGATCGAGGTGCTCGAATGGGCCACGCAGCTCGACCGCTACAACAGCGGCAACTACCAGATGAGCTCGTTCAGCTATTCCTCGCGCCTCGATCCGGCGCTGAGCTACGAGCAGTTCTCGGGCCCGAAGGACAAGCAGGCGCGCAAGGTGTGGGACGACCCGCAGGCGCAGAAGCTGATCGACGAGAGCTTCGCCGAGTCCGACCCGAAGAAGCGCCAGGTTCTCTTCGACCAGATCCACGCGCTGATGATCCAGCAGGTGCCGATGGTGATGCTGTTCAACGACCTCGACGCATGGGCCGTGCGCAAGCGCGTGAGCGGCTTCGCGGTGTGGGAAGGCAAGCCGCGCCTCTGGGGCGTTTCGGTCGCCGCTGCGCGCAGCTAGCGCGCTGCCGCTCAGGCCGGCAGGACCTTGGCGAGGTCCGCCTTCAGGCTCGTGGCGCGTTCCGGCGCGCGCGCCAGGCCGGCATCGACCAGCGCCTGCGCCCGCTCGCGGTCGCCCAGGTGCACCGCGATGCGCGCGAGATGCAGCGCCGTTCGCGCGTGGATCTGGCCCGGATCGGTTTCGCGCAGCATCTGCTCGAAGCTCTGCGGATAGCTGCCATGCCGGGCGAAGAAGGCACGGCCCGGGCCGGCCCATTCGCTCACGATGAATTCCACGCTTTCCTCGGCCTGCTCCTTCGACGTGCCGTAGGCCCAGCCGAAGGCCGGTCCGGGCGGCGGCTCCATGCGGTCGCGGAAGACGCAGCCGGCCTCCTCCATCTCCTCGGGCGCCACCGTGCCGCCGCCTTCGCTCGGCAGAAAGGCCAGGTGTGCGCCGAGGTTGAGGTAGCAGGCCTTGCCGCCGCTCGCGCCCTGCACGTTGAACACATGGATCAACGGCCCGTCGATGCGGCGCAGCGTCTGGCCGGAGCCCTGGAAGCCTTCGGCCTTCAGCACGGGATACAGCTTCTGCGAGAGCAGCTTGAGGAAAGTGGTGCGGTTCATGTGCGGGACAACCTCCGGGTACGCAAGGTGATCGAGTATCGCAAGGCCTTCGTCGGCGCGATGGCGTGCTGCCACTCCCAGCGCGCCGGACCGCGCAGCAGGTACACGGAGCGCGGCTCGATCAGGAATTCGAGCGTGGCGGGCCCCGATGCCGGCGCGCCGCGCACGTAGGGCCGGAACTGCATCACCGCATCGTCTTGCAGCGAGACGCCGATGATGTCCTCGAAGTCCGGCACGTCGCGGTGCCAGCCCAACGGCGTGCCGGGCCGGTACTCGGCGATCAGCATATGGGTGAGTTCCTCGGGCGCCATGCCGGCCCACGCCGCCGCCTTCGCCCGCAGCGGATGCAGCGCTTCGGGCAGCGGCGCGCCGGGCTTCAGGCGGTTGGTGTCGAAGTCGTAGCTGCCGCCGAAGCTGGTGCCCCGGCGGCGCGCCGTGTATTCCTTGTAGCGCATCTCCTTGAGCGGCAAGGCCTGCACGATGCGCAGCAGCCCGGCTTCTTCCTCGCGCGACAGGAACCCGCTTTCATAGCGCAGTCCCTCGATGGCGGCCACCGGCGCCTCGCCGAACAGATCGGGTTGGCCGGCATGTTCGAGGCGTCTGGTGGCGCGCGTCATCTGGTCTGTCTTCTTGCCGTCAAGCCGCTACGGTCGCCACACGCGAACCCAGTCGACTTCCATGGTCGCGTTGGTGCTCGCGCCCAGCGGGCCGTAGCCGCCGGGCGGAATGAGGCCCGCCCAGCCGCCGTTCTTGATCTCGCAGGTGAGCTTGATGTATTCGTCGTTCAGGGAAATGCCTTCCTTGATGGTCGCGTACGGCGTCTCCGCGCCGTCGAGGTAGAACTGGTATCCCTCCGGCGTCCAGAGCACACCCACCGTGTGCCAGCTGGAGAACGACTGCTTTTCCGGCAGCCGCTGCGGACCGCTGCCGCGGGAGATCGTCTTTCCGTTCTCGTAGCCGTTCCAATGCACCGCGCTCGAGAACTCGTTGCTGATGTCCGCTGCGTTGTCCTTCGAAACCGCCCGGTGCTCGATGATGTCCACCTCCACGCCGGCAGCCGGATTCGGCGGCTCGGCCACCCTGTTGGCCTGGGACATCAACCAGACCGCTCCCCACTGCCCCGGCCTGGATGCGAAACGGACGCTGGCTTCGATGTATCCGAAGCGGAATTCGTAGAGACCTCTGGTGATCAGCCACCCCGTGTGGTGCCTGCCGGTCGACGGGTCCGTGTAGGTCGAGATCTTCAGGACGCTGTCCTCGACCTTCACGGCATCGACCGTCTGGAATGCGTCGTCGCGAACATTGGTGCCCAGGCTCCACCTGGCGCGGTCTACGGCACTGCCCTCGAACTCGTCGTGCCATGCGAGCTTGTAGCCATCCGCCGACTTGGGCGCATGCGACACCACCAACTGAGTGCTTGATCGCGCCGTTCCTCCGGCCGTCCGGACGGAGATCTCGCCGGTCTTGGCCGACTCGGGCACGGTCGCTGAAATCTGGCTCGCGGAGTCGACGCGGAGCTTCGTCGCAGGCACCCCGCCGAAACTGACGAAGGCATTCGAGTCGAATTCGGCACCCGTGATGACAATTACGTTTCCTCGTATTGCAAGGGCCGGAGAAAAGGAATGGATGACCGGATTTTTTGCCAGAGGCGCTGCGGACGGTGATGTAGCCGCGGTTTGCGCTGATGCGGTCGAAGATGAGTTTTCTGCAGCCGGATTTGTTGCTGGAGGCGAAAAACTCCCGCCATTTACGCTGCCACCAGAATTCCCTCCTCCGCATCCAGCAATAACTGAAGTCCCCAATAGCGCTGTCGCAGTTCGCACCCCCGTTTGCAGAAACTGCCTGCGTGATTTCTCCGCAGCCACCGATTGCTCAATCGAGCGATTTGATTTCATGGAAAGCTTTCCTCCTTGCGTGAATTTGCCTTCCAATTTTAATTTCTCCTCAAGCCTCCCAATAAGATAACAATTCAATTTGTCATTTAGGCCTGCGCACCCTCTTGAATTAATTCCGGCAAGCGGCACGCAACCCTTCAATAGTTTGCAATTGCGCCCGATCCGAATCGGATTCGACCTAAAGGTACGCATCGTCTTCGTGCCTCGCCAGCCGCACATGCCACCAGCGCGGCAGCAGCTCGCGGATCTCCGCGCGTGCGAAGCGGTCGTCGAGCAGGTGCAGCACGCCCCGGTCTTCCTCGGTGCGGATCACGCGGCCGGCGGCCTGCACCACCTTCTGCAGGCCCGGGTAGAGATAGGTGTATTCGTAGCCCTTGCCGAAGCGCGCCTGCATGCGCTCGCGCGTGATCTCGTTGAGCTGGTTGTATTGCGGCAGGCCGAGGCTGGCCACGAAGGCGCCGATCAGCCGGCTGCCCGGCAGGTCGATGCCCTCGCCGAAGGCACCGCCGAGCACCGCGAAGCCGACGCCCCGGCCGCCCTCCTCGAAGCGCGCCACGAAATCCTGGCGGTCGGCCTCGCGCATGCCGCGGGTCTGCGTCCACACGGGCACGCCGGGGTGTCGCCGCGAAAAGGCGGCGCAGGCTTTCTCCAGGTAGTCGAAGCTGCTGAAGAAGGCCAGGTAATTGCCCGGCAGGCGCTCGAACTGCGCGCCGATGATGTCGGCCACGTCGCGCAGCGAGCCCGCCCGGTCTCGGAAGCGCGTCGACACGTGCGTTGCCACTTCGACGCGCAGTTGGGCGCTGTCGAAGGGCGAGGCGACGTCGAGCAGCGCGGTGTCTTCGGGCAGGCCCAGCGCGTCGCGGTAGAACTCGAAGGGCGACAGCGTGCCCGAGAAGCAGGTGACCGACACCGCGTCGCCGAAGCGCGTCTGGAGGAACGGCGCGGGCACCAGGTTGCGGATGGCGAGGCCGCGGTCCTGCTGGGTGGCGCCCAGCGTGCGCTCGAACACCGAATGGTCGCCGAAGGCCTCGGCCAGCCGGGCGAAGTGCAGCGCGTCGAAGAAGAAGCGCTGCAGCGGCCCCTGCGAGGCCTCGGGCGTGGCCGCGAAGTATTCGGCCATGGCGGTGTTGGCGGCCTGCAGGGTGCGCAGGAACCGCTCGGGAATCTCGTCGGCGGTTTCGTAGTCGGCCACCTGCGACTGCTGCACGGTGTCCCATTCGCGGAACAGGCGTGCCAGCGGGCCGCGCAGCGCGGCCGGCGCCGCGCGGTGCGCTTCCTCGAGCGCGGCGCCTTCGAGCTGCGCGGTGTACATGCCGCGCGCGCGCTCCAGCAGGTTGTGGGCCTCGTCCACCAGCACGGCCGCCCGCCAGTCGGCATCGCGCATGGTGGCGTAGAGGAAGGCGCTGCCGTCGAAGTAGTAGTTGTAGTCGCCGACGATGGCGTCGGCCCAGTGCGCCATTTCCTGCGCGAGGAAATAGGGGCACACCTCGTGCGCGAGTGCGATGTCGCGCAGCGCCTCGCGATCGAGCCATGCCACTTGCGCGGCCTGCTCGCGCGCGGCCGGAAGGCGGTCGTAGAAGCCTCGCGCAAGCGGGCAGGCATCGCCGTGGCAGGCGCGGTCGGGGTATTCGCAGACCTTCTCGCGGGCCGCGAGCTCGAGCACGCGCAGCCTGCCCTGCCCCTGGCCCCTGTCGAGCACGCGCAGCGCATCGAGTGCGACCGGTCGGCCGGAAGTCTTGGCCGTGAGGAAGAAGAGCCTGTCGATTCTTCGTGCCGCGCGGGCCTTGAGCATCGGGAAGATGGTGGCCAGCGTCTTGCCGATGCCCGTGGGCGCCTGTGCCATCAGGCAGCGTCCGCCCGCGGCCGCGCGGTAGACGGCCTCGGCCAGTTCACGCTGGCCGGCTCGGAAGGCGCGGTGCGGAAATTCGAGCCGCTCCAGCGTGGCGTCCAGCGCCTCGCGATGGGCGACTTCGCTCCTCGCCCAGTAGCTGTAGCGGCCGCAAAGCTGCTCGAAGTGCTCCTTCAGCGCTTCGCGGGTGTGGTGCTCCTCGAGCACGGTCTCGTCGCCGGTGGCGAGGTCGAGGTACACCAGCGCGACCGTCATCGCGTCGTGGCCGTGCTGCTCGCAGAGCATCCAGCCGTAGGTGCGGGCCTGGGCCCAGTGCAGCGCGCGATGGTTGCCGCGGATGGCGTCGAAGTCGCCGCGGAAGGTCTTGATTTCCTCGACGCGGGCGCTGCGCGCCTCGTAGCCGTCGGCCCGCCCGCGCACGCGCAGCGCGCCGCAGCTGGCTTCGAGCCCGACCTCGCAGGCGTAGTGCTCCGGATCGCGCCGGTGCTGCACCAGCGCATGCCCCGCCATGCCTTCGAGCGCGCTGGGCGCGGGCACGAAGCGCAGGTCGAGGTCGCCCGCCTTCGCGCCGAAGGCGCACAGCGCCTTGACGGAAACTACGTGCTCGGCAACAACGGGGGCCGCGTCTCGCGGACAGGAGGGTTCGGAGCCCATCTGGCATTAACTGTATGAAATTACAGTATAGCGACGCGAGCCGCGTCCCCGCGTCTGCCCGGGTGCCCTGACGGGGTCTTCTCCGACAGGGACACGCGTATTTATCGGCAAGACTTCATGAGTTTTGCTTACAGTTTTGCTTACGAACAGCGCCAATGAAAACTCCAACCGCGATCGACCCTGACGATTTCGAGCGTCTGCTGAGCCGCAACATCAAGCTCCCTCTGATCGGCGGTCTGTTCGGGGCGGTGGTGTTCGTCGGGCTGATCCTGTTCCTGCTGTCGACCATCGGCTGGGTAGAGCACACGGACCGCGTCACCCGTGCCGCCAGCGAACTGCAGCGCCAGAGCATCGACATGGAAACCGGCATGCGCGGCTTCCTGATCACCAGCGACGAGAGCTTCCTGGAGCCGTACCAAAGCGCCCTGCCCCGCGTCAAGGCCGATACGGCCGCGCTGCGCGAGCTGGTGTCGGACAACCGCCAGCAGGTCGAGCGCCTCGACCGCATCGCCTCCATCCAGAGCAGCTGGAACGACTACGCGGCCGAGCTGATCGCGACGCACCGCAAGGGAGAGGACGCCCAGATGGTGGTGCGCCTGGGCCGGGGCAAGCGCCTGACCGACAGCATGCGCGCCGAGTTCACCGCCTTCATGGAAACCGAGCAGGCCCTGCGCTTCCAGCGCAACAACGAGGCCAACCGCACCGCCTGGTGGGTGGTCGGGCTGTTCCTGCTGTTCACGCTGAGCTTCACCGGGCTGGTCGCCTACTTCGGACGGCGCCAGCTGATGCTGCTGTCGGAAAGCTACGACGTGGTGCTCAAGGAGCAGTCCGACCACGCCGACCGCCTCGCCCACGAGGCCTGGCTGCGCGGCGCTCAGACCGAGCTGGTGGGCGAGCTCGTCGGCGAGCTCAGCGCACCGGACATGGGCCGCAAGATCCTCGCCTTCTTCTCGCGGCACCTGGGCACGTCGGTCGGCGCCATCTATGTGCGCGAGCGCCACGGCCCGCTGCGCCGGGCGGCCAGCTACGGCTTCTCGAGCGCCGCCGAAGCCACGCCGCAGGTCTTCTCGCCCACCGAGAGCCTGGTCGGCCAGGCAGCGGCCGAACGGCGGCGCATGCTGCTCGACCCGGTCGACGCCGACTACCTGAAGGTCAACTCGGGCCTGGGCGAAATGGCACCGAAGGCGGTGCTGCTGCTGCCCGTGGCGAGCAGCGGCATGGTCAACGGCGTGGTCGAGCTCGGCCTGCCCGGCGCGCTGGACGAGCGCGGCAACCAGCTGGTCGACCTGGTGGCCGACGACATCGGCACCTCGCTGGCCGCGGCGCGCTACCGCGAGCAGTTGCAGGACGTGCTGGCCGAGACCCAGCAGCTCAACGAGGAGCTGCAGGTGCAGCAGGAAGAGCTGCGCACCGCCAACGAGGAACTGGAAGAACAGTCGCGCGCGCTGCGCGCCTCGCAGGCCATGCTGGAGAACCAGCAGGCCGAGCTGGAGCAGACCAACAGCCAGCTCTCCGAGCGCACCGAGGCGCTCGACCAGCGCAACACCGCGCTGCGCCGCGTGCAGCGCGACCTGGAAGACCGCGCCGACGAGCTGCAGCGCGCCAGCCGCTACAAGTCCGAATTTCTCGCCAACATGTCGCACGAGCTGCGCACGCCGCTCAACAGCGCGCTCATCCTCGCCAAGCTGCTGGGCGACAACCCGCAGGGCAACCTCACGAGCGAGCAGGTGAAGTTCGCGGAGTCGATCTATTCCTCGGGCAACGACCTGCTGGTGCTCATCAACGACATCCTCGACATCGCGAAGGTCGAGGCCGGCAAGCTCGAAGTGGTGCCCGAAGACGTGACGCTGGCCAAGCTCGCCAACGGCCTGGAAAGCACCTTCGGCCCGCTCGCCATGCAGAAGAACCTGCGCTTCAGGCTGGAAGTGCGGCCCGACGCGCCGGTCACGCTGCTCACCGACCGGCAGCGGGTGGAGCAGATCCTGAAGAACCTGCTGTCGAATGCGATCAAGTTCACCGACAGCGGCGAAGTGGCGCTGGTCATCTCGCCGGCCGCCGGCGGCGGCGCCGCGTTCGCGGTGTCCGACTCGGGCATCGGCATCGATCCGCAGCAGCACGAGCTGATCTTCGAGGCCTTCCGCCAGGCCGACGGCACAACCAGCCGGCGCTACGGTGGCACCGGGCTGGGCCTGTCGATCTCGCGCGACCTCACGCAGCTGCTGGGCGGCACGCTCACCGTCGAAAGCACGGCGGGCCAGGGCAGCACCTTCACGCTGCAGCTGCCGGCCGTGGCACCGCAGGCCTCGGCGACGCAGCAACAGCCGCAGCAGCCGGCGATCTACACGCCGAGAGCCGCACACTCGCCCGCGCATGCAAACGCACATGCACACGCGCAGGCTCCACTGGCCCCCAAGCCCCCGTCCCCGGTACCCGCGCCGCAGTTCGCCGACGACCGTGCCCTGCCCCGCGACCAGGTGCGCCGCGTGCTCGTGATCGAGGACGAGCCCCAGTTCGCGCACATCCTCTACGACCTGGCGCACGAGCTCGGCTACCGCTGCCTCGTGGCGCACGGCGCGGCCGACGGCTTCGACTTGGCCACGCAGTTCCTGCCCGACGCCATCCTGCTGGACATGCGCCTGCCCGACAGTACCGGCCTGGACGTGCTGCAGCGGCTGAAGGATTCGCCGCACACCCGGCACATTCCGATCCACGTGGTCTCCGCCGCCGAGAGCGCGCAAGGCGCGGCGCTGCAGATGGGCGCTGTCGGCTATGCGCTGAAGCCCGCCACGCGCGCCGAGCTGATGAAGGTGTTCGGCCGGCTGGAGGAAAAGCTCACGCAGAAGGTCAAGGTCGTGCTGCTGGTGGAAGACGACGAGCTGCAGCGCGAGAGCGTCATCAGGCTGATCGGCGACGACGACATCGAGATCGTCGCCGTCGGCTCCGGCGAAGAGGCGCTGGAGCTGCTTCGCACCCGCGTGTTCGACTGCATGATCACCGACCTGAAGCTGCCCGACATGCAGGGCAGCGAGCTGCTGAAGGCCATGGCGGCGGAAGAGATCGTGTCGTTCCCGCCGGTCATCGTCTACACCGGGCGCAACCTCACGCGCGACGAAGAGACCGAGCTGCAGCGCTACTCGCGCTCGATCATCATCAAGGGCGCGCGCTCCCCGGAGCGCCTGCTCGACGAGGTGACGCTGTTCCTGCACAAGGTGGAGGCCGAGCTCTCGAGCGAGCGCCAGGGCATGCTGAAGACGGCGCGCGGGCGCGACCGCATCTTCGAGGGCCGCACCATCCTGCTGGTGGACGACGACGTGCGCAACATCTTCGCGCTCACCAGCGCGCTGGAGCAGCGCGGCGCCATCGTGGAGATCGGCCGCAACGGCCGCGAGGCGCTGGAGAAGCTCGACCAGGTGAGCGAGATCGACCTCGTGCTGATGGACATCATGATGCCGGAGATGGACGGCCTCGAAGCCACGCGCCGCCTGCGCGGCGATCCGCGCTTCGAGAAGATGCCGGTGATCGCCATCACCGCCAAGGCCACCAAGGACGACCGCGAGCAGTGCCTGGCCGCCGGCGCGAACGACTACCTTGCCAAGCCGGTGGACCTGGAGCGGCTGTTCTCGTTGCTGCGCGTGTGGATGCCGAAGATGGAGCGCCTGTGAGCCGCCCTGCCCCTCCGCCCCCCTCGCCCAGGCCCACGCCTGCGCCGCTGCAGCCGCTGAGCGACACCGAGATCGAGCTGCGCCTGCTGATGGAGGCCATCTACCTCAAGTACAGCTACGACTTCCGCAACTACACGGTGGCCTCGCAGAAGCGCCGCGTGATGCACGCGCTCGACCAGCTCGGGCTGCCGAGCATCTCGGCGCTGCAGGAGCGCGTGCTGCGCGACCCCGCGCTCTTCGGCCGGCTGCTGCAGTTCCTGACGATCCCGGTGAGCGAGATGTTCCGCGACCCGGCCTACTTCCTGGCGCTGCGGCAGCACGTGGTGCCGATCCTGCACACCTACCCTTCGGTCAAGGTGTGGGTGGCGGGCTGCAGCACCGGGGAGGAAGTGTTCTCGCTGGCCATCCTGCTGCGCGAGGAAGGCCTGCTCGCGCGCACGCAGATCTACGCCACCGACATCAACCCGGCCTCGCTCGAGAAGGCGCGCCAGGGCATCTTCCCGCTGGAGGCCATCCGGGGCTACACCACCAACTACCAGCGCGCGGGCGGGCGCAGCGCGTTCTCCGACTACTACACCGCCGCCTACGAGGCGGCGCGCTTCGACCCCACGCTGTGCGCCGACGCGATCTTCGCCGACCACAGCCTCGCGACCGACAGCGTGTTCGCCGAGACACAGCTCGTGTCGTGTCGCAACGTGCTGATCTACTTCAACCGCGAGCTGCAGGACCGGGCGCTGGGCCTGTTCCACGAGTCGCTGTCGCATCGCGGCTTCCTCGGGCTGGGGTCGAAGGAAAGCATCGACTTCTCCGGCTACTCCGACCGCTTCGACACGCACGCGCGTGCCGAGCGCATCTACCGCAAGAAGGCCGCATGACAGGCCAGATGAAGCGCCATCTGCGCTCACCCGTTCGCAAGCGCGTGGATGCCGTGGTGCTGGGCGCCTCGGCCGGCGGCATAGACGCGCTCTCCACGCTGCTGCACGACCTGCCGGCCGGCTGGCACATCCCGATGGCGGTGGTGCTGCACCTGCCCGAGGAGCACGAGAGCCATCTTGCCGAGATCTTCGCGCAGCGCCTGCCGATTCCGGTGCGCGAGGCCAACGACAAGATGCCGCTGACCGACGGCAGCCTGTACTTCGCGCCGCCCGGCTACCACCTGTCGATAGAACGCGAGCGCTCGTTCTCGCTGAGTTGCGAGCCGCCGGTGCTGTTCTCGCGGCCGTCCATCGACGTGCTGATGGCCTCCGCCGCCGATGCCTATGGCCCCGCCCTCGCCGGCTTCCTGCTGACCGGCGCGAACGACGACGGAGCCGAGGGACTGCACCGGATCCATCTGGCCGGCGGGCTCACCGCCGTGCAGGAACCCAAGGAAGCCCAGATTCCCACCATGCCCCTCGCCGCCATCGCGCGCCACATTCCCGACTACGTGCTGCCCTTGCACGAACTGCGCAACCTGCTGCTCCAACTGGAGGCCGTCCGTGAACATTGACATCGAAAGCAAGCTGCTGCTCGTGGACGACCTGCCGGAGAACCTGCTGGCACTGGAAGCGCTGATCCGCGCGCCCGGGCGCACTGCCTACCGTGCCGGATCGGCCGACGCCGCGCTGGCGCTGCTGCTGGAGCACGAATTCGCGCTCGCCATCGTCGACGTGCAGATGCCCGGCATGAACGGCTTCGAGCTGGCCGAGCTGATGCGCGGCACCGAGCGCACGCGGCACATCCCGATCATCTTCGTGAGCGCCGCCGGGCGCGAGCTGAACTACGCCTTCCAGGGCTACGAGAGCGGCGCAGTCGACTTCCTGCACAAGCCGCTCGACCCGCACGCGGTGGTCAGCAAGGTGAACGTGTTCGTCGATCTCTACCAGCACCGCAAGGCGCTTCGGCACGAGATGGACTCGCTCGCCGCCGCGCACAAGAAGCAGGAAGAGCTGGTGCAGCAGCTGCAGCAGACGCAGCACGAGTTGGAGCACGCGGTGCGCATGCGCGACGACTTCATGTCGATGGTGTCGCACGAGCTGCGCACGCCGCTCAACACGCTCTACCTCGAGGCGCAGCTGCGCCAGCTGCACCTGTCGAAAGGCAAGCTCGACAGCTTCGCGCCCGAGCGGCTGCCCGCGATGATCGAGCGCGACCAGCGGCAGATCCGCAACATGGTACGGCTGATCGACGACATGCTCGACGTCACGCGCATGCGGCGCGATGCGCTGTCGATCAAGCCGCAGCCGGTGGATCTCGCGGCGCTCGCGCAGGCGGTGGTGGAGAACCTGCACCAGCAGGCCGAGTCCGCCGGCACGGTCATCACGCTGTCGGCGCCGGCCGAGCTGCGCGGCGCGTGGGACGAATTCCGCATCGAACAGGTGCTGACCAACCTGCTGACCAACGCGCTGCGCTACGGCGGCGGCAAGCCGGTCGAGATGGTCGTGCAGCAGCTGGGAAACAGCGCCCAGGTGGCCGTGCGCGACCAGGGCATCGGCATTGCGCCCGAGGACCAGGGCCGGATCTTCGAGCAGTTCGAGCGCACCGACGTCAGCCGCAAGCACGCTGCGGGTCTGGGCCTGGGGCTCTACATCACGCGCAAGATCGTCGACCTGCACGGCGGGCGGATCGCCGTGGAGAGCGCGCCGGGCGAAGGCTCGCGCTTCGTTGTCGAGTTGCCGCTGCGCGCACCCGACGCCGCCGCTGGCGAGGGCCATGGAACATAGCCGTGCCCGGCCTGATCCGACCTTACCGATTGACCTGAAAGAAGACTTCCCGTGAACGTGCTGATCGTCGACGACAACAAGGCTTCGGCCGACCTGCTGCAGGAGCTGCTGGGCCTGCACGACCACACGGCGCGCTGCACCTACTCGGCGCAGCAGGCGCTGGACGCGGCCGCCGCCGAGAGCTTCGACGCCGCGCTGATCGATCTCGGCCTGCCCGACATGCCGGGCACCGAGGTGGCCCGCCGGCTGCGCGAGAGCAAGGCCGAGGGCACGCCGAAGCTGCTGGTTGCCGTGACCGGCTTCTCGGCGCAGGACATGGCCGGCCAGTCAGTCGAGGGGCTGTTCGACCACCACCTGCAGAAGCCGATCGACATCGAGAGGCTCGAGCGCATCCTCGCGCAGCACTGAGCCGACCCATCCGGCTGCCCGTGCGCAGCCTAGTGGTAAACCACTATCGGGAAATTGGTGAACCACTTTTAGACTGGCTCACCACATGGCAACCATCCACGAACTCCCACGCCTGCCTGCGAGCGAGCCGGATTCCGACCGCTCGTACCAGAAGCTCGCGGCCGGCATCGCCGCCCTCATCACCGAGGGTGAATTCAAGGTGGGCGACCGCCTTCCGTCCGAGCGCGCGCTGGCCGACCGCTTCAACGTGAGCCGCACGCTGGTGCGCGAGGCGATCATCGTCCTGGAGATCCAGGGCAACGTCGAAGTGCGCGGCGGCTCGGGCATCTATGTCTGCGCGCCGGCGCCCGGCGCTGCCGCGCCGCCTTCGGCCTACACACTCTCGCCCGGACCGGGCCCCTTCGAGCTGCTGCGCGCGCGCTGCCTGATCGAGGGCGAGATCGCGGCGGTGGCCGCCGAGAGCCGCAAGGACAGCGACCTCGACCGCATCTACGGCGCGCTGGCCGAGATGCGCGAGAAGATGCACGACAAGGAAGCCAACGAGGCGGCCGACCGCCTGTTTCACCTGCGCATTGCCGAGTCGACCGGCAACAGCGTGCTTCTGCAGATGGTGACCGCGGTGTGGGACCACACCAAGGCGCCGATCTGGTCCCAGCTGGAAGCCCACTTCCACACACCGGCCTTGCGCCGCGCCTCGCAGGACGACCACCAGCGCGTTTTCAACGCACTGCTGGAACGCGATGCGGACGGCGCCCGCAAGGCGATGCGCGCGCACATCGAGCGCGTGATCAGCGAGTTCGCGCAAGCCTGGCGCTGAGAGCAGGCACCCGGTGACCGGCCTGGGGCCGGAGCCACCCCGAAAACCACGGAGACAAACCATGAGATCGACTGTCAATCGGCGATGCCGCATCGCCGCGCATTGCTTCGCCCTGACTTTGCTGGCCGCTGCCGCAACCGGCGCCTCCGCCCAGTCCGCGCCCGCCCCCGGCGCCAGCCCGCGCATCGACGCGATCCGCAAGGCGGGCGAGCTGCGCGTGGGCGTGCTGCAGAACGCGCCCTGGCTCATCGAGAACACCACCGGCCAGGGCGAGCCCTGGAGCGGCCCGGCCTGGCTGCTGGCCAACGAATACGCGAAGCAGTTGGGCGTGAAGCTGCGCACCGTGCCGGTCTCGCACGAGACCAAGGTGCCGGTGCTCGCGGCCAACCAGGTCGACATGACCATCAGCCCGCTGGGCGAGACGCCGGAGCGGCTGAAGGTGGTGGACTTCGTCATCTACTCCTCCACCAGCGTGTGCATGTTCGGCCGCGCCGACAACGCGAAGCTGGGCAAGGCGAGCTCGGTGGACGAGTTGAACCGGCCCGACGTGACCATCGCCTACTTCACCGGCGGCGCCGAAGAGGCCTGGGTGAAGCAGCGCTTTCCGCAGGCGAAGCTGCGCGCGGTCGCAAGCTCGGGCGCGACGGCCCCGGTCGAGGAAATCATGGCCCGCCGCGCCGATGCCGCGCCGATCAACCGCGTGCCCTGGGTCACGCTGCAGCACAAGGTCAAGGGCCTGGCCGTGCTGCCGAAGGAAAACAACTGCCAGTCGAGCACCGAGAAGGCCTCGCCCGTGGGCCTGGCGGTGGACAAGAACCAGCCCGCCTACCTGAACTGGCTTCGCGACGTCGCCAAGGCGCAGAAGGCGCGGCTCGATGCCGACGAGGCGCGCATCGTCGGCGGGCTCCAGTGAACGGCCGCGCCGCCCTGCACGAACACCAGCAACTCCGAAGGAAGACCGTCATGAAAATCGCTACTTTCCTGGCCCGCGGCGTTGTCGCCGCGACGCTCCTGGCCCTGGGCCCGGCGGCACTGGCCCAGACTCCGCCCGCGCCCGGCGCCAGCCCGCGCGTCGATGCCATCCGCAAGGCCGGCGTGCTGCGCGTGGGCGTGGTCAACAACCCGCCCTGGCTGGTGCAGAACACCAGCGGCGACGGCGAGGACTGGGCCGGCCCCTCGTGGCTGCTGGGCAAGGAGTTCGCCAAGCTGCTCGGCGTGAAGATGGTGCCCGTGGCGGTGAGCCACGAGACCAAGGTGCCGGCGCTGGTGGCCAACCAGATGGACATCATGATCGGCCCGCTGAACCAGACGGCCGAGCGCGCGAAGATCATCGACTTCGTGACCTTCTCCAGCACCGGCGTGTGCATGTTCGGCCGCGCCGACAACCCCAAGTTCACGAGCGCCAAGACGCTGGAGGACTTCAACAAGCCCGAGATCACCGTCGCGTACTTCTCCGGCGCCGGCGAGGAGCCGCTGGTGCGCCAGCAGTTCCCCAGGGCCAGGCTGCGCGGCGTGGCCAATTCGGGCTCGGTCGCGCCCATCGAGGAAGTGCTGGCCGGCCGCTCCGACGTGGCGCCGCTCAACCGCATGCTGTGGCCCAACATCAGCAAGAAGGTGAAGGGCCTTGCCGCGTTCCCGAAGGAGAACGACTGCCAGGACAGCAAGATCTTCGAGATCCAGGCCGGCATGGGCGTGGCCAAGGACCAGCAGGTGTACCTCGACTGGCTGCGCGCGGTGGCGCAGCGCATGCAGCCGGCGGTGACCGCCGAGGAACGCCGCATGACGCAGAACCTGAAGTAAGCCGGGCGCCCCCGCGAGGCGCACCGCATTTCCCCGACAGAGCCTTCCGGGCCGCCGCCATCGGCGCGCCCGCGGGCCGCCCTTTGCCCTTCATTTCATCGAGGTTCCCAACATGTTGAATTGCCAGATCCACGGAGCCCGCGACCTTCGCGTGGAAGACGCTCCCGTCGAGGTGCTGTCTCCCACGCAGGTGCGCGTCGGCATCAAGGCCGTGGGCATCTGCGGCTCCGACCTGCACTACTACCAGCACGGGCGCGTCGGCGACTTCCTGATCCGCGCTCCACTCACGCCGGGCCACGAGGCCTCGGGCCAGGTGCTGGAGGTGGGCTCGCAGGTGACGTCGGTGCGCGCGGGCGACCGCGTGGCGATCAACCCATCGCGCACCTGCGGCCAGTGCCGCTTCTGCCGCATGGGTGCCTCCAACCACTGCGAGAACGTGCATTTCTTCGGCAGCGCCAGCAAGTGGCCCCACATGCAGGGCGCGATGCGCGAGCAGGTGGTCGTCGAGGCGAGCCAGTGCGTGCCGGTGCCCGAGGGCCTGCCCTTCGAACTGGCCGCCTTCGGCGAGCCGCTGGCGGTGGCGTTGCACGCAGTGCAGGAGGCCGGCTCGCTACTGGGCAAGACGGTGATGGTGGTCGGCGCGGGGCCCATCGGCGCGCTGATCCTCATGGCCGCGAAGCTGGCGGGCGCGAGCCGGCTCATCGCGGTCGATATCGTCGACCAGACGCTCGCGGCCTGCACCCGCGTGGGCGCCACGCAGACCATCAACGTGGCGAAGGACCCGGCAGCACTCGAGGCCCTGGCCGAGGGCAAGGGCCAGGTCGACGCGAGCTTCGAGGTCTCGGGCAACTATGCCGGGCTGGCCAACTGCATCCGCCTCACGCGCCCGCGCGGCACCATCGTGCAGGTGGGCACGCTGAGCGGAAACAGCGAAGCCTGCCCCTTCAACCAGATCATGGTGAAGAGCCTTTCCTTCGTGGGCAGCTTCCGCTTCGTCGACGAATACGCGTGGGCGGTCGACTACCTCAGCCGCGGCGTGCTCGACGTATCGCCGCTGCTGACCGAGGCGGTGCCCGTGGCCCGCGTGCACGACGCCTTCGCGCTGGCGGCCGACCGGCAGCGCGCGATGAAGGTGATGGTCACGTTCTGACGATGGCCGCGCCCTTCCCTTCCAACTGACGGAGCCTCCTCGCATGGACTTCGATTTCTCCCCCATCGTGGACAACTGGCGCTTCTTCGCCAGCGGCCTGGGCATGACGGTGCTGCTGAGCATCGTCAGCGCGGTCACGAGCCTGCTCGCGGGCCTGGCGATCGCGCTGCTGCGGCTGTACGGCCCGCGCTGGCTGCGGCCGCTGCTGGTGTTCTACATCGACTCGATGCGCGCCATTCCGGTGCTGGTGGTACTGATCTGGATCTACTTCGCGTTCCCGATCATCGCGGACGTGACCTTCCCGCCCTTCTGGGCGGCGCTGGTCGCGCTCACGCTGCACATCGCGGCCTACGCGGCGGAAGTGATCCGCGCCGGCATCGAGTCGATCCGACCGGGCCAGACGCGCGCCGCGCTGGCGCTGGGCATGTCGCGCGCGCAGATCCTGCGCAAGGTGCTGCTGCCGCAGGCCATCGTGCGGATGCTGCCGGCCTTCGGCTCGATCCTCACGATCGCCATCAAGGACACGGCCATCGCCACCGTGATCGCGGTGCCCGAGCTGATGCACCGCGCCGAGACCGTGGCCGGCCAGAGCTACCGGCCGGTGGAGGTGTTCACCGCGGTGATGGTCGCCTACTTCTGCATCCTGTTCCCCGTGACGCGGGGCGTGGACCGGCTCTACCGCCGCTTCGCGCACCTCGGCCGCTCCTAGACGAAGGACCCCGACATGAATTTCGACTGGTCCGTGATCTGGACGCACCGCGCCGCGCTGCTCGAAGGCGCCGCGCTCACGGTGGGCCTGACGATCGTCACCATGCTGCTGGCGGTGCCGGGCGGCATCGTGCTCGCCCTGATGCGCCTGTCGTCCAACAGGCTGCTGCAGTCCGTCTCGCTCGCGTTCGTGGAGTTCTTCCGCAACCTGCCGCTGATCCTGGTCATCTACTGGGCCTTCTACGTGATGCCCATGGCCTTCGACGTGCAGTTCTCTCCTATCACCACCGCGCTGGTGGCGCTGGTGCTGAACATCGCGGCCTACAACGCCGAGACCTTCCGCGCCGGCATCAACTCGATCCGCAAGGGGCAGATGGAAGCGGCGCTCGCCATGGGCATGTCGCGGCGGCAGGCGATGTTCAAGGTGGTGATCCCGCAGGCGGCGCGCCGCATCCTGCCGGTGATCGCGAGCACCTGGATCTCGCTGTTCAAGGACACCTCGCTGGTCTCGGTCATCGCCGTCGGCGAGCTGGCCTACACCTCGATGCAGATCCGCGCGCAGACCTTCCGCGTGCTGGAAATGCTCACCGCCATGGCCGCCATCTACTGGCTCATGGGCTATCCCCAGGCAAAGCTGGTGGACTGGATTCACCGCAAGTACGGAGTCAAGGAATGAACGCAATCGCCCCAACCGCATCCCTCTCGCCCGCGCGCAAGAACGCCGACCAGCCGCCGGTGCTGGTGTACGAGAACGTCCGCAAGATGTACGGCGACTTCGTGGCGCTGCGCGGCGTGTCGCTGCAGGTACACAAGGGCGAGGTGATGTGCCTGATCGGGCCTTCGGGCTCGGGCAAGTCCACCCTGCTGCGCTGCACGAACGCGCTGGAAAGCATCGACGGCGGCCGCGTGCTGGTCGACGGCGTGCCGTTGCCCGCCCAGGAATCGCAGGTGCGCAAGGTCCGCCAACGCATGGGCATGGTGTTCCAGAGCTTCGAGCTGTTCCCGCACAAGTCGGCGCTGGACAACGTGGCCATGGGCCCGGTCACCGTGCTGGGCATGCCCGAGGACAAGGCCCGTGCCCGCGCGATGGTGCTGCTGGAGAAGGTGGGCCTGGCCAACAAGGCCGGCAACTTCCCGGCCAACCTCTCGGGCGGCCAGCAGCAGCGCGTGGCCATCGCACGCGCGCTGGCGATGGAGCCCGAGGTGATGCTGTTCGACGAGCCCACTTCGGCACTCGACCCCGAGACCGTCGGCGAAGTGCTCAGCGTGATGCAGAAGCTCGCGCAGGAGGGCATGACCATGATCGTCGTGACCCACGAGATGGGCTTCGCGAAGCGCGTGGCCGACTGGGTGGTGGTGTTCGAGGCCGGCGCCATCATCGAACAGGGCCCGCCGCAGCAGATCTTCGAAAACCCGACCGTGGAGCGCACGCGCGACTTCCTCGGCCATCTCGGCTGGAACGGCTGAGCACCCTTCTTCCCCCAACAAGACACACGCACAACAGGCACGCAATGAAAATCACCAACGCACGCGTCATCGTCTGCAGCCCCGGGCGCAACTTCGTCACCCTGAAGATCGAGACCGACGAGGGCCTCACCGGCATCGGCGACGCCACGCTGAACGGACGCGAACTGTCCGTGGCCGCCTACCTCACGGAGCACGTCATTCCCTGCCTGATCGGCCGCGACGCGCACCAGATCGAGGACATCTGGCAGTACCTCTACAAGGGCGCCTACTGGCGCCGCGGCCCGGTGACCATGACCGCCATCGCCGCGGTCGACACGGCGCTGTGGGACATCAAGGCCAAGGCCGCCAACCTGCCGCTGTACCAGCTGCTCGGCGGCAAGAGCCGCACCGGCGTGATGGTGTACGGCCACGCCAACGGCCGCGACATCGAGCAGACCGTGGAAGAAGTGCTGCGCTACAAGGAAGAAGGCTATCTGGCGATCCGCGCGCAGAGCGGCGTGCCGGGCCTGGAGAAGGTCTACGGCGTGGGCCGCGGCACCATGTTCTACGAGCCGGCCGACGCCGACCTGCCCAGCGAGCACGACTGGTCGACCGCCAAGTACCTGGAGCACACGCCGAAGCTGTTCGACGCGGTGCGCAGCGCGGTCGGCCCCGACATCCACCTGCTGCACGACGTTCACCACCGCCTGACGCCCATCGAGGCCGGACGGCTGGGCAAGGCGCTGGAGCCCTTCAACCTGTTCTGGATGGAAGACGCCACGCCGGCCGAGAACCAGGAATCCTTCAGGCTGATCCGCCAGCACACGACCACGCCGCTGGCCGTGGGCGAGATCTTCAACAGCATCTGGGACTGCAAGGACCTGATCGAGAACCAGCTGATCGACTACATCCGCACCACGGTGGTCCACGCCGGCGGCATCACGCAGCTGCGGCGCATCGCCGACCTGGCATCGCTCTACCAGGTGCGCACCGGCTGCCACGGCGCGACCGATCTTTCGCCGGCCTGCATGGGCGCGGCGCTGCACTTCGACATGTGGGTGCCCAACTTCGGCATCCAGGAGTACATGCGCCACACGGAAGAGACCGATGCGGTGTTCCCGCACGCCTACAGCTTTGCCGACGGCATGCTGCACCCGGGCGAGGCACCGGGCCACGGCGTGGACATCGACGAGAAGCTCGCCGCAAAGTATCCGTACAAGCGCGCCTACCTGCCGGTGAACCGGCAGCAGCACGACGGCACGCTCTGGAACTGGTGAGCGGAGAACACGACGCCATGAAGCGCCTGCATCCCGACGCCCTGCCCCACCTGCCCGCGGACGTTGCGAGGCCGCGCTACGCGCGCGGCGAGCTGCGCGCCGGCATCGTCCACCTGGGCGTGGGCGCCTTCCACCGCGCGCACCTCGCCGTCGTCAACGAGGCCGCGCTGCACGCCAGCGGCGACCTGCGCTGGGGCACGGTCGGCGTCTCGCTGCGTGCGGCCGACACGCGCGACGCGCTGCAGCCGCAAGGCGGCCTCTACACACTGGCCCTGCGCGATGCGGCCGACGACGGCAGCCCGCGCGAGACGCTTCAGGTGGTGGGCAACCTGCTCGACGTGCTCGTCGCGCCCGAAGACCCGCGGGCCGTGCTCGAACGCATCGCCCATCCGGACACGCGCATCGTCGGCCTCACGATCACCGAGAAGGGCTACCACCACGACCCGGCCACCGGCGCATTGCGGCTGGACGACGCCGGCATCGCTCACGACTTGGCGAACCCGCAAGCGCCGCGCACCATGCCCGGCTTCGTGGTGCACGCGCTGAACCTGCGCCGCCAGCGCGAGTTGCCGCCGGTCACGCTGCTGTCGTGCGACAACCTGCCCGCCAACGGCGACACGCTGCGCGGCATCGTGCTGGCGTTCGCAAGGCAGGTCGACCCGGCGTTGCACGACTGGATCGACACGCACTGCACCTTTCCCAACTCGATGGTCGACCGCATCGTGCCGCGCACCACCGACGCCGACCGGGAGCGCATCTCGGCACGGCTGGGCGAGGAAGACGCATGGCCGGTGGTCGGAGAGCCCTTTCTCGAATGGGTGGTGGAAGACCGCTTCGCCAACGGCCGGCCCGACTGGACCGCAGGCGGAGCCCGCTTCGTCGAGCATGCCGAGCCTTTCGAGCGGCTGAAGCTGCGCATGGTGAACGGCAGCCATTCGGCGCTGGCGTACCTGGGCGCGATGGCCGGGCTGCGCACGGTGGACCGCGCGGTGGCCGTGCCCGAACTGCGCGGCTACATCGACGCGCTGATGCGCGAGGAGATCGCGCCCACGCTGCCGGCGATGCAAGGGCTGGACCTCGACGGCTATCGTGCGCGGCTGCTGCAGCGCTTTTCGAACCCCGCCCTGCAGCACCAGACGAAGCAGATCGCGATGGACGGCTCGCAGAAGCTGCCGCAGCGCCTGCTGGGCACGGTGCGCGACCGGCTCGCGGCCGGGCAGCCGATCGAACGGTTGGCGTTGGCCGTGGCCGCATGGATCCATTACCTTCGTGGCGCCGACGAGACCGGCGCCTCGCACGACATCCAGGATCCGCTGGCCGCCGCCCTGGCAGAACGGCTGGCGCAGGCCGGCGCGGCGTCGTCCTCGGTGCACGAGCGGGTTGCCTTCTTCACCGGCTTTGCCCCGGTGTTCGGCGAGCTCGGCGGTGTGCCCGCCTTTGTCTACGCGGTGGCCCGGCATCTCGCGATGCTGGAGGAGCGCGGCGTGATCGCGGCGCTCGAGGCGGCCGCGTGACGTGAATCAGGGCGTGGCGAGCACCATCGTCCAGTAGAACGGATAGGCGTTGGCCGAGGTGCCGCGCACGCATGCCAGGGCCACGTGCTTGTAGCTCGCGCCCATCAGGTTGCGGCAGTGGCCTTCGCTCAGTTGCCAGGAGTTCATGGCGGACGCCACGCTGGTCTGGCCCGCCGCGATGTTCTCGGCGACGCCCGACCATGCGTAGCCCGCGTCGGTGACGCGCACGCCCACGGTGCTGCCGTCCGAGCCGGTGTGGTCGAAGAAATTCTTCGCGACCATGTCGTTCGACTGGCGCGCGGCCGCGGTGTCGAGCCTGGGGTTCCAAGAGAGAGGCGCTGCGGCCGGGAATTGCGTGGTTCCGCAGGTGCGGGCTTCGCTTCGGAACTGGTTGACGCGAGTGATCGTGTCCTGCGCGAAGTCCGGCAGGCTGCAGCTCTCGAGAGCGGTGAGCGCAGATGCGGGAGCCGGTGCCGGAGCGGCCGCAGGGGCCGGTGCAGGGGCAGGCGCGGGTGCGGCCGGTACGCCCAGGCCCAGAGGCACTCCTCCACCGCCCCCACCTCCTCCACCGCCGCACGATGCGAGCAGCAATGTGGCGAGGACGCTGGTGGCGGTGGCTGTGTGTCTCAGGTTCATTCGTTTCTTGTCGCGATCAGGGAAAGCCGGCAGTGCAAGGGTTTCAGAGAAGGCGCGTTCATCGCGCGGAGCGCGATCGGCTGCGCCGCTCCAGCTTCGCCGCCAGTTCGGCCGAGGAAAGTCCGCGCGGAGCGGAGCGGATCGCCTCGTAGCGATAGACGCGAAAGCCGTCCTTCTGGATGAAGCTGAGCGGCTCCCAGCCGCGGGCCAGTGCGCAGTCGGTGATCTGCGCCATCTGCACGCCCAGGTAGTCCTGCAGGCTGTCGGCCACCGCGAGTTCGAATTTCTTCAGTTCGCGGTCCAGTGATTCGATCGCCGCGATGGCCGCCTCGACGGTGGTGAAGGGGCGCACGTGCGTCACGTGCCTGCCGTGCGAGTGGGAGCGTTCCGGCACGGAGCTTTCCGGGCCGAAGTCCACGCTGGCCCCGCCCTCCATGCCGTTGAGGCCGCCAATCGAGCTCATTGCGCTCATCGCGCTCATTTCAGTCATTGCGTTCATGCCATGAACCCCATGTCGCGCAGGTAGGTGATGCCACTGGGCGCGGTGATGTTGTTGAAATTCTTCAGGTTGGGCAGGATGCCGTTGAGGTCGGAGTCGGGCACGCCGAACCACTTGGCCAGCGTTGCGGCGTACTGGTCGACGGAGGTGGTGGGCAGCAGCCGGCCCTGGCCGACGTGCCACTGGTCGTCGTCGGCGGAGGTGTTGCCCACGCTCACCGGCGGCGGCGTGCCGTAGAAGGCATTGCCCTTCACGGCATTGGCGCCGCCGACCACGAAGTGATGGCTGCCCCAGCCGTGGTCGGAGCCGTTGCCGTTGCTCGAAAGCGTGCGGCCGAAGTCGGAGGCGGTGAAGGCCGTGACCTTGTCGGCGATCTGGAGGTCTTCCATCTGCTTCTGGAAGGCGACCATGGCGTCGGACAGGCGCTGCATCAGCGGGCCCTGCTTGGTGTCGAGGTCGTCGTGCAGGTCGTAGCCGCCCATGGAGACGAAGAACACCTGGCGCTTCACGCCCAGCGACGCGCGCCCGCGGATCAGGCGAGCCACCATCTTGAGCTGGGCGGCCAGGTTGTTGTTGGTGGTGGGGAAACTGACGCTCGTGACATCGGACTGGATGGCGGAGGTGATCTTTCCTTCCGCCTCCACCGCGCGCAGCGTGACCTTGTTGTATTCGTTCTCCAGAGTGTGGCCGCGCGCCTGCTGCGCGATCTGCTGCATGGCGGCCTTGACCGCCGATGAGCCGTAGACGCTGCCGGTGGCGGGACTCACGCTGTTGATGCGCACCGCCCCGCCCGTGCCGACCTGGTATTGCAGCGCCTCATCGCCCGAAAGGAACACCGCGTTGCCCGCCACCGAGATGCAGGTGAAAAGCGATGCGTTGCGCTGCCCGTTCAGCATCAGGTCGCCGAGGTTGCCGCCCCAGCCGATGGTGGAACCCTCGGGCGAGGACGACTGCCAGATCGACTGCTGGTCGTTGTGCGAGAACAGCTTGGGCGGGATCGGAAAGTCCTTGCGGTTCGTGCCGTTGAACTGCGCGCGCGTGAGCGGCTTGACGAGCGGGCCGACGTTGAGCTGCACGGCCATCTTGCCTTGGTCGAACAGCGTCGTGAGTCCGCTCATGGCCGGGTTCAGCGCGTACTTGCGACCGTTGGCGAGCGAGACGGCGGGCTTCAGCTCAGTACCCGCGAGAGACGCGTATGGCAGCGAGATGGCGCCGCGGATGGTGCTGTACTTCGTGTAGCTGTCGGTGTCGAAGTTGACGAGGGTGTTGGCGTAATCGTTGCCGCCGAACAGGAAGACGCAGACCAGCGCCTTGTAGTCGTCGCCCGGCGCAGCCTGCGCGGCAGCCTCGCCCATGGCGGCGAGGTTGAGTGCGAACGGCAGCGCGGTGCCGGCCATCGCGAGTTGGCCCGAGCGGCGCAGGAAGGCGCGGCGCGTGTGGCGGGCAGGATCGATCAGGTGCATGTTCGGTTCGCTCCGGCTGCTTTCTTCATTTCTGCACGAGGTATTCGGGCGAGCCCATCACCAGCAGCACGCCGGCGCAGATCAGGTCGAGCCTGCGGGCGTCGGTGGCGGGGTTCACCAGCGGCGCCTTGCTCAGCGCATCGGTGATCAGCGCGACCGTGGCGGCCGAGAGCTGGTTGCCCGTGAGCAGCAGGTTGAGCCGGCGCACCAGCGCGGCGGGGTCGGTCACCAGCGTCTTCTCGGCTGTATAGGTCGCGATCACGTCCTTGCTGTCGAAGCCGTTCTGCAGCTTGCCTTGCAGGAAGTTCAGATAGCCGCCCACGCTGGTCTCGTTCACCAGCTGGAACTCGGGCGCCACCATCTTGTTGCTGGCGATGGCGGTCGAGGGCGGCACGTAGCCGGGACGGAAGAAGTTGAACACCGAGGGCGAGCGCAGCGGGCACTGGCCGAGATACAGGCTTGGATCGGAGGTGTTGCCGATATTCCAGTTGTCCGACGTCGAACTGATGCCGAAGGTGCGACCCCATTGCACGAGCCGCAGCATGGGCTCGCGCAGGTGGCCGAAGTTCGGGTCGGAAAGACCAGCGGGGCCACGCGCCTCGTCGTCGAGCAGCACCGCCGCGAACACGCTCTTCATGTCGCCGCGCACGCCAGCGCCGTTGTTGGCGAAGATGCCAGCCACGCGCTTCACGTAGGCGGGGCTGGGGTTACTGGTGACCAGCCGCTGGATCAGCTGCCGGCTGATGAACGGGCCGACGTTCGGGTGGTTGAAGAGCGTATCGAGCGCGATCTTCAGCGCCGCCGGGCCGGGCGTGCCGGCGGGCACGCTGGCGCCGAGGAAGCGCGCCTCCAGCATCGAGTGGTTGGAGGCCTTGTAGGCCATGGGGCGCGTGGTCCAGGCGTTGGTCTCGATCGTGTAGCTGGCCCCTGGCGGAGTGAAGGCATTGCGCTCCGCCGAACGGATGTCGAGGTCGTAGCCGGTGAAGACGCGCGCGAGATTGGTCACGTCGTTCTGCACGTAGGTCTCGATGGGCTGACCATCGGCGCCGGTCTTCACCGTGCCGTCGCTCTCGAGCTGGTACAGGCCGATGGTCATGAGCTGCATGACTTCGCGCGCATAGTTCTCGTCGGGCTGGCGGCCGGAGGCGTCTTCCTTCCTGTTGTCGCGGGTGTTGAGGTAGAAGCCCATCGCCGGGTTCAGCGTCACGTCTTCCAGCAGCTGGCGGAAGTTGCTCGTGACGCCGTTGGCGAGCATGTCCCAGTACTGAGCCATCATGGCCGTAGGCCAGCTCGAGCCGATCTCGGTGCCCGAAACCACAAAGATCTCGCTGAGCGCCAGCGCCATGCGCTTGCGCAGCGGGTCGGCCGCGGTCATGAGCTGGCGCCAGATCATGGCGTCGGTATCGACTTTCTCGTACCCCTTGCTATTGACCCACTCCCAGGCCGAAGGTTGGCGCGCCGCACCGAACTGCTCGCTGAGCCACGGCATGTAGCCCTTGGCGCGCACGGCGGCGATCTCGGCGTCCGAGGCGGAGAACTGGGCCTGCAGCAGGAAGCGGGCGGCCTCGGCGTCGTTCTGCGCCTGGGGATAGTGATAGGGACCGGTGTCGGGCGTCGTGCCCGGACCGGGGTTGGAACCGGGCAGGCCGCCGATCGGAAAGCCAACGCCTGCGGAGCCACCGCCACCCCCGCCTCCACCGCATGCGGCCAGTGCCGCCGCCATGGAGAACGCAGCCGCGACCTTCAGGGGCCGCGAGCCGTCCTGAATTGCCCTGTGCTCGCCTGTTGCCGCTGTCTCCGCGACGTACACCACCTCGTCGGCCGGTCTTGCGCGCTCGGCCTCCAACTGTTCCAGCATGATCCTCGCTCCTGCGGCGTATCGACGCCTGTTGGAGGGATCAAGGCAAGCGGCATGCCCCTGCGGAAAACAACCGGACGGGTGTCCAAAACTGGCGAGGTCGCCACAAAAATGTGTGCCAATGTGACTTTTTAGTCACTCCTTGAAACAAAATTGGCATGCCAGAGGGCATGCCAATGCTTCAGCAAACATTCAGGCGACAGTGTCAATCGCGCTCATCGTCCCAGCCGTTCGGCGGGCGATAGGGATAGCCGGGGCCGTAGTAGATGCGACCGGGCGGCGGGGTGTAGATCGGAGCCGGACGGTAATACACCGGAGGCGGCGGCCGGTAGTAGACCGGCGGCGGCGGTTCGTAATAGATGGGAGCCGGATACGGGTAGACCGGCGGAGGCGCGTAGTACGGTGCCGGATAGCCGCCGACCACGTAGCCGGGGGTGCCGATCTGCACCGACCAGCTTCCGCGCGCATTTGCGGCTCCAGCAGCCAGCAACGCGCCGGCGATGACGGCACCGACGGTCGCCCACTTGAAAACAGAAGATTGAGGTTTGAGGTTCACGGTGGCTCCAGGGCCAAGGGCGGACACGCCCGGGTGGATACGCAACGCCGGATGCATCTTCGCGGTGCACCCGATTGCATGCAAGCATGGTAGCCAAACGTCACCGCGGCGAGCGGTGACAGCGCCGTGTTCAGCGCGCGATCTCGCGGCGCGACAGCATCACGTCGCCGCTGGTGGTGTTGAAGGCGATGGTCGGCGCGCTGTAGTCGCTCAGCGGAGCGCCCAGGCCGATTTCGCCGCGGCCGTGCAGCACGCACTCTTCGCGCCGCAGGGCGATCTCGGTGCTCGGCCCGTCGTTGCCGTGGAAGCGCACCCAGGTGCCGTAGGTGCTGACGTCGATCAGCACGCAGCTGCCCTGCCGCAGTTCGATGCGCGCATGAAGCCGCGAGACGCGGGGGTCGTTGACCACGAACTGCGCGTCGTCGACGCGGCCCAGGTGGATCGGGAGCTCCTCCGTACGGAACATCGAGCGGACATCGAGCCACGCCAGCTCGATCTGGCCGAACGAGGAGTCGGGCATGCGCAAGGGAGCCAGCGCAGCGGGCACGGTGAGGAATGTCGTCACGTCCTCCTGCCAGTCGATCCGGTGCACGACCGACATCTCGCTGCGCCCGCGGATGTTGATGAGGCCGAGGTCGCGATGCTGCACCGAGCCTTCACGCAATTGGGAGATGACCGCGGCGGTCACCCAGATCTGGCCCGGGCCGGCCAGGTCGCTCAGCCGCGAGGCCAGGTTGACGGCATCGCCGTAGCAATCGCCCTCGACCTCGACCACCTCGCCGCTGGCCACGCCGATCTGCAGCGCCATGCGCAAGGGTGCCGGCCACGCGAGCAGCCGCTTCTGGTGATAGCGCTGCAACTCGATGACCGCATGCGTCGCCGCCGCGCCGCTGGTGAAGATGGCGAACACGCCATCGCCGAGCGACTTCACCACCCGGCCACCATGCGCCTGGCACACGCCGCCGATCCACTGCGTCAGCCGGGTCACGGTCTCGGTGGCACGCGCATTTCCCATGGCCTCGAAGACCCTCGTGCTCCCCGTCAAGTCCGCGAATACGACTGTGGAATTGACACCCATACTCTTGTGATTCTCGATTTCTATCGCTGGTTGTAAATGCCCGTGGGCTCCCTGCATTTCCACGCAGGCAGTTCTCCTGGCACATGTACGTTCACGCGCCGGAGAGGAAACCTGCTTGTCCTTCGCCTTCGATAAATAAAACTATCGGATCGGGATATGTATACGCCACCTGTGAATGAACAGATGCAAAAGGTTCATTCCACTCAAGGCTTGTAGTACTTTGGAAAACAAAATTCAATGACTAGTGAAAACGATAAGTAAAGCGTGTTGTTTACAAACAAGAAACATCGTTTCGGATCTTGTGGAATGGTTAACTGAGGCTTAAGGTAGCGGCCGTTCCCGCTTCCGGCAATACGCTTTCCGTTCCCCCCATGCTCTTGCGCCGCTTTCTTCGTCTGCTGAACGTACCCGGCTTCGGATCCCGCCAGGCGACGGAGAGCCAGCTCGGTCGTATCCGTACTGCGATGTTGTCGGTGCTCCAGGGTCATGGCGGCCACTCGGTCCAGCGCGTCAGTCAGCGCGTGCGTTTCGCCGCCGACGTCGAAGCACTCTGGTACCTGCGGCAGGACGTGATGATGGCGTTGAGCGCCATCGACGGCGAGACCGCCGCCCGTCGGCAAATGAAAGCCATCAACAGCATGTTCAAAGGCGGATTGCCCGGTTCGATGGGGCCTCGGGCGCACCAGCGCTTTACCCAAAGCAAATGAAACAACGACGGCCCTTTCGGGGCCGTTTTCATTTTTAACGTTTTATTTTCTTTGTGTCTTGATCAATGGGCGTGATGATGGTCATGTCCATGGTGATCGTCATGCGCGGATGCGTGTCGGTGGCCCCAAACGAGAAAAATATCACGCCCTTCCGCCGCCATCGATACCTTGGTGCCCACCGGCAATAGCACCTTCGTCTGCACGTGGCCGAACGGCAAGCCCGCGAGCACGGGGATCTTGAGCGACGAACGCAGCCGGTCGATCACCGTGTTCAGACCGAACCCGCGGTCATAGCCCGGCACGCTGCGGATGCCGGTGAACTGGCCGAACACGATCGCGCGCTGGCGCGCCAGCACGCCGGCCATCCTCAGCTGGTCGAGCATTCGTTCGATGCGGTACGGATGCTCGTTGACGTCCTCGATGAAGAGCACGCCCTTCTCCACCACCGGGAAATACGGCGTACCAAGCAGGCTGCTGAGCACGCAGAGATTGCCGCCCCACAGCACCGCGTCCTGCACGGGCTTGAACTTCAGGTCGATGTCGCGCGCCGGCATGCGCCAGCCGGTGCCTTCACCCTGCCCTGTGACGAGATCGTCGAAGCACGCTTCCATGATGTCGTCAGGGCCGCCTTCGGCACCGAAGTCCTCGCCGACCGCGGGGCCCGACCAGGTCACGGCGCCGGTCTTGGTCAGCAGCGCGTTCTGCAGCGCGGTGAAGTCGCTGCAGCCGACGAACTCGGTGCCCTTCTCGATCGCCTTGGTCAGCGCCTTGTACGGAATGGCGTCGAGGATGCGCGTGAGCCCGTAGCCGCCGCGCGCGATGAGAGCCACGTCGGCGCCGCTGGCGGCGGCGCGCGAGATCGCGGCGAGCCGCGTGGCGTCGTCGCCCGCGAAGCGCTGGTGCACCGAGAGTGCCGCATCGTCGACTTCGACTTCATGGCCCAGCGCCTTGAGCCGCTTCACGCCGCGCCGGAAAGCGGCCTTGTCGCGGACCGCGCTGGAGGGGGAGTAGATGTAGATGTGTTTGGTCACGCGGTCGAGTATCCCATTGCGTTTCGCACTTGCGGCACGAACGTTCGAGCCTGCTCGGGCGACGGTCCCGAAGAAGTCGCTACGGGCCCGAGCGCACGCAGAGCTGCTTCGTAGCCACGATCGGGGAACGGCGCGCGCCATGCATCGCCGATGCGTTCACGCCCTTCCGGCGCGACAAGCGCGGCGGCAAAACGCTCAGGGGCTGCAGCCATCAGCAACGCGGCAAGTCCGGAGCCTGCGTCGCTGTGCACGAGCGCCATCGGCGTCGAGCCGGGTTGCACGCGGTCCAGCCATTCGAGCAGCACGTCGCGATGCCACTCGAGGCGATGCGACGCCTCGCGCTTGGGCTTGTCGCTCCTGCCGAAGCCGATCAGGTCGGGCACCAATGTGCGCACACCGGGCAGGCCCACGAGATGCCGGAAGAAGTAGCCCCACTCGCCGGGCCCGTGCAGGCACAGGCAGCAGGCGGCGCCCGTCCCATCGCCCTCCCCGCGTTCGTCGATGTAGTGCATGCGCCAGCCATGCTGGCTCGGAAGGTCCTGCACGTAGTGCGGCGCGAAGCCATAGCCGGACAGCGCATCGAAGCGCTCGTTCGGCGTGCGCAGCGCGTCGTCGCGCAACGGCTCGGCCTGAGCGCGCGCAACGCTGCGACGTTGCTGGAAGAATGCCTGCAGCACCGCGGCGCACTCCTGCGCCAGCACCCCACCCTGCACCTGCGTGTGGTGATTCAGCCGCGGCTCGGCGAAGAGATCGAGCACCGAGCCGGCCGCACCGGTCTTCGGATCGGCCGCGCCGTACACCACGCGCGCGAGACGCGAATGCAGCATCGCCCCGGAGCACATCGCGCACGGCTCGAGCGTGACGAACAGCTCGCAGCCGTCGAGCCGGTAGTTGCCGAGCGCCGCCGCGCCGGCGCGCAGCGCATTGATCTCGGCATGCGCGCTCGGATCATGCTGAGCCACGGGCGTATTGCGGCCCGACGCGATCAACCGGCCGTCCTTCACCAGCACCGCTCCCACCGGCACCTCGCCCGCCTCGGCGGCAAGCCGCGCCTCGGCGAGCGCAAGCGCCATCCAGTGCGCATCGTCGTGCGTCACGGGTGACGGGATCGGCTCAGTTGTCATCGGGCATCTGCCGCGTCTTCACGGCTGCGTCCAGCGCTTCCTTGACCTGTTGCTGAACCTGCTGCGCCTGGTCGCGCACGTTCACGGGCGCGTCACCGGCGGCCGGCGCGGCCACGCCGGGCACAGCCGGCCGCGCGGAGGAAGCCGCGCTCGTCATCTGCTTTTTCGCGAGCAGGCCGACGATCACCAGCGCCAGTACGAGACCGACCAGGCCGAGTCCGCGCATCTCAGCGGCCCCCCGCCACCGGAGTCTCGGCGGTCATGCCCAGGCGGTCCATCCATACGGCAAGTGCCTGTTCGTCCTGCGTGCCTGCGCTGTAGACCGCGTGCATCGCTGCGTGCGACTCGCGCCGGTGCTGGTTGAGCTTGATCTTGCATTGCAGCGCCGTCACGCGCAGCTCGAAGCCCACGATGCCGGCGAGCATCTTGAGCTGGAACTCCTCGCCCAGGTCGCGCCACTGCTGCGCGTAGGCGGGTTCGTGGTCGTGGATCAGCTTCTTGAGCAGTGCGTCCTTGTCGGCCGGCTCCTCGATCAGCCGAGCCTCCACGGTGCAGTGCACCGCCAGGTAGTTCCAGGTCGGCACGCGGGCCAGGTCGGGATAGACGGAGGGCGAGAGGTACGAATGCGGTCCGAGGAAGGTGACCGCCGCCCGGGGCCGGGCCTGCAGATAGCGCCAGTGCGGGTTGGGCTTGGCGCAATGTCCCCACAGCACCAGTTCGTCGCCCGCGCGTTGTTCGGCCACCAGCGGCAGGTGCGTGACGTACGGCAGTCCGTCGTCGTCGTTCGAGATCAGGCTCGCGAACGGGTGCGAGCGCATCAGCTCCAGCGCGATGGCCGGATCCTTGGCATTGAACTGCGGGGGCATGTACATGGGGCTTATTCCTCGTGGAACCTCGTGGCAAGGCCCCATTCTCCCCGAGCCGCCTACTTTGCGCGCGGCGTCTCCAGCAGCTTCACCATCGCGGTGTAGCCGCGCGCCTTCGCCAGTTGCAGCGGCGTGTTGCCCTGACGATCCGTCAGCTTGAGGCTGGCACCGGCGTCGACCAAGGCGGCCAGCGTGCGCTGGTGGCGCGGCCCGCCGTCGCCCAGCACGATGGACTCGATCACCGCCGTCCAGTGCAGGTTGTTGACGTGGTCGAGTGGCGCGCCCGCGGCGATCAGCCTGCGCACCACTTCGTCGTGTCCGAGATGGGCCGCCGCGATGAGCGCGGTGCCGTCGTAGCGGCTCGTGGTCTGCCCGGGCTTCGCTCCGAGCGACAGCAGCACCGAGAGCGTCGCGGCGTCGTCCGCCACCGAGGCGATGGTGATGGCGTCGTAGCGGTCGTCCTCCAGCAGGTCGAGGTCCGCGCCGGCCTTGGCCAGCAGCTTGATCGCATCGCGCTGCCGCGCGAACGTGGCAACGTGCAGCGGCGTGCGGCCCCGCGCGTCGCGCGCATCGAGATTCGCGCCCGAGGCGACAAGCGCCTTCAGCTTCTGCAGGTCGCCATGCCATGCGGCCTGGTGCAGCCCGTCGAAGGCCAGCACCTCGGCCGCCAGCGGCGGCACCTGGGCGAGCGCGCCCAGCGGCACGCCCAGCCCGAGCGCGACCGCCAGCACACCCGGCCAGATACCGCGCGCCTTCATCAGAGCAGGCCCTTGACCTTCTCGAGCGCCGCGTTGGCGCACTGCTCGTCGAGGTGGCCGCCGGGCGCGCCGCCCACGCCGACCGCGCCGATTACTTCATTGCCCGACTTGACCGGCACGCCGCCGCCCAGCAGCAGGAAGCCCGGCAGGTACACCAGGTTCGCCGCGCCCGGGTTCTTCTGCGCGCCTTCCATCATGGCCTGCGTGGGGCTCTTGGCCGAAGCCGAGGTCCAGGCCTTGCGCTCGCTCGATGCCAGCGTGTGAGGGCCGGCGTTGTCGGCGCGCTGCACGGCACGCACGGTGCCGGCGCGGTCGACCACGGTGGCGGCCACGTTGTAGCCGTTGGCCGCGCAGGCCGCCACGGCTTCGGCCGCGATCTGGTTGGCCAGCGCGAGAGACATGTTCTTTTCGGTACGCACTGCCGGTGCGGGCGTCTGGGCCTGGGCGACGGAAGCGGCGAGCAGGACGGCGAGGCTGCCGAGGCGAACGATGGTTTGCATTGTTTGGTTTCTCCAGTGGATTCGGGTAGTTGCGCCGGCTGTTGCCGACGGCTGCGCCACTGTAGAAAACACGGCCCGCGACGGCCATTCGTACGGCTACGCCCGCCGCTCCGTAGTTCTACGGAGCGCCGTCGTCCACCAGCACGGCATAGCGCCGGATCAGCTGCGCGAGCGAATCGCAGTCGAGCTTGGCGAACAGGTTCGCACGGTGCGTCTCGACCGTGCGCGGCGACAGCGCCAGCGTTCGCGCGATCTCCTTGTTGGTCAGCCCCTGCACGATGAAGGCGAGCACCTCGCGCTCCCGCTCCGACAGCTGCGACACCCTCTCGCGCGCGGCGTTGTCGGCCTGCGAGCGCTCGCGCGAGCGCACGTGCTGGCGCACCGCCTGCTGCAGCGCCTCGAGCAGTTGCTCGTCGTCCACCGGCTTCTCGAGGAACTCGGCCGCGCCGGCCTTGAAGGCGCGGCGGCACATCTCGACGGTGCCGTGGCCCGTCAGCATGATCACCGGCTGGTCGACGCCCTGCGCCACCAGCCGGTCGAGCACCGTGAGCCCGCTGATGCCGGGCATGCGCACGTCGAGCACGATGGCGCCGACGCTCGCGCGGTCGAAGCCGTCGATGAAGGCCTGCGGGTCAGCCCAGGCCTGCACGCGCAGGCCGACGGTGCCGATCAGCAGCGAGAGGCTGTCGCGCACCGCCTGGTCGTCGTCGATCAGGTGGATCAGCGGCGATTGCGGCTGATGGGTGTTCGGAATGCTCATGAAGACGACGCGACGAGTGGCAGCAGCAAGGTGAAGCGCGCACCGCGCGGCGATGCATTGGCCGCGCTCAGGCTGCCGCCCATGCCGCCGGCCAGCGTTTCGCTGAGGCTCAGGCCGAGGCCCAGCCCGCCTTCGCGCGTGCTGAAGAAGGGTTCGAAAAGGCGCGGCAGTGCTTCAGGGGCGATGCCGCGCCCGTTGTCGGTCACGGTCAGCACGCCCTCCTGCCCGTTGCGGCCGACCGAAACGACAAGGCGCCGCTCGGCCGCAGGCACGAGGTCGAGCGCCTGCAGCGCGTTCATCAGCAGGTTGTGCACGATCTGCTCGAGCGCCACCGCCTCCGCTTGCACGCGCACAGGGGCCTGCGCCGTGGCATCGAACTGCGCGGCGACGTCGTGCTTCGCGAACTCGGGCGCGAGCAGGTGCATGGCACTGCGCACGACCTCCTGCAGCACAAGAGGCCGGGTCTCGCCGCCGGCTTCGGGCCGCTCGATCACGCGGCGCAGGCGCCCCACCACGCCGGCCGCGCGGCGAGCCTGCTCGACCGCCTGCCCCATCGCGTCGCGTGCGGTGACCAGGTCGGGCGGCTCGTCGTCGAGCAGGCGGCGGGCGGCCTGGGCGTTGGCAAGCACCGCCGTCAGCGGCTGGTTGAGTTCGTGCGCGAGGCCTGCCGACAGTTCGCCCAGCGCATTGAGCCTGGCGACCTGCCCGAGCCGCAACAGCTCCTCGGCCCGCCGCCGCGCCACGCGCTGGCGCTGCGCGGCCCACAGGCCCGCCAGCAGCACCGCCATGGCCAGCGCCCAGCCGGCAATGGCGCGCCACGGCAGCTCGCCCCAGCCCACCTGCCGCTCGGCCACGAGATCGAAAGGCTGGCTCGGCGAGGCCAGTGCCTTGCTCAGGGCGAAACGCCATCCGGTCTCCGGGCTCGTGGACAGAACACCGGGTTGCAGCACCAGCTGCTGCCCGTCTCGCTGCAGGCTCAGCCGCACGGGGCTGCGCTGCGGGTTCATCGGCCAGTCGCGCCATGGCACGGAGCCGGCGAGGTCGATGTCGAGCGCGTAGCTGAACGGCGTGGCGCCGATCACCAGGACGTAGCGGCCATGGGCCAGGTCGAGCGTTGCCAGCTCGGCGCGCTGCAGGCTGCGCGAACGCGCCTCGGCCGCTGCCAGCACGGCGGCCTGCAAGCTGTCGGGCCAGGGCTCGTCGCGCTCGCGGCGCTGCACGCGCAGGATCGACGAATACACCGAGGGCAGGCGCTGCTCGGGATGGTCCGCGCCGGTGCTGGGCTCCAGCAGCGCGAGCGTGGCCAGCACGGCGTCGTACTGCACCATCTGCTGGCTCATGAGGCGGTGCGCGATGCGCACGTCGGTCTCGAAGTCCTGGTGCATCCGCGCCAGCTCCGAGCGCGCGAGCCACACCGCGCCCACGGCGGTGAGCGCCAGCCATGCCAGCCACCAACCGCCTTGCGAACGCAACCACTGTTTCATGGCGCGGATTGTGCCCGGCGCCGCGACGCCGCCCGGTTGACCGAAAATGCGGCACCAGACATGGCCGACACACAGGACTCCCTTTTCCCCGATCTCCCGCGCCCCGAGGACGCATCCGCGGCAGCATCTCCGTTCGCCAAGGCGCAGGCCGCCGAACCTTCCGCGAAGAAGAAGCCGCGCACCGCGACAGTCGAGCCAGCGCCGACGAATCCGGAACTGGTCGAGCTGGCCGCCGCGCTGCCTCCCAACCTGCGGCTGGGTACATCGTCGTGGAGCTACCCCGGCTGGGCCAATCTGGTGTGGGACGGCGAATACGCCGAGACGGTGCTGTCGAAGAACGGGCTTTCCGCGCTCGCGAAGCATCCTCTGTTCCGCACCGTGAGCGTGGACCGCAACTTCTACCGCGCCCTCACCGCCAGCCAGTACGCGCGCTACGCATCCATGGTGCCCGACGACTTCCGCTTCATGGTGAAGGCGCCGAGCCTCGTGACCGACGCCACCGTGCGCGACGAAAGCGGCCGGGGCATGCAGGCCAACCCGGTGTTCCTCAGCAGCGAGATCGCTCGGCAGGAATTCGTGCTGCCCGCAATGGAAGGGCTCGGCCATCGCATCGGCGTGCTGGTGTTCCAGCTGAGCCCGATCCCGGGGCACATCCTGGCCGACCAGCCCGCCCTGCTCGCGCGCATCGCGGCAATGCTCGAATCGCTGCCCGACATCAGGTCGACGGCGCCCGATGCGGTGATCGCCGTCGAGGTGCGCGACCCGCAACTGCTCAACCCTGCCTTCGCCGAGATGCTGCGCAGCGTGGGCGCCACCTTCTGCATGGGCCTGCACGCCAAGATGCCGCCCATCGAAGACCAGCTGCCGATGCTGCGGGCGCTGTGGCCGGGGCCGCTGGTGTGCCGCTGGAACCTGCACCGGCGCCACGGCCGTTTCGGCTACGAAGACGCCGAGAAGCTCTACGGCCCCTTCGACAAGATCGTGGACCCCGATCCGGAAACGCGCGCGGCGCTCGCCAAGGTGATCGCCGGCACCACCCGCGCGGGACAGAACGCCTTCGTCACCGTGAGCAACAACGCCGAGGGCTGCGCGCCGCTGACGATCGCGCAGCTCGCGCGAGACATCCTCGAACTGGTGCCGCGCTAGCCGATGTTCTGCTTCGCCGCGACCGTCATCTCGACCTCGACGGTCGCGTTCTTCGGCAGCGCATAGACGCCGACCGCCGTGCGCACATGCACGCCGACGTCGCCGAACACGCGATGCAGCAGGTCGGAGGCAGCATCGGCCACTTCGCTCTGCTGCGTGAAATCGGCCGTGCACTGCACGAACACGCCGACGCGCAGCACTTTCTCCACCGCGTCGAGCGAGCCGAGCGCACGCCGCAGCAGCGCGAGGCTGCGCAGGGCACAGATCTGCGCGCCTTCGCGCGCCTTGTCGAGCGACACAGCGTCGCCCACGCGGCCGGTGACCACCACCGTGGTGCCCACGCGCGGCACCTGCCCGCTCAGGTAGATGGTGCGGCCGTCGCGCACCAGCGGCACGTAGTGGCCGCCGGCGATGATCTCGCCGTCGAAGCTGTGGCCCAGTTCCGCCGCAATCTGGTCGGCGATCTGGTCCCGGGTCTTTTCTGCTGCTGTCGTCATGTCGTTTCCGTGAAAGTGAGAGCCATTGTCGTCAGCTGTTCCGCATCGAAACAGATACAGAAGGCGTCGATGCGAGGCAGAACAGCTCAAGCCGCCGAAAGGCCCGATGCGACGTCGGGCCACCGGCCCAGCACTTCATGCACGCCCTCGCCCACGTGGCTGTCGATCAGCACCAGAGAAGCCGCGGTCCATCGGACGGGTTCTTCCAGCGCGTGCTTCTCGAGCTTGCGGCGCGCATAAGCCACCGTCATGTGCGGCGTGAACGAGCGCGGAGGCTTCAGGCCCGCGTCGGCCAGTGCCTCGCCCAGGCGCTGCCTGAAGGCCTTCAGCGCCGAGACGCCTTCGTCATCGTCGGCGCACAGCACGAGCGCGCCCTTGGTGTAGCTCATGGCCTTCCCGAAGACGATGTCGAACGTGGGCGGCACCACCGACGCCGCGGCCTTGGAGGCCAGTGCGACCTTGTCGGCGGGCACGCTCGGATATCCGCCGAGGTCGAACAGCGTGACATGCAGGCGATGCGCGTCGACCAGCGTTCCTTTCAGTGCGTGCTGCGAATTCATGCGCTCGCCGAGCGCGGCGATCGATGCCGCGTCGTGCGAGGCGGGAACGATGGCGAAGAAGAGAGAGTGTTCGAGCGCGGGTGCCACACGAGGCGCCTTGCTCCGGGGACGTGGCAAAGGTTTCGGCGGAGGCTCGATACCTGGAAGAAGAAGCTGTTCTGACATGTCTCGATCATCGCCCATCGATCGGGCTCTTCATCTGCTCTTCAGCAAGCGTCAAGCAGCCCTTCAGGCTGGCTTTCGAGAATCGTTTCACGAGGGTGGCACCGCAATGCGCAGCCACCTGTCGGATCGATCTCAACCATCCAACCAGGAACTTCATCTTGACGAAAACGCAAGCCTGCACAGCCCTTGCAGCAGCCCTTCTGCTCGGCACCATCTCCACGGCCTCGAGCGCCGCCGGCCCGAACCAGGACACCGGAATCTACGTGGGCGGCGCAATCGGCCGCTCGAGCTACAGCCTCTCGTCTTCCAACCGCGTGCCCGTGCCGTGGGGCGGCCAGAAGAGCAGCAAGGCCGGCACGGCCTACAAGCTGTACGGCGGCTATCGCTTCACCGAAACCTTCGGCGTGGAAGCAGGCTATGCACGCCTCGGCCGCGTGAGCCAGTGGAGCTCGAACGGCGCCTACTCGCGCCTGCAGGCCGGCACCGGCCAGGTCTTTTACGCGGCGGCCACCGCCCGCCTGCCGCTGGGCGAATCGTTTGCCCTCAACGGCCGCCTCGGCGTCGCACGCGGGCGCGTCTCCGGCGACAACAACTGGGCGTTGCCCAGCCAGCGCATCTCGGGCAGCTCGACCGGCATGATGGTCGGCTTGGGCGCGGAGTACCGCGTGACGCAGAACCTGTCGATCACTGCGGACTACGACTACTTCGGCAAGCTGTCGAAGCAGGCGAAGGGCGGGATGGTGACTGTGGGCTTGAAGGCGAGCTTCTGAGCGTCGCCTCTTTCTTCCGGTGACTCGTCGACGCGGCCTCGCATCAGCGGGGCCGCGTTGCTTGGTCCATCACTCCCACTCGATCGTCGCCGGCGGCTTGCTCGACACGTCGTAGGTCACGCGGTTGATGCCGCGCACTTCGTTGATGATGCGCCCCGACACCTTCTTCAGCAGCGCATACGGCAGCTCGGCCCAGTCGGCAGTCATGAAGTCGCTGGTCTGCACGGCACGCAGTGCGACCACGTAGTCGTAAGTGCGGCCGTCGCCCATCACACCCACGCTCTTCACGGGCAGGAACACTGTGAAGGCCTGGCTCGTGAGGTCGTACCAGGTCTTGCCGGTGGCTTCGTCGGTGAAGTTGCGCAGCTCTTCGATGAAGATCGCGTCGGCGCGGCGCAGCAGGTCGGCGTATTCCTTCTTCACTTCGCCGAGGATGCGCACTCCCAGGCCCGGGCCGGGGAACGGGTGGCGGTACACCATCTCGGGCGGCAGTCCGAGGGCCACGCCCAGTTCGCGCACTTCGTCCTTGAACAGATCGCGCAGCGGCTCGAGCAGCTTGAGGCCCAGCTGTTCGGGCAGGCCGCCCACGTTGTGGTGGCTCTTGATGGTGACGGCCTTCTTGCTCTTGGCGCCGCCCGACTCGATGACGTCGGGGTAGATCGTGCCTTGCGCCAGGAAGGTCGCGCCCTTGTGTCCACCGCCACCGGCCTTGAGCCTGGCGGCTTCCTGCTTGAACACGGTGACGAACTCGCCGCCGATGATCTTGCGCTTGGCTTCGGGGTCGCTCACGCCGGCGAGCTTGCCGAGGAACAGCTCGCTGGCATCGACGCGGATCACCTTCGCGTGCAGCTTGCCTTCGAACATCTCCATGACCATGTCGCCTTCGTTCAGGCGCAGCAGGCCGTGGTCGACGAACACGCAGGTCAGCTGGTCGCCGATGGCGCGGTGGATGAGCGCGGCAGCCACGCTCGAATCGACGCCGCCCGACAGGCCCAGGATGACTTCTTCATCGCCCACCTGCTCGCGGATCTTCTCGACGGCTTCGGCGATGTGGTCGCGCATGACCCAGTCGGGCTTCGCGCCGCAGATGCCGAGCACGAAGCGCTCGAGGATCGCCTTGCCCTGCATCGTGTGCGTGACTTCGGGGTGGAACTGCACCGCGTAGTAGCGGCGCGCCTCGTCGGCCATGCCGGCGATGGGGCAGCTGTCGGTGCTGGCCATGAGCTTGAAGCCCGGCGGCAGTTCGGTGACCTTGTCGCCGTGGCTCATCCACACGTTGAGCATGCCGTGGCCTTCGGGCGTGGTGAAGTCGGCGATGTCCTTCAGCAGCGCCGTGTGGCCATGAGCGCGCACGGCCGCGAAGCCGAACTCGCGCTTGTGGCCGCCCTCGACCTTGCCGCCGAGCTGGTGAGCCATGGTCTGCATGCCGTAGCAGATGCCGAGCACGGGAACGCCCAGGTCGAACACGGCCTGCGGGGCCTTGTCGGTGGTTTCCTCGTACACGCTGGCGTGGCTGCCGGAGAGGATCACGCCCTTGAGGTGGCCGTCGGCGGCGTATTCGCGCACCCATTCGTCGGTGACGTCGCAGGGATGCACCTCGCTCAGCACGTGGGCTTCGCGCACGCGGCGTGCGATGAGCTGCGTGACCTGCGAGCCGAAATCGAGGATGAGGATCTTGTCGTGTTGCATGGCGAAAGGACTCAGAGCGTTGAAATGTCGAGCAGCTTCACTCCCGCCTGGGGTGCAGCCTGGATGAGTTGCTCGTCGAAGGTGGCGAGCGGGAGATTGAGCGACTTGGCGAGCCAGAGATAGCCCGCATCGTAGAGAGACACGCCGGCATCGATGGCGACGGCAAGCACGGCCTTGTGCTGCGCCGGCGCGAGCTCGTGCAGTTCGACGCGATGGCGGATGGCGTCTAGCACGCTCCACAGCCCTTCGACCGCAGACGAGGGAATGCGGCCGCTGCGCACGCCGTTGGCGAGGATGTTGGCGCACTCCCATTGCCAGACGTTGGGCGCCTGCGGCTCGACCTCGTCGCGGCGGATGGCGGCGTAGAGCCTGCGGGTGTGCTCGCTGGCCATGTCTGGAAGCAGCCAAGCGGCCGTGACCGAGGCATCCATGACGAAGGCGGTCATTGCTGGCGCCCCTCGTCGAGCAGGGCGCGCGGCTGCGGGCCGGGCTGGATGGTGGCGTGGAGCGCGTCGATCTGGCCCAGCTCGCGCTCGATCTGCTCGTCGGTGATGACCGGCTTGCGGCGCACCGGCAGCATGCGCACGACTTCCTTGCCGTGGCGGGTGATGCGAACCTCCTCGCCCTTTTCGACGGAGTCGATCAGGGCCGAGAAGTTGTTCTTGGCTTCGGCGATGCCGATGGATTGCATTTGGGCCAGAAAATTTGAATCTGGCCCAAATTTTAAACCCAGTCTGGCCCGACTTTCAAGGTCTGGCCAGATCAGTCCGCGCGGTAGTTCGGCGCTTCCTTCGTGATCTGCACGTCGTGGACGTGGCTCTCACGAATACCGGCCGTGGTGATCTCGACGAACTCGGCCTTGTTCTGCATGTCGGCGATGGTCGCGCAACCGCAGTAGCCCATGCTGGCGCGGACGCCGCCGGCCATCTGGTAGACGATCGAGACGATCGAGCCCTTGTAGGGCACGCGGCCTTCGATGCCTTCGGGCACGAGCTTGTCGGTGTTGGGGTTGCCGGTGGTCGACTCCTGGAAGTACCGGTCGGCGCTGCCCTGCTGCATCGCGCCGATGGAGCCCATGCCGCGGTAGCTCTTGTAGCTGCGGCCCTGGTACAGCACGATTTCGCCCGGCGCCTCTTCGGTGCCGGCGAACATGCTGCCCATCATGACGGTGCTCGCGCCGGCCGCGATGGCCTTGGCGATGTCGCCCGAGTAGCGCACGCCGCCGTCGGAGATCAGCGGAATGCCCGTGCCCTGCAGCGCGGTGGCGACGCTGTCGACCGCCATGATCTGCGGCACGCCCACGCCGGCCACGATGCGGGTGGTGCAGATGGAGCCGGGGCCGATGCCGACCTTGACCGCGTCAGCGCCGGCGTCGGCCAGCGCGCGGGCGGCGTCGCCGGTGGCGATGTTGCCGCCGATCACGTCGACCTGCGGATAGTTCTTCTTGACCCAACGCACGCGCTCGATCACGCCGGCGCTGTGGCCGTGGGCCGTGTCGACCACGATGGCGTCGACGCCGGCCTTCACCAGCGCCTCGACGCGCTCCTCGGTGCCGTCACCCACGCCGACCGCCGCGCCCACGCGCAGGCGGCCGTTGGGGTCGCGCGCGGCATTGGGGAAGCTGGTCTGCTTGGTGATGTCCTTGACGGTGATGAGGCCCTTGAGCTCCCAGTCGCCGTTGATGACGAGCAGGCGCTCGAGCTTGTGCTTGTTCAGCAGCGCCTTGGCTTCGGCGAGCGTGGTGCCGTCGGGCACGGTGATGAGCTTCTCGCGCCGCGTCATGATCTCGCTGACGGGCACGTCGTAGCGGCTTTCGAAACGCAGGTCGCGGCCGGTGACGATGCCGACCACCTTGCCGGCGTCGACCACCGGGAAGCCCGAGATGCCGAGCTGGTCGGACAGGGCCATCACCTGGCGCACCGAGTGCGTCGGCGTGATCACAACCGGATCGCGCAGCACGCCCGACTCGTAGCGCTTCACCCGGGCCACTTCTGCGGCCTGCTGCTGCGCGGTGAGGTTCTTGTGCACGATCCCGATGCCGCCTTCCTGCGCGATGGCGATCGCGAGGCGGGCTTCGGTCACGGTGTCCATGGCCGCAGAGACGAGCGGCAGGTTCAGCGTGATGTTGCGGGAGAGTTTGGTGGCGAGGGAGGTGTCCTTGGGCAGGACCTGGGAGAACGCTGGCACCAACAACACGTCGTCGAAGGTGAGCGCTTTGCCGAGAAGGCGCATGGGTGAAGCTCCAAAAGACGGATTGTAACGAGGCCTCCGGCCGGTTTGCCGGCCCGGGGCCATTTCCGGACGTTGCAAAAGCACCCAATCCGGATGTTGCAAAAAGTAAGGCCCGGCTAAACTTCAGGGATGAAATTCGTGCACTGGCTGGTACTGGGATGTGTCGTTGCTCTGCCGCTGTCGGCGAGCGCTCAATGGCAATGGCTCGACAAGAACGGCAAAAAGGTCTACAGCGACCAGGCTCCGCCGCCAGACGTGCCCGAGAAGAACATCCTGCGCCGCGTAGGCCCGCCGCCGGCGGCGCGGTCCACCGCGAACCCGAATGTCGACGCGCCGCCCCCGGCGGAAGGTGCCGCCGACGCCCCTGCCGCTGCCTCTGCGCCGAAGGCCGCGGCCGCGCCCAAGCCCACGGGCGTCGACAAGGAACTCGAGGAAAAGACCAAGAAGGCCGAAGCCGAGCAGAAGGCCAAGCAGGCCGCGGAAGAGGCAAAGATCGCGAAGGCCAAGGCCGACAATTGCGCCCTCGCCCGCCAGAGCAAGGCCACGGTCGACAGCGGCATCCGGCTGGCGAAGGTCAACGCCAAGGGCGAGCGCGAAATCATGGATGACGCCGCCCGTGCCGCCGAGCAGAAGCGCATTCAGGACGTGATCAACAGCGACTGCAAGTAGCGCGGTCGTCCGTCAGTCAGTAGCCGGCCTTGCCGCCCTTGCGGCGGTTCGCGAACAGGCCGGTTCCCTTCGAGCCCTGGCGCTGGAAGCGCTCCCGGCGCGCCACCTTGGGATCCACCGCGAGGGGGCGGCACAGCTCGACGCGGTCGCCGTCCTTCAGCGCCTGATCCCACGCGACGGCCTTGCCCCAGATGCCCGGCGTCATGGCGTGGCGCCAATCCAGATCCGGAAAACGCTGCGAAAGATCGCTGGCCCGGACGGCGTCGACCAGCGTCGCGCCCGGTGGGAGATGCAGCACCTGCTCGAACACCTCGCGCGCCGCGGGGGAGCAGCTCAGCGTGACCTCGATGGTCATCGGAATCAGGACGAGCCGTAGACCTGCTCGGCGCGCTTGACGAAGGCCTCGACCAGGCTGGATGCGATGGTGTCGAACACGGGGCCCACGAGCGCCTGCAGGGCGAAATTGCTGAAGCCGTAGCTCAGGTGCAGCTCGACGCGGCAGGCGCGTTCGCCCTCTTCTCCCACGGGCGTGAATTTCCACTTGCCGTCGAGGTTGGAGAACGGCCCGTCGACCAGCTTCAGCTGCACCTCGCGGCCAGGAACATGGGTGTTGCGGGTGGTGAAGCTCTGGTGCAGCCCGGCGAAGGCCAGGCCCACTTCGGCCGTCATGCCGGCCTCGTCCTGCTCGATGACGCGGGACTTGTCGCACCACGGGAGAAACTGCGGATACTTCGCCACGTCGGTGACGAGCGCATACATCTCTTCGGCGCTGTACCAGATGAGGACGGACTTGTTGACTGTTTTCATAGAATCGGCACAGCGTGCGCGACGGATTGTATTGAAGCCATGCAGCCCCCATATTCCCGAGTCATGGCCACCAAGAAACAAGATACCTCCTCCCGCATCGCCGACAACAAGAAGGCTGCATACAACTATTTCTTCGAAGAGCGCTTCGAGGCCGGCATGGTCCTGGAAGGCTGGGAAGTCAAGTCGCTGCGCGAAGGCAAGGTGCAACTCACCGACGGCTACGTGGTGATCCGCAACGGCGAACTCTTCGTGCTGGGCTGCCAGATCAACCCGCTCAAGAGCGCCTCCACGCACGTCAACCCCGACTCGATCCGGACCAAGAAGCTGCTGCTGAAGAAGGACGAGATCCGCCGCCTTACGGCCAAGGTCGAGCAGAAGGGCTACACGCTGGTGCCGCTCAATCTGCACTGGAAGGCCGGCAAGGTGAAGTGCGAGATTGCGCTGGCAAAGGGCAAGGCCGAGCACGACAAGCGCGACACCATCAAGGACCGCGAAGGCAAGCGCGAGGTCGAGCGCGCGATGAAGAGCCGCAACCGCTGAAGAATCTTTTTTGCGGACGATGGAATAAAAGCCGCGCCGCGGGCGTTTGTGCGGTTGTCACCGGAAGCACCGGTGTCGCCACCAACAAGGAGTTCTTCCATGTCGCCTTTCCGCGTATCTTCCGCCGTCCTGTTGAGCGCCCTTCTCGTGCTCCCCGCCTTCGCCCAGCCCAAGCCCGCCGACGGCGCCCTCGTGGGCCCGAACGGCATGACGCTCTACACCTTCGACAAGGACACGGCCGGCAGCGGCAAGTCGGTCTGCAACGGCGGATGCGCCACCAACTGGCCGCCCTTCATGGCAGCCGACGGCGACAAGCCCAGCGGCGACTTCACCATCGTCACCCGCGACGACGGCAAGAAGCAATGGGCAGCCAAGGGCTGGCCGCTGTACTACTGGGCCAAGGACACCAAGCCGGGCGACAAGACCGGCGACGGCGTCAACGGCACCTGGAAGACCGCCAAGCCCTGATCCGCCGGCCTTTCCCGCCCTTCGCCCCTCGCCCAATGGACGCCCGCCTGCTGGTCGAGCACATCCCGAGCCTGCGCCGCTACGCACGGGCGCTCACGGGCAATGCGTGGGCGGCGGACGACCTGGTGCAGGACACGCTGGAGCGCGCCTGCAGCAAGTGGCGCCTGTGGGTGGTGGGCAGCGACCTGCGGGCGTGGCTCTTTACCGTCATGCACAACATTTTCGCGAGCCAGGTGCGCCGCACGCCTCCGCCCCACGCCGTTGTGCCGCTCGACGAAGTGGCGCAGGAGGTGCAGGGAATGGCCGACTCCGGCCGCGACCAGGGCACCGGCATCGACCTGCAGCGCTGCCTGATGCAGTTGCCCGAGGAGCAGCGCGCCGTGCTGCTGCTGGTGACGCTCGAAGACCTGTCGTATGCCGAAGTCGCCAGGGTGCTCGGCGTTCCGGTCGGCACGGTGATGTCGCGCCTGTCGCGTGCCCGCGTGCGGTTGCAGGAGCTGATGGACGGCGCGTCGCCCGCCGTGCGCCCCGGCCTGCGCCGCCTCAAGTGAAAACTGCCGCAGCATCATGAACCGCCCCGCCCCGCCCCCTACCGACGACGAACTGCACGCCTGGGTCGACGGCCAGCTGCCTCCGGACCGCCATGACGCAATCGAGCAAGCGATTGCGCGCGACCCCGCCGCGGCCGCCAAGGTTGCGGCATGGCACGCGCAACGCGACTCCCTGCGCCGGCTGCACGGCGAGCTGCTCGACGCGCCCATCCCCGCACCTCTGCTGGGCGCACTGGACCGCCGCCAGCCACGCCGGACGCAGCAACGCACTTCGTGGATGCGCTGGGGCGGCCTGGCGGCCGGCCTGCTGGTCGCATTCGCCGCCGGCTGGCTCGGGAATGCGCAATGGACCCAGTGGTCCGCGCCGCGCGCCGGCGCCCAACTCGCCCGTGCGCCGGCCGTGCGGGAGTTCGTTCGCGACGCATCGATCGCACACGTCGTCTATGCGCCCGAGAAAAGGCATCCCGTCGAAGTGGCCGCGTCCGAGCAGCAGCACCTGGTGCAGTGGCTCTCCAGGCGTCTGGACCGTCCGCTGAAAGTGCCCGACCTCTCCAGCCAGGGCTACACGCTGGTCGGTGGCCGCCTGCTGCCCGGCGAGACCGGAGCGCGCGCGCAGTTCATGTTCGAGGACGCCGCGGGCGAGCGCGTGACGCTCTACATCGGCACCCTCGACGCCCGCGCCGCCGGCGCGTCGACAACGGCACCTTCCGCCAGCGAAACCGCCTTCCGCTTCGCCTCCGAAGGCCCGGTGCCGAGCTTCTACTGGGTGGACCAGGGGTTCGGCTACGCCATCGCCGGCAAGCTGCCGCGCGACCTTTTGCTCAAACTCGCGACGCTCGCCTACCGCGATTTGTCGTAACGACCGCATAAACTGCCGGCTCGCGCAATCATCCTGCCCGGCATCCAGTCACCGGCTTGTTTTCGCGATTTTTCAACCGAAGGAGAAACTGCATGAAATTGCTCAGCGCCTCGATCCTCGCGGCGGCCCTGCTTGCCGGCTGCGGCAGCATGTCCAACAAGACCGCCAGCGCGCCCGACACGCCCACCCGCACCGCCGACGGCGTGCTGGTCGGACCGAACGGAATGACGCTGTACACCTTCACCAAGGACACCGCCGGTGCCGGCACCTCCGCCTGCAACGGCCAGTGCGCAGCCAACTGGCCCCCGCTCGGCGTGGCGGACACCGCCAAGCCCATCGGCGGCTACACCATCATCATTCGTGAAGACGGCAAGCGCCAATGGGCCTACAAGGGCTGGCCGCTGTACTACTGGGCCAAGGACGCCAAGCCCGGCGACAAGACCGGCGACGGCTTCGCCAACGGCGCCTGGAAGCTCGCCCGTCCCTGATCCCCTGCGGACCTGAAGACCCTGAAACGCCGGCACCCGCCGGCGTTTTTTTCTTGCCCGCCCTTTCCAGCGTTTCCTGCTCTTCCTGCCGGTTTCCCCGGTACGGCAACGGCACCACCCACGGCAGAATCCCCGCATGACGCCTGACGCCAACCCGGACGCGTTCCTCGCCCTGCTGACCCAGGGCCTGATCACCGACGCACAGCACCACGCCGCACGCGCACACCCCGAGTTCTCCACCCTTCCGCCGTTGCCGAGCCCGGCCCACGCGCTGGCATGGATGCGCGTGCGTGGCCTGGTCACCGAGGAGGAGCAGAACGCGGCGCTCGACAGGATCGCCGACGACGCCCCTCATGCGGACGACGCGGCCGACACAGCCATCGATGCCGACGACCTCGTCGAACTGGCCGAACAGGGCATCACGCACGAGGCCATCGGCGCGCTCTTCAAGGACGCCCTGATCGATGCCGAGACGCGCGACATGGCGCTGGCGGAAACACCCGTCGTGGGCACCGCAGCCGCCTCCCCTGTCGCCACGCTGGCCTGGCTGGCAACCGACGGCCCACTCGAGAAGGAAGGCTTCGACGCCCTGCGCGCCCAGGTCGCGGCCGAGCCGGCCTTTGCCACGGCCGTCGAGCGCGCCCGCATCGTGACCGAGGCACAGGCCCTGATCGAAGCCGACGAGCAGGCCGCCAGGGCGTGGCAGACACGCGCGCAGCGCAGCCGACGCATCGGCACATGGAAGTTCCTGGCGACCGTGGCGGTGATCGGCGGCGGCATCGGCTGGTATGCGTTCGCCCCGGCGAGCGTGCCGGCCTGCGACGCCGCATCCACGCGCAAGACGCTCGACAGCCTGATGCGCCGCGTGAGCATGGACGTGCGCATGCGTCATCTCGACCCGAGCGGCGGCACCGTGATCGAGACGCCCTCCGTGAGCAGCCTGCGAGAGATCGGCTATCTCAAGCCGGAGCGCGTGCGCGGCTGCATGGCGGTCATGACGCAGGGCGACAGCAAGGAACCGATGGCCTACACCATCGGCCCCACGGAGCCCGAAGGCGACGAGATGGTGGTGCGCGGCGCGGACGTGGCCATCGTCGAGGCCCGCTTCGGCAACCTCGATGCCGACGGCAGGCCGCTCTACAACGCCGAGCCCATCGGCCGCGAGGCGATGGAAAAGGCATTCCGCGAAGGCGCCGCCCCGCTCGGAGCAGCCCGGGCCGCCTCGGCCGCGCGCATGCGTGCGCGCACCGACCCGGGCCTGGTTCGCAAGGACCCGAACCGCTCGCGCGAGATCGCCGAGATCGAACCCACGGGCCCCTGCCGCAAGCTGGAGGACGGCACGGGCCATGCCTGCCCGCTGGTCGTCGAATACAACGACAGCCTGCTGGGAGCCCTCACGGGCGGCGACAGCTCGCTGCCGGTGAGGGGTGAATTCACGTTCGTGGAAGACAACGGCAACTGGCGCGTCGGCGACGATTTCGCGCAGACCTTCATGCGCAAGGTGCTCGAGGCCCGCATGGCCGGCATGGGCGTACCAAGCACGAGCATCCAGCAGTAGCTCGGCGCGCAGTGCGCCAGCGTGTCAGTGCGCGCCCGGTACCGCCGTGTCGGCCACCGTGGTGCGCCGTCCGCGCAGCGCCAGCAGCTCGTTGAACACCAGCGCACCGATGACCAGCGCGCCGCCGGCCAGCACGCTCGGCGCGGGTTGCTCGCCGGCGCCGATCCAGGCCAGCGCGATGCCGAAGATCACCTCGAGCAGAGCCAGCAACGCGACCTCTGGCGCCTTCAGCACCTGGGCGCACAGCACCGAAAGAACGCACGGAATGGCCAGCTGAAACACGCCCAGGAAAGCCAGCAGCCCGAGATCGTGTGCGCCGGCCTTGAACGGCCAGGCAAGCGGCAGCGTGAAGAGCGCGGTGATCACCGCGCCGATGAGCACAGCCGGCACTAGGTCGATCCGGTGGCCCTTGGCCTGCGCATGCTGCACCACGGTCCAGTTCGCCGCGCCGGCCAGCGGCACGCACAGCGCGAGCAGCGTGCCCGCCAGCGACCCGCCTCCGCCCTGCATCAACTGGGTGCCGTACATCCAGCCGATGCCCGCACCCGCGACCACGATGGCCAGCCAGGTGCGCGCGGGCAGCCGGTGCCCGATGAAGATTCGCGCCGCCAGCGCGGTGAGCAGCGGCCCGAGCGACATGGTGACGAGCACGCTGGCCGTCGAAGCCAGCGTGAGAGCGACCATGAAGGCCGTGAACATCACGGCCCAGCAGACGCCGGAGATCCAGAGCTCGCGCCCGCCGCGGCGCAGCTGGGAGAACACGGCGCGTCCGCGCCAAAGCGGCAAGATCACCAGCAGCGCCAGTGTCGTGAAGAGACTGCGCCAGAAGGTGATCTCGAAACTGTGCGCCTGTGCCAGGTGCCGCGTGACGACGCCCGCCGTGCCCCACATCAGGGTCACGACGACCATCAGCCAGACGGCGCCGCCGTGCGTCAGGCGCATGGGAGGGAGGAAAGAACGCTGCTGCTGTATGCGCGAGCAGTCGATCGATCGATCGATCGATCGATCAGCCCTGCATCAGGTCACGGCTGGCGCGCTTGCGCTCATGCTCCTTCAGGAAGCGCTTGCGCAGGCGCACGCTCTTGGGCGTGATTTCAACCAGCTCGTCGTCCTCGATGAATTCCACGCCGTATTCGAGCGTGAGTTCGATCGGAGGCGTGATCTTGATCGCGTCTTCCTTGCCCGAAACGCGGAAGTTCGTGAGCTGCTTGGTACGCGTGGCGTTCACCACCAGGTCGTTGTCGCGGCTGTGGATGCCGACGATCATGCCCTCGTACACCGGGTCGTTCGCCTTCACGAACATGCGGCCGCGGTCGTCGAGCTTGCCCAGGGCGTAGGTGAAGATTTCACCATCGTCCATGGAGATCAGCACGCCGTTCTTGCGGCCGCCGATGTCGCCCTTGTGCGGTTCGTAGCTGTCGAAGATGTTGCTGATGAGGCCCGAGCCGCGCGTGAGGTTCAGGAACTCGTTCGTGAAGCCGATCAGGCCACGCGCCGGAATGCGGTACTCGAGGCGCACGCGGCCGCGGCCGTCCGGTTCCATGTTGACCAGCTCGCCCTTGCGTTCGCCCAGTGCCTGCATCACGCCGCCCTGGTGGCCTTCCTCGATGTCGGCCGTCACGAGCTCGATGGGCTCGTGGCGCTCGCCGTTGATTTCGCGGAACACCACGCGCGGCTTCGACACGGCCATTTCGTAGCCTTCGCGACGCATGTTTTCCAGCAGGATGGTCAGGTGCAGTTCACCGCGGCCCATCACTTCGAACACGCCTTCCTCGTCGGTCTCGTTCACGCGCAGTGCGACGTTGTGCTGCAGTTCCTTCTGCAGGCGGTCCCAGATCTGGCGGCTGGTGACGAACTTGCCTTCACGGCCGGCCAGCGGGCTGGTGTTGACGCAGAAGTTCATCGTCAGCGTCGGCTCGTCGACCTTCAGCATCGGCAGCGGCGCCGGGTTGGCCGGGTCGGTGACGGTCACGCCGATGCCGATGTCGGCAATGCCGTTGATCAGCACGATCTCGCCGGGGCCTGCCTCGGTGGCCTGCACGCGGTCCAGGCCCTGGAAGGTCAGCACCTGGTTCACGCGGCCCTTGAGGCTCTTGCCGTCCGGGCCTTCCATGACGACCACGTCCATCATCGGCTTCAGCGTGCCCTGGCTGATGCGGCCCACGCCGATGCGGCCCACGAAGGTCGAGAAGTCGAGCGCGGAAATCTGCAGCTGCAGCGGCGCGGCCGGGTCACCCTTCTGCGAGGGCACGTGCTTCAGGATGGTGTCGAACAGGGCCGACATGTCGGGGCCCCACTGCTCGCCTTGAGCGCCCTCTTCCAGCGACGACCAGCCGTTGATGCCCGAGGCGTACACCACCGGGAAGTCGAGCTGTTCGTCGGTCGCGCCGAGCTTGTCGAACAGGTCGAAGGCGGCGTTGACCACCTTGTCGGGGTTGGCGCCCGGCTTGTCGACCTTGTTCACCACCACGATGGGCTTCAGGCCCAGAGCCAGCGCCTTCTTGGTCACGAAGCGGGTCTGCGGCATCGGGCCTTCCTGCGCGTCGATGAGCAGCAGCACGCCGTCGACCATCGAGAGAGCGCGCTCCACCTCGCCGCCGAAGTCCGCGTGACCGGGGGTGTCGACGATGTTGATGTGGGTGCCCTTCCAGCTCACGGCGCAGTTCTTGGCCAGGATGGTGATGCCGCGTTCCTTTTCGATCGCGTTGTTGTCCATCACGGTGTCGACCACCTTCTCGTGCTCGGCGAAGGTGCCCGACTGGCGCAGCAACTGGTCGACCATCGTGGTCTTGCCATGGTCAACGTGGGCAATGATGGCGATATTGCGGATTTGCTTGGTACTCATGGTGTCGCTTCGGTCTGTTGTGCGTTCAAAAGAATTTGCTGGATTTCGATGGGGTTCAGCAAGCGCCCCGGAATCAGTTCGCCGGCCTTGACGTGAGCCGTGCCGAGGAAGGCCGGCGGTTGCGTGCCGAAGACGGCAACCTCATCCGCATCGGCCCAGGCCCCGCGGCGGCGCAGGCCCGAAAGAAAGCGTGCTGCATCTTCCGTGCCCAGCGTGACGCGGCTGTGGCCGTCAACGAGCGCTTCGGCCGGCAACAGCCGAGCCAGGCGCTCTTCCTCGTCCATGGCCTCCAGTGCCTCGATCGTGACGCATTGCGCCTCGACGAAGCCGCCAGTGGCGATGCGGCGCAGCGAGGTCAGGTGCGCGCCGCAGCCGAGCGCCTCGCCGATGTCCTCGCCGAGGGTGCGGATGTAGGTGCCCTTGCTGACGGAGGCAAGGATGCGGATGGTGTCTTCGCCGGTCGCCCGGATCTCGAGCTTGTGGATCACCACGTCGCGCGGGGCCCGTTCGACCTCCACGCCTTCGCGGGCGTACTCGTACAGCGCCTTGCCGTCCTTCTTGAGCGCGCTGTGCATCGGGGGCACCTGGCGGATCGGGCCGGTGAACTGCGCCTGCACGCGCACCAAGTCCTCTGGCGTGACGTGCACCGGACGCTCGGCGATCACCTCGCCCTCGGCATCGCCGGTCGCGGTCTTGATGCCGAGGCGGGCCGTGGCTTCATAGGTCTTGTCGGCATCCAGATGCAGCTGGCTGAACTTGGTTGCAGCGCCGAAGCACAGCGGCAGCACGCCGGTGGCCAGCGGATCGAGCGTGCCGGTGTGGCCCGCCTTCTCGGCGCGCAGCAGCCATTTGGCCTTCTGCAAGGCCTGGTTGCTGGAGAAACCCAGCGGTTTGTCGAGCAGCAACACCCCATGCACAGGGCGCCGCTGCACCCTTGTGCGTGGCGCGTTCATGGCTAGTCGTCTTTCGAGCGCGAAGCGACGGCTTGTGCGATGAGCGCGTTCATGTCGGCCGCACGCTCGGTGGTGCGGTCGAACAAGAAGTGCAGCGTGGGCACGGTGTGGATGTGCAGGCGCTTGAACAGGCCGTTGCGCAGGAAGCCCGCGGCCTGGTTCAGCGCTTCGGTCGTCTCGGCCACGTCGCCCGTGAGCAGGCTGAAGAAGATCTTCGCGTGCGCATAGTCCGGCGTGACCTCGACGGCCTGGATCGTGACCATGCCCACGCGCGGATCCTTCAGTTCGCGCGCGATCAACTCCGTCAGATCACGCTGGATCTGATCGGCGACCTTGAAGGCGCGGTTGGGGACGGCGGCTTTTTTCTTGGGCATGAACAGCGGTGCTCCGTACGCTTCTTACAGCGTACGTGCGATCTCCTTGATCTCGAAGAATTCGAGCTGGTCGCCCTCTTTGATGTCGTTGAAGTTCTTGAGCTTGATACCGCACTCGAAACCTTCGCGGACTTCGCGCACATCGTCCTTCAGACGCTTGAGCGAGTCGATCTCGCCGGTGTAGATCACCACGTTGTCGCGCAGCAGGCGGAAATGCGCGCTGCGGTTCACCGAACCCGAGGTGATGTACGAACCCGCGACCGTACCGATCTTCGATGCCACGAACACCGTGCGGATCTCGGCCGAGCCGATGATTTCCTCGCGGCGCTCCGGTGCCAGCATGCCCGACATCGCGACCTTGATCTCGTCCACGGCGTCGTAAATGATGCTGTAGTAGTTCAGCTGCACGCCATTGCCTTCGGCCAGCTTGCGCGCGCCGGCATCGGCACGCACGTTGAAGCCGATCACGACCGCCTTCGAGGCGATGGCGAGGTTGATGTCGCTCTCGCTGATGCCACCCACGCCGGCGTACACCACCTGCACCTTGACCTCGTCCGTCGCCAGCTTGAGCAGCGATTGCGCCAGCGCTTCCTGCGAGCCCTGCACGTCGGCCTTGATGATGATGCGCAGCGTCTGCACTTCGCCCGCCGACAGGTCGGTGAACATGTTCTGCAGGTTCGCAGCCTGGGCCTTCGCCAGCTTGGTGTTGCGGAACTTGCCGGCACGATAGGTCGCGATTTCGCGGGCACGGCGCTCGTCGCCCATCACCATGAACTCGTCGCCCGCCTGCGGCACTTCGGTCAGACCCTGGATTTCCACCGGGATCGACGGACCCGCGGACTTGGTCGGCTTGCCGTCCTCGTCCAGCATGGCGCGCACGCGGCCATAGGTCGAGCCGGCCAGCACCACGTCGCCGGTCTTGAGCGTGCCGGACTGCACCAGCACGGTGGCGACCGGGCCGCGGCCCTTGTCGAGCTGCGCTTCGATGACCAGACCCTTGGCGGCGGCATCCACCGGCGCCTTGAGTTCAAGCACTTCGGCCTGCAGCAGCACCTGCTCGAGCAGGTCGTCGATGCCCTGGCCCGTCTTGGCCGACACGCCGACGAACGGAACGTCGCCGCCGTATTCCTCGGGCACGACTTCCTCGGCCACCAGTTCCTGCTTCACGCGGTCCAGGTTGGCATCGGGCTTGTCGATCTTGTTGATCGCGACCACGATCGGCACACCAGCCGCCTTCGCGTGCTTGATGGCTTCCTTGGTCTGGGGCATGACGCCGTCGTCGGCCGCCACCACCAGGATCACGATGTCGGTGGCCTGCGCACCGCGGGCACGCATGGCAGTGAAGGCCTCGTGACCCGGGGTGTCGAGGAACGACACCATGCCACGCTCGGTTTCCACGTGGTAGGCACCGATGTGCTGCGTGATGCCGCCGGCTTCGCCCGCGGCGACCTTGGCGCGGCGGATGTAGTCCAGCAGCGAGGTCTTGCCGTGGTCGACGTGACCCATGACGGTCACGACCGGAGCGCGCGGCATCGGCTCGGCGATCTGCGCCGACACGTCCTCGTCGGTGAAGGCTTCGGGGTCGTCCAGCGCGGCAACCACCGCGTTGTGGCCCATTTCCTCCACCAGGATCATTGCGGTGTCCTGGTCGAGCGACTGGTTGATGGTCGCCATCTGGCCCAGCTTCATCAGCTGCTTGATGACTTCCTGCGCCTTGACGGCCATCTTGTGCGCCAGTTCGGCCACCGTGATGGTCTCGGGCACGTGCACTTCGAGCACGCGCGCTTCGACCGGCGCCGCCGGCACGTGCTGCTCGTCATGGCCGCCACGGTCGTTGCCACGGCGACCACGCGGGCCTCCGCGCCAGTTGCCGCGACCGACGCCGCCGCTTGCGTCGCCGCGCGTCTTGATTTCCTTCTTCTTGGCAGGATCGCCAGCCCAGCTCGACGAGAGCTTCGCGGACTTGACTTCCTTGCCGCTGCCCGGAGCAGCGGGTGCAGCCGCTGCTCCCGGAGCGGCGGGTGCGCCTGCACGTGCCGCCGGAGCGGTCGGCTTGTGCAGCGTGCCCTTGACGCCGGCCTTCTCGGCCTGCGGCTTCTCGGGCGCCTTGTGCGGCACCAGCACGCGGGCCGGTGCGTTCATCATGGCGCGGATGGCCTCCGCCTCGGCGAGGGCCTTGCGGCGACGCTCGTCGAGATCGCGGGCACGGGCAGCCTCTTCTTCGGCACGGGCCTTCGATTCGGCGGCGGCCTTGGCCTTCGCGTCTTCCTTGGCCTGAGCCGCGGCGGCCTGGGCGGCGAGCTTGCTGTTGTCGGCAGCCTTCTCTTCGGCGGCCTTCTGCTCGGCCGCGGCCGTCACAGCGGGTGCGACAGGAGCGGCGGCAACCGGCTTCGCGGCCGCAGCAGCGGCTGCCTCGGCGGCGGCCTTCTTCGCGGCGGCTTCGGCGGCGGCGCGGGCAGCTTCCTGCTCGGCCTTTTCAGCCTTCTCGGCCTGTTCGCGCTCGCGGGCTTCGGCTTCTTCGCGCAGGCGACGCTTCTCGGCCAGCTCTTCTTCCTGGCGGCGGATCAGTTCGGCCTGGCGGCGCGCCTCTTCCTCGCGGCGGGCCAGCTCGGCCTCGTCGATGCGGGGTGCTGCGGGAGCGGCAGCCGGAGCCTCGGCCGCCTGCTGCGCGGGTTCGGACGCGGCCAGGTGGCCGTCGTCGCGCTGGATGAAGGTGCGCTTCTTGCGCACCTCGACCTGGATGGTGCGGGCGCGACCGGTGGAGTCGGCCTGCTTGATCTCGCTGGTCGACTTCTTGGTCAGCGTGATCTTCTTGCGCTCGGGCTCGACAGTGCCGTGGCTGGCCTTCAGGTGGCCGAGCAGGCGCTGCTTGTCGGCCTCGGTGAGTGCATCGGTGACGGCCGCCTTGGGCACGCCTGCGCTCTTGAGCTGGTCAAGCAAGGTTTCGGGAGTCTTCTTGAGCTCGTTCGCGAACTCGGCGACAGTGGTACTGGACATATTGGTTTCGTGCCTCCATGACCGTCACTCTTGGCCGGCGAACCAATGTTCGCGGGCCTTCAAGATGAGGGCTTTGGCGTCATCGGCGCTCTGGCCGGTGATCTCGGTGAGTTCATCGACCGCGAGGTCGGCAAGGTCGTCACGGGTGTTCACGCCCGCTTCGTGCAGCTTGGGAATCAGCTCGGGGTCCAGGCCCTCGAGGTCGCGCAGGTCCTGCGACACCGACGACTGGGCCTCGACGCCTTCTTCCTTGGCGATCTCCATGGTCAGCAGCGCATCCTTGGCGCGCGCGCGCAGCTCGTTGATCGTGTCTTCGTCGAAGGCTTCGATCTCCAGCATTTCGGAGATGGGCACGTAGGCCACTTCCTCGAGGCTGTTGAAGCCTTCCGAAATGAGGATGTCGGCGATTTCCTCGTCGACGTCGAGCTTCTCCATGAACAGCTTGCGGCTGGCGTCGGTTTCGCTCGCCTGCTTCTGGGCCGATTCGTTGGCGTCCATGATGTTGATCTTCCAGCCAGTGAGGTCGGAAGCCAGGCGCACGTTCTGGCCGCCGCGGCCGATGGCGATGGCGAGGTTTTCCTCGTCGACCACCACGTCCATGGCGTGCTTTTCCTCGTCGACCACGATCGACGACACGTTGGCCGGAGCCAGCGCACCGATCACGAACTGGGCGGGGTCTTCGCTCCATAGGACGATGTCCACGCGCTCGCCGGCCAGCTCGTTGGTCACGGCGTTGACGCGGGTGCCGCGCACGCCGACGCAGGTGCCGATCGGGTCGACGCGCTTGTCGTGCGAGAGCACGGCGATCTTGGCGCGCGAACCGGGGTCGCGGGCGCAGCTCTTGATTTCGAGCAGGCCCTGCTCGATCTCGGGCACTTCCTGGCGGAACAGCTCGATCATGAATTCGGGAGCCGAGCGCGACAGGATGATCGGAGCGCCGCGCAGCGTCAGGTCGACTTCCATGATCATTGCGCGCACGCGGTCGCCGTTGCGCAGGTTTTCCTTGGCGATCATCTCGCTGCGGCGCAGGCGGCCTTCGACGCGGCCGGCCTCGACGATGATGTCGCCCTTGTCCAGGCGCTTGACGGTGCCCACGAAGATCTTGTCGCCGCGCGACATGAAGTCGTTGAGCAGCATCTCGCGTTCTGCGTCGCGGATCTTCTGCAGGATGACCTGCTTCGCGGCCATGGCGCCGATGCGGCCGATGGGCACGGAGTCGACAGCCTCCTCGATGTACTCGCCGACCTCGATGTCGGGCATTTCTTCCTTGGCTTCGAACAGCAGGATTTCCTGGTCGGGCAGCTGCAGGCCGGCCTCGTCGGGCACGACGTGCCAGCGGCGGAAGGTTTCGTAGTCGCCGCTGTCGCGATCGACCGAGACGCGGATGTCCACGTCGCCCTGATGAAGTTTCTTGGTGGCTTGCGCCAGCGCGGACTCGACCGCGCCGAAGACAACGTCGCGCTCGACGTTCTTCTCGCGCGAGATCGCATCCACCAACATCAACATTTCGCGATTCATGCCACCACTCCTCTGGTCAGTCCGGAACCTGCGTTCCGTCGTCAATATCCGAAAAACCCGGTTGGGTTTTGGCCTTGCGGCCCTTGAAATCCACAATTGGCGCAAGCCGCGCCTCGCGCAACTCGTCCAGCACGAAGCCCAGCGCCTGCAGCGTTGCCGGCGCGCGCTTCTTGCTCACTTTTTGACCCGGCTTGGGCTCGGGCGCATCGCTCCAGACGATTTGCCAGCCCGGGGCGCCGGCGCCCTCTACCTGTGCGGCCCGCTCCAGCGTGCCGCGAAATTTCTTGCGGTTGGCAGCCACCTGGCCAGCCGCCGCGGCGCCCATGGGCGCCTTGAGCGTGATGTCGATCACCTCGCCCACGAAACGTTCGAAATCCTGCTCATTGCGAAGCGGCCGGTCAATACCCGGCGATGACACTTCGAGCCGCTTGTAGTCGACGCCGTCGACCTCGAGCGCGAATTGCAGCTGGCGCGTCACCTTCTCGCAGTCCTCGACCGTGACGAAGGGCTCCGGCAGGCCTGCAGCCACAGCTTCCGAGGTGGGGGCTTCCCAGGGCAAATCAATCGTCACGCGCAGCAATCCCCCGGCCGAACGTTCGATCTCGACCAGGTCGTAGCCGAGGCCGGCCACGGTTTGTTCCACTACTTGCTGCAATGCCACGTGTTCGAAAGCGCCTTTTAAATGCCCGGCCCTGCCATCCGCCCGCCACGGATGCCAGATAGCCATGAATGAATGCCTGGAATGGATGGACCAAAAAAAACGGGCGGTTGGTACCCGCCCGTTTGGTCGTGAGCCTCGAATTATATGCTATTTGTGCAATTAATGAAGGGCCTTTGAACGCCCGCGCGGCTATTGCCCGGCATTGCCACGCGATTTGAACCAGACCAGCGCAAACAGGACCGCTCCCAGCGCCAATGCCGCCGCCGCGACCAGCAGCGGCAACTGGAAAGACCCCGTCCGCTGGGCGAGCGGCGCGGCAAACAGCGGACCGACGATCTGCCCCACCCCGTAGGAAGCCGTCGCGTAGCCGATCAGCCCGGCTGCCGCATTGCCGCGCAGCCGGCGCGCATCCCGCATCGCGAAAAGGGTGATGGCGGTGAACGGCATGCCCAGCAGGAGACTGCCGAGCGCGAATCCGGCGATGCTCGGCCAGGCCACCGACAAAACGACGCCCAGCGCCTGCAGCGCGTAGGCGACGGCCAGGAGCAGCCGGTTGTCCCAGTGCGTCGGCGCGCGGGCCCCGATCAATGCGCCCGGAATGATGGCCAGCCCGAAGAGCGGCCAGAAGAAGTCCGGCCAGGACGATCCTGGCAGCGCCTGGCGGGCGATCACCGGCAGGAAGGTGGCGGTGATGATGTAGCCGAAGCCCGCCAGCCCGTAGAGCGCGACCAGCCAGATCGCGTCGCTGCGGTCGGCCGGCCCGGCCACGCGAGCCGCCGCGGCGGGCGCCGGAGCCGCGCCGCCAGCGGCATGAACGTGCTCGCCGTCATCGAATACCCGCCAGATCACGGCAATCAGCACCACCGCCAGGACGCCCAGCCCGATCCAGCCCGCCTCCGAACCCCAGCGCCCGAGCGCGCCGCCGAGCAGCCCGGTCATGGCGATGCCGATCCCCGGCCCGGTATAGATCACGCCGGCCAGCGTCGGCGCGTTCGTCTCCGCCAGCCGGCGCAGCCCCCAGCCCGAGGCGAAGACGAAGACCCAGGCGCTCATCACGCCCGCCGCCGTGCGCAACACGCCCCAGCTCGTGAAGCTGTGCAGCAGCCCCATGCCGACCAGCAGGGCCGCCGTGGCCACGAGCCCGCCGCGCACCATGCTCGACGCCTTGATGCCGATGGCCGCGCAGCTCACTGCGCCAAGAAAGTAGCCCAGGTAGTTGAGCGAGGCCAGCACCCCGCCCGCGGCGAGTTCCAGCTTTCCCTCGTGCAGCATGATGGGCAGCATGGGCGTGAAGGCAAAGCGCCCCAGGCCCATCGCCACCGACAGAGTGACCATGCAGGCCAGCGCCGCGCGCCAGGCTCCGCGCCGGTCGCGTCCGATTTCCGACATTTCTCGCAGTCTCCGTTGTTGTTCTACTCAAGCAGCGCGGCAGCCACCAGCTTCTTCGTATATGGATGCTCGGGCGCATCGAGCACGCGCTCGACCTGCCCGGTTTCGAGGATCGCCCCGTCCTTCATCACGATGACGTTGTGCGCCATCGCGCGAATCACCTCGACGTCGTGCGTGATCAGCAGGTAGCTCAAGCCGCGCTCGCGCTGCAGGCGCTGCAGCAACCCCAGCACCTGCTTCTGGATCGTGACGTCGAGCGCGCTGGTGGGCTCGTCGAGCACCAGCAGCCGGGGATCGACGATCAGCGCCCGGGCGATCGCCAGGCGCTGCCGCTGCCCGCCCGAGAACTCATGCGGATAGCGCTCGAGCAGCGCCGGAAACTGCGTCTCCGTCAGCCCGACATCCGCCAGCGCGGCAAGCGCACGCGCCCGGCGCGCCTCGACGCCGAGCTCGGGCGCATGCACGCGCAGCCCCTCGCCCACGATCTGCTCCACCGTCATGCGGGGAGAGAGCGACGAGAACGGGTCCTGGAACACCACCTGCATGGTGCGGCGCAAGGAGAGATCGGAGGCCCGGTCGACCGCCCACCCCTTGCCCGCGACGGTCAGCGCGCCCTGGTACTTCAGCAGCCCGAGCGCCGCCAGCGCGAGCGTCGACTTGCCCGAGCCCGACTCGCCGACCACACCCAGCGTCTCGCCGGAAGCGATGCGGAAATCCGCCCCCTGCACCGCGACGAACTCGCCCTTGCGGAACCAGCCGGCGACGCCCGGCCTCGGCACGGGGTAGACCACCCGCAGGGCCTTGGCCTCGATCAGCGGCGCCGCACCCGGGCCGCCAGCGACGGGCGCCACGTTGCGCTCGGGATGGCTGTCGATCAGCTTGCGCGTGTAGGGATGCTGCGGGGCGTCGAACACGGATGCAACCGCGCCATGCTCGACGATATGGCCGTTCTCCATGACCACCACGCGGTCGGCGAAGCGCCGCACCAGGTTCAGGTCGTGCGTGATGAGCAGCACCGCCATGCCGTACTTGCGCTGCAGGTCGGCCAGCAATTCGAGGATCTGCGCGCGCACGGTCACGTCGAGCGCGGTGGTCGGCTCGTCGGCCAGCAGCAGGCGCGGCTTGCAGGCGAGTGCCATGGCGATCATCGCGCGCTGGCGTTGGCCGCCCGACAGCTGGTGCGGAAACGCCCTCGCCCGCCGCGCCGGCTCCGGAATGCCAGTGTCGGCCAGCAATTGCACGGCAGCCGCCTGCGCCGCGCGCGCCGACAGCCCCTCATGGAGCTCGAGCACCTCGGCGATCTGGTCGCCCACGGTATAGAGCGCGTTCAACGCGGTCATCGGCTCCTGGAAGATCATGGCGATCTCCTTGCCGCGGATGCCGCGCAGCTCGCGCTCGGGAATCGACAGCAGGTCGCGAGAGCCCTGCACGCGTTCGCCACCAAAGAGTCGCGCCGTGCCGGACAGGTCCGCGTTCTGCACCAGCCGCAGCAGCGACAGCGCGGTGACGGTCTTGCCCGAGCCCGATTCGCCAACGAGCGCGAGCTTTTCACCTGCGGCCATCCGGAAGTCGATGCCGTGCACGACCTCCTTGCCGCCGAAAGCGACGCGCAGGTCCTTCACGTCGAGCAAGGATTGACTGGGCATGGTGCTCATCACTTGTCGGCCTTCCGCGGATCGAGTGCGTCGCGCAGGGCGTCGCCCATGAAGGTCAGCAGCATCAGCGTGAGGACCAGCACGCCGAAAGTGGAAATCGAGATCCACCAGGCGTCGATGTTGGCCTTGCCCTGGCTGAGCAACTCGCCGAGCGACGGCGTGCCCGGCGGCACGCCCAGCCCCAGGAAGTCGAGCGAGGTCAGCGCCAGGATGGCCGCGCTCATCCGGAACGGCAGGAAGGTGACGACCGGCACCATGCTGTTGGGCAGGATGTGGCGCCACATGATCTGCAGGTTGCCCACGCCCAGGGCGCGCGCCGCGCGCACGTAGTCCATCTGGCGATTGCGCAGGAACTCCGCCCGCACATAGTCGGCCAGCCCCATCCAGCCGAACAGGCTCAGCAGGATGAGCAGCAGCGCCACGCTGGGCGCGAAGATCGCGCTGAAGATGATCAGCAGGTAGAGCTCGGGCATCGAGCCCCATATCTCGATGAAGCGTTGGAACGCGAGGTCGGTCTTGCCACCGAAGAAGCCCTGGATCGCGCCAGCGACGATTCCGAGCACCACGCCGATCCCGGTCAGTGCCAGTCCGAATAGCACGCTCACGCGAAAGCCGTAGATCAGCTGCGCTAGCAGATCGCGGCCACGGTCGTCAGTTCCGAAAATGTTCTCGCCAGAAGGCGCAGCGGGGTTCGGCTGCTTCGCGAAGTAGTTGAGTGTGCGGGGGCCGTAGCGGTTGGGTGCGTAAATCGCCCAGTTGTCGCCTTTGGTGATGCGCTCCTCGATGAACGGATCGAGATAGTCCGCGGGCGTCTCAAAATCGCCGCCGAAGGTTTTCTCCGAGTAGTCACGCAGTACGGGGAAATAAGTCGTTCCCTCGTAGCGAACCACGAGCGGCTTGTCGGTCGAGAGCAACTCGGCGAACAGGCTCAGCACGACCAGTACCGAGAAGATCAGCAGGCTCCAGAAACCCAGCGGGTTGCGGCGAAAGCGCCGCCAGGCGCGGCGGCCGGGGCTGATGGATACAGGCGCGTCAGTCAAACTTCACCCTCGGGTCGACCCAGACGTAGCAGAGATCGGAGATGAGCTTGGTCACCAGGCCGATCAACGTGAAGAGATACAGCGTCCCCAGCACCACTGGGTAGTCGCGGCGAATCACGCTCTCATAGCTCAACAAGCCGAGGCCGTCGAGCGTGAACAGCGTTTCGATCAGCAATGCGCCAGTGAAGAAGGCGCCAATGAAAGCCGCCGGAAAGCCCGTAATGATCGGGATCAATGCATTGCGAAAAACGTGCTTCCACAGCACTTGTCTTTCGGCCAGCCCTTTGGCACGGGCTGTCGTTACATACTGCTTGCGGATTTCTTCAAGGAAGGAGTTCTTGGTCAGCATGGCGGTGACCGCGAAACTGCCGAGAACCATGGACGTCACCGGCAGTGCGATATGCCACAGGTAGTCGATGATGCGCGCCCCCCAGGTCATGGTCTCCCAATTCGGAGAAGTCAGCCCGCGCAACGGGAACCACTGCAGCTTGCCGCCAAAGATCACGAGCAACGCCACGCCCAGCACGAAACTCGGAATCGCATAGCCGACGAGCACGATCAATGTGGTCCCGAAATCAAAGCGCGACCCCGCGCGCACGGCCTTGGCCACGCCCAACGGCACCGCGATCAGGTAGCTGATGAAGAACGTCCACAAACCCAGGCTGATCGAGACCGGAAGCTTTTCCTTGACCAACTCCCACACAGCCTTGCGCTGATAGAAGCTCGTGCCCAGATCGAAGCTCGCATAAGACTTGAGCATGATCCACAAGCGTTCGTGGGCCGGCTTGTCAAACCCGTAGAGCTGCTTGATCTCCTCGATGCGCTGAGGATCGAGCCCCTGCCGACCTCGATAGCCGGCGCCGCTGCTCGCAGCGCGCTCGCCGCCCGAATCGCGCCCTTGCAACTGGGCCACCATCTGCTCAACCGGTCCACCGGGCACGAACTGGATCACGATGAAGGTGACGATCAGCACGCCAAGCAGCGTGGGGATCATGAGCAGCAGGCGCTTGAAGATGTAGCTCGTCATGGGTGCGTGCGATTCATGCCTGATCTTGCCTACTTGTTCGCGGGCGAAGCCCACCAAGTCGAAACCGCCCAATCGTCGGCCTGGTAGTACAGCGGAATCGTCGGCGGCAGCACGAACGGACGGGGCCGGTAACCGATCAGGAAGGTGTTGCTGTTGTACTGAGGAATCGAGTAATAGCCATGCGAGAGCACCCTGTCCAACACGCGCATGGCCGTGGCGAGTTCGGGACGCGTAGTGGCCGCGACCACCTTGCCCACGATCGCATCGACGGCCGGGTCCGACACGCCCCAGAGATTGAAAGACCCCGGGGTGGCTGCCGCCTTGGAGCCGAACAGCTCGAGCAGCTCTCCACCCGGCGCGTTGCTGCCCGGAAGACGCAGCGAGGTCATCTCGAAATCGAAGTTTTGCATGCGCTGCTGCGATAGCGAGAAGTCGACGTTGCGGAACGTCATCTCGATGCCGAGCTTCCGAAGCGCCGTCTGCATCGGCGTGACCACGCGAACCAATGAGGGCTGATCGTTGAGGAATTCGATCGTGAATGGCTCGCCTTCGGTATTACGCAGCGCTCCATCGCGGTAGGTCCAGCCCGCCTCGGCCAGCAGCGCACTGGCCTTGCGCAGGTTCTCGCGCAGGCTGCCAGGCGGGGCGGTGTTCGGCGGAATCGGAGCCGGACCGAAAACATCCGGCCGCAGCTTCGGTCGCAGCGGCTCCAACAGTGCCAGTTCGTCAGGCTTGGGCAGACCCTCGGCATGAAACTCGCTGTTCGGGAAATAGCCCTGCACGCGCGTGTAGAGGCCGTAGAACATCTGTCGGTTGAGCCATTCGAAGTCCATCGCCAGGCCAATGGCCTGCCGCACGCGGATGTCCTTGAACTTTTCCTTGCGGGTATTGAACACATAGCCCTGGAAATCGCCGGGGTTGTGGTTCTCGAAGGCCCGCTTGACGAGTTCGCCACTGTCGAACTGCTTGCCCGTGTACTGGCGGGCCCAGTTGCGCGAGCTGAATTCGCGCATGAAGTCGAACTCTCCGGCCTTGAGTCCCTCGAAACGCGAAGTCTCGTCGAGGTAGACCTTGAAGGTGACGCGATCGAAGTTGAACTGACCCTTGCGAACCGGGAGATCCACCCCCCAGTAGTTCGGGTCGCGTACATAGGTAATGTCGCGGCCCAGACGGTTGCTGGCGGGCCGATAAGGGCCCGATGCGACGGGCAGGTCTGTTGTGATTTGATCGAAGGGCTTTCCGCCACCCCAGGTGCGGCTGAAGATCGCCATGCCTCCCACGACCAGTGGCAGTTCGCGGTTCGGACTGGCGAAATCGAAGCGCACGGAGCGCTCGCTGACCGCAGTGGCCTTCTTGACCTCGGCGTAGATCGTCCGATACTGCGGCGCCGCCAGCTTGCCGGTGAGCGTTTCGAACGAATACACCACGTCGGCCGCCAGCACCGGAGTGCCATTGTTGAATTTCGCCTTGGGATTGAGGCGGAAGGTCGCCGATAGGCGGTCGGGAGCAACCTCCACGTCCTCGGCCAGCAGGCCGTAGGCGGTGGTCGGCTCCTCGAAATTTCCCGTGAGCAGGCTCTCGAACATCAACGTGGCGATATCCGAGGGAGCTGTCCCCTTGAGCGTGAACGGATTGAACTTGTCGAAGTTGGTGGGCCGCGTGGGCGGCACCAGCCGGATCTCCCCCCCCTTGGGCGCACCTGGATTCACGTATTCGAAATGCGTGAACCCCGCCGGGTACTTGATGTCCCCGAACTGCGCATAGGCATGAGCAGCCCATGAGGGGGCTGCCGAGAGCGCCAACGTCATCCAAAGCAGCCAACCTCGCATGCGAGAATTCTGCCCAAGATTTTCACAAGGCAACCTCATGGGCTTTCTTTCGGGCAAGAAACTGCTGATCACCGGTGTATTGAGCAGTCGCTCCATTGCTTATGGCATTGCCAAGGCCTGTCACGACCAAGGCGCGGAACTCGCCTTCAGCTATGTCGGCGAGCGATTCAAGGACCGTATCACCGAATATGCCGCAGACTTCGGCTCGAAGCTGATTTTCGACTGCGACGTGAGCGACGATGCGCAGATCGACAAGCTCTTCGCCGATCTCTCGCAGGCCTGGCCCAGGTTCGACGGCTTCGTGCACAGCATCGGTTTCGCCCCGCGCGAGGCCATCGCGGGCGACTTCCTCGACGGGCTCTCGCGCGAAGGCTTCAAGGTCGCGCACGACATCAGCGCATACAGCTTCCCGGCAATGGCCAAGGCGGCCCTGCCCTATCTCAACGACAAGTCGGCCCTGCTCACGCTGACCTACCTGGGCGCCGAGCGTGCCCTGCCCAACTACAACACCATGGGCCTGGCCAAGGCCTCGCTCGAAGCCTCGGTGCGCTACACGGCCGCCTCGCTCGGCCCCAAGGGCATGCGCGTGAACGGCATCAGCGCGGGCCCCATCAAGACGCTGGCCGCCAGCGGCATCAAGGGCTTCGGCAAGATGCTGGCGGCGGTGGCCGACGCATCGCCTATCCGCCGCAACGTGACCATCGAGGAAGTCGGCAACGTGGCCGCCTTCCTGCTGAGCGACCTGGCCAGCGGCGTGACGGCCGAGATCACCTACGTGGACGGCGGCTTCAGCAACGTGGTCGGCGGAATGGCCGAATAACCCCGCCGACGCCTGCTGCGCCACGGCCGCTCGAGCGGCCTTTTTTCGCTATTCATTTCATAGCAACGTGCTGAACCGCCGCTCCCTGCTGCTCGCCGCCTTCGGCCTGGCCATCGCGCCGGCCGCGCTCGCGCGCGAGTCCGCCCCATTGCTCATGCTGGCCGAGACGTACCGCCCCGGCATGTCGCTGGCGGACTACTGGGTGAGCGAGAAGTACGACGGCGTGCGCGCCTACTGGGACGGCCAGCAGCTCTGGACGCGCGGCGGCGAGAAGATCGTCGCGCCGGCATGGTTCACCACCCCGCTGCCGAAACAGCCGCTCGACGGCGAACTCTGGGCGGGCCGGGGCCGGTTCTCGCACGCGGTGTCGACGGCACGCAACCAGACGCCCAACGACATCGCGTGGCACGAGATGCGCTTCATGGTGTTCGACCTGCCCACGCAGCCCGGCGATTTCACGGCGCGGCTGGCGGCCCTGCGCAAGCTGCTGCCCGTCACCGGCGCACCGTGGGTGGTGCCGGTGCCGCAGGAGCGCGCGACCACGCACGAGGCGCTGCAGGCACTGCTCGACAAGACGGTGAAGATGGGCGGCGAAGGCCTGATGCTCCACCGCGGCGCTTCGCTCTACAAGGGGGAGCGCAGCAACGACCTGCTCAAGGTCAAGCCCTACGAGGATGCCGAAGCCCGGGTGATCGAGCATGTGCCCGGCAAGGGCAGGCATGGCTCCCGGCTGGGCGCGCTGGTGGTCGAGACGCCCGACGGCAAGCGCTTCAGGCTCGGCACCGGCCTCACCGACGCCGAGCGCGAAAACCCGCCCGCCATCGGCACCTGGGTGACCTACCGCTACAACGGCCTCACCGCCAAGGGCCTGCCCCGCTTCGCGCGCTTCATGCGGGTGCGCGAGGGCTGATCGATCGACCCGATCGACCGACCGACCGGGCCGGTATCGGCCCTTCAGCCCACCTCAGCCCCGCTGACCGGTTACTTCGATTCCTTGACGCAGTCCGCGTAGTAGCGCTTCTTGCCCGTCTCGTCGACGCGTGCCACCAGGCCGTGGATGTCGGTCTCGAAGCCCGGGCACTGCGTGTTGAACTCGCGCGAGAACTTGAGGTAGTCGACGATCTTCTTGTTGAACACCTCGCCCGGGATCAGCAGCGGAATACCCGGCGGGTACGGGGTGATCAGGCTGGTGGTGATGCGGCCTTCGAGGTCGTCGATTTCCACGCGCTCGGTCTTGCGGTGCGCGATGTGTGCGAAGGCGTCGCTGGGCTTCATGGCCGGCGTCAGGTCGCTCAGGTACATCTCGGTCGTGAGGCGGGCCACGTCGTAGCGCGCGTACAGCTGGTGGATGTGGTGGCACAGGTCGCGCAGGCCCAGGCGCTCGTAGCCGGGGTGCTGCTGGCAGAACTCGGGCAGGATGCGCCACATCGGCTGGTTGCGCGCATAGTCGTCCTTGAACTGCTGCAGCGCCGTCAGCAGCGTGTTCCAGCGGCCCTTGGTGATGCCGATGGTGAACATGATGAAGAAGCTGTAGAGGCCCGTCTTCTCCACGATCACGCCGTGCTCGGCGAGGAACTTGGTCACCACGCTGGCCGGAATGCCGGTCTCGGCGAAGTTGCCTTCGAGGTCGAGGCCCGGCGTGACGATGGTCGACTTGATCGGGTCGAGCATGTTGAAGCCGTCGGCCAGTTCGCCGAAGCCGTGCCAGTTGCGCGGCGAATTCTTGCCCTTGCTCTTGCCCTTGGGCTGGCCGTTCTTCTCGCCGTGCATGATCCAGTCTTCCGCACGGCCGATGCCCTCCTCTACGAGCTTTTCGGGGCCCCAGACCTTGAACCACCACTCGTCCTTGCCGAACTCGTCCTCGACCTTGCGCATGGCGCGGCGGAAGTCCAGCGCCTCGAGGATGCTCTCCTCCACCAGGGCGGTGCCGCCGGGCGGCTCCATCATGGCGGCGGCCACGTCGCAGCTCGCGATGATCGCGTACTGCGGGCTGGTCGACGAGTGCATCAGGTAGGCCTCGTTGAAGAGGTCGCGGTCGAGCTGGCGGTTCTGCGAGTCCTGCACCAGCACATGGCTGGCCTGGCTGATGCCGGCGAGCAGCTTGTGGGTGGACTGCGTCGCGAACACCAGCGATTCCTTCGGTCGCACGCGGCGCTTGCCCATCGCGTGGTAGGCACCGTAGAACGGGTGGAAGGCCGCGTGCGGCAGCCAAGCCTCGTCGAAGTGCAACGTGTCGACGTAGCCGTCGAGCATGTTCTTGATGGTCTCGGTGTTGTAGATCACGCCGTCGTAGGTCGACTGCGTGAGCGTCATCACGCGCGGCTTGACCTTGTCGGCATCCACGTCGGCCAGCAGCGGGTTGGCCTTGATCTTGGCCTTGATGGCGCTCTGCTCGAACTCGCTCTTCGGAATGGGTCCGATGATGCCGAAGTGGTTGCGCGTGGGCTTCATGAACACCGGAATCGCGCCGGTCATGATGATCGCGTGCAGGATCGACTTGTGGCAGTTGCGGTCGACCACCACCACGTCGCCCGGCGCCACCGTGTGGTGCCACACCATCTTGTTGCTGGTGCTGGTGCCGTTGGTCACGAAGAAGCAGTGGTCGGCATTGAAGATGCGCGCCGCATTGCGCTCGCTGGCCGCCACCGGGCCGGTGTGGTCGAGCAGCTGGCCCAGCTCTTCCACCGCGTTGCAGACGTCGGCACGCAGCATGTTCTCGCCGAAGAACTGGTGGAACATCTGGCCCACCGGGCTCTTGAGGAACGCCACGCCGCCCGAGTGGCCCGGGCAGTGCCACGAGTACGAGCCGTCTTCCGCGTAGTCGATCAGCGCCTTGAAGAACGGCGGCTGCACGCTCTCGAGGTAGCTCTTGGCCTCGCGGATGATGTGGCGCGCCACGAACTCGGGCGTGTCCTCGAACATGTGGATGAAGCCGTGCAGCTCGCGCAGGATGTCGTTCGGCAGGTGGCGCGAGGTCTTGGTCTCGCCGTAGATGTAGATCGGCACGTCGGCGTTCTTGCGCCGGACTTCGCCGATGAAGGTGCGCAGGTTCAACACGGCCGGATCGAGGTCGGGGCCGATGGTGAACTCCTCGTCGTCGATCGACAGGATGAAGGCGCTGGCACGGCTTTGCTGCTGGGCGAACTGGCTCAGGTCGCCGTAGCTGGTGACGCCCAGCACCTCGAAACCCTCCGTCTCGATGGCCTGCGCGAGCGCGCGGATGCCGAGACCCGAAGTGTTTTCGGAGCGGAAGTCCTCGTCGATGATGACGATGGGAAAGCGGAATTTCATGAGCGGGGCTCCGGACAGGCAGACAGACAGCAATGTGGCGAGGCGCGAAGTGTACGGAATTCGGATGACGGATCCGGTCAGCTTCGCGCAAGCCATCCGGAGCAGTCAGGCAAGGCCTCTTTTGCAGTCTCCGGCACAGTACCCCTACGCACGGCAAGCGCTTGAAGCGAATGCATCAGAATGGCGCGCATCGAACAAGTAACAAGAGGAGTCGACATGGCGAATTCCACTGTCTGGTGGCTGATTGCGGGGGCGGCCATCGTGGTCGAGTTGCTCTCGGGCACCGTCTATCTTCTCCTGCTGGCAGCCGGTTTCGCTGCCGCGGCCATCGCGGCGCACCTGGGCTTCGGTACCGTCACCCAGCTCATCGTGGCCGCCGTCATCGGCGTGGGGGCCGTGCTGGTCTGGTACACGATCCAGCGCAAGCGCCCTCCCGCCCCGCCCACCGAAGCCAACCGCGACGTGAACCTCGACATCGGCGAGACCGTGCAGGTCGATGCCTGGAATCCCGACGGTACGGCGACGGTGCGCTATCGCGGCGCGCAATGGACCGTGATCCAGCGCGCGGGCCGCACGCCCTCCACCGGCGAGCACCGCGTGGTCGAGGTGGTCGGCAGCCGGCTGGTGGTCGACAAGGTTTAGTCAGTCCGTCGTAGGTAGAACTCAGAAAAGGAAGCGCACCATGGAATTCTCGGTACCTCTCATCATCCTGGTCATCGCGATCATCTTCATCAGCCAGTCGGTCAAGTTCGTGCCGCAGCAGAACGCCTGGATCCGCGAGCGGCTGGGCAAGTACCACGGCACGATGACGCCCGGCCCCAACTTCCTGATTCCGTTCATCGACCGGGTGGCCTACAAGCACAGCCTGAAGGAAATCCCGCTCGACGTGCCCAGCCAGATCTGCATCACGCGCGACAACACGCAGCTGCAGGTCGACGGCATCCTGTATTTCCAGGTCACCGACCCGATGCGCGCCAGCTACGGCTCGTCGAACTACATCGTGGCCGTGACCCAGCTCGCGCAGACCTCCCTGCGCAGCGTGATCGGCAAGCTGGAGCTCGACAAGACCTTCGAGGAGCGCGACGTCATCAATGCCCAGGTGGTGGCTGCGATCGACGAGGCGGCGCTCAACTGGGGCGTGAAGGTGCTGCGCTACGAGATCAAGGACCTGACCCCGCCGAAGGAGATCCTGCAGGCGATGCAGCGCCAGATCACCGCCGAGCGCGAAAAGCGCGCGCTGATCGCCGCCTCCGAAGGCCGCCGTCAGGAGCAGATCAACATCGCCACCGGCGAGCGCGAGGCCTTCATCGCCCGCTCCGAGGGCGAGAAGCAGGCGCAGATCAACAACGCCCAGGGTGAAGCCGCCGCCATCACGGCAGTGGCCACGGCAACGGCGGACGCCATCGAGCGCGTGGCGGCTGCCATCCGCCAGCCCGGCGGCGAGCAGGCCGTGCAGCTCAAGGTGGCCGAGCGCGCCGTCGACGCCTACGGCAAGGTCGCGGCCGACTCCAAGACCACGCTGATCGTGCCCAGCAACATGACCGAAACCGCCACGCTCATCGCTTCGGCGATGCGGATGGTGCAGGCCGGCAAGTCTTCGGTGCAAGGTCAGGCAAATCAGGGCTGAACTGACTGCTACAATCGTGGGCTCAGGAGCGGTGGATGAGCGGTTTAAGTCGCACGCCTGGAAAGCGTGTGAGGGTTAATAGCCCTCCGCGGGTTCGAATCCCGCCTGCTCCGCCAGAGATTGATTGTTCGTAACCGTTCACGGACACTCGAACGACACAGGAAGCCCAGTCGCCACAAGCGCCTGGGCTTTTTTGTCGTCCGGCCCTCTCTCCCTCTCTCCGTTTGAAGAACGGCAATGCGTTGCTTTGCAACAACCGGGACATGGGCAACCGGCCCCTCCCGTCTGGAGCTACGATCCGAAGGTTCTAATTTCACGCCAGCAAAGGATCCCCGATGGCCGGAAAACCGCAAAAACCGTCTCGCGGCACGACACCGCTGGACCAAACCCTGGAAAAGAGCGAACAGGTGGCGGCGGATGTTCAGCGGGCGTCGGACAACCTCGCCGTGGTGAACACGGTGCTCGAGCAGGAACTGCCCGAGGAAGTGCAGGTCGGCGAGGTGGCGCAGGCCATCGAGCACACCAGCCAGCTCGAGGAAAAGCTGGCCAAGTCGGCCGAGAAGCTCGCCGAGGTCAACGCCGCGCTGAGCGAGGAAATCGAGAAGCGCCTCGAGGTGACGGCCGAGCGAGACGAAAGCCAGGCGCTGGCCGAGAAGCTCAAGGCGAAGATCCGCGCAGAAGGCGCGGACTGACCTCGCACCGGACCGCGTCCGTATCCCTTCTCCTACGCCGGGCGGGCGTCAGGCACGCTACGCTATTCGTTCTCAAAGCGAAACCACGGCATGGCCCTCATCACGTTCCTCGTCGAGGACAACAAGACCATCAGGGACAACCTGGTCCCGGCACTGGAGGATCTGGTCAACGGCCGGGTGGTCGGCTTCGCCGAAACCGAGACGGAAGCCCTGGCGTGGCTCGCCGAACACCCTGATGGCTGGCAACTGCTGATCGTCGATCTCTTCCTGAAGGAAGGCTCCGGCCTCGGCGTTCTCGGCGGCTGCAGGGACCGCAAGCCCAGCCAGCGGGTGGTGGTGCTCAGCAACTACGTGACGGCGGACATCAGGGCGCGCTGCACTGCGCTAGGCGCGGATGCGGTGTTCGACAAGTCGCGCGACCTCGATGCGTTCATCGAGTACTGCAACGCCAACCGCCCCTCGGGCCTTGCGCCGCTCTGACTGCCTGCCATTGAAGCAGGCATGAAAAAGGGCCCGAAGGCCCTTTTCTCTTTTGTGCCGGAGCGAATCAGCGCACCACGGCGATCTGGGTACGCGCACCACCCTTGTAGGTGTACAGCGTCAGCGCGCCGTTCTTGATGTCGCCCTTCTCGTCGAAGGCGATCGGGCCGGTCACGCCCTTGTATTGCACCTTGCCGACTTCGGGCAGGTACTTGGCGGGGTCGGACGAACCGGCCTTCACCATGGCTTCGGCCAGCACGTTGACAGCGTCGTACACGTACGGTGCATAGATCTGCACTTCGACGCCGTTCTTGGTCTTGAACTTGGCCTTGAAGTCTTCCAGCGGCTGCTTGAAGTCGCCGTCCACGCCGCCGGCTTCCGCGCACACCACCATGTCTTCGCCGATGGCATCACCAGCCAGCTTCGGCAGCTCGCCGGTGCACAGGCCGTCGCCGCCCATGAACTTGACGTTCAGGCCCAGCTGCTTGACCTGCTTGAGCATCGGGCCGCCAACGGCGTCCATGCCACCGAAGAACAGCACGTCGGGCTTGGCAGCCTTCAGCTTGGTCAGGATGGCGTTGAAGTCGGTCGACTTGTCGGTGGTGAATTCGTGGCCCACGATGGTGGCGCCAGCAGCCTTGGCCGCCTTCTCGAATTCTTCGGCGACGCCCTGGCCGTAGGCGGTGCGGTCGTCGATCACGGCGATGTTCTTGCCCTTGAGCGTTTCGACGGCGTACTTGCCCAGCGTGCCGCCGAGCTGCGTGTCGTCAGCCACCACGCGGAACGTGGTCTTGAAGCCCTGGCGCGTGTACTTCGGGTTGGTTGCCGAAGGCGAGATCTGGGGAATGCCGGCGTCGCTGTACAGCTTCGAGGCGGGGATGGTGGTGCCCGAATTCAGGTGACCGACCACGCCGTTGACCTTTTCGTCCACGAGCTTCTGGGCAACGGCCGTGCCTTGCTTCGGATCGCCTGCGTCGTCTTCGGCGACCAGTTCGAACTTGGCAACCTTGTCGCCAACCTTGAGGCCCTTTGCATTCAGGTCTTCGATGGCCATCTTGGCGCCGAACTCGTTGTCCTTACCGAGGTGGGCAATGGGACCGCTGGTAGGTGCCACGTGACCGATCTTGATGACCAGGGTGTCTCCGGCAGGTGCGGGTGCAGGTGCAGCCGCCGGGGCCGCGGCCGTTGGCGCGGGCGCTGCAGCGGGAGCAGCAGCTTCTTCCTTCTTGCCGCAAGCCACGAGCGTGATTGCAGCCAGTGCGACCGCAGTCCATTTCAATTGCATGGGAACCTCCAGAACTTGGATGAAAAGAATAAAAAACACCGGTCGTACGATCCGGGCGCGCAGACCTCGCAAGTTTCGCGCCGCAGACCAGCGGCACCCTCACGCCCTTCCGACCTGCGGCGCAGTTTAGCCCAGTATTCAGGCCCCGGAAGCTGGCGTAGACCCGGTGTTTTCGCTGAGTTCAGCGGCCATTGCCTCGATCACAAGCGCGCGCAAAACGGCCTCGATTTCATTGCGCAGACGCGGCACCATCGCATCGAGCTGATGCTGAACGGCAGCTGACACGGTGTCGCTCAAACGCTCTTCCAGCGACAGGTCGACGCGCTGCAGCACGCGATGCAGCAACTGCTCTTCGAGGCTGACGATTTCCGCCTGCGAGAGCTGTGCGGCCGGAGGCAATGCCATCGAACTCGCCGGGTCCGGCTGAGGCGCCTGCGCGACCTGCGGCTCGGGACTCGCGGGCTCCGCCGGAACCTCGAGCACCGTCGTCAGCGTGGGAACGAACCGGGGCGGTGTGCGCAGCGTGCTGGCCATGTCAGGAACTCTTTGCGAAGTCGTGCGGCTGGATGGTGTAGCCACGATCGGCATAGTGGCGCCAGCGAGAACGGCCGACCTGGCGGTCGTTGGCCTCGTCGCTCACGATGTCGATCATGCGTTCGTAGCGCTCGAAGCCCGCAGGCACTTCGAGGCCCAGGTTCACCAGCATCTCGCGGTGCGGCAGCGAGGCCGCATCGGCTCCCTGCGCCGACAGCACCACGGGCGAGCGCGCGACGACGTGGGCCGGCGCGTCGTCGCGGCAATGCGCGACGAAGTCCACCGGCGAGAGCTGCCAGAGCGCCGCATCCACCGCGTCGAGCGAGCGCGCATCGCCCACCACTACCACGCGCAGGCCGCGCGTGTTCACGGCCTTGCGAACCAGCCGGCAGGCGTAGTTCAGCTTGTCGCGCGCGTTGTAGTGAAAGCCGATTTCCGTCACTTCGCGGACCGTGCCTTCTTGCTCGGAGCCTCGGCGGCCTTGGCCTTCCTGGGCTTCGCCTTGCCCGATGCGTCGCCGCTGCCCGCGCGGCTCGTCAGGTAGGACACCAGCAGGCCCACCGGACGGCCGGTCGAGCCCTTGGCCGCCCCGCTCTTCCAGGCGGTCCCGGCGATGTCAAGGTGCGCCCAGGCGAAGTCGCTGGTGAAGCGTTGCAGGAACTTCGCCGCGGTGATGGCACCGCCCGCGCGGCCGGCGATATTGGCCACGTCGGCGAAGTTGCTCTTCAGCCCTTCAGCGTAGTCGTCGTCCAGCGGCATGCGCCAGCAGCGATCCTGCGAGGTTTCTCCGGCGGCTTCGAGCGCGGCGGCGAGCGTGTCGTCGCTGGCGAACAGTCCGCTGCGCACGCCGCCCAGCGCGATCACGCAGGCGCCCGTCAGCGTGGCGATGTCGATCACCGCGGCCGGTTCGAAGCGCTTGGCGTAGGTCAGCGCGTCGCACAGGATGAGCCGGCCCTCGGCGTCGGTGTTGAGCACCTCGATGGTCTGGCCGCTCATGCTGGTCACCACGTCGCCCGGCTTCACCGAGCGGCCGTCGTTCATGTTCTCGCACGAGGGAATGAGGCCGACGACGTTGATGGCGGGCTGGATGTCGCCCAGCGCGCGGAAGGTGCCGAGCACGCTGGCCGCGCCGCACATGTCGAACTTCATCTCGTCCATCTCGGCAGCCGGCTTGAGCGAGACGCCGCCGGTGTCGAAGGTGATGCCCTTGCCGACCAGCACCACCGGCGCCTGGTCCTTGGGAGCCCCGTGGTAGCGCAGCACGATGAAGCGCAGCGGCTCGGCCGAGCCCTGGGCCACGGCGGCGAAGGAGCCCATGCCGAGCTTCTCGACTTCCTTCGGGCCCAGCACTTCGCACTTGATGTTCGGGAGCTTCGCCAGCTCCTTGGCGGCCTCGCCCAGCAGCGTGGGGGTAGCGTGGTTGGCGGGCCGGTTGCCCCATTCCTTGGCCAGTTCGATGCCCCGGACGGTGGCACGGGCCTGGTCGAACGCGCCGGCGATCGCGGCGGCATCGGCCACGCCGACGGTCAGCTGGCGGATGCTGCGGGGTTCGGCCTTCGACTTGGTGGTGGTGTAGACATAGCTGGCTTCGGCCGCCGCCGTGACGGCGCAAGCCACCGCAGCGCCGTCGGCGGGCTGCGCGAACACCAGGGTCACGCGCTTGGGCGCCTGGGCCTTGGCCGCGTTGATCGCCGCGACGACGCCCGTGCGCACCGAGGCCGGCTTGCCGTCGCCGATGGCGGCGAGCACCACGCGGGCGGCCACGACGTCTTCCGGACGGTAGAGCGCGAGCAGCTTGCCGGCCTTGTCGGGCAGGTCGCCGGCCTTGCGGGCACTGGCGGCAAGCACCGAAAGCGGGTCTTTGGAGGCGGGAGGAGCGCTGCCGACGAGCACGATCAGGACATCGGATTTCTCGGCTGCGGCCTGGGAAACGGTGAGGGTCTTGAGTTGAAAGTCCATAATCCTTTTTTTCCTCGAACGATGTTATTCCATTCTTCCCTACGCAAGGAGCTGTCCCGCAGCTTCGGAGCGACCCTCGTGGTACTGGTCACCATCGTGATGACCATGATGCTCATCCGCACCCTCGGGCTCGCGTCCAAGGGCAGTGTGAACCCGCAGGAGGTGTTCCTGGTCATGACCTACACGGTGCTCGGCTACATGCCGACCATCCTGAGTCTGAGCCTGTTCATCGCCATCGTCGGCACCCTCTCGCGCATGTACCGCGACAGCGAGATGGTCATCTGGTTCTCCAGCGGGCGCGGCCTGGCCGACTTCGTCAAGCCGCTGTTCCGCTTCGCCTGGCCGGTGCTGATCCTGATCGCCGTGATGGCGCTGGTGGGCTGGCCCTGGGCCAACTCGCAGACCATCGGCATGCGCAAGCAGTACGAGCAGCGCAGCGACATCGAGCGCGTGGCGCCGGGTGAGTTCCGCGAATCCGCCGGCCGGGTGCGCGTGTTCTTCATCGACAAGGAGACACCGGACAACTCCAAGGCCACCAACGTCTTCATCTGGTCGATCGAGCGCAACATGCAGATCACCACCTCGGCGCGCAGCGGCAGCATCGAGAACATCGGCGATTCGCGCTACCTGCTGCTCAACAACGGCCAGCGGCTCGAGCAGCCGATGGCGGCCACCGGCCTGAAGATCAGCGAGTTCAAGACCTACGGCACCCGCGCCGGCGGCAACTCCGGCCTGGTCAACGACGCGACGCCGCCGCGCGCGCGCACGACGCTGTCCCTGCTGACCGACGCCGGCGCCCCCAGCCGCGGTGAGCTGGCCTGGCGCATCGGCATGCTGCTGGCGGCCATCAACTTCGTGCTGCTGGCGCTGAACGTGTCCAGCGCCAACCCGCGCGTCGGCCGCAGCGGCAACCTGCTGCTCGCGCTGTTCGCCTTCGTCGTCTACTACAACATGCTCAACCTGGGCCAGAGCTGGATCAGCTCGGGCAAGTACGGCATGGGCGGCTTCATGCTGATGCTGCACGGCGGCGTGCTGCTGATCAACCTGGCATGGCTCGGCGCCCGTCAGAACAACTGGGGCCGGCGGATCAGGTCGAACCCGTCGACTCGCGCCGTGTCGCCCACACCCAAGATCGAACCCACGTGAAAACGATAAGACGCCTGATCTACGTCGAGGTGCTCAAGGCCGTCGCGTTCGTGACGCTCGGCTTCCTGTGCCTCTTCTTCTTCTTCGACTTCGTCGACGAACTGCAGTCCATCGGCAAGCCCGACAGCCTGAACTACGGGCCCGCGCAGGCGCTGGTCTACGTGACCCTGCTGGTCCCGAGCCATCTCTACGAACTGCTGCCGATCACCGTGCTGATCGGCTCGATCTTCGTCATGGCCCGGCTGGCGCAGAGCTCCGAATACACCATCCTGCGCACCAGCGGGCTGGGCCCCTGGCGCGCGCTGCGCACCCTGCTGCTGCTGGGCATCGGCTTCGTGGTGCTGACCTTCGCCATCGGCGACTACGTGGCGCCGGCTTCCGAGCGCACGGGCCAGCTGCTCAAGGCCAGGTACCAGGGCACCTACTCGCTGGCCGGCAACACGGGTGCCTGGCTCAAGGAAAAGCGGGACAACGCCTCCTACGCCGTGAACGTGCTGGCCATCGACCGCAAGGGCGCGCTGAAGAACCCACGCATCTTCGAGTTCGACGACAACGGCTACATCAAGACCCAGATCGTCGCCGCCTCGGCCACCATCGGCAACGACGGCCACTGGCTGCTCACAGACGTCGCCGAGCAGAAGTACGACACCCGCAGCTCGGCGGAGCAGGCGCACATCGTCACCACCAAGATCCCTCAGGTGAACTGGCCGACCTCGCTGACCGGGGAAATGGTGTCGGTCGCGCTGCTGCGCCCCGACCGGATGAGCACGATCGACCTGTTCGACTACATCCGCCACCTCGACGCCAACGGCCAGACCGCGCAGCGCTACGAGATCGAGTTCTGGCGCAAGGTGTTCTACCCGCTGTCGTGCCTGGTGATGGTGGTGCTCGCCCTGCCCTTCGCCTACCTGCACTTCCGCCAGGCCGGCATCACCACCTACGTGTTCGGCGGCGTGATGATCGGCATCAGCTTCTTCCTGCTGAACAACGTGTTCGGCTACCTGGGCAATCTCAGCAACTGGTCGCCCTGGCTCACGGCGGCGGCACCCGGGATGATCTATTCGGTGATGTCGCTCACGGCCTTCAGCTGGCTCGTGCTGCGACGATGACGCGGGGCATCGTCCTGCTGGCGCACGGCTCGCGCGACGAGCGCTGGCGCCAGCCCATCGAGGCCGTTGCTGCCCGGGTGCTCGCCGACGAGCCCGATGCCCGCGTGGCCTGCGCCTACATGGAACTGGCCGAGCCCGACCTGCCTACGGCCGTGGCAACGCTGGTTGCCGGTGGCGCCACCGCCATCCGCGTCGTTCCTCTCTTCCTGGGAATGGGCAAGCACGCCCGCGAAGACCTGCCGCACCAACTCGATGCGCTGCGCCAGCGCTGGCCGGCCATCGGCTTCACGCTCGCGCGGATCGTGGGTGAAGAGCCCGAACTGGTCGATCTCCTGGCAAGGATTGCGGTCAAATCCTGAACATCCGGCAATTTCAATAGATTCTGAAGGCATAATGAATTCCGCAATAAGACGGAATTTGATATGAATCTGCATCAGTTCAAGTTTGTTCAGGAAGCCGTGCGGCGCAACCTGAACCTCACCGAGGCGGCCAAGGCGCTGCACACCTCGCAGCCCGGTGTATCCAAGGCCATCATCGAACTCGAGGAAGAACTGGGCGTCGAGATCTTCGCGCGCCACGGCAAGCGGCTGAAGCGCGTCACCGAGCCGGGCCAGCACGTCATCGCCAGCATCGAGCTGATCATGCGCGAGGTGGGCAACCTCAAGCGCATCGGCGAGCAGTTCAGCGCCCAGGACAGCGGCACCCTCTCCATCGCCACCACCCACACCCAGGCGCGCTACGTGCTGCCGGTGCCCGTGGCCAACCTGCGCGAGGCGTATCCCAAGGTCAACGTGAGCCTGCACCAGGGCTCGCCCGACCAGGTGGCACGCATGGTGATCGACGAGATCGCCGAGATCGGCATCGCCACCGAATCGCTCGACGGCTACGCCGAGCTGGTGACCCTGCCCTGCTACGAATGGCAGCACGTGCTGGTGCTCCCCAAGGACCACCCGCTGGCCTCCAAGGAGCGCATCTCGCTGGAAGACCTGGCGAGCGAGCCGATCATCACGTACCACCCGTCGTTCACCGGCCGCACGCGCATCGACCACGCGTTCGCCCAGAAGAAGCTCACGCCGCGCATCGCGCTCGAAGCCATCGACTCGGACGTGATCAAGACCTACGTGCGCCTCGGGCTGGGCGTGGGCATCGTGGCCGAAATGGCTGTGCGCGACGAGTCGAATGCCGACCTCGTGGTGCGCCCGATGGGCCATGTGTTCGGCCAGAATATCGCGCGGGTTGCGTTCAAGCGCAGCGCCTATCTGCGCAACTTCGTCTTCAAGTTCGCGGAGCTGCTCTCCGACCGCCTCGACCGCAACCTGATCGCCAAGGCCTTGAGCGGCCACCAACAAGACTACGAGCTGTAAACAGGATCACCCCCAGGCTTCGCGCACTTCGTGTCGCTTCGCCAACCCCCTTCCGGGGGCAATACCTGCGGCCCGGCAAAGCCGGTTCCGCGGTGTTTCTGGAAGAGGCAGCGACGAGCAAGTGGCATGCGGAACAACAGTTGAAGAAATCACGAACATCATGAGCACGCCACCACGCACACCCGAAGTCGGCACCAAGCTGCCGGCCGTCGGCACCACCATCTTCACCGTGATGTCGGCGCTGGCCGCCGAGAAGAACGCGGTCAACCTGGGCCAGGGCTTTCCCGATTTCAACTGCGACCCGAAGCTGCTCGAGGACGTGACGGCCGCGATGGCGGCAGGCCACAACCAGTACCCGCCGATGCCGGGCATTCCGGCGCTGCGCGAAGCCATCTCGGCCAAGATCTCGGCGCAGTACGGCCATGACTACAGCCCGGCCACGGAGATCACCGTCACAGCCGGCGCCACGCAGGCGATCATCACGGCCATCCTCGCGGTGGTGCGTCCGGGCGACGAGGTGATCGTGCTCGAGCCCTGCTACGACAGCTACGTGCCCAACATCGAGCTGGCCGGCGGCAGCGTGGTGCGGGTGCCGCTGGTGCCGGGCACTTTCCGCCCCGATTTCGACAAGATCGCCGGCGCGCTCACGCCGCGCACGCGCGCCATCATCATCAACACGCCGCACAACCCGAGCGCCACGGTCTGGACCGAAGCCGAGATGCGGCGGCTCGAGGAGCTGCTCGCGCCCACCGACGTGTTCGTCATCAGCGACGAGGTCTACGAGCACATGGTGTTCGACAGCGCCCGGCACGAGAGCGTGGCGCGCTTCCCGGGCCTGGCCGCGCGCAGCTTCATCGTCAGCAGCTTCGGCAAGACCTATCACGTCACCGGCTGGAAGGTCGGCTACGTGGCCGCGCCGGCCCCGCTGATGGCCGAGTTCCGCAAGGTGCACCAGTTCAACGTGTTCACCGTGAACACGCCGATGCAGCACGCGCTCGCGCAATACATGGCCGAGCCGAAGCCCTACCTCGAGCTGCCGGCCTTCTACCAGCGCAAGCGCGACCTGTTCGCCGCGGGCCTGGCCGAGAAGACCCGCTTCAGGCTGCTGCGCAGCGAGGGCAGCTACTTCCAGTGCGTCGACATCTCGGAGGTGAGCGATCTGTCCGAGGCCGAGTTCTGCCTGTGGCTCACGCGCGAGATCGGCGTGGCCGCCATTCCGCTGTCGGCCTTCTACGGCAACGGCTTCGACCAGCGGGTGGTGCGCTTCTGCTTCGCCAAGAAGGACGAGACGCTGCTGGCCGCGCTGGACCGCCTCGCGCGGCTCTGAGGGCCGCACGCTCGGCAACCGGATGGCCATCACGATGAACAGGCCGCGCCGGGTGCTTCTTGCACTGGCGCTCTCGTTCGTCGTGGCGGGCGTGCTCTCGCCGATCGTGCCGTCGATGGCCGGCAAGCCGTACTCGGTGATCGACGTGGTCCACAGCCTGCTCATCGGGGCCCTCTGCTACACGTGGTGCCGAGCCGACGGGCTGGAGCGCGGCGTGCTGCCGCCGGGACGCTCGGCGCTGCTGGCCGGCCTGTTCCCGCCGCTGGGGGTGCCCCTCTATTTCTTCCGCACCCGGCCCATCGCCAGGGCGTTCGTCGCGACCCTTGGCGCGATCGGCTTCCTGGTCGTGTGCACCGTGCTGTCCGGCCTCTGCGCCATCGCCGCCGCCGCACTGTTCGGAAAGCCCCTGCCCGAATGAAGAACCCGGTCACGATCCTGAGGCTCGTTTTCGGTGCAGTGGCCGTGGTGCTGTGCAGCGTCGCCTGGCTGCTGCACCACAACACGACTTCCTTCATCGCATCGGCAAGCCGCACGCAGGGCGAGGTGATGCGGCTGCTCTACGTGGAAAGCTCGAAGCGCAACGAATCGGGCACCTGGAAGCCGCTGGTGCGCTTCAAGGCGCCGTCGGGCGAGATCATCGAGTTCGCGCCCTCGAGCAGCAGCAGCCCGCCTTCCTACGAAGTGGGCGAGACGGTGAACGTCTTCTTCGACCCGGAGAACCCGCAGGACGCCCGTCTCGACGGCTTCTTCTCGCTGTGGGGCGGCGCGACCATCACGGGCGGCCTGGGCCTTGTTTTCCTGCTGGTGACGGCGGGACTGCTGTTCGTGCCTGCGAGCGCACCGGCAAAGCGCCGACGCCCACGGTAGGACGTTGCCTGACCACCGGAGGGGCTACCCTCCGGCCTCCCACGCGACACGACAGGGCGAGCATGAAAGCTCATCACAACAACGCCCTGGAGACAAACATGTCGCTCTCGTTCATTCTGCTGATCGTCCTGATCCTGCTGCTGATCGGCGCACTGCCAAGCTGGGGCTACAGCCGCGCGTGGGGCTACGGGCCCAGTGGCGGCCTTGGCCTGGTCGTGCTGATCGTGGTGATCCTCGTGCTCATGGGGCGCATATAGGCCTTGCGACCATCGCGCCCCGAACACGAAAAAGGAAAAGCCCGCGCGAGCGGGCTTTTCTTCGTCCGGCAAACCCGTCGTCAGGCCTGCAGCTGCGCCCAGGCCTTGTCGAGCCGCTTCACGCTCACAGGCTGCGGCGTGCGCAACTCCTGCGCGAAGAAGCTCACGCGCAACTCCTCCAGCAGCCAACGGAATTCGAGCATGCGCTCGTCCACGACGCCCTTGCGCTCGGCCACCAGCCGCCAGTAGCGCTGGTCCTGCGGCTTCAGCTCGGCCAACTTGCCGGCGTCGCGCGCCGGGTCCGCGCGCAGCTTGTCGAGCCGCAGCACGATCGCCTTCAGATACCGCGCGAAATGCTGCAGCTGCGTCCACGGCGCCTCGGCGATGAAGCGCTTGCCGACAAGGCGCTGAAGCTGCTGCGCGGCATCCTGCACGGCGTCGGGCTGGATCTTGGTGTCCTTGATCTTGCGCGCGGCTGCGGCGTACTCGACGAGGATGGCCGACGCGAGCCGCGCCACCTCGTTGGCGATCAGCGTGAGGCGGCCACGGCCCTCCTCCAGTCGGCGCTTGAACGCGAACTCGTCTGTCGGCAGCGGCTCCTGCAGGAAGGCCCGGTCGATCGCCACGTCGATGATCTGGGCGCGCAGCTCCTCCGAGGTGCCCAGCGGCATATAGGCCACCGACATCTTCTGCAGGTCGGGGATGTTCTTCTCGAGGTACTTGAGCGCGTCCTTGAGCTGCAGCGCGAACAGGCGGCGCAGCCCGGCCCGATGCTTCGCGGCGGCCACGGCGGGCTCGTCGAACACCTCGATGGTCACAGCGTCGCCTTCGTCGCGCAACGCCGGAAAGCCGATCAGCGACTGCGATCCGCGACGCACTTCCATCAGCTCGGGCAGCTCGCCGAAGGTCCAGGCCGTGTAGCGCTGGCCGGCCGGCAGCGCGGCGGGCGCGGGTGCATCCGCCGCCTTCGAGGACTGCTTCGGGCGGTCATCCGGCGCAGCGCCGGCAGCCTTCTTCTCCGGCGACGCCTTGACGTTCAGCCCCGCCAGCGCCTGGAAGGCCCCTCGAGCCTGCGCACCCAGCTCGGCCTTCAGCGCACCGAGGTTGCGCCCCATGCCCAGCTGCCGGCCATGCTCGTCGATCACGCGCAGGTTCATGAACAGGTGCGGCGCCAGCATGTCGAGCTTGAAGTCGGCGCGCTTGACGTCGATGCTGGTCATGTCGCGCACGCGCTTGAGCAGCACGTCGGTCAGCGAGCCGGTGCCGAAGAGTTCGGGCACCGACAGCTCCTCCGCCAGCTTCGAGGCTGACTCGGGCAGCGGTACCAGCCGCGAACGCGGGCGCTGCGGCAGGCTCTTGAGCAGCGCCTGGATCTTGTCCTTGAGCATGCCCGTCACCAGCCACTCGCAGCGCTCCTCGCTCACCTGGTTGAGCACGAAGAGCGGCACGCTGACGGTGAGGCCGTCCTTCGCGTCGCCGGGCTCGTGCAGGTAGCTCGCGGCGCAATCGACGCCGCCGAGCCGCAGCGTCGGCGGGAATGATTGCGTGGTGATACCCGCCGCCTGGTGGCGCATGAGCTCGTCGCGCGTCAGGAACAGCAGGCGCGGCTGCTCCTTCGACGCCTGGCGGTACCAGTTCTCGAAGCTGGTGCCGCTGGCCACGTCGGCGGGCAGCTGTGCGTCGTAGAAGGCGAAGATCAGTTCGTCGTCGACCAGCACGTCCTGCCGACGCGACTTGTGCTCCAGCCCTTCCACCTCGCGCACCAGCTTGCGGTTGGCCTGCAAAAACGGGAACCGGCTTTCCCACTGGCCGCCGACCAGCGCCTCGCGGATGAAGATCTCGCGCGCGGCGACCGGGTCGACACGCGTGAAGTCGACGCGCCGGCCGCTGTACACCACGAGCCCATAGAGCGTCGCGCGCTCCAGCGCCGACACCTGCGCGCCCTTCTTCTCCCAGTGCGGATCGAGCAGCTGCTTCTTCAGCAGGTGCCCCGCCACCTGCTCGAGCCACTGTGGCTCGATGTTGGCGATGCCGCGCCCGAAGAGCCGCGTGGTCTCGACCAGTTCGGCCGCAACGATCCAGCGCCCGGGCTTCTTCTTCAGGTGGGCGCCGGGGTGCCGGTAGAACTTGATGCCGCGGGCACCGAGGTAGGCCTCGTCGTCCTCCAGCTTCCAGCCGATGTTGCCCAGCAGTCCGGACAGCATCGACATGTGCAGCGCCTCGTAGCCCGCCGGCTCGGCGTTGATGCGCCACTTGTGCTCGGTGACCACCGTGAGCAGCTGCGAATGGATGTCGCGCCACTCCCGTACGCGGCGGATGTTGATGAAGTTCTGCCGCAACAGCTGTTCGTACTGCCGGTTGCTGAGCTTGTGGGTGTCGCCATGGCCGCCGCGCGCGTCGGCGATCCACTTCCACAGCCGCAGGTAGCCGCTGAACTCGCTCTTCTCGTCGTCGAACTTCGAATGCGCCTGGTCGGCCTGCTGTTGCGCGTCCATCGGGCGGTCGCGCACGTCCTGCACGCTGAGGGCCGAGGCGATGATGAGCACTTCTTCGAGCGCACTGCGCGAACGGGCTTCGAGAATCATTCGGCCCACGCGCGGGTCCAGCGGCAGCTTCGACAGCTCGGCGCCGGTGTGCGTGAGCTCGTTGGCGTCGTCGACCGCCCCCAGTTCGTTGAGCAGTTGGTAGCCGTCGGCGATGGCGCGCGGCGACGGCGCCTCCAGGAACGGGAAGCGCGCCACATCGCCCAGGCGCAGCGACTTCATGCGCAGGATCACGCCCGCCAGCGAGGAGCGAAGGATTTCAGGGTCGGTGAAGCGCGGGCGGCCCTCGAAGTCCTTCTCGTCGTAGAGCCGGATGCAGATGCCGTTCGCCACCCGGCCGCAGCGGCCCGCGCGCTGGTTGGCGGCCGCCTGACTGATCGGCTCGACCAGCAGCTGCTCGACCTTGCTGCGGAAGCTGTAGCGCTTGACGCGCGCCGTGCCCGTATCGATAACGTAGCGGATGCCCGGCACCGTGAGCGAGGTCTCGGCCACGTTGGTTGCGAGCACGATGCGGCGGCCCGTGTGGCCGTCGAAGATGCGGTCCTGCTCGGGGCCCGACAGCCGCGCGAACAGCGGCAGCACTTCGGCGCTGCGCAGCAGCGGCTGGTGACTCAGGTGGCGGCGCAGATGGTCGGCCGCCTCGCGGATCTCGCGCTCGCCGGGCAGGAAGACGAGGATGTCGCCCGCGTTGTGCGGATCGCGCCAGAGCTCGTCGACCGCGTCGGCGATGGCGTCGTTCAGGTCGTGCTCGCGCGATTCCTCGAAGGGCCGGTAACGCTGCTCCACCGGGTAGGTACGGCCCGAGACGAAGATGGTGGGCGCCGGGCCTTTCGCCGAGGCGAAGTGCTGCGCGAAGCGGTCGGCGTCGATGGTGGCCGAGGTGACGATGACTTTCAGGTCAGGCCTGCGCGGCAGGATCTCGCGCAGGTAGCCCAGCAGGAAGTCGATGTTCAGCGAGCGCTCGTGGGCCTCGTCGATGATGAGCGTGTCGTAGGCCTTCAGCAGCGGATCGGTCTGCGTCTCGGCCAGCAGGATGCCGTCGGTCATCAGCTTGACGGAAGCGTCGCGCGACAGGCGGTCCTGGAAGCGCACCTTGAAGCCGACCACGTCGCCCAGCGGCGTCTTCAGCTCTTCGGCGATGCGCTTGGCCACCGAGCTCGCGGCGATGCGGCGCGGCTGCGTGTGGCCGATGAGCCGGCCCTTGCCCGGCTCGGCATTGAGCTTGCCGCGGCCCAGCGCGAGGGCGATCTTCGGCAGTTGCGTGGTCTTGCCCGAGCCCGTCTCGCCGCAGACGATCACGACCTGGTGCGCCGAGATGGCGGCCATGATCTCGTCGCGCCTGCTCGATACAGGAAGCGATTCGGGAAATTCGATGCGAAGTGGTGTGGTGGTCGTCAAGGGAAAACAGTCGTCGGGCCGGCGCGGCGGGCAAACCGTCGATTATCGGCGCGCACCGCGGCTGTTGCACGGCATCCACATCGCGCGGTTTCGTTGCAACACGATCCGTAAATAGTCTTTACTCAATTGCAAACCGCCACTACGATCGCGTCCATGTCCTATCGCCTTGCCCCCATCACCTTGCGCCGTCGCTGCGCAAGCCGTGCGCCCAGTGCGCACGGGCGGGTCAAGTTGCCTCGTCCTGCCTGACCGAAGCTTCGCGCACGTTCGCGCGCTTCGGACACAGAAGCGCCGCAACCGACACCCACAGCGTCCCGACAGCCGACTCCTTCATGCCGAAGGAGCGGCCGCCTTTCCGTACCTGTGTACCTGTATGAACGGCTCCAGGAGCCGAAGAAAAAGAAAAACCAGATCATGTCCAAAGACATCCGCTCCCAACTGCATGCCGAGCTCGCCGAGCGCACTCGCCATCTGCAAACCGTCGCCGAAGCGCTGAAGACCGAGCTCTTCGGCATCGACGACATCATCGATCGCGTGATCGATTCGCTTCGCGCCTGGTATGTGCTGCCGCAGCTCATCAGCCGCCCCGTCATCGTCTGCCTCTGGGGTCTCACCGGCACCGGCAAGACGCAGCTGGTGCGCAGGCTCGCGCAGCATCTGGGCTTCTACGACCGCTTCATCGAAGTGCAGATGGACGGCTTCAGCCATGGCTCGGGCTATCACAGCCGCGGCTCCATCTCGGCCATGCTGGCCGAGTCGGGCATTGCCGAAGGCATGCCCGGCATCCTGGTGCTCGACGAGTTCCAGCGCTTCCGCACGGTGGAAGGCAACGGCAGCGACGCCAAGGTCGAGCGCTACCAGGACGTGTGGGCGCTGCTGTCCGACGGCCGCCTGCCGCCCGCGCTCTCGATGCTCGGCGAGATCGAGTCCTCGCTCGCGTACGCCGAGTACACGCAGGACCGCGACGGCACCGAAAAGAAAAAGGAAGACAAGAAGCGCAAGCTGCACCTGTCGCCCTGGGAGGCGCGCGAGGTGAAGCGCTGCCTGAAGCTCTCCGAGACGCTGCTGCAGATCATGGCGTGGAAGCCCGCCGAGGTGCACGCGCGCCTGCGCGCCTTCCGCGACACCCAGCAGAGCTGGGAAACCGACTACAGCAAGCTGCTGGTGTTCGTCTCGGGCAATCTCGACGAGATGTACGCCGAGACGGCCCAGCGCGTCGAGGACTGCGACACCGACGCCGACATCTTCCACGAGCTGACAAAGAAGCTCTCAGTCATCGACGTGAAGAAGGCGCTGGCCGAGCGCTTCCGTCCCGAGCAGATCGCCCGCCTGGGCAACAACCACGTGATCTACCCCTCGTTCAACCGCGCGACCTACGTGCGCCTGATCCTGTCGATCTGCGACCGCTACGTGGCCGAGATCCAGGAAAGCTCCGGCGTGCGCTTCGTGCTGGACGCGAGCGTGTATGAGCAGATCTACGCCAACGCCGTGTTCCCGGCGCAGGGCACGCGTCCGCTGTTCTCGTCGATCCACGCGATCCTGAGCGCCACGCTGGTCAATGCCGCGCTGTGGGCGCTGGAGCAAGGCGCCAACGGCAGCGAACCCGTGTGGCTCACGCTGGACGCGGGCGTGTCGGCCATCACCGCGAAGTACCGCAAGGCGCGCCGCCAGTTTCCGGTCACGCTGGAGCTGAACCGCCTCAAGCAGCGCTCGAGCGAGGACTTCCGCGCCCTGCTCGCCGTGCACGAGGCCGGTCACGGCGTGGTGTACGGCCTGCTCTTCGCCCGCGCGCCGCAGGAGATCAAGATCAACGTGGCCTCGTTCGAGGGCGGCTACAACAGCTACGAGCAGCGCAAGGCCTGGTCGAGGGAGAACCTGCGCGACCGCATCTGCGTGAGCCTTGCGGGCCGCGCCGCCGAGCAGCTGGTGTTCGGCGAGCAGGCCTGCACCACGGGCGCCACGCAGGACTTCATGCAGGCGACCGCCCAGGCCGCGCAGTACGTGCGCCACTTCGCCTTCGGCACGCGCCTGAGCCGCACCGACGTGGCGAACGACCCGAACGACAACGTCAACACCGACATCGCCGCGACCAACCCCGAGATCGAGGCGCTGCTGGAGCAGGAGCACGCCCGCGCGCTCGCGCTGCTGGACGCCCATACGCCGGCGCTGATGGCGGTGGTCGACGCGCTGCTGCGCCACGGTTCGATCGCCCCATCGGAGCTGGCCGGGATGCTCGGGCTGCCGGACCCGGTGTCCGGTGCCGGCGGCGCGGCTACGGACGCCTACGCGGCGCTGCTGGCGAGCTTCCGCGCCGATCGTGTCGGCCTGCCGCCGCCTTCGCCGCCCGGCGGCGGTGGCGGCGCCATCCCGGCGAGCGCGGCCCGCGTGCTGCGCGCGATCGCCTGATTCGGCCCGGTCGGGCCGGGTCAGGCAAATGGCTTTTCATGAATGCACAATCACGCCCCATGTCCACCGTCTTCAATTTCACCTTCGTGCCCTGGTTCCGCTCGGTCGCGCCTTACATCCACACGCACCGCGGTAAGACTTTCGTGGTCGGGCTCGCGGGCGAGGCGATCGCGGCGGGCAAGCTGCAGAACATCGCGCAGGACCTGGCGCTGATCCAGAGCATGGGCGTGAAGATCGTGCTGGTGCACGGCTTCAGGCCGCAGGTCAACGAGCAGCTCGCGGCCAAGGGGCACGAGGCGAAGTATTCGCACGGCATCCGCATCACCGACGAGGTGGCGCTCGACTCCGCCCAGGAGGCAGCCGGCCAGCTGCGCTACGAGATCGAGGCCGCCTTCAGCCAGGGCCTGCCCAACACGCCGATGGCGGGCTCCACGGTCCGGGTGATCTCGGGCAACTTCATCACCGCGCGCCCGGTGGGCGTGGTCGACGGGGTGGACTTCAAGCATTCGGGCCTGGTGCGCAAGGTGGACGCGGCCGGCATCCGCCGCACGCTGGACTTCGGCGCGATGGTGCTGATGTCGCCCTTCGGCTTCTCGCCCACCGGCGAAGCCTTCAACCTGACGATGGAAGAAGTCGCCACCAGCGTCGCCATCTCGCTGCAGGCCGACAAGCTGATCTTCCTGACCGAGATTCCGGGTATCCGCATCGACAGCGAGCTGCCCGAGAGCGACGACAACCCGATCGACACCGAGCTGCCGCTGGACGCCGCCGAGAAGCTGCTGGCCTCGCTGCCGCCGCCGCAGAAGCCGACGGACACCGCCTTCTATCTGCAGCACTGCGTGAAGGCCTGCAAGGCCGGCGTGGAGCGCAACCACATCCTGCCATTTGCCCTCGACGGCTCGCTGCTGCTGGAGGTGTACGTGCACGACGGCGTCGGCACGATGGTGATCGACGAGAAGCTCGAGAGCCTGCGCGAGGCCTCGGTGGACGACATCGGCGGCATCCTGCAGCTGATCGAGCCCTTCGAGCGCGACGGCACGCTGGTCAAGCGCGACCGCACCGAGATCGAGCGCGACATCCACCAGTACACGGTGGTCGAGCACGACGGCGTGATCTTCGGCTGCGCGGCGCTCTACCCGTACCCCGAGGCGCGCACCGCCGAGATGGCCGCGCTCACGGTGTCGCCGCAATCGCAGTCGCAGGGCGACGGCGAGCGCATCCTCAAGCACATCGAGCACCGCGCCAAGGCCATGGGCCTGGAAAGCATCTTCGTGCTCACCACGCGCACCATGCACTGGTTCCTCAAGCGCGGCTTCCAGCAGGTCAACCCCGACTGGCTGCCCGAGGCGCGCAAGCGCAAGTACAACTGGGACCGCAAGAGCCTGGTGCTGGTCAAGAAGATCTAATTCCAGCCCTCGTCCCCCGTAGGAACACACAAGGAGACTGCCCCGATGACGCTCGCAACCGCCCTGCTCTTCGCCATCGTGGCCTTCGCCGCCATCGCCACGCCCGGCCCCACGGTGCTGCTGGCACTGAGCAACGGCTCCCGGCACGGTGTGCGGCGAGCGCTGCCGGGCATGCTGGGCGCGGTGCTGTCCGACTTCGTGCTGGTAGGCGCCGTGGCCCTGGGCCTGGGGGCGCTGCTGGCGGCGTCGGAATTCTGGTTCTCGATGCTGAAGTGGGTCGGCGCGGTGTACCTCGCCTGGCTGGGCCTGCGGATGCTGCGCTCCAAGGGCGGCTTCCACCTGCCCGCGGCGGACGCGGCGCCTTCGGTCTCGGCGGGCGAGAGCCGGCGCATCTTCTTCAAGTCCTTCCTGGTGGCGGTGACCAACCCCAAGGGCTACATCTTCTGCTCGGCGCTGCTGCCGCAGTTCATCGACCCATCGGCCGCACAGGCGCCGCAGTACATCGTCATCGCCCTGATATTCGCGGCGCTGGACATGGCCGTGATGCTGGCCTACGCCTTCGTGGGCGCCCGGGCGATCCGGCTGCTGACCGTGTCGGCCACGCGCTGGATCGACCGCGCCTGCGGCGGCATGCTGCTGGCGCTGGCCGGCTCGCTGGCTTTCTATCGCCGCAGCGCGACCTGACGGCGCCCCGCCCCAGCCCCCCTGCAGCCGGCCTCCGCGAGTAGCCGCTTCGCCGGGAGCGGTAAGACCTGTCACCGATAATCCCGGCCATGAATCCCCTGCTTTCCCGGTTGCAACCCTACCCCTTCGAACGGCTGAAGCAGCTGTTCGCGGGCGTCACGCCCAGCCCCGAGTTCCCGGCCATCAGCCTGGGCATCGGCGAACCCAAGCACGCCACGCCGGGTTTCATCAAGGACGCGCTGAGCGCCAGCCTCGGCGCGCTGGCCGCCTATCCCGCCACCGCCGGCGACCTGAAGCTGCGCACCGCCTTCACCGGCTGGCTCAAGACCCGCTACAGCCTCGCCCTCGACCCGGCCACGCAGGTGCTGCCCGTCAACGGCTCGCGCGAGGCGCTGTTCTCGCTGGCCCAGACGGTGGTCGACCCGACCGCCTCGCCGCAGCCGGTGGTGCTGTCGCCCAATCCGTTCTATCAGATCTACGAGGGCGCGGCCCTGCTCGCCGGTGCCGAGCCGTACTACGTGCCCAGCGTGCCCGCGCGCAACTTCGCGGTCGACTGGGACAGCGTGCCCGAGGAGGTCTGGGCCCGCACGCAGCTGGTTTTCGTGTGCTCGCCGGGCAACCCGACCGGCGCCGTGATGGCGCTGGACGAGTGGAAGAAGCTCTTCGCCCTTTCCGACCGCCACGGCTTCGTGATCGCCGCCGACGAGTGCTACAGCGAGATCTACTTCCGCGACGAGCCCCCGCTCAGCGGCCTCGAGGCCTCGGTCAAGCTCGGCCGGCCCGACTTCCGCAACCTGATCGCGCTGACCTCGCTGTCCAAGCGCAGCAACGTGCCCGGCCTGCGCAGCGGCTTCGTGGCGGGCGACGCGGCCATCATCAAGAAATTCCTGCTCTACCGCACCTACCACGGCAGCGCCATGAGCGGCGCCGTGGCCGCGGCCAGCATCGCCGCCTGGGGCGACGAGTCGCACGTGGTCGACAACCGCGCCCAGTACCGCGCCAAGTTCGCGGCCGTCACGCCGCTGCTGGAGCCGGTGCTCGACGTGCGGCTGCCCGACGCCAGCTTCTACCTCTGGGCCGGCGTGCCCGAAGTGTGGGCTGGCGACGACGAAGCCTTCGCCCGGGAGCTCTACGCTCAATACAATGTGACGGTTTTGCCGGGGAGCTATCTGGCGCGCGAGACGACGTACGGCGCGCACAGCACGAATCCCGGCCGTGGCCGCATCCGCATGGCGCTTGTGGCCGAAACGGCCGAATGCGTGGAGGCCGCAGAGCGCATCGTCCGCTTCTGCAAGGACGCCCGCCGCTGATCCGCTTCGCTTTCCTGCTCCCATTTTTCACCCGAGACTCTCCATGACCCAGCAACTGCAACAAATCATCGACGCCGCGTGGGAAGACCGCGCCAACATCTCGGTCGCCGCCTCGTCGGCCGAAGTGCGCGACGCCGTCGAGCACGTCATCACCGAACTCAACAACGGCAAGCTGCGCGTGGCCACCCGCGAAGGCGTGGGCAAGTGGACCGTGCACCAGTGGATCAAGAAGGCCGTGCTGCTGTCGTTCCGCCTCAAGGACAACGAACAGATCCAGGCCGGCTCGCTCGGCTTCTACGACAAGGTGCCGACCAAGTTCTCGCACCTGTCGGCCAACGAACTGAAGGACTCGGGCGTGCGCATCGTGCCGCCGGCCGTGGCCCGCCGCGGCAGCTTCATCGGCAAGGGCGCGATCCTGATGCCCTCGTACGTGAACATCGGCGCCTACGTGGGCGAAGGCTCCATGGTCGACACCTGGGCCACCGTGGGTTCGTGCGCGCAGGTCGGCGCCAACGTGCACCTGTCGGGCGGCGTGGGCCTCGGCGGCGTGCTGGAGCCCCTGCAGGCCAACCCGACCATCATCGAGGACAACTGCTTCATCGGCGCGCGCTCCGAAGTGGTCGAAGGCGTGATCGTCGAAGAGAACTCCGTGCTCGGCATGGGCGTGTACATCGGCCAGAGCACCCCGATCTTCAACCGCGACACCGGCGAGATCTCGTACGGCCGCGTGCCGGCCGGCAGCGTGGTCATCAGCGGCAACCTGCCCAAGAAGACCAAGTCGGGCCAGGACTACAGCACCTACGCCGCGATCATCGTCAAGACGGTCGACGCGCAGACGCGCTCCAAGACCAGCCTCAACGACCTCCTGCGCGACTGACAACTCCCCGCCGGCCCCTCTTCCGGGGCCGGTTTTCTTCAGAGTCCCAGAGAAAACAACAGCACCCGAGGAGAGAGACCGATGAACATGATGGAACGGCTTCTTCGTCTGATGGCCGAGCGCAAGGCATCCGACATCTATCTCTCTGCCCACTCTCCGGTGCTGATCCGCATCAACGGCATCTGCCTGCCCGTCAACGCGCAGGTGCTGCCGCCCACGGCGCCGCTGGCGCTGCTGTCCGAGGTGGTGCCCGCCGCGCGCATCCAGGAGCTGGAGAGCACGGGCGAGCTGAACATGGCCGTCCACATCGAGGACGCGGGCAACTACCGCGTGAGCGCCATGCGCCAGCGCGGCACCTATGCGGTGGTGGTGCGGCACATCGCCTCCACGATTCCCAGCTTCGACGAGCTGAACCTCCCGGACATCCTGAAGACGCTCATCATGGAGCGACGCGGGCTGATCCTCATGGTCGGCGCCACCGGCGCTGGCAAGACCACCACGCTGGCCTCGATGCTCGACTACCGCAACGAGCACGCCAGCGGCCACATCCTCACGGTCGAGGAGCCGATCGAGTTCACCTACACCAACAAGAAGTCGGTGGTGAACCAGCGCGACGTGGGCAGCGACACCACCTCGCTGCAGACGGCGCTGAAGAACGCGCTGCGCCAGGCACCCGACGTGATCCAGATCGGCGAAATCCGCGACCGCGACACCATGTCCGCCGCCATCGCCTATGCGCAGTCGGGCCACCTGTGCGTGGCCACGCTGCACGCCAACAACAGCTACCGCGCGCTGAACCGCATCCTGAGCTTCTACCCCGTCGAGGTGCGCCCTACGCTGCTGGGCGACCTGGGCGGCGCGCTGCGCGCCATCGTGTCGCAGCGCCTGCTGCGCACGCCGGTGGGTGGGCGCGTGCCGGCGCTGGAAGTCATGCTCAACACCGCGCTGGTGGCCGAGCTGATCGAGAAGGGCGACTTCTCCGGCGTGAAGGAGGCCATGGAGAAGTCGATGGCCGAAGGCTCGCAGACCTTCGAGGAAGACATCGCCCGCCTCATCGTCGAGGAGCGCGTGACGCGCGAAGAGGGCCTGTCGCAGGCCGACTCCCCCACCAACCTCATGTGGCGCCTGCAGAACCGCGCGGCGCCCAAGCAGCAGGTCGACGACCGCAATCTCACCGACCAGGTCGACGAACCCACTTTCACCGACATCACGCTAGACGTGAAGTTCTGAACCCAGCCTTTTCCCGATGTCCCGTACGCTCCAGCTCGCCGAACAACTCATCTCGCGCCCTTCCGTCACCCCCGACGACGCGGGCTGCCAGCAGATCCTCGGCGAGCGGCTGGCGCGACTCGGCTTCACGCTGGAGACCATCGAGAGCGGCCCGGCCGACTTCCGGGTGACCAACCTCTGGGCGGTGCGCCGACCCGCGAACGCGAAGGCCGCCACGAAGACGCTGGTGTTCGCCGGCCACACCGACGTGGTGCCCACCGGCCCCGTCGAGCAGTGGACCAGCCACCCGTTCACGCCGACGCACCGCGACGGCAAGCTCTACGGCCGCGGCGCCTGCGACATGAAGACCTCGGTCGCAGCCTTCGTCACCTCCATCGAGGAATTCCTGCAGGCGCAGCCCGAGCCGAAGCTCACGCTGGCCCTGCTGCTCACGAGCGACGAGGAAGGCCCCGGCGTCGACGGCACCGTGGTCGTCTGCAATGCGCTGGCCGCGCGCGGCGAAACCATCGACTACTGCATCGTGGGCGAGCCCACCGCGGTGGAGCGCTGCGGCGACATGATCAAGAACGGCCGCCGCGGCACCATGAGCGGCAAGCTCACGGTCAAGGGCGTGCAGGGCCACATCGCCTATCCGCACCTGGCGAAGAACCCGGTGCACGCGGTGGCGCCCGCGCTGGCCGAACTGGTGGCCATCAATGCCGCCGGCGGCTGGGACGCGGCGAGCAACCCGTACTTCCAGCCGACCAGCTGGCAGATCAGCAACTTCCACGCAGGCACCGGCGCGAGCAACGTGATTCCGGGCAGCGCGGTGATCGACTTCAACTTCCGCTTCTCGACCGAGTCCACGCCCGAGTCGCTGCAGCAGCGCGTGCATGCCGTGCTCGACGCGCACAAGGTCGACTACACGCTCGCCTGGACCATCGGCGGCCTGCCCTTCCTGACCACGCCGGGCGAGCTGGTCACTGCCGTGCAGGACGCGATCCGCGACGAGACCGGCATCGAGACCGAGCTGTCGACCAGCGGCGGCACCAGCGACGCACGCTTCATCGCCAAGATCTGCAGGCAGCTGGTCGAGCTGGGCCCGGTGAACGCCAGCATCCACAAGATCGACGAGCACATCGACGTGGCCGAGATCGAGACGCTGAAGAACCTCTACCTGCGCACCATCAAGCGGCTCGATGCCGCGCTCGCCAGCTGATGAGCACCGTCATCGAACTCATCGAGTCGGGCGCGAAGCGGCTGGAAGAAGCCGGTGTCGCCTTCGGTCACGGCACGGCCAACGCCTTCGACGAGGCTGCCTGGCTGGTCTTGTGGCGCCTGAAGCTGCCGCTGGACGACCTCGACGGCGTGGCCGACAAGCCCGTCTCGCCTGCGGACGCCGGCAAGGTGGCCGCGCTCATCGACGAACGCATCTCGACGCGCAAGCCCGCCGCCTACCTCACCAAGGAAGCCTGGCTGCAGGGCGTGCCCTTCTACGTGGACGAGCGCGCCATCGTGCCGCGCAGCTTCATCGCCGAGCTGATCGCCGACGGAACCATCGACTACTGGCTGGGCGAACACACGCAGCACGTGCTCGACCTGTGCACCGGCAACGGCAGCCTCGCCGTGCTGGCGGCGCTCACGTATCCGGAAGTGACGGTGGACGCGGCCGACCTGTCGGTCGAGGCTCTCGAGGTCGCCGCCATCAACATCACCCGCCATGAGCTGGACGCGCGCGTCAGGCTGGTCGAATCGGACGGGCTGAAGAACCTGCCCGGTCCCTACGACCTGGTGCTGTGCAACCCGCCCTACGTGAACAGTGCCAGCATGGCCGCCCTGCCCGCCGAATACCGCGCGGAGCCCGAGCTGGCGCTGGCCGGCGGCACTGACGGCATGGACTTCGTGCGCCAGCTGCTCGCCGATGCGCCCTCGCGCATGAGCGAACAGGCGGTGCTGGTGCTGGAGATCGGCAACGAGCGCGAGTACTTCGAGGCGGCCTTTCCGCATCTCGAAGTCTTCTGGCTCGAGACCTCGGCGGGCGAGGACCAGGTCCTGCTGGTGACGCGCGACGCCCTGGTGGCCGGCGCCGGCGCGCGTTAGCTGCACCCGCCCCAGCCCCTTTCCGCCGCTTTCCCGCAGCCATTGGCTGCGAAACCCCATTCACCGGGCCATTTCCCGCACCTTCCTGCGCATTTCCCTGCGCCTTTGCCCCTTTTTCAGGGGCCCGAAGGGCCGGGCGGGATAATCGCCCCTACGGTTCCTCTTTCATGATCACTCTCAAGAACGTCATTCTTCGCCGCAGCGCCAAGGTCCTGCTCGACGGCGCCACGGTCACCCTCAACCCCGGCGAGAAGGTCGGGCTGGTGGGCCGCAACGGCGCCGGCAAGTCGACCCTCTTTGCCCTGCTCAACGGCTCGCTGCACGAAGACGGCGGCGATTTCTCCATCCCGAAGCAGTGGCGCATGGCCCAGGTGGCGCAGAACATGCCCGAGACCGAGGATTCGGCCACCGACTTCGTGGTGGGCGGCGACACCCGCCTCACAGAGCTGCGCGAGTCGCTGGCCGCCATCGAGGCCGCCTACGCCGAGAACCCCGACGACGCCGACATCGGCATGGAACTGGCCCACGCCTACACCGACCTGGCCGATGCCGGCGAGCACGACGCCGTGCCGCGGGCACAGGCGCTGATCCTCGGCCTGGGCTTCAAGACGCACGAGCTCGACGCGCCCGTCAACAGCTTCTCGGGCGGCTGGCGCATGCGCCTGCAGCTGGCGCGCGCACTGATGTGCCCGAGCGACCTGCTGCTGCTCGACGAACCCACCAACCACCTGGACCTGGACGCGCTGGTCTGGCTCGAAGCCTGGCTGCAGAAGTACCAGGGCACCATGATCGTCATCAGCCACGACCGCGAGTTCCTCGACGCCGTGACCGACGTCACCCTGCACATCGCCAACGCCCAGCTCACCCGCTACGGCGGCAACTACAGCAAGTTCGAGGACATGCGCGCGCTGCAGATGGAGCAGCAGCAGCAGGCCTTCGCCAAGCAGCAGGACAAGATCGCCCACCTGCAGAAGTTCATCGACCGCTTCAAGGCCAAGGCCAGCAAGGCCAAGCAGGCGCAGAGCCGGGTCAAGGCGCTGGAGCGCATGGAGCGCGTGGCGCCGCTGCTGGCCGAGGCCGATTTCAGCTTCGAGTTCAAGGAGCCGGGCAACATCCCGAACCCGATGCTTTCGATCAGCAACGCGAGCTTCGGCTACGTCGTCGAAGACGATGAGCCCAAGACCATCCTGCGCGGCGTGAACCGCTCGGTGCTTGCGGGCCAGCGCATCGGCATCCTGGGCGCCAACGGCCAGGGCAAGTCGACGCTGGTGAAGACCATCGCGCGCGAGATGGGCGCGCTGGCGGGCCAGGTCACCGAGGGCAAGGGCCTGAACATCGGCTACTTCGCGCAGCAGGAACTCGACGTGCTGCACCCCGAGAGCAACCCGCTGGAGCACATGGTGCGGCTGGCTCGCGAGCTCGGCGGCAACGCCAAGGAGCCCTCCGGCGAGCAGGCCCTGCGCGGCTACCTGGGCAGCTTCAACTTCAGCGGCGACATGGTCAAGCAGCCCGTGGGCACCATGAGCGGCGGCGAAAAGGCCCGCCTCGTGCTCGCGATGATGGTGTGGCAGCGCCCCAACCTGCTGCTGCTCGACGAACCGACCAACCACCTCGACCTGGCCACCCGCGAGGCGCTGGCCGTGGCGCTCAACGAGTTCGAGGGCACGCTGATGCTGGTGAGCCACGACCGTGCGCTGCTGCGCTCGGTGTGCGACGAGTTCTGGCTGGTGGGCCGCGGCGTGGTCGGCGATTTCGACGGCGACCTCGACGACTACCAGCGCTACCTGCTCGACGAATCCAAGCGCCTGCGCGAGGAAGCCAAGGTGGCGGTGCGCGAGGCCGAGGCCGCCGCGGCTCCGGCGGCCGCTCCCGCAGCCGCACCGCAGCAGCGCAAGCAGGACGCCCAGGACCGCCAGCAGCGCAGCGACCAGGCCAAGCCGCTCAAGCGCGAGATCGCCCAGATCGACGAACGCCTGGCCAAGGCCGGCACCGAGCGCACCGAGCTCGAGGCGCGCCTGGCCCAGCCGCTGCCGCCGGCCGAGATCGCCGACGCCGGCAAGCGCCTGAAGGCGCTCAACGACGAAATCGGCCGCCTCGAGGAGCGCTGGCTGGCCCTGTCGGACCAGCTGGAAGCCCTGGCGGCCTGAGCCACGGCAAGCAACGAGCAAGCAAGGGAGTCGCCGGATGCCGTCAGCCATCGAACTGGCCCGTGGTGACGAGAAACTCATCGCCGCCATCCACCGCAGCCGCCGCCTCATCAGCCGCAAGGCGCTGATGGCGGCAGCGGCGAGCGCGGTTCCCCTGCCCGGCCTCGACTGGATGGCCGACGCCGCGCTGCTCTCCCGGCTGGTGCCGCAGATCAGCGCGGAATTCGGCCTCTCGGTCACCCAGGTCGAAAAGCTCGCGCCGCACCAGCGTGAGCGCATCCAGAAGGCCGCGACCACCGTGGGTGCCCTGCTGGTGGGCCGCCTCGTCACGCGCGACCTGCTGCTGCGCCTGGCAAAGCATGCCGGCGTGCGCCTCACGGCCAAGCAGGCCACCAAGTACGTGCCCATTGCCGGGCAGGTGGTGTCGGCCGCGCTCGGCTACGCGGCGCTGCGCGCGCTCGGCGAGCAGCACATCAAGGACTGCGTGCGCGTCAGCTCCACTCTCGCTCTCGCGCCTCCCGAACCGCACGAGAGCGCCTGAGCGCCTCGCGGTCGAACAGCACCTGCGCCGCCCAGGCCGCGCAAACCAGCCCGAAGCAGCCGCCGCCGGCGATGGCCGGGCGCCCCAGGATCAGCCCGACGGCCAGCCCCGCGAGGGACAGCAGCGCCAGCAGCACGCACAAGGCGCGGTCGAGCCGCAGGCCCGACGGCAATCGCTTGCGCACCACGCGCTCATCGCTTCGCGGACCGGCGGCGGGCCTCGGGCGCGGGCTTCAGGGTCTCCTCCCTCACCCGCTGCTCGTAGGCGGCCACCAGCGCGACGTAGTGGCGCGACATCACGTCGGCGACCCGCCCGAGGCCGATCTTGCTGATCGTCGGCTGCGGAATGCCGGTTCTCTGTTCGATCTGCTTCTGCGTGAGCCCCATGGCCCTCAGCGCCAGCACCAACTCCCGTGGCTTCATCTATTCCTCCCTTTTTTAACTATTCTAGAGTTTGAGGTGAATATTCGTTTGGGCTTAAATCCCCATCCGATGGACAGCATTGCCAAACGCGCCTTGGCCGCGCGCAAATTCGCCAAGATGACGCAGAAGCAGGCCGAAGCGGTCTCCGGCGTCAAGCAATCCAGCATTTCCAAGATCGAGCGCGGAGACGTCACCCGCTCCATGAGCGTGCTGGCCCTGGCGCGTGCCTACCGCGCCGATCCGAACTGGCTCGACACCGGCGACGGCCCCGCTCCCTGGGACGAAGACCAGATCCGCCAGGCCCGCGACCGGGCCAACGAGCCGCCGGGGCCTTATCGGGTGACACACACGCCGCCGTCGATCCCGAGCTTCAACCCGCGCACGCCCGGCACCGTGCCCCTCATTTCCTGGGCGGATGCCGCCAACTGGGACAGCCACGAGATCTCGCAGCAGCCGCACGCCGAGCGCTGGATTCCCTGCATCGCCCACCACAGCCTCCAGAGCTACGCGCTGCGCGTTCGCGGCGACAGCATGACCTCGCCCAGCGGCCTGCTGAAGAGCTACCCGCCCGGCTGCATCGTGTTCGTCGACACCGCGCTGCGGAAGCCCGACGACGGCGAGCGCGTGATCGCGAAGCTGGAGGACAGCGACGAAGTCACCTTCAAGGTATTCAAGCAGGACGACGGCCGCCGCTGGCTGCTGCCCCTGAACCCGAAACACGAGCCGGTGCGCACGCCCTTCTCCATCCTGGGCACCGTGGTCGGCAAGTGGGAAGACGAGGACTGATCTCGCAGGAAGAATGAGCCGGGAATTAGCCTGAAACGGAATTCCAGCAAGGTCAGGTTGCGTGCAGGTTCGGAGGCGATATTCATGTCTCTCCCTGTGGCCTGCATCCTCTGATCCTCCCTCCTCCAGCAGGTCACCTTCGAGCCCGCCTTCGTGCGGGCTTTTTTTTGTCTGGAGGTTGCTCGCCCCCAGGCTGCGCGGCACGTCGTGCCGCTTCGCCAACCCCCTACCGGGGGCAACACCTGAGGCCCGGCGGAGCCGGTTCCTCGGTGTTTCTGGCATTGGGGCAGTAGTGGGGTTGGCGCCGCGCCCTTCGGGGTGGTGCGTTTGGCGCCTTGCCCGTACATTCCGCGCCTTGTGGAGCTCGTTTCGTCGCAACGGTCTCGCAACGCGGGGCGGCGACTACGAGACTTCGGGAAAGTCAGGCAGCCCGGGCGTTCCGGGTGTACAACCGCTGCCCCATGCAATATCAAGAAAACAATGCGTTGGAGGATCACCCCGGTTCGTCGTCGCGCGCTGCGCCTGCGCGCCCGCGGCCGGGGTGGCCCGTTCAGGGCGCCGTGCTCGGCGCCGTACTGCTGCTGTTGAGCGGCTGCGCGGTCGGACCGGACTTCAGGACGCCCGACCTGCCCGCCGCCGCCAGCGGCGCCGACTACACGCCCGCGCCGATGCCGGCGCGCACCGTGAAGGCCGACGTGGCCGCCGGCCAGGCCCAGGAGCTGCTGCCGGGCCGCGACATTCCCGCCCAGTGGTGGGAAGTGTTCCGCTCCGAACCGCTCGACCGGCTGATCCGCGCCTCGCTCGCCCAGAGCCCCACGCTGGCGTCCGCGCAGGCCGCGCTGCGGCAGGCCGAGGCCACTTACGACGCGAAGTCGGGCAACCTGCTGTGGCCGCAGGTCACGGCGCAGTTGGGCGCACAGCGCGAGCGGGCCTCGGAGGTCAGCACGCAGGTGCCGGGCGGCCAGTTGCTCACGCTCTACAACGCATCGGTCAACGTCAGCTACAACCTCGACGTGTTCGGCGGATCGCGCCGCCAGATCGAGGGCGCGCAGGCCGCCGTGGAAGCTCAGCGCTACCAGGTCGAGGCCACCTACCTCACGCTCACGTCGAACCTCGTCACCACCGCGATCCGTGAAGCCGCGCTGCGCGGCCAGTTGCAGGCCACGCGCGAAGTGCTGCAGGCGCAGCGCGAGCAACTCGGCGTGATCGAAAAGCAGTTCGACACCGGTGCGATTCCGAAGTCGATCGTGCTGCAGCAGCGCACGCAGGTCGCGCAGACGCAGGCGGCGATACCGCCTCTCGAGAAGTCGCTCGCGCAGACGCGCCACCAGCTCGCGGTGTTCGCGGGCCGGCTGCCCTCGGAGGAAGGCCTGCCCGAATTCGATCTCGCCAGTCTCTCGCTGCCACAGGAGCTGCCGCTGTCGCTGCCGTCCGAGCTCGCGCGCCAGCGTCCCGACGTGCGCGCCAGCGAAGCCCAGCTGCACCAGGCCAGCGCGGCGGTCGGCGTGGCCACGGCGAATCTCTATCCGCAGATCCAGCTCAGCGCCAGCTACGGCAACACCTCGCTGCGCGCACGCGACCTGTTCACCGGGCCGACCACGCTGTGGAACATCGGCGCCGGGCTCACGCAGCCGATCTTCAACGGCGGCGCGCTGCGTGCACAGCAGCGCGCGGCGGTCGCGGCCTACGACTCGGCGGCGGCGCAGTACCGCAACACAGTGCTGGGCGCCTTCCAGAACGTGGCCGATGCATTGCGCGCGCTAGAACTCGACGCCGCCGCGCTGCAGACCCAGGCCACGGCCGAGTCCCTCGCGAGGCAGTCGCTCGACCTGTCGACCGCGCAGTTCCGCGCCGGCGCGGTGAGCTACGTGACGCTGCTGACCGCGCAGCAGGCCTGGCTGCAGACGCACACCGCGCTCGCACAGGCACAGGCCGCGCGCTATGCCGACACGGCCGCCCTCTTCCAGGCGCTGGGCGGCGGCTGGTGGAACCGAGGCGCGCTGGCCGACGCGTCAATCGCGCCAGGACAGCCGGCGCAACCAGCACCACAGGCCGCAGCACCGCGGAACTGAGCGGCCCCGAACACTCCATAACTCCAAGAAAAGCCAATTTATGACCCGAAGAATGATCATCATGATCGGCTGCGTATTGCTGCTGGTCGCCGTGCTCGCGTTCGGCAAGTTCATGCAGATCCGCGCGCTGATCGCCGCCGTGCCCAAGCCGTCGCCGCAGACGGTGTCGACGGCCGAGGTGCAGAAGCTGCAGTGGCAGTCGCAGTTCACCGCCGTCGGCACGCTGAATCCGGTGCGCGGCGCCGACCTCAGCACCGAAGTGGCCGGGCTGGTGCGCACGGTGCACTTCAAGTCGGGGCAGGACGTGAAGGCCGGCACGCTGCTGGTCGAACTCAACGCCGACTCCGACATCGCCCTGCTGCACTCGGCCGAGGCCGCCGCCGCGCAGGCCGCCATCGTGCTCAAGCGCGACCAGGCGCAGCTCGCGGTGCAGGCCGTGAGCCAGGCGCAGATCGACGCCGACACCAACGACCTGAAGGCCAAGCGCGCACAGGTCGAGCAGCAGGCCGCCGTGGTGGCGAAGAAATCGATCCGCGCGCCCTTCTCCGGCCGCCTGGGCATCACCGCGCTGAACCCGGGCCAGTACGTGAACGCCGGCGACAAGCTGGTCACGCTGCAGACGCTGGACCCGATCTACGTCGACTTCGCGCTGCCGCAGCAGCAGCTCGCGGGCCTGGCGGTGGGCCAGGTGGTGAACCTGTCGGTCGACACCTTCCCGGGCCAGAGCTTCAGCGGCAAGATCAACGCGATCAGCCCCAAGGTGGACGCCGCCACGCGCAACGTGCAGGTCGAGGCCACCATCTCGAACCCGAAGCAGATCCTGCTGCCCGGCATGTTCGCCAACGTGAAGATCGACGTGGGCGGCGTGCAGGAACAGCTCACGCTGCCTTCCACCGCCGTCACCTACAACCCGTACGGCTCGACCGTGTACGTGGTGAAGGAAGCCGAGCCGCCCAAGGAAGGTGCAGCCGGTGCAGGTGCTCCCGCCCAGCCGGCCAGCCCCTCGGGTGCCAGGCAGCTCGTCGCGCAGCAGGTCTTCGTCGAGACCGGCGCCACGCGCGGCGACCAGATCGCCATCGTCAAGGGCCTCGCTGCCGGCCAGGTGGTGGTGAGCAGCGGACAGAACAAGCTGAAGAACGGCACGCCGGTGGTGGTGGACAACAGCGTCCAGCCCGCCAACAACCCGGCGCCGACGCCGCAGGAAAAGTGAGGTCGCCCGCATGAACTTCACAGACATCTTCATCCGCCGGCCGGTGCTGGCGATGGTGGTGAGCATGCTGATCGTGGTGCTCGGGCTGCGCGCGCTGGCCGGCCTGCCGGTCAACCAGTACCCCAAGACCGAGAACGGCGTGGTCACCATCACCACCGCCTACTACGGCGCGGACGCGGCCACGGTGGCGGGCTTCATCACGCAGCCGCTGGAAGCCGCCGTGTCGCAGGCGCAGGGCATCGACTACCTGTCGTCGTCCAGCAGCCTGGGCGTGTCGACCATCACCGCCACGCTGCGGCTGAACTACGACTCCAACCGCGCGCTGACCGAGATCAACACGCAGGTGAACTCGGTGCGCAACCAGCTGCCGCCGCAGGCGCAGCAACCGGTGCTGACCGTTGCCACGGGCCAGACCACCGACGCGATGTACATCGGCTTCTACAGCGACACGCTGCCGAACAACAACGTGACCGACTTCCTGGTGCGCGTGGTGCAGCCCAAGCTCAACGCCATTCCGGGCGTGCAGACCGCCGAAATCCTCGGCGCGCGCACCTTCGCGCTGCGGGCCTGGCTCGACGCGCAGAAGATGGCCGCCTACGGCGTGACCGCCACCGACGTGAGTGCGGCGCTGGCGGCCAACAACTACCTCGCGGCCGTGGGCCAGAGCAAGGGCCAGATGGTGAGCGTGCCGCTCACGGCCGGCACCTCGCTGCACAGCGTGGACGAGTTCAAGCAGCTCTCGGTGAAGAGCGCCAACGGCGCCATCGTGCGGCTGCAGGACGTTGCCAACGTGACGCTGGGCTCGGAGAACTACGACTTCAACGTGGCCTTCAACGGCGTGCGCTCGGTGTTCATCGGCATCAAGGTCGCGCCCGAGGCCAACATCCTCGAGGTGGCAAAGCAGGTGCGCACGGTGTTCCCGGACATCCAGTCCCAGCTGCCCACGGGCCTGACGGGCAAGATCGTCTACGACTCGACGGACTTCATCAACACCTCGATCAGCGAAGTGATCAAGACGCTGGTGGAAGCGCTGGTCATCGTGACGGTGGTGATCTACCTGTTCCTGGGCAGCCTGCGCGCGGTGGTGGTGCCGGTGATCGCGATGCCGCTGTCGCTGATCGGCACCTTCTTCATCATGCTGGCGCTGGGCTACTCCATCAACCTGCTCACGCTGCTGGCGCTGGTGCTTGCCATCGGCCTCGTGGTTGACGACGCGATCATCGTGGTGGAGAACGTCGACCGGCACATGCGCGAGGGCAAGTCGCCCATGCAGGCCTCGCTGCTCGCGGCGCGCGAGCTGGGCGGGCCCATCCTGGCAATGACGGTGGTGCTGGTGGCGGTGTACGTGCCCATCGGCTTCCAGGGCGGCCTCACCGGCTCGCTCTTCACCGAATTCGCCTTCACGCTCGCTGGCTCGGTGGTGGTGTCGGGCATCGTGGCGCTCACGCTGTCTCCGATGATGTGCTCGCGCTTCTTCAAGCCCGAGCAGGACACCGGCAAGTTCGCGATGAAGATCGAGCACGTCTTCGAACGCGTGCACCACCGCTACCAGCTGATATTGCGCGGCGTGCTGAAGACCTGGCCGGTGATGATCGTCATGGGCGCGATCCTGGTGGCGCTGCTGTTCGTGATGTTCAAGATGTCGAAGTCGGAGCTCGCGCCCGAGGAAGACCAGGGCATCGTGCTGTCGCAGGTGGTGGGCGCGCCCACGGCCACCATCAACCAGATGCAGACGTATGCGGACCAGATCTTCAAGATCGCGCACGACACGCCCGAGTACGCGCAGCTGTTCCAGCTGACCGGCGTGCCCAGCACCAACGCGGGCATTGCGGGCGTGCTGCTCAAGCCCTGGGACCAGCGCACGCGCAGCGCGCACGACATCCAGACCGACCTGCAGAAGCGCTGGAACGGCATTGCCGGCGCGAAGGTGGTGGCCTTCCAGTTTCCGGCGCTGCCGGGCGCCTCGGGCCTGCCGGTGCAGTTCGTCATCAAGACGACCGAGCCCTTCGAGAACCTGAACGCCCTCGCCCAGCAGATCATGGACAAGGCGCGCGCCGACGGAAAGTTCTACTACATCGACGCCGACCTGAAGATCGACCTGCCGCAGGCCTCCGTGGTGGTCGACCGCGACAAGATCGCCACGCTGGGCATCACGCAGCAGGACGTGGGCAACGCGATGGGCGCGGCGCTGGGCGGCGCGTACGTCAACTACTTCTCGATCTCGGGCCGCTCGTACAAGGTGATCCCGCAGGTGCAGCAGGTCGACCGGCTGAACCCCTCGGACGTGCTGAACTTCTACATCAAGACGCCCAACGGCGTGGTGCCGGCCAGCACGGTGGCGAGCCTGAAGTACAGCGTGCAGCCCGAGACGGTGAACCACTTCCAGCAGCTCAACTCCGTGACCATCCAGGGCGTGCCCAGCGGCACGCAGGGCGAGACGCTCGAATACCTGCGCGGCCTGGTACAGCAGATGGCGCCCAGCGGCTACACGGTGGACTACTCGGGCCAGTCGCGCCAGTTCGTGCAGGAGTCGGGCAACTTCGCCGTCACCTTCGTGTTCGCGCTGATCATCGTGTTCCTGGCGCTGGCGGCGCAGTTCGAGAGCTTCCGCGATCCGGTGGTGATCCTGGTGTCGGTGCCGCTGGCCCTCTTCGGCGCGATGATCTTCATCTTCTGGGGCTTCGCCTCGATGAACATCTACACGCAGGTGGGCCTGGTCACGCTGATGGGCCTCATCAGCAAGCACGGCATCCTGATCGTCGAGGTGGCCAACCGCCTGCAGAAGCAGGGGCTGAGCAAGCTCGACGCCATCGTGGAAGCCGCCGGCACGCGTCTGCGCCCGATCCTGATGACGACCGCCGCCATGGTCTTCGGCGTGCTGCCGCTGGTGATCGCCTCGGGCGCCGGCGCCGCGGGCCGCAAGGCGATGGGCATCGTGATCTTCAGCGGACTGTCCATCGGCACGCTGTTCACGCTCTTCGTGGTGCCGGCGATGTATCTGTTCATCGCGGCGCGGCATCAGAAGGAGGAAGGCCCGGAAGCAACTGATGCAGTCGATGCTTCCAAGCCGGCTGCGCTGCCGGGCAGCGTGGCGCCCGAGGCCTGAGCGGCCCTCCGATCGCGCTTCAGTTCAGCGGCGCGGCCAGCAGCTCGAATTCCGAGAGGCTGACCGCCCCGCTCCCCGCGATCTCCAGCCGGTAGCTCGAATAGGCTCCCGGCGTCTTCACGACGAAGGGCCGCACCTGGCGGCGCCAGGCGAAAGCCTCGCCCTGGCGCGTGTCGAGCGTGGTCCAGTTGATGCCGTCGTTCGACCCTTTCAGAGTCCAGCCGGCCGGGTCCTGCCCGGTCTTGTTGCTGGAGGTGAGCGTGTAGATCGCCACGGTGCGCGCCGTTGTCGCCGTGCTGCCCTGGATCCATGCGGCGCCTGAAGTGCCGCTGCTCCATTCCGTCAACGAAGTCCTGTCGTTCAGGTTCTTCAGCCCGGTCGCGTTGCTCGCGGTGGTGGCGAAGGCGGAAGTCGGCAGCAGCGACTGCAACGGCGACGGCTTGCCCGTGCCCTGCGTGAGCGACGAAGGCGCATCGTCCTCGCCCGTGCCCCATGACGACGGATTCGGCCCCATCTGGAACTCCAGCGTCGCGCCTTCCACCAGCTCGGCATGCGTCAGGTAGGTGCGCGTGATGCTCGCGCCGTTGAGCTTCAGGCCCTGCACGTAACGGTTGGTGCTGCTCACGCCGGGCGCGGTGATGGTGATGGCCCGTGGCTCGCCCTTGGCGTTGCGCACGAGCACGCTCATCTTCGGGAAGTAAGGCGCACCGATCGTGTACTCGGGCCGCCCGGTGGAGGCCGGATAGAAGCCCATGGCGCTGAGCACGTACCAGGCCGACATCTCACCGTTGTCCTCGTCGCCCATGTAGCCGTCGCCGGTCGGGTTGCCGTCCTTGTCGAAGCCGGAGAAGTAGAGCTTGTCCATCACGTCGCGCAGGTACTTCTGGCCCGAGGACGGGCTTCCCGCGTGGCTGTACATGTAGATGGTGTGGTGCACCGGCTGGTTGGAGTGCTGGTACTGGCCGACGCCCGCGAGCGCATCGACGTCGTAGGCCGACTTGATCTCGGGCTTGATGCCGGTGTGCGATCCGTTCGGGTCGGTGCCGTCGTAGCCGAGGCCGGGCTTCGTCGTGAAGAAGGCGTCGAGCTTGGCCTTGAGTGCGGCGCGCCCTCCGTAGAGGTTGGCCAGGCCGCGGCCGTCCTGCGGCGTCGCGAAGGCGTAGGTCCAAGCGTTGCCCTCGGTGTAGCCGTAGTACCAGGCCATGGGGTTGGGCGCGCCGCCGCCGAAGGCGCCGCCCGTGCTCTTCTGGCGGAACCAGCCGCCGGCCCAGGTTCCTGTCGAGGTGCCGTCGAAGATGTTGGCGTAGCCGGTCGCGCTGTTGGCGAAGTAGGCGGCGTCGTCGGCCATGCCCAGCGCCTTTGCCATCTGGCTCACGCCGAAGTCGTTCAGGTAGCCCTCGAGCGACCACGACACAGACTCGTCATAGACCGTCGAGTAGCCGTAGAACAGCGTCTTCTCCATGCCCTTGCGGCCGCGGTCGCTGTCGGGGCTGTAGACGGACGCGTTCTTCAGCATCGAGTCGTAGGCGGCGTTGAAGTCGAAGTTGCGCACGCCCTTCATGTACGCGTCGGCAAGGATGATGTCGGAATTGGTGCCCACCATCATGTCGGCGTAGCCCGGGCTGGCCCAGCGGGTGGTCCAGCCGCCGTCCTTGTAGCCGTTGACGAAGCCGTCGAGCATCTCGCCGGTCTGCTGCGGCAGCAGCAGCGTGTACAGCGGCCAGGTGGTGCGGTAGGTGTCCCAGAAGCCGTTGTTGACCCACAGCTTGCCGGTGCGCACCGTCATCGGGCTCACGTACGGGTTCAGGTACGAGGGCGTGCCGTTCACGTTCTCCCATGCCGAGTTGGGGTACAGGAAGGCCCGGTACATGTTGGAGTACAGGATGGTCTTCTGGTCTTCCGTCGCACCCTCGACCTGGATTGTGTTGAGCTTGTCGTTCCAGGCATCCTTCGCCGCGGCCAGCACGTCGTCGAAGGACTTGGAGCCGATCTCCTGCGCGAGGTTGGCCTTGGCCTGCTCCACGCTGATGAAGGAGGTTCCGACCTTCAGGCCCACAGACTGCTGCCCCGTGGAAGTGTCGAAGCGCAGCCACGTCGGGAAGGAGTCGGCGCCCGAGGCCTTCACCGGTACGTCAGCCACCGCATAGAAGTACATGCGCGGCGAGCCCTGGTCGGTGTAGCCCGACACCACGCCATTGCCAGCGTCGACGCCAAGAGATCCCGACACTCCCTTGAAGACGTCGAACACCACCGCGAGCGTCGGCTGGTTCGCGGCCGCGGTGAAGCGGAAATACGCGGCATGGTCGGTAGGTGTGATCTCGGTGCGGGTGCCGTTGTCGAAGCTCACGCTGTAGTAGTGCGCGTGGGCGACCTCGTTGCGGTGGCTGAACTTCTCACCGCGCGATGCTTTGTCCAGCATCGGCTTGCCCGCGCCATCGATGCTGGTGACCGGCATGAACTGCACCGACTGCCGGTTGCCCATCCACGGGCTCGCCTCGTGCACGGCCGCGAAGGCGAAGATGCGGTCCAGCGGCTTGGTGTCGTTCTCGTCCTCGAAGAACGTGTAGAAGAAGTCGTTGCCCATGTAGCCGTCGTAGGGCTTGGTGTTGCTCCAGCCGGAGCTCTGGTCGTCGGGGTCGATGCGGTTCACCGGCGACCACATCGTGAAGCCGAAGGGCACGGCGGTGGCCGGGAAGGTGTTGCCGCGCGAGTAGCCGTCGTAGATGTAGGCGTTGGAGTGCGAGCCGCGCAAGGTGTTGACGTATTTCGCCAGGTCCTGCTTCGCGCGGGCTGCGACGACGCCTGTGTCGCTCGTACCCGGTGCAGGCGGCGCTCCCGTGTTCGTGTCCGCAACCGGTTGCTGGTCGCCGGTTGCCCCACCGCCCTGGGGCAGCGGCATGGAGAAGCCGCCGCCGGAGCCGCCTCCTCCACACCCCCACAGCGACGCCGCGACGATCCATGCGGCGGCCCGGGCAGCCCTGCCCGCGAACCTCGTCCGGCCGCTCACATCGCACCCGCGGCGGTTGCCTTGGTGTAGTCCGCTGCCGGGCCGGAAGGCGGCGCCAGCGCGGGGTCGGAGGCCCAGTCGGTGGGCGTGGTCGACAGCTTGAAGGAAAGCGTTCCGCCGTCCTTGATCCTGTCGAGCGGCAGCCATGAACCCGCGTAGGTCGTGCCGTTGAACTTCATCTCGCCGATGTAGCGCACGTTGTCGATCAGCGCCTGCCTGTCGGCCTCGATCCGCAGCTTCTTTCCGTTGCCCAGCCAGAGATCCATGCCCGAGAACTGCGGCGTGGAAACCGCCAGCCCCGGCGCAGACGGAATCACCGGGTACAGGCCCATCGCAGCCCACACGTACCAGCCCGAAGTCGCGCCCATGTCGTCGTTGCCCGGCAGGCCGGCCGGATCGATGCTGAAGTTCTTCCGCATGATGACGGGGATGATGTACTGCGCGTACTTCGCGGAGCCGATCCAGTTGTAGGCCCACGGCGTCTGGAACGCCGGCTCGTTGCCGATGTAGTAGCCGTCGGAGCCCTCGCCGCCATTCAGGTCCTGGCCGCTGGGCTCGGTGCCGTTGAACGGGTCGACCGCGTCGAGCGAGAACAGCCTTGCGAGGCGGTCCAGCGTGCCGTCCTTGCCACCCAGCTTCTTGGCGAGCAGGGTCCAGTCGTACGCGAAGGTCCACAGGTAGTTGGCCTCGGTCGATTCGTGGAAGACGCCGTCGCTCCAGTCGCCCGCGGCGGTCTTCGACTTCAGGGTCTTGCTGCTGTCGTCGAAGATGTTCTGCCAGTTGCCCGCGCGCTTGAACACCGTGTCGATCACGCTCTTGTCCGTGGCCCTGGTGGCGGGCAGCGCATCGAGGAAGGCGCCGACGGAACGGTCGGTGGTGATGGCCTCCAGCGTGGTCGACGAGGGGTTGTCGTAGCCCCTGTCGGAGGGAATCCAGCCGAGGCTCATGTAGTCGGCCAGGCTGTCGCCGGGCTTGCCGATGGAGAACTTGTCGTTGCACTGGCCCTTGGGGTTGGTGACGGCCTGCAGCATGTACTTGCGCGCCATGTCGAGGTCGAACTTGCGCGCGCCGAAGACGTAGGAGCCGGCGACGACGGTGGGCGCGTGGTCGCCGTTCATCGGCGTGGTGTCTTCGCTGCCGTCCACCCAGTGCGGGAAGGCGCCGCACTGCTGCGCGTCGGCCACCAGCGACTGCATCATCTCGCTGGCCTCGTCGGGTGCGATCAGGGCCAGCAGCTGGGCCTGGCTGCGGTAGGTGTCCCACATCGAGAAGCCGCTGTAGTGCGTCTTGTAGCCGGCGTCCTTGCCGTCGATCTTGAACTTGTAGTTCGCGACGTTCTCGGTCGTCCGGGTCGGCAGCACGTTGCCCGACTGCGAAAGATCCACCTGCTTCATGCTGCGGTAGTCGCCGTTGACGTCGCTGTAGACGGTCGGGCCGCTGTAGACGCGATAGAGGGCCGTGTAGAACTTCTTCAGCTGCGTCCTGGCGTCGTCCTGCTTCTTCACGTCGAGCTTGTCGATCTCGCCCTTCTTCGCGAGATCGAGCTGCACGACGTTGAGGCGGTTGTTCCAGTCGGCCGCGGCGGCCGCCTTCACCGTGTCGAAGGAGGCGTCGAGGTTCTCGGCTTCGAGGTTCTTCTTCGCGTTGTCGGTGCTGACCGAGGAGATGCCCACCCTCACCTGCACCGTGAGGTCGGCATCGGCCAGGTCGAACTGCAGGACCGCCGCCTTTCCCGAGACGGCGGAGGCCGGCTTCAGCGGCTTGTCGAAGGTCGCGTAGTAGTACACGGGCTGCTTCCACGTGCCGCCGCAGAACTCGTTGGCGACCGCGGTGCCGGTGACCGACTTGCGGTCGGCAGCCAGCGCGACGTTCGTCAGGCCGGTGTAGGAGACGCCGTTCTGGTTCGGGTTGTTGCGGGCGGAGTCGATGACGAGAAAGGCCTTGCTCTTGTCCGCGTAGCTGAACCTGGCCATGCCGGTGCGCGTCGTCGCGGTCAGCTCGCTGGTGATGCCGTTGTTGAACTTCACCTTGTAGTAGCCGGGGCTGGCCGACTGGTTCGCCTTTGCGTAGGCGAGGCCGCCCGAGGGAATGCCGGTGCCGGCGTCGTTCGGCAGGATGGCCACCGCACCCTGCCCCCGGCAGCCGGGGCCGTTGAGGTGGGTCATGCTGAAGTAGCGGATGGCCGTGTCGTCGTAGTAGTAGCCGCCCGAGCCGTAGCCCCAGGGCGATCCGCTGCCCCGGGTATCGGGGCCGAAGCTCACCATGCCGAACGGCGCCTGCGCGCCGGGATTGACGTTGCCCGAGTGGCCGCTTCCGGTGTTGGAGATCTTCGTTCCGACGAACAGGTCGACGTGCTCCGTGAGCGCGATGTCGACGCGCTTCTCCTGCCCGGGCACCGGCGTGGTCGTGCCGCCGTCGGGGCGCGGGGTGGTTCCGGTGTCGGCGCCGCCATCTGCCGGGGGCGTGGGAGCGGTCGTGGTTGTCGTGGCCGTCGCTGTCGGGCCCGGCGGCACCGAGAAGCCACCAGAGCCGCCACCGCCGCAGCCCCACAGCACCGACGCGGCCACCATGCCCGCGGCCATGGTCCTGCCGTACGAGATCTTCTTTTCCATGTCGTATGTCTCCCTGTTGCCTGTACATCGCCCGCTGTCGCCGGGGCGCCGAACGGGCGCAGTGTATGTACGGCCTCCACGCCGGCGGTCTTGTGATTTCCCGGACGAAACACGGCGTTGGCAGGGAAACAAATCAGCGCGCTTCCCCTTTCGGGCAGCGGCCTCGCGCGTGCAGCAGTGCCTCGACAACGCCGCTCCGCCACCATGAAAATGACGCCCTTCCTCACCGCGACAGTTCATCCCAAGGAGCTACATGCCCGTAACCATCCGCGATGTGGCCGAGGCCTCCGGCGTCTCCATCAGCACCGTATCGCGCGCATTGAAGAACCAGCGCGGCCTCTCCGACGAGACGCGCCGCATGATCCGGCAGGTGGCCCGCGACATCGGCTACAACGCGGCGCGCCTGCGCGACGCCAAGGCAAAGCAGCTGGCCTTCATGGTGCACAGGCAGCACAGCCACTTCTCGACCAACCCCTTCTTCTCCGACGTGCTGCACGGCGTCGAGGAGGCGTGCCGCAGGTTCGGCATCGTGCCCACGCTGCTGACATGCGGGCCCACCGACCCCATCCGCGAGCAGCTGCGCATGCACGAGCCCGACATGATCCTCGCGGCCGGCTACTTCGAGAGCGAGGTGCTCGACATGGTGGCGGGCCTCGACCTGCCGATCGCGCTGATCGACTTCTCGCAGGGCGACCTCCCGTCCGTGAACCCAGACAACGCGGTGGGCGGCTACATGGCCACGCGGCACCTGCTGGACATGGGGCGCAAGCGCGTCGCGTACATCTCGGGTTCGCTGGCGCACGTGAGCATCCTGGAGCGCGCGCAAGGCTATCGCCGCGCGCTGTTCGAGGCCGGCATCCTCGCCGACCCCGAGCTGGAGGTTGTGGCGCCCACCGGGCAGCTGCACGACCTGGGCGCATCGGCCGCAATGCAGCAGCTGCTGCGACTGCGCAAGCCGCCCGATGCGGTATTCGCGTACAACGACGCCGCGGCGCTGGCGGCGCTGCGCACCTGCAGGCAGGCGGGCCTCTCGGTGCCGGGCGACATCGCCATCGTCGGCTTCGACGACACCCTCGCCGCCGCGCAGGCCGATCCGCCGATCACGACCCTGCGCGTGGACCGGCAGGAGCTCGGCCGCTTCGGCGTCGAGCTCGTGCTGCAGGGCGCCTCGATGCCCCGGCTCAACACCCTGCCTGTCGAGCTGATCGTGCGGGCCAGCACCAGCGGCTGAGGCTCTTTCTGCCGCTGCGCCGGGGCCCTTCACCCCGGCGTTTTTTGCGCTGCCAACGCTGTGTTTCGTCCGGGAAATCACAAGATCGCCGCGCGAAACCCCGCTCCTACACTGCGTGCCGTCACACGTCGGGCCCCTCGGGAGGCCGGCCTTCCGACAACGAGAGACACGGTTCACGCAGCACAACAAGAGGAGACACAGCACATGGCAGCGACTTGCATGCACGACCGGCGAATGCCTGAACGCGGGCTCTCTCGCCATGTCGCTGTGCGTCCCTTCTTTCATCACGAACGCCGCGTGCTCTGCGCACGCCCTGCCTGTCGCCCGATGAAGCGATAGCGCGCCCCGCCTCCCCCTTCCCCTCCTTCCGTCCGAACGCGCCTGAACGCGACACCGCCGGCTTCGACCGGCGCGGGACCGCTTTTGTCCGAAGCGGGCGGACGGGCTTTTTCTTCTTTCTTTTCACGCCTTCACAACAACCACCCTGACCAAGGAGACTCCCCGTGAAACCCAAGCTGAACCGGATCACCGCCGCGGCCGTCGTGCTGCTCGCAGGCATGCACGGACTGGCCCATGCCCAGTCCGCCGACACACCGACGGACGCGCCACCCGAGGCCGAGGTGAAGTCCGACCCCACCAAGGACTTCGTCAAGAAGGTCAACGACGCCACCGGCCTGGAGTTCTGGGGCTACGGGCGCGGCGGCTTCTACAGCTCGGGCAAGGGCAAGCCCAAGGGCGGCTATTCGCTCGGCGGCGACCTGCAGAAGTACCGTCTGGGCAACGAGGGCGACAACTACCTCGAGTTCGGCATCGGCAAGCGCTTCGACCTCGGCGACGGCATCAAGTGGGGCGTGTTCTACATGCCCACCATCTACAACGGCAAGAGCGGCACCGCGCAGGCGTACTTCTCGCTCAGCGGCATCTTCGGCAACAGCGCCACGCTGTGGGCCGGCCAGCGCTACCACCGCGTGCAGGACGTTCACATCGTCGACAAGTGGGTGGTGGAAGACGGCGACAACTACGGTGCCGGCATCGACGACATCCCGCTGGGCGGCCTCGGGCGGCTCAACGTGGCGGTGCACACCGCCGACTCGGTCGACAACAAGAGCGGCAACCCCAACAACGCCAAGCGCATCAACGTGCAGTGGCGCGACATCCCGACCAACCCGGGCGGCAAGCTCACCATCACGGGCGGGCTGATCTCGGGCGACTTCGCCAAGGGCAAGGACGGCGGCGCGCTCGGCCTGATGCACGTGCAGAAGAACTTCCTGCTGCCGGGGCTGAACAACATCTTCATCGCGCAGGCTTCCAACGGGCATTCGTCGCTCAGCGGCAAGTTCTACAACCTGGACAACAGCACGACCACCACCGGCTTCCTGCTGCCGGCGGGCATCGGCCAGTCGGACGCCTTCCTGTTCGCGCCGCTGGTCGAGCGCACGGTAATCACGCCGCAGCCCGGCGCGAAGCAGCGCCGCATCCTCGACTCGATGGACTTCCAGATCGGCCGCTTCGGCGGCCAGACGCTGATCGGCTACCAGACCACGCGGCCCGACAACGGCCCCGAGACGCGCGACTTCACTCTCGGCGGGCGGCTGTCGTACGGCATCGCCAAGTACACCAAGCTGCTGGCCGAACTGGGCACGACGCGCCGCAGCACCGACGGCCAGCCGAAGCAGACGCTGAACAAGGGCACGATCGCCGTGGCCTTCTCGCCGAATACCGACTTCTGGACCCGGCCCGAATTCCGCCTCTACGCCACGCGCGCGAGCTGGAACAAGGCCGCGGCCGACGCCAACGCCGGCACCTTCGGGGCCAACGGGCGGCGCAGCGCGACCATCTTCGGCATCCAGATGGAAGCCTGGTGGGAGTGAGCGGGCGAATGGCGATCCCGCACGCCCTCCTGGCGGCGCTCTTGTTGCGCTCGCAACGCTGTGTTTCGTCCGGGAAATCACAGCGCGCGGCCCCGAAGGGGCTGCCTAAACTGCCGCCGGCTCCGGAATCCGGCAATCCAGACAACAGAAGAGACAAGCAGATGAACACATCCCGATTCGCCATTGCCGCCCTGTGCCTCGCCATGGGAAGCGGCGCCGCCATTGCCCAGCAGCAGAGCGTGGAAGTCCTGCACTGGTGGACCTCCGGCGGCGAGGCCGGCGCGCTCAACGTGCTCAAGGGCAACCTCGAGAAGCAAGGCGTGAAATGGAACGACATGCCCGTGGCCGGCGGCAGCGGCGAAGCCGCCATGACCGCGCTGCGGGCGCGCGTGACCTCGGGCAACCCGCCCACCGCTTCGCAGATGTTGGGCTTCGACATCCTCGACTGGGGCAAGCAGGGCGTGGTGGCCGACCTCAACGCGCTCGCCCAGAAAGGCGGCTGGGACAAGGTGGTGCCCCCCGCGCTGCAGAAGTTCTCGAAGTTCAACGGCAAGTGGATCGCCGCACCCGTCAACATCCACTCGACCAACTGGGTGTGGGCCAACCAGGCGGTGCTGGCCAAGGCCGGCGTGACGGCCGAGCCGAAGACCTGGGACGAGTTCATCGCCGCCGCCGAGAAGGTGCAGAAGGCAGGCTTCATCGCCATCGCCCACGGCGGCCAGCCGTGGCAGGACGCGACGCTGTTCGAGAGCGTGGCGCTGTCGACCGGCGGCATCGACTATTACCGCAAGGTCTTCATCGAGCTCGACGGCAAGACCATCGCCTCGCCGACCACGGAGAAGGTGTTCCAGCGCATGAGCCAGCTGCGCAAGCTGGTCGACAAGGACTTCTCGGGCCGCGACTGGAACGTGGCCTCGGGCATGGTGATCGGCGGCAAGGCCGGCTTCCAGGTGATGGGCGACTGGGCCAAGGGCGAGTTCTTCAACGCCAAGCAAACGCCGGGCAAGGACTTCGCCTGCTTCCGCTTTCCGGGCACGCAGGGCGTGGTCACCTTCAACACCGACCAGTTCGTGATGTTCAAGATGAAGGACGCCGACAAGGAGGCCGCGCAACAGAAGCTGGCCGCCGCGATCATGGAGCCGGGCTTCCAGTCGGCCTTCAACGTGGTGAAGGGCTCGGCGCCTGCGCGCACCGACGTGCCGGACACCGCCTTCGATGCCTGCGGCAAGAAGGCGATCAAGGACGTGGCCGAGGCCAGCCAGGGCAACACGCTGGTCGGCTCCATGGCGCACGGGCACGCGGTGCCGGCTTCGATCAAGAACGCGTTCTACGACGTGATCACGCGGCACTTCAACGGGCAGCTCGACGACAAGAAGGCAGTGGCGGCGCTGGCATCGGCGGCAAAGAACTGATCCCTGCCGCTCTTGAAAGCTCACAACAACCTGCTCCCCCGGCTCCTGCTGAGCCCCAGCGCCCTGCTCGTGCTGGTCTGCGTGTACGGGTACATCATGTTCACGGTGTACCTGTCGTTCACGGCGTCGACCATGCTGCCCACCGCCGAGTGGGCAGGCACGGCGAACTACGAACGACTGCTCGGGCTGGAGAACTGGGAGGTGTCGCTGCGCAACCTCGCGGTGTTCGCCGGCCTCTACATCGTCATCGCGATGGTGCTGGGGCTGGCGCTGGCGATCCTCATCGACCAGAAGATCCGCGCCGAGGGCGTGCTGCGCTCCGTCTTCCTCTACCCGATGGCGCTCTCGCTGATCGTCACCGGCACGGCCTGGAAATGGCTGCTCGACCCCGGCGTCGGCCTGGAGCACACGCTGCAGAGCCTGGGCTGGAGCAGCTTCTCCTTCGGCTGGATCAAGGACGGCGACATGGCCATCTACTGCGTGGTCATCGCCGCCGTGTGGCAGACCTCCGGCTTCGTGATGGCGATGTTCCTGGCCGGCCTGCGCGGCGTGGACAGCGAGCAGATCAGCGCCGCGCGCGTCGACGGCGCGCGCACCTGGCAGATCTACGCGCGCATCGTGATTCCGCAGCTGGGGCCGGTGTTCGTCTCGGCCTTCGTGATCCTGGCGCACATGGCGATCAAGTCCTACGACCTGGTCATCGCGCTGACCAACGGCGGCCCGGGCCGCTCGACCTGGCTGCCCTCGGTCTTCATGTACCAGTACACCTTCGCGCGCAACGAGATGGCGGTGGGCGCGGCGAGCTCGGTGCTGATGCTGATTGCGATCAGCGTCGTGGTCGTGCCCTACCTGCTGCGCGAGATGCGGGGAGCGAAAAACAATGGCTGAGCGAAGCCTGCGCCTTGCGCTCTACGCGCTGCTGGCCGTGATGGCGCTGGTGTTCCTGATGCCGGTGTACGTGATGGTCGTCAACTCGCTGAAGCCGCTGGAGGAGATCCGCAACGGCAACCTGATGACGCTGCCGGTCGACTGGACCCTCGCGCCCTGGCGCGCCGCCTGGAGCACCGCGCAGATCGGCGTGCAGCCCACGGGGCTCAAGCCCTACTTCATCAACTCGTTCCTGTTGGTGGTGCCGGGCGTGGTGCTGTCGACGCTGATCGGCGCGGTGAACGGCTACATCCTCACGCAGTTCAGGGTGCGCGGCGCGCACCTGCTGTTCGCGGCGATGCTGTTCTCGGTGTTCATCCCGTTCCAGATCGTGCTGATCCCGATGGCCAAGACGCTGGGCCTGCTGGGCATCGCGGGCACGGTGACGGGGCTGGTGTTCGTCAACACGGTGTACGGCATCGGCTTCACCACCCTCTTCTTCCGCAACTACTACGCCGCGTTTCCGCAGGAGCTGGTGCGCTCGGCGCGCATGGACGGCGCGGGCTTCTTCGGCGTGCTGTGGCGCATCCTGCTGCCCAACAGCACGCCGATCATCATGGTGACCGTGATCTGGCAGTTCACCAATATCTGGAACGAGTTCCTCTTCGGGGCCTCGTTCAGCGACTACAGCTCGTTTCCCATCACCGTGGCGCTGAACAACCTCGTCAACAGTTCCACGGGGGTGAAGGAATACAACGTGCACTTCGCAGGCGCCTTCATCGCGGCGCTGCCGACGCTCATCGTGTATCTGGTTTCCGGCAAGTACTTCGTGCGCGGCCTCATGGCCGGCTCGGTCAAAGGCTAGTTAGCTTGTTAGGTAGTGAATGGCATCCCTGGACTTGATTGGCATCCGCAAGAGCTTCGGCCCTGTACATATCCTGCACGACATCTCCATCGCGCTGGAAGACGGTGAGTTCCTCGTGCTCGTCGGCCCCTCGGGCTGCGGCAAGAGTACGCTGATGAACATCATCGCAGGGCTGGAAGAGCCCACCGAAGGCCGGCTGCAGCTCAACGGCGGCGACATCACGCGCGCAGCACCGGCCGAACGCAACATCTCGATGGTTTTCCAGTCGTACGCGCTCTACCCCAACATGACGGTGGCGAAGAACATCGAGTTTCCGCTGGAGATGCGCAAGGTCGACAAGGCCACGCGCGCCGAGCGTGTGAAGAAGGTCGGCGAGCTGCTGCAGATCGGCCACCTGATGGACCGCAAGCCGCGCCAGCTCTCCGGTGGCCAGCGCCAGCGCGTGGCGATCGGGCGTGCGCTGGCGCGCGAGCCGCAGCTCTATCTGTTCGACGAGCCGCTGTCCAACCTCGACGCGCAGCTCAGGCTGGACATGCGCACCGAGATCAAGAAGCTGCACCAGCGGCTCAACGCCACCATCGTCTACGTCACGCACGACCAGATCGAGGCCATGACGCTGGCCACGCGCATCGCGGTGATGAAGGGCGGCGTGCTGCAGCAGTTGGGTACGCCGCACGAGGTCTACAACCGGCCGGCGAATACCTTCGTGGCGAGCTTCATGGGGTCGCCGCGGATGAACCTGCTGAAGATGCGGATGGCGAGCGAGCGGCATGGGGAGCTGCGGCTGGTGGGCGGCGATGGCGGTGTCGGGGCTACCGCGATCAAGCTGCCGCCGGGTGTGTTGTCCTCGGTGCCGCAGGTCGTACTGGCCGGGCGGGACGTGATCGTCGGACTGCGAGCCGAGGCCGTGGACCTGGCCGCCGAGAGCATGGAGCCCGGCCCCTCGCATTGCCATCTGGAAGCGCGTGTGCAGGTGGTCGAACCAACCGGCGCGGACACGCTGGTGCTGCTGGACATCGACGGGCATGACTTCACGGCGCGCCTGCCGCCGGATGTGGCGCTGTCGGCTGGTGCTCGGGCCCGGTTTTCTGTCGATCTGGCGAAGGTGGTTTTCTTCGATGTGGAGACTGAGCAGCTGATCGCCTAGCCTGCCGCCTGAGCAGGATCGGACCCCATGCCTCTTCGAGCCACTCCGTCGACATGCTTGAGCATGTCCGGCAGCCTGTGCTTTCCCGCCATCGACAACACCCGGCGCTTCGCTTCGTCGCAGGTCATTCCGGCCGCCGTGACGAAGAGCGGCCGGCTGCTGCCCCCGCGAAAAAGGAAGGCCTCCAGCGGAACACCGAGGTACTTCGTCTTCGCCACGCCGACGACCGGTACCGCTCGCTCCAATTTGTTCCAGAGCGCGGCACCGAGGCCATCCCGCGGCGGATCGCCGAGAGTCACATAGCCGTCGACGACGATGCATTCGAGGGGCTCGCGGACTTCCTTCAGCACAGCCTCGATGCACGGCAGCTCGCGCCGGAAAAACTCGCCGGGAACATACTCGGCGACGGCAGGAATGCGAACGACGATCTCTCGCGCCGCAACAGCATCGCTCCAGTTTCGAAGCAGCACGCCGGCAGCGACACCGCCGGCTCCCTGGTAGTCGACATCAACCGCGAGTATCACTGTCGTGTCCTGACATGGGCTGCTCCACTGCGCGGGCTCGCAACTCGCCCCGGATTTCACATCGACCATGAAAAAATCCTCAAGCGCCACAGGCACTTGAGGATTTTGAAAGGGGTCTGGTAGGACGTACTGGATTCGAACCAGTGACCAACGGATTAAAAGTCCGCTGCTCTACCAACTGAGCTAACGTCCCGGAACCATTTTTTGCTTTTTACCGGAAGTGATATCCGGCAAAGCCAAAGATTATAGCGCGACGTTGGACGCGATTTTGTCCAGAACCCAACCTGCCGCGCATTGACCGAAAGTCGCGGTCACGCTGACCACCGATCCGTAGCCGTGGCAGTTGAGCGAACCGTCGCCGCTTTCGATGGCGCACGAGGCATCCGGCGGTGCCACGCTCTCGCGGCTGAACACGCAGGCGACGCCGATCTTGCGGCCCTCGCGCGGGGCGCCGTGCTCCTTGCGCAAGCGCTGGCGGAGCTGGGCCAGCAGCGGGTCGTGCGTGACCAGCGACAGGTCTTCGATGTCGACCTTGTGCGCCTGCCGCTTGCCGCCCGCCGCGCCGACCGTGATGAAGCTGCTGCGGGACGCGCGTGCCCATGCCGCCATGGCCACCTTTGCCTTCACCTGGTCGCAGGCGTCGATGACGGCCGTTGCCGGTCTGTTCGCAGCCTGCGCAGCCTCGAGGAGCGAAAGCCAGTTGCCGGGCTCGACGAAATCGTCGATGGCCTGCACCTTGCACTCGGGGTTGATCTGCGCGATGCGATCGCGCATGGCTTCGACCTTGGCCTGCCCCACGGTCGCGTCGAGCGCATGGATCTGGCGGTTGATGTTCGACTCCGACACGTGATCGAGGTCGATCATGGTCAGCCGCCCCACTCCGCTGCGCGCCAGCGCCTCGACGGCCCACGAGCCCACGCCGCCGATGCCGACGACCAGCACGTGCGCATTACGGATGCGCGCGGCGCCGGCCACGCCGTACAGCCGCTCGAGCCCGCCGAAGCGGCGCGCAAAGTCGGGCGCCGCGGTGTCGGTGACGACATCCGCGGCGGCTGGAGGAAGAGTGGTGATGGACGCGTTGGCGATGATGGTGCTCAAGCGGAATGCTCCGCCCGCATCAGCGCAGGCGCGAGAGACGTTCGCGGCCGGCCTGCGCGGCTTCCGACTGCGGGTAGGCCTTGGTCAGGTCTTCCAGCGTGCGGCGCGCGGCGCGCGTGTCCTTCAGCTCGATCTGGCAGTTCGCGATCGACAGCACGGCCTCGGGGGCCTTGGCATGGTCGGGCGCGAGCGAGAGCATGGAGCGGAAGTTCGCGATGGCCTCGTTGTAGTTGCGCGTGGCGTATTGCGCATTGCCCAGCCAGAACAGCGCCGAGGCGTTGTAGCCGCTTTGCGGGTAGCGCTTGACGAATTCGGCGAACGCGGTCTGCGCCTGCGCGAACTGGCCCGAGCGGAACACGCCGAGGGCGGCCTCGAAGTCGGCCTTTTCCTTCGGGTCGGCATTGAACTCACGGCCGTCCACCGACACCTTCGAAGGCTCGCTCTGCTTGAGCTTGTCGTCGATGGTGGTCTGGCGCGACTGCATTTCGCTCAGCGTGCGGGTGAGCTGCTCGTTCTGGCCGGTCATGCGAGCCAGGTCGCCTCGCATCTGCTCGATCTGGTTCTGCAGGTCGAGCAGGCTGCGGCGCAGCTGGCCGTTTTCGTCGGTCAGCCGCTGGTCGGTCTGCTGGCGCATGGCCTCGACGCGCTGGCGCAGGTCGAGGATGGCGCGGCGAGCCTCGTCATCCTCGAACAGCGCGGCCTGCGACGCCGCCGAGACGCAAAGCAAGGCAGCGGCCAGCGCCGCGCCTCTCAGCATGACGCGTGGCATCACCGGGTGTAGCGGATTTCGGCGCGACGGTTCTGCGCCCAGACTTCTTCACCGGAGCCGGTGACGGCAGGCTTTTCCTTGCCGAAGCTCACGGCCTCGATCTGGTTGTCGTTCACGCCAAGCAGGGTCAGCGCGCGACGCACGGCTTCGGAACGCTTCTGGCCCAGCGCAAGGTTGTACTCGCGGCCGCCGCGTTCGTCGGTGTGGCCTTCGATGGAGATGCGACGCTGCGGGTTGGCCTTCAGGAACCTGGCGTGGCCGTCGATCACCGACTGGAACTCGGGCTTGACCGTGTAGCTGTCGTAGTCGAAATACACGATGCGCGCCACGCCCACCGGACCCTGCGCGGTGCCTGCGGTCGGATCGATGGTGACAGGAGCCACGGTGCTGGCGCCCTGCTGGCCGCCGGCGGTGCCGGAACGGTCGGTCACCGGCGTTTCGTTGAGCTTGGTGCCCGACGAGCAACCGGCGATGAGAGCCACGATGGCCAGCGAATAGATCGTACGTTTCAACATTTTTGAAAACTCCTCAAATAAACCTTAGTCATTGCTTTTGAAACGGACCCCAGTCCGGTTCCCTGATGTCTCCCGCCTGTCCCGCCAGTCGTGCCTTTATTTTTCCATCGAGCGTGGTCGTCATCAGGGCTTCGCGGCCCTGCAACTGCGTTGCGTAGACGATCAGCTTGCTGTTCGGAGCAAAACTCGGACTTTCGTCCGCGGAGGTGTCGGTGATCGCGCTGACGTTGCCGGTTGCCAACTCCATCACGTGGAGTTTGAAGGCGCCGCCCACTCGCGAGATGTAGGCCAACCACCGGCCATCGCCGCTGACAGACGGAGAGATGTTGTAGGTGCCGCTGAAGGTCACCCGGGTCGGACTGCCGCCGCCGGCGCTCATCTTGTAGATCTGGGGAGCACCGCCGCGGTCGCTCACGAAGTAGATCGTGCCGCCGTCGGCTGAATACACCGGCTCGGTGTCGATGCTGGAGCTCTGGGTCAGGCGGCGCGGTTCGCCGCCGCTGGCCGGAATGGAGAAAAGCTGCGAGCCGCCATCGCGGCTGAGCGTGACGGCGAGCGAGTTGCCGTCGGGCGCCCATGCCGGAGCGCTGTTCGAACCCTTGAAGTTCGCGAGCAGGCGACGCTGGCCGGTGGCCACGTTGTGCACGTACACCACGGGCTTGCGCGACTCGAAGGACACGTAGGCCAGTTGCTGGCCGTTGGACGACCAGCACGGAGAGATGATGGGTTCGGGGCTGGCGAGTGCGGCCTGGGCGTTCTCGCCGTCGGCGTCGGCCACCCACAGCGAGTAGCGGCTGCCGGCCTTCGTGACGTAGGCAATGCGGGTCGAGAAGATGCCCTTTTCGCCGGTCAGCTTCTCGTACACGTAGTCGGCGATGCGGTGCGAAGCCAGGCGCAGGTCGCCCTGGGGAACGGTGTAGCTCTGACCACCCAGATCTTGGCCCTTCACCACGTCCCACAGGCGGAAACGCACGTCGAAGCGGCCGTCGGCCAGACGCGTGACGCTGCCGACCACGAGCGAATCGGCCGTGCGCTGGCGCCACAGGGAAAGATCGGGGCGCGATGCCTCGTCGAGAGCCTGGCCCGAAGCATCGACGCCACGGAACTGGCCGCTGCGCTCCAGGTCGGCCTGGACGATGTCGGAGATCTTCTGCGGGGAGGATTCCTGTCCCTTGAACGGAACGAGCGCGATCGGCAACTGCGTGAGCCCCACCCCGGAAACCTCGACCCGGAACTGGGCCAGAGCGGGAATCATGGGGGTGGCAGCGAGGGCCGCTATGACGGTGCGGCGTGCAAATAGCGATGAAGAAGGAGTTGGAATTTGAGCTGGCAACGGCTTGTTCATGCGGTTCGGAGAGGTTTCGGGGTGAAAAGTTCTCCCCTGCTTCAACGGGCCACATGTTACACACTGGCTTGGGCCCGCCGTCACAAAACGTTTATCCGTCAGCGCAGTCCTACAGGCGCGGCTGCGGCAGGCCCCGCACGAGGGGCCCCGTAGAATCCGCCGCCATGCAAGCATCCCCCGGCGGCGAGAACGCACGCCCTCCCCTGATGCGCCGTCTGGCGCGACTCATGACCTGGTTCGGCGGCTCCCGCCAATGGTGGGCTCTCGGATTGAGCGGGGCACTGCTGGCAGCCATCACGGAGCCGCTGATGGCTGCTCTGCTGAAGCCCCTGCTCGATCGGGGCTTCACGCGCGGCGAGATGCCGCTGTGGTTCGTTCCCGCCGCCGTGCTGCTGCTGTTCGCGGTGCGCGGCATCGCACAGTTCATTTCCCAGTACGCGCTCTCGCGCATCGCCAACGAAGGCATGCAGAAGCTGCGTCGCGTGCTGTTCGAGCGGCTGCTCGGCGCCGAGCTCGCGCTGTTCGCACGGCAATCGGCCAGCGCCTTGTCGAACACGGTGGTCTATGAAGTGCAGACCGGCGCGATGCTGCTGGTGCAGGCATTGCTCGGCCTCTCGCGCGACGGCTTCACGCTGGTTGCCCTGCTGGGCTACCTGATCTACCTGAACTGGAAGCTCACTCTCATCGTCGCCTTCCTGGTGCCCAGCATCTCCTGGATCATGAAGGTGTTCTCCAAGCGGCTCTACCGTCTGACCCAGCAGGGCCAGCAGGCCACCGACGAGCTGGCCTACGTGGTCGAGGAAAACGTGCTCGCCCACCGCGTGGTGCGGCTGCATGGCGCGGAAGGCGCACAGGGCCGCCGCTTCGAGCAGCTGAGCCAGCGCCTGAACCGGCTGGCCGTGAAATCGACCATCGCGCAAGCGGCCACGACGCCGCTCACGCAGATGATGGCCTCGCTGGCGCTCTCGGTGGTGGTGATGATCGCGCTCTGGCAAAGCGGCAAGCAGGGCTTCACCGTGGGCGGCTTCGTCGCCTACATCACGGCCATGCTGATGCTGATCGCGCCCATCCGCCGCCTTGCCGAGGTGGCCGGCCCGATCACGCGCGGCCTCGCCGCGCTGGAACGCGGGCTGATCCTGATCGACGACGTGGCGCCCGAGTCTCAGGGCACGTTCAGCATCGAGCATGCCCAGGGCCGCATCGAGCTGCGCAACGTGCGGGTCAGCTACCGCGGCGACGACGAGCAGCGCGCGCTCGACGGCGTGAGCCTGACCATCGAACCCGGCCAGGTGGTGGCCTTCGTCGGCCCTTCGGGTTCGGGCAAGACCACGCTGGTCAACCTGCTGCCGCGCTTCGTGCAGCCCAGCAGCGGCCAGGTGCTGCTGGACGGCCACGACACCAGCGAATGGCAGCTCAAGAGCCTGCGCGCCCAGTTCGCGATGGTGAGCCAGGACGTGGTGATGCTCAACGAGACACTGGCGGCCAACGTGGCGCTGGGCGCCGAGATCGACCGCGAGCGCGTGATGGAGTGCATAGCAGCGGCCAACCTGAGCGCGCACGTCGAGAGCCTGCCCCAGGGCCTCGACACGGTGCTGGGCCACAACGCCACCCAACTCTCCGGCGGCCAGCGCCAGCGCCTCGCCATTGCCCGCGCGCTCTACAAGAACGCGCCAGTGCTGCTGCTCGACGAGGCCACCTCGGCGCTCGACACCGAATCCGAACGGCTTGTGCAGGACGCCCTTCAGCGCCTGATGCAGAACCGCACCACGCTGATCGTGGCGCACCGCCTCTCGACCATCCAGCACGCCGACCGGATCATCGTGATGGAACAGGGCCGCATCGCCGAGCAAGGCAGCCACGAGCAGCTCATGGCGCTCGACGGGCTCTATGCACGACTGCAGACGCTGGCGATGCGCAGCGCCTCGCCGGGGCAGGATCCGACGCTCTGACGGGCAGCTCGTGCTGCCTCAGAGCAGCACGATGTCGTACTGCCCCTGCCCGATCGCCGGCTCGGCCTGCAGCGAGATCGGCTTGCCGATGAAATCGCTCAGCCCCGCCAGGTGCTGGCTCTCCTCGTCGAGGAAAAGTTCGATCACCTGCGGCGACGACACGATGCGGAACTCGCGCGGCGTGAACTGCCGCGCCTCGCGCAGGATCTCGCGCATCACGTCGTAGGCCACGCTGCGCGCGGTCTTCACGATGCCCTGCCCGCCACAGGCGATGCAGGGCTCGCAAAGCATGTGCGCCAGCGACTCGCGCGTGCGCTTTCGCGTCATTTCCACCAGCCCCAGCTGCGAGAAGCCGCCCGCCGTGGTCTTCACGCGGTCGCGCGCGAGCTGCTTGCGGAACTCCGCCAGCACCTGCTCGCGGTGGTCGTCGCGGCCCATGTCGATGAAGTCGACGATGATGATCCCGCCCAGGTTGCGCAGCCGCAGTTGGCGCGCGATGGCCTGCGCCGCCTCGAGGTTGGTCTTGAAGATGGTGTCGTCGAAGTTGCGCGCGCCGACGAAGCCGCCGGTGTTCACGTCCACCGTGGTCAGCGCCTCGGTCTGGTCGACCACGAGGTAGCCGCCCGACTTGAGGTCGACGCGCCGACCCAGCGCCTTCGCGATTTCCTCGTCGACCGAATACAAGTCGAAGATCGGCCGCTCGCCCTTGTAGTGCTGCAGCTTGCCGGCCGCCTTGGGCATGAATTCGAGGCCGAACTTCAGCAGCACGTCGAACTGCTCGCGCGAGTCGATGCGGATGGTCTGCGTCTCCTCGCCGGTCATGTCGCGCAGTACGCGCTGCAGCAGGCTCAGGTCCTGGTGCAGCAGCGACATCGGCGGCATGCGCATCGAGGCCTCGCGGATGCGCGACCAGGTCTTGCGCAGGTAGGCGATGTCCTCGGCCAGCTCGGCGTCGCTCGAATCCTCACCGTTGGTGCGCAGGATGAAGCCGCCCGTGTTGGCCGGCACCACGCCGCCGCTGTCGGCAGCCGCCGCTGCCTCGATCAGCGCCAGCATCCGGCTGCGCAGCGACTCGCGCTGCTCCGCCGGGATCTTCTGCGACACGCCGATGTGGTTGTCCTGCGGGAGAAACACCAGCAGCCGCCCGGCGATGCTGATCTGGGTGGAAAGCCGCGCGCCCTTGGTGCCGATGGGGTCCTTGATGACCTGAACCAGCAGCGACTGGCCCTCGAACACCTGCTTCTCGATGGGCACCATCGGCCCGCCGTTGCGGTGGTCGCGCTCCGGCGCCGGTGCGCTGGGCCGAGAACCCGGCGTGAACGGCGCCACGATGTCGGCCACGTGCAGGAAGGCGGTGCGCTCCAGGCCGATGTCGATGAAGGCCGACTGCATGCCCGGCAGCACGCGCGACACCTTGCCCAGGTAGATGTTGCCGACCAGCCCGCGCTCCAGCGTGCGTTCGACGTGCAGCTCCTGCACGGCACCGTGCTCGATCAGCGCCACGCGGGTCTCCTGCGGAGACCAGTTGATCAGGATGTCTTGCATGGAATTCTCAGGTTTTGAAGCCGGCGTTTCGAAGCAGCCCTGCCGTCTCGAACATGGGGAGTCCCATGATGCCCGAATAGGACCCGCTGATGTGCTCGACGAACGCCGCGGCAGCGCCCTGAATGGCATAGGCACCGGCCTTGCCCAGCGGCTCGCCGCTTCCGGCATAGCGGGCGACCTGCGCCCTGGTGATGTCGGCAAAGCGCACGCGCGACACGCTGAGCGCCGCATGGCTCTTCCTGCCGTGGTGCAGCGCCACCGCGGTCAGCACGCGATGCGTGGTGCCCGAAAGCATCCGCAGCATGCGCTCGGCGTCCTTTTCGTCTTCGGGCTTGCCGAGGATGGTGCGGCCGAGCGCGACCGTGGTGTCGGCGCAGAGCACCGGTGCTTCCGCCAGGCCCCGCTTGCGCATCCGCGCCACGGCGGCATCGAGCTTCAGGCCGGTGACGCGCTGCACGTAGGTGGCCGGCGCCTCGTTGGGCAGCGCGGCTTCGAGCGACTCGGCATCCTCGTCGGCATCGGCCAGCAGCAGTTCATGGCGGACGCCGAGCTGGCCGAGCAACTGGGCTCGGCGCGGGCTCTGCGAGGCGAGGTAGATGAAATCCGGCAAGGCTCAAATCTCCTGTGGCGTCGGCTGTTCGCCGGCCACGACGTGGTTCCAGACCAGCCCCTGCGGCAGGCTCGCGGGTCCGAACAGAAAGTGAAGGACGCGCCGGCGCGCCGGCGACTTCGCGCGCGACGAGGCGTGCAGCAGCAAGGGGCGCATCAGCAAGGCGTCGCCGTGCGCCGCCGTGCAGACGGTTTCGCCATGGGCGGCTCGCAACGCCTGCGCTTCGTCGCCGTCCAGCCGGCCGGCGCGGTGGCTGCCCGGCACGACACGCAGCGGCCCGGCATCGGCGCCGCAGTCGTCCAGATGCACACGCACGGCGAGCAGCGACTGCAACACATCGATCGGTGGCTGCACGTACGGCTCACCCTCCTTGATGACGCAGGGCATGCCGCCGCCCGAGGCAGGGATCGACGTGTCCTGATGAAGAGCGACCAGCCAGTTCCTGTCGGCGGTCTTGTCGAAGAGCGTGCACTGCACGGCAACAGACGATGCATCGAGCAGGCCCATGCCGGAAAGCCGCGCCTTCAGCTGGATGGCCATCTCGCTGCACGACGGATGGGCCAGGAGGTTGCGGCTGCCCGCCGCCTGCCCCAACCAGTGATCGAGCGATTGCGCCGTGGCATCGAGCAGCTCGTGCGGCAACAGCGCCGGCACCAGCGCATGGCCTCTTTCCTCGAGCAACGCGACCTGCCCGTCGGCGTTCGTCATTCGCGGTGGTAAGGATGGCCCGCATTGACCGACCACGCCCGGTACAGCTGCTCGACCAGCAGCACCCGCGCCATCGCGTGCGGCAGGGTCAGGTCGGACAGGCGGATGCGTTCGTGGGCCGCGGCCTTGAAGGCGGGATCGAGCCCGTCGGGCCCGCCGATGACGAGCGCGACGTCATCGCCCTCGCCCTGCCAAGTCTGCAGGCGCGCGGCCAGCGCCTTGGTGGTCAGCGCCGTGCCGCGCTCGTCGAGCACGACGATGCGCATGCCGCGCGCGATCGCGCCTTCGATGCGCTCGCGCTCGGCGGCGTAGAGCGTTTCAAGTGTCTTGGAGCCGCGCGGCTCGGTCTTGACGGCGCGCAACTCGAGCTTGAGTTCGGGCGGAAAACGCTTGGCATAGTCGTCCCAGGCAGTCTGAGCCCAATCGGGCATGCGCTGCCCGACGGCGACCACCAGCAGCTTCATGCGCGACGGGCTGGCGCCTTCCTGGCGGCCGTCGTCTTCTTCGCGGCGGGCTTCTTGGCGGCGGGCTTGCCCACGACCTTGACCGGCACGCGTGCCGTGGTGGTCTTCTTGGCAGGCGCCTTCTTCGCTGCGGTCTTCTTGGCCGGAGCCTTCGCAGCCTTGGCTTCCTGCTCTGCCGCACGGATGGCGGTCTTGGCGGCGCTCGAGCGGCGCAGCGTCGGTTCCTTGGCAGCCTTCTTTTCCTCGGCACCAGCCTTGGATGCAGTGGCTGCCGCCGGCTTGACGCCGCCGAGCTTGGCTCGCACCGGCTTGTCGCCCCAGATCTCTTCCAGGTGGTAGTACTGGCGGATGGCGGGCTGCATGATGTGCGCCACGGCCGAGCCGCAGTCCACGATGATCCACTCGCCGTTGTCCTCACCCTCCACGCGCGGCTTGGCGAAACCGGCTTCGCGCACCGCGTCGCGCACGCTGGCGGCCAGCGCCTTCGTCTGGCGGTTGGAGGTGCCCGATGCGACGATCACGCGCTCGAACAGCGGCGAAAGATGCTCCGTGTCGAATACCTTGATGTCCTGCGCCTTGACGTCTTCGAGGCCATCGATGATGGCTCGCTGGAGTTTCTGGGTGTCTTTCTTTGCGGCGGCTTCAGTGGTCATCAGGCAGAGCGGTAGAGGTGGTGTTGGTCAATATAGCGTGCAACCGTGGGCGGAACCAGCGAGGAAATGTCCACGCCGAGCGCCGCGCGCCTCCGGATCTCGGTGGCGCTGATGTCCATGGGAGGCAGTTCGAGCGCCTCGAAACGCGCGCCAGCCGGGAGGCCGGGCAGTGATTTCGGATCAAAACGGGCAGTGTTACCCGTCGATAGTGCGCGATACGCTACAGAAACAATAGCAATGCCGAGTATATCCTGCCAGCCGTGCCAGGTCGGCAGCGCGCTCGCCTGGTCGGCGCCCATGATCAGCACCAGCTGCGCGCCGGGCTGCTCGCCCTGAAGTTCGTGCAGAGTGTCGAGGGTGTAGGTTGGGCCGTCGCGCAGCACTTCGCGGCTGTCGATGACGACGGTGCCCTTCAGGTCGCCGAAAGCCAGCCGGGTCATGGCGAGCCGGTCTTCCTTCGGCGTGAGCGCCCTGCTCTTGTGCCAGGCCTGGCCAGTGGGAATCACGTGCAGTTCGTCCAGATCGAGCTGCGCCATGGCGGCTTCCGCAAGTGCCACATGGGCGTTGTGCGGCGGATCGAACGCGCCGCCGAAAACGCCGATGCGGCGCGGTGCCTTGCCGGAAGAAGGGTTCACAGCCAGTCGCGACGGACGATGAAGTTGCTGTACAGCGCGGCCTCGGGGCTGCCGGGTTCGGGCTGCTGCTGGTAGGCCCAGCTCGCCAGCGGCGGCATCGACAGCAGGATCGACTCCGTGCGTCCGCCCGACTGCAGGCCGAAGTGCGTGCCGCGGTCCCACACGAGGTTGAACTCCACGTACCGGCCGCGCCGATAGAGCTGGAAATTGCGCTCGCGCTCGGTGTAAGGCGTTGCGCGGCGGCGCTCAACGACCGGCAGGTAGGCCGGCAGGAAAGAGTCGCCCACGGAGCGGATCATCGCGAAGCCGTTCTCGAAGCCGCCTTCGGAGAAATCGTCGAAGAAGATGCCGCCGACGCCGCGCTGCTCGTTGCGGTGCTTCAGGAAGAAGTACTCGTCGCACCAGGTCTTGAAGCGCGGGTACTTGTCGTCGCCGAAAGCGGCGAGCGAATCGCGGCACACGGTGTGGAAGTGCACCGCGTCTTCCTCGAAGCCGTAGCACGGCGTGAGGTCCATGCCGCCGCCGAACCAGCAGACCGGCTCGCCGCCTTCGGGAAGCGCGGCCAGCATGCGCACGTTCATGTGCACGATGGGCACGTACGGATTGCGCGGATGGAACACCAGCGACACGCCCATTGCCTCGAAGGGCGCGCCCGCGAGTTCGGGTCGGTTCTGCGTGGCCGAGGGCGGCAGCTTCGGACCGCGCACCTGCGAGAAGCCGCAGCCCGCGCGCTCGAAGAGTTCGCCGCCTTCGAGGATGCAGGTCAGGCCGTTGCCCTGGAGCGGCTCGCCGGGCGCCTTCTGCCAGGCGTCGCGCACGCAGGTGCCGCCATCGGCCTTCTCGACCGCCGCGATGATCGAATGCTGCAGCCCGCGCAGGTATTCGCCGACGGCCGCCGGATTGGTCTGCTGCATCAGGAGCCGTGAGGGTTGCGCGCGTGCACCGCGCGGAAGCCGATGTCCTTGCGGTACTGCGCGCCATCGAAGCTGACGCGCGCCGCGACCTCGTAGGCCCGCTGCTGCGCCTGCTTCACGCTGTCGGCCAGCACGGTCACGCAGAGCACGCGGCCGCCGCTGGTCTTGAGCTCGCCGTTGTCGAGCGTGGTGCCCGCATGGAACACCACCGCATCGGGCGCCTCGGCCGGAATGCCGGTGATGCGGTCTCCCTTGCGCGGCGAGAGTGGATAGCCGTGCGCTGCCATCACCACGCCCAGCGCCACGCGGCGGTCCCACTGCAGCTCGACCTGGTCGAGCGTGCCGTCGGTGGCGTGCCAGAACACCTCGAACAGGTCGGACTTCAGGCGCATCATGATCGGCTGCGTCTCGGGGTCCCCCATACGGCAGTTGAACTCGAGCGTCTTGGGGTGGCCGGTGGCGTCGATCATCAGGCCGGCGTAGAGGAAGCCGGTGAACGGAATGCCGTCCTTTTCCATGCCGCGGATAGTCGGCAGGATGATCTCGCGCATGGCGCGCGCATGCACCTCGGCCGTGACCACGGGCGCGGGCGAATACGCACCCATGCCGCCGGTGTTGGGGCCTTCGTCGTTGTCGAGCAGGCGCTTGTGGTCCTGGCTGGTGGCCAGCGCGGTCACGTTCTTGCCGTCGCACAGCACGATGAAGCTGGCTTCCTCGCCCTGCAGGAATTCCTCGATGACGACGCGCGCGCCGCCTTCGTTGTGCTGAATTCCCAATGGATTGCCGAACTTGTTGTCGACCAGCATGAAGTCGACGGCCTCGTGCGCTTCCTGCGCGGTCATGGCGACCACCACGCCCTTGCCCGCCGCCAGGCCGTCGGCCTTGACGACGATGGGAGCACCCTTGGCGTCGATGTAAGCATGCGCGGCCGCGGCGTCGGTGAAGGCCTCGTACTCGGCCGTCGGGATCTTGTGGCGCTTCATGAAGGCCTTGGAGAAGGCCTTCGAGCTCTCGAGCTGAGCGGCCGCCTGCGTCGGGCCGAAGATGCGCAGGCCGTGCGCGCGGAACTCGTCGACCACGCCGGCAGCCAGCGGCGCCTCGGGGCCGACCACGGTCAGCGCGATCTTTTCCTTGATGGCCCACTCGCGCAGCGCGGCGGGCTCGGTGATGTCGATGCAGTCGTAGCGCTCGTCGCTCGCCGTGCCGCCGTTGCCCGGCGCCACGTACACGCGGCTGACCCGGGCAGCCTGAGCCAGTCGCCATGCGAGAGCGTGTTCGCGGCCCCCTCCCCCAATTACCAGTACCTTCATTCGCGGGCCTTCATTTCTCGCTGTGATTCAACAAACATTCATTCGGCGACGGCTGCTCACTCGGACAGCGAGGCGTTGTGATACACGTCCTGCACGTCGTCCAGGTCCTCGAGCACGTCGAGAAGCTTCTGCATTCTTGCGGCGTCCTCTCCGGTCACGTCCACGGTGTTCTCGGCGCGCATGGTGACTTCGGCCGCATCGGGCTTCAGGCCGGCGGCTTCGAGCGCGTTCTTCACGGATTCGAAGTCGGCCACGGCGGTGAGCACCTCGATGGCGCCGTCGTCGTCGGTGATGACGTCCTCGGCGCCTGCCTCGAGCGCCGCTTCCATCACCTTGTCTTCACTGGTGCCCGGCGCAAAGATGATCTGGCCGCAATGCTTGAACTGGAAGGCCACCGAGCCTTCGGTGCCCATGTTGCCGCCGTGCTTGGAGAACGCGTGGCGCACTTCGGCCACGGTGCGCACGCGGTTGTCGGTCATGGTGTCGACGATGATCGCCGCGCCGCCGATGCCGTACCCTTCGTAACGAATTTCTTCGTAATTGACGCCTTCGAGGTTGCCCGTGGCCTTGTCGATGTTGCGCTTGATGGTGTCAATGGGCAGGTTGACCGCCTTGGCCTTTTCCACCGCCAGCCGCAGCCGGGGGTTTCCGCTCAGGTCGGCGCCGCCGGCACGGGCGGCCACCGTGATTTCTCTGATGGCGCGGGTCCAGAGCTTGCCCCGCTTCTCGTCCTGGCGGCCCTTCCGGTGCTGAATGTTCGCCCACTTGCTATGTCCGGCCATGGCTTTCTATCTCGCTGTCCTGTGTTTCTGTGTCAATCCGAGCAGGCCCCGAGTTTACTGTCCGGCGCACACAACGCCGGTCCCGGGGGGGCGGAATTCGGCTCAATGCTTTTGGTGATAATTGTTCGATGACGCCATCGCCTTCCGTCGGGCCCGGGAATCCCGACGCCCTGCCACCGCACGCACCCTTGCCGCTGTACTACAGCACCGAGGCGGAGCATCAGGCGTTCCTGAGGCGCATCTTCGACAGCACGGCGGCCGACTACGACCGCATCGAGAGCGTGCTGGCCCTGGGCACGGGCCCCTCGTACCGCCGTGCGGCGCTGCAGCAGGCCGGACTCTCGGCGGGCATGAAGGTGCTCGACGTGGGCATCGGCACCGGACTGGTCGCGCGCGAGGCCCTGAAGCTCATCGGCTCGATGGGCCAGCTCGTCGGCGTCGACCCCAGCGCCGGCATGATGAGCCAGGTCAGGCTGCCCGGCGTCGAGCTGGTGCGCGGCGTGGCCGAGGCCCTGCCCCGGCCCGACGTCAGCTGCGACTTCGTGAGCATGGGCTATGCCATGCGCCACATCAGCGACGTGGCCGCCGCCTTCTCCGAATTCCATCGCGTGCTGCGCCCCGGCGGGCGCGTGGCGGTGCTCGAGATCACCAAGCCCGAGGGCCGCGTCGCGACGGCGCTGCTCAGGGGCTACATGCGCGCCGTGGTGCCGCTGATCGCACGCGTGATCGGCCGCCAGCGCAACACATCCGAACTGTGGCGTTATTACTGGGACACGATCGAGGCCTGCATTCCTCCCGAGCGGGTGATGCAGGCGCTGGCCGCCGCGGGCTTGCGCGACGTGCGCCGGCACACGAGCCTCGGCGTCTTCTCGGTCTACACCGCCATCAAACCAGAACACACCGTCGAGGCCAGTTGACAGTGCCAGCTCAGGACGAAACCTCCACTTCCCATCTGCGCGTCGAGCGCCTTTCGCTGCCCGCCAGCCTGGCGCTGGCCGCTGGCGGCAAGGCCCCATTCGCCGCGCTCGGCTACGGCACGCCGCACGGCGTGGCATGGATGCCGACCGTCAACGCACGCGTGCTGTCGGCCACCGGAGCCATGGCCGACGTCTGGCACGTGAGCAACGGCTCGCACGTCAGGTCGGGCACCACTGGCATCGCGCGCTGGCGCACCGACGGGCACTGGCTGCTCGGCGCCATCGACCTCGACGAAGCCGCCGAGAAGCAGGGCCTGGCCGAGCTCGCGCACCGCGCCTATCGCGACCTGTTCAAGACGCTCGACCAGGCCGGCACGCCGCACCTGCAGCGCATCTGGAACTACCTGCCACAGATCAACGCCGACGGCGGCGGGCTGGAGCGCTACCGCCAGTTCAACCTCGGGCGGCAGGAAGCCTTCCTCGAAGCAGGCCGCGCCGCCTTCGAGGGTGCCCCGGCCGCCTGCGCGCTGGGCATTCACCAGGGCGCGCTGTCGATCCGCTTCCTGGCCGGTCAGCGCGCGCCGCTGCCGGTCGAGAACCCCCGGCAGGTCTCGGCCTACCGCTATCCAGAAACCTACGGCCCGCGCTCGCCGACCTTCTCGCGCGCCGCGCTGGCGGACATCGGCGACGGCAACATCGCCCTCTTCATCTCCGGCACCGCGAGCATCGTGGGCCACGAGACCGTGCACCACGGCGACGTGCAGGAGCAGACGCGCGAGACCCTGCGCAACCTGCAGGCGGTGATAGCCGCCGCCAACGAGCGCTGCAGCGCGAAGTTCTCGCTGGCCGAGCTCGACTGCGTGGTCTACGTGCGGCATCCGTCCGACACCGAGACGGTGCGCGGCATCCTCGAAGGCGCGCTCGGTGCCGATGCGCCGATGGCGCGCCATGCCGTGTACCTCGAAGCCGACATCTGCCGCAGCGACCTGCTGGTCGAGATCGAGGCCCACACGGTCGCGGCCGGCGAACTGCGGGCCTGACCGGTCGTCGTCCGACCGCGCCTCGCCCGACCTACCGATCCAATGACCCGCGTGCTGAGACTTCTCACATCGATTCCGCTCGCGTTGATGCTCTACGCGTTGCTGCTGTTCCTCGGCCTGATCTCCCTGGTCTGGAACCTCTTCGCCATGCTCATCCATCCGGTGATGCCGGCGGGGCCCGCGCGCACGCTGGGCCGCATGACCATCGCCTTCGCCTACCGCATGTTCTGGTGGCTGGCCTCGGTGACCGGCATGATGCGCATCGATGCCACCTGCCTCGACCCGATGCGCAAGGAGCCCGGCGTGATCTTCGTGGCCAACCACCCGACCATGCTCGACGCGCTGCTGCTGGTGGCGCGGCTGCCGCGCAGCGCCTGCATCATGAAGGCCGACCTGATGGGCAACATTTTCCTGGGCGCGGGCGCCCGGCTGGCGCGCTACATCAGCAACAAGTCGGCGCGCACGATGGTTCGCCTGGCGGTGAACGACCTGCGCAACGGCGGCCAACTCGTGATCTTTCCCGAGGGCACGCGCACGGTGACGCCGCCGCTCAACCCGTTCCGCCCCGGCACCACGCTGATCGCCAAGCTGGCGCAGGCGCCCATTCAAACGGTGTTCATCGACACCGACTCGCCCTACCTCGCCAAGGGCTGGCCGCTGTGGCGCGTGCCGCCGCTGCCCATCGTCTTCAGGCTGCGGCTGGGCAAGCGCTTCGCGCCCACGCAGGACAGCGACGTGCTGCAGGCCGAACTCGAACAATACTTCCGACAAAACATGGAACAGCGCGCCACCGACGCGTCCCCCGAATGCCAGACGCCTCGCGCACACACCTTGTCCTGATCCCCAGCTACAACACCGGCGAACGGCTGTTCTCGACGGTCGCCGCCGCCCGCGCGCAGTGGAGCCCGGTGTGGGTGGTGATCGACGGCAGCGACGACGGCACCGGCGAGCGCCTGCAGCAGATGGCCGAGGGCGATCCGGGCCTGCGCGTGTGGGTGCTGCCGCAGAACCAGGGCAAGGGCTCGGCGGTGCTGCACGGCCTGCGCGCCGCGAAGGAGGCAGGCTTCACTCACGCGCTGACGATGGACTCCGACGGCCAGCACCCGGCCGACCTGATCCCCGCCTTCATGCAGGCCTCGCTGCGGCGCCCTGAGACCATGGTGCTGGGCCGCCCGGTGTTCGACGCCAGCGCGCCGCTGCTGCGCGTGCGCGGACGGCGCGTGTCGAACGGCTGGACGCAGCTCGAAACCCTGTTCGCGGGCGTCGGCGACTCGCTCTACGGCTTTCGCGTGTATCCCGTGGCCGACCTGATCGCGGTGATGGCACGCCAGCCCTGGATGCGGCGCTTCGACTTCGACACCGAGGCCGTCGTGCGGCTGGCATGGCGCAGCGTCAAGCCGGTGAACATCGACGCGCCGGTGAAATACCTCACGGCGGAGGAAGGCGGCGTCTCGCACTTCCGCTACGGCCGCGACAACGTGCTGCTCACCTGGATGCACGCGCGGCTGATGATCGAATTCGTCCTCCGGCTGCCCTTGCTGCTGTTCCGCAAGCTGGCGAAGAAGCCGCCGTTCCAGGACTGATGTCTTGTTCCCTCCCCCAGAGGGAGAGGGTGCAAATGCACTATGACGCCTCGGCCGCGCCGCCCAGCGCTTTGTAGAGCGTCATCGTCGCGTTGAGCTGGTTCAGCCGGTTCTGGGCCAGCGACACCTCCGCCGTGCGGCGCCTGTCCTTCGCATCGAGCACCGGCTGCAGCGTGGTCGCACCCGCGCGGTATCGCACCTCCGACAGGCGCTCGGCTCGCTGCGCCTCCTGCAGCGCCAGTGCCAGCTTTTCGCTTTCGGCGCGAAGCTGCGCACGCGACGAGAGCGCGTTCTCGACCTCCGACAAGGCCGTATAGAGCGACTGCCGGAAGCCCACCACCGCCTCTTCGTACTGCGTCTGCGACACCGCCACGGTCAGGCGCGCGGTGTTCCATTGCAGGAACGGCAGCGTCAGCCCTGCGCCCAGCGTGCCCACGGGGTTCTTCAGCAGCTCGCCCAGCGCGGTGCTCGAGGTGCCCAGCGAGCCCGTCAGGCTCAGCGCCGGATAGAAGCCGGTGCGCGTGGCGTCGACGTTCGCCAATGCGCTGCGCAGCCTCTGCTCGGCGGCACGCAGGTCCGGGCGGCGGCCCAGCAGGCTCGCGGGCACGCCGGCATCGATGACAGGCAAGGCGGTGTCGAGCAGCTGCGTCGGCTCGGCGGCCATCTGCTCCGGCGGCTGGTCGAAGATGATCGCCAGCGCGTTGCGCGCCTCCACGCGCTGCTGCAGCAACTGCGTGTGCGCGGCCTCCTGCGTGGCGAGGTTCTGGCCGGCCTGCGCCACGTCCAACCCCGACACCGCACCCGCCGCGTACTTGACCCGCGCCAGCGCGAGGATGCGCCGGCCATCTTCCATGCCCGCCTCGCTCAGCGCTATGCGCTGGTTCAGGTAGCCCGCCTGCCAATAGGCGCCCGCCGTGGTGCCGATCAAGGCCAGCGCGGCCGCCTGGCGGTCGGATTCGGTAGCCTTCAGTTCCCATTCGGCGGCGCTGCGCACCGCCGAGAGCCGCCCCCACAGGTCTAGCTCGTAGCTCAGCGTCACCAGCGAGCTCGACGCGGAACCGGCCACGCCGCCGCGCTTCAGGTCGTAGCTGCGGCTGGTGTTGGCCTGCCCGACCACGCTCGGCGCGAGGTTCGTGTTCGCCAGCCCGGCCTGCAGCTGCGCGCGCTGCACGCGGATGCCCGCCACGGCCAGGTTGTTGTTGGTGCGCAGCGCGTTGTCGATCAACTGGTCGAGCTGCGGATCGTTGAAAGCCTTCCACCAGCCGGAGGACAGCATCGCGGCCGCGCTGCCCGGGCCGGCCGACTGCTGCCAGCCCTGCGGGATCTCCAGCGGGCGCTGCGCGCGCTGCTCCGGCTTGAACAGGGTGCACCCGCCGAGCAGCAACACGGCCGCCGCCACCGCCGACGGAAGAAGACGCGCCCTACTCACGAGCCAGCGCCTCGATGGGATCCAGCCGCGCCGCATTGCGCGCCGGCAGGTAGCCGAACAGCACGCCGATCAGCGACGCGCAGAGAAACGCCGAAACCACGGCGCCGATTGAAAAGATCATTTGCCATTGCTTGACGAGAAGCGAGAAGAGAAAGCTGATGCCGTACGAGAGCGTCACCCCGATCAGGCCGCCCACCAGGCACACCAGCACCGCCTCGGTCAGGAACTGCTGCAGCACGTCGCTCTGGCGCGCGCCCACCGCCATGCGGATGCCGATCTCGCGCGTGCGCTCGGTCACCGACACCAGCATGATGTTCATCACGCCGATGCCGCCCACCACCAGAGAGATCACCGCGATGAGCGACAGGAGCAGCGTGAGCGACTGGCTGGTGCGCTCCGCCGTCTTGACGATGCTGTCCATGTTGAAGGTGAAGAAATCCTTGGTGCCGTGGCGCAGCGTGAGCAGCTTGACGATGCTGTCCTCCGCCGCCTTGGTGGGCTGGTCGTCGCGGATGCGCACCGTGATGTTGTCGAAGTGCTGCTGCCCGAAGAGACGGCTCGCGCCGGTGCTGTAGGGCAGCCAGATGTTGAGCGACTTGTTGCCGTCGCCGAACACCGTCTTCTTCTCCTGCGCCACGCCGATCACCGTGCACGGCAGGCTGCCCACCAGGATGATCTTGCCCACCGGCTCGGTGCCGTCGGGAAACAGCTTGCGCTTCGTGTTCTGGTCGATCACCACCACCTGCGACTGATGGCGCACGTCGGAGGCGGTGAAGGCCGCGCCGCTGGCCATCTGCATGTCGCGCACGCGGAAGAAACTGTCGCTCACGCCGTTCACGGTGCCGTTGATGTCGACGCTGCGATAGCGCAGGCGCAGGCTGCGCGAAGTGGTGGGCGTCACGCTGTGCACGTAGGGCTGCACCGCGATGGCGTCGAGGTCCGAAGGCATCAGCGTGCGGATGCTCGTGGCCTTGTCGTCGCCGAAGTCGCGGCCCGGATACACGTCGAGCGTGTTGGTGCCGATGGCGCGGATGTCCGACAGCACATAGCGCTTGGCGCCCTCCCCGATGGCCGCGATCGACACCACCGAGGTGATACCGATGATGATGCCCAGCATGGTGAGCGCCGTGCGCATGCGGTGCGCCATCATCGAGCGCCAGGCCATGCGGAAGGCCTCGGCGAAGCGGGCCCAGCCGGTGCTGAAGCGCGCGATGCCCAGCCTGGGCCTCGTCATCGCCGTGGGGGCTGCAGTATCAGCTTGCGCCGCCTGCGCTGGCGCCGCCACGGTCGGCACGTTGGGGCGGTCGCCCACGATCACGCCGTCGGCGATCTCGATGATGCGCTCGGTGCAGCTCGCCACCTGCATGTCGTGCGTCACGATGATGATCGTGTGCCCCTGCGCATGCAGTTCGCGCAGGATGCCGATCACCTCCTGCCCGCTGCGGCTGTCGAGCGCGCCGGTGGGCTCGTCGGCCAGGATCACCTGCCCGCCGTTCATGAGCGCGCGCGCGATGCTCACGCGCTGCTGCTGGCCGCCCGAGAGCTGGCTGGGCCGGTGCTCGGTGCGGTCACCCAGCCCCAGCCGCGCGAGCAGCTGACGCGCGCGCGAGTCGCGTGCCTGGCCGTCGGTGCCGGCGTACACGGCGGGCACCTCGACGTTGCCGGTGGCCGTCAGGTGCTGCATCAGGTGGTAGCGCTGGAAGATGAAGCCGAAGTGCTCGCGGCGCAGCTCGGCCAGCGCGTCGCTGTCGAGCGCACCCACGTCCTGGCCCGAGACGGTGTAGGTGCCGGTGCTCGGTCTGTCGAGGCAGCCGAGGATGTTCATCAGCGTCGACTTGCCCGAACCCGAGGCGCCGACGATGGCCAGCATCTCGCCGTTGCCGATGTCGAGGTTCACGTCCTTGAGCACCTGCACTTCCTGCTCGCCCGAGGGAAAGCTGCGACCGATGCCGCGCAGGGTCAGCAGTGGCTTCTTCGGCTCCTGCGTCATCAGCGCTTGCCCCGTCCGCCGCCACCGTTGTCGCCGGTCTCGCCGCGCTCAGGCACCGCGGAGGCATCGCCGGTGATGACGTTGTCGCCTTCCTTCAGGCCTTCGAGCACCTGGGCCTGGAAGTTGTTGGAAATGCCGACGCGCACCTTGCGCTTTTCCACGGTCTGGTCGGCCTTGAGCACGCGCACTTCCTGGCGACCGTCCTTGTCGCGCTCGCCGAGCGCCGTCAGCGGCACGGTCAGCGCCTGCTTCGCCTCGCCCAGCAGGATGGCGACCTGCGCCGTCATGTCCACGCGCAGCGTGCGGTCGGGGTTGGGCACGTCGAACAGCGCGTTGAAGAACACCGCGTTGTTGATCTTCTCGGGCGAAGGCTGCACCGCGCGCAGCGTGCCGTGATAGCGCTTGTCGGGGTCGCCGAGGATGGTGAAGTACACCGGCTGACCCGGCTTCACCCGCACCACGTCGGCTTCGGAAACCTGCGCCTTGACGGTCATGGTCGACAGGTCGGCCAGCTTCATCAGCGTGGGCACCTGGAAGGCCGCGACCACGGTCTGGCCCTCGAGCGTGCTGATGGAGACCACGTCGCCGTCGATGGGCGCGACGATGCGCGTGTACGAGAGGTTCTGCTGCGCCGAGGCCACGGCCAGCTTCTGCTGGCGGATCTGCGCTTCCAGCGATACAGCATCGGCGCGCAGTGCTCGCAGCTCGGCGTCGGCGCTTTCCATGTCCTGCTTCGCGGCCGCGTCCTGCGCGAGCATTTCCTGCTGCCGCGTCCATGTGAGCTGCGCCTGCTTGACGCGCACTTCCTTCGCCAGCTTCTGCGCCTGCAGGTTGTCGAGCTTGGCCTGCTCCTGCGCCAGGGTGTTCTGCGAGATGACGGGGTCGATCTCGGCGAGCCAGTCGCCCTTTTTCACTGTCTGCCCGAGCACCACCTTCAGCGACTTGAGCTGGCCGCTCACCTGCGCGCCCACCTCGACCTGCTTGAGCGCCTGCAGCACGCCGGTGGCGAGCACCGCGTTCTCGAGATCGGTGCGCTGCACGGTGGATGTGAGGTATTCGCTCTTCTTCGCCGGGCTCAGCAACGAAGAGGCAATGACGGCCAGCACGATGAAAACGGCAATGCCGATCAGGTATTTGCGCGATCGCCGGGGCGGGTTATTGGTCATGCAAAGAAAAAGAATGAAGGCGCCAGGGGCAGATTGTTTCGCGCGAGGAATTCGACGCCGAAAAAGAAAAGAAGCTACGCGGGTTTTCGCACAATCCTAGCTGCGTTTGCTGAAGGGCTTTTAAAGACCCGCGCTTTGTATTGACACCATCCTCTTACAAGCGGACGCACAGCGATTCCTGCCCCGGCCAGATCGTGACTTTAGGCACTGTCCGCACGCGAATTGCACTCCTACATTCGCAATTGGGCAGCGCATTGCAGGCCGCCCACGACAGCAGATGCCAATGGTCCGCGAATATCTTTTTCGCGGCCGGGGCATCTCTTTTTCGATGCATTCAATTAAGGGGAAACGACCATGAAATTCAAACAGTCGAACACGCTGCTGCGCAATGCAGCACTGGCCGGTGCAATTGCAACGCTGCTGGCTTTCAGCGGCGCGGCGAGCGCGGCCCACATGCCGCAGGACAGCGACATGCTGCAGACGACGGGCATCGTCGCCAGCGTCGGCACGCCCGCTTCGAAGATCGGGATGGAAGAAGTCTCGGCCCAGCAAGACCTGCTGAGCCTCGTTGCGCCCGCCGCCGAGCCCGAGAAGGCTCAGCCCGTGAATACCGCCATGGTCAACAGCTGCTCGAGCCGCTGGTACTGGCGCAGCCTGCTGGAAGAAATGGCTTGCGGCTTCTCCGGCCAGGGCTGGTTCAACTGAACCTTGCGACGTGAAAAAGCCGCCCTCGAACGGGGGCGGCTTCGAAAGAGCTGAAGAAGAAGCTCAGCGCGCGCGGCGCGAGCGAAGCAGCAGCGTGATCAGCAGCAGCGACAGCACCACGAACGCGATGAACGACCAGTTCGCCAGCGTCAGGCCGAACAGCGACCAGTCGATCTTCGAGCAGTCGCCGCCGCCGCGGAAGATCATCGGCAGAGCGCGCTTCAGCGGGAAGGTCTCTATCATCCCGTAGAGGTCGCGCCCGCAGGAAACGACTTCGGGCGGATACCACTGCAGCCAGCTCTGCGAGGCCGCCGTGTAGGCACCGCCCAGCGCGGCCAGCAGCGCCAGCACTCCGCCCACGACCCGCAGCCCCACGTTGCGGAACGCACCGGCCAGCCCGGTGAACAGCGCCACCAGCACCAGCGCATAGCGCTGGACGATGCACATGGGACAGGGCTCGAGCCCAACCACGTGCTGCAGGTAGAGCCCGAAGGCCAGCATCAGGACACAGGCAAGGCAGATCAGCCCGAACGCGCGGCGCGGCGCGCCGAAGTACCAATCGATCAAGGAGATACCCAATCTTCTTCTACGAACACTCTGGCCTTGCGCGGATTGGCGACGACGGTGTCGCCCTCCTTCAAGCCCAGATCGCGGAACTGTTGCGCAGGGAGTTGCGCTTCGATGATGGTTCCGGAGCCCGGATTATCTGGATTCGATTCCGCGGGCTCAAGTTCCAGCCGCGCGATGGGTCCGACAACAATTGCGCGCGACAGCGTGGCGACGATGCCCGAGGCGCCGTTCACGTAGCGTGTCACGTCGATGTCATGCGGGCGCACGTAGGCGCGTGCCTTGGCGTCACGCGCGCCGCTGTGCTCGGGCGAGTCGAGGCGCATGCCGTCCAGCTGCACCGCGCCGTTGTCGGCACGGCCGTGGAACAGGTTCACGTCGCCCAGGAAGCCGTAGACGAACGGGCTCGCGGGCTGGTCCCACACTTCCTGCGGCGAACCGACCTGCTCGATCTGACCCTTGTTGATGACCACCACGCGGTCGGCCACCTCGAGCGCCTCTTCCTGGTCGTGCGTGACGAAGATGGACGTGACGTGCAGCTCGTCGTGCAGCCGGCGCAGCCAGCGGCGCAGTTCCTTGCGCACCTTGGCGTCGAGCGCGCCGAAGGGTTCGTCCAGCAGCAGCACCTTGGGCTCCACCGCCAGCGCGCGAGCCAGCGCAATGCGCTGGCGCTGGCCGCCGGAAAGCTGCGACGGGTAGCGGTCGGCCAGCCAGTCGAGCTGCACCAGCTTGAGCAGGTCGGTCACTTTCTGCCTGATCTGCGCGTCGCTCGGTCGCTCCTTGCGCGGCTTCACGCGCAGGCCGAAGGCCACGTTCTCGAACACGGTCATGTGGCGGAACAGCGCGTAGTGCTGGAACACGAAGCCCACCTGCCGCTCGCGCACGTGCACGTCGGTGGTGTCCTCGCCAGAGAACAGGATGCTGCCGGTGTCGGCCGTCTCCAGCCCCGCGATGATGCGCAGCAGCGTGGTCTTGCCGCAGCCCGAGGGGCCGAGCAGTGCGACGAGTTCGCCCGAATCGACGTCGAGGCTCACGTCGCGCAGCGCGCGGAAGTCGCCGAACTGCTTGCTGATGTTGCGGATTTCGATGCTCATGACTTCTGTTCTTTCTCGTTCACTCAGGCCGCGGAGGCTTCCGGCGGACGCTCGGGGGGCAGCTCGGCAATGGCCTTCATCTCGCGCTCGTGGCGCCATTCGATCACCGACTTGATCACCAGCGTGACCAGCGCCAGGATCGCCAGCAGCGAAGCCACCGCGAAGGCGGCCACCGACTGGTATTCGTTGTAGAGCACTTCCACGTGCAGCGGCATGGTGTTGGTCTGGCCGCGGATGTGGCCCGACACCACCGACACCGCGCCGAACTCGCCCATGGCGCGCGCGTTGCACAGGATCACGCCGTACAGCAGGCCCCACTTGATGTTGGGCAGCGTCACGCGCCAGAAGGTCTGCCAGCCGGTCGCGCCGAGCACGATGGCGGCCTGCTCCTCGTCGGTGCCCTGCGCCTGCATCAGCGGCACGAGCTCGCGCGCGATGAACGGGAAGGTCACGAACACGGTCGCCAGCACGATGCCGGGCACGGCGAAGATGATCTTGATGTCGTGCTCGGCGAGCCACGGTCCGAGCCAGCCCTGCGCGCCGAACACAAGCACGTAGATCAGGCCCGCCACCACCGGCGACACCGCGAACGGCAGGTCGACCAGCGTGGTGAGCAGCGCCTTGCCGCGGAACTCGAACTTGGCGATGGCCCAGGCGCCGGCCACGCCGAACACCAGGTTCATCGGCACGGCGATGGCGGCCGTGATCAGCGTGAGGCGGATGGCGCTCCAGGCATCGGGCTCCTTCAGCGCATCGATGTACGCGGTGACGCCCTTGCGCAGCGCCTCGGTCGCCACGGCGGCCAGCGGCAGCACGAGGAACAGGAACATGAACCCGAGCGCGAGGCCGATGAGCAGCCAGCGCACCCAGGCGGCTTCGGTGGTGCCGGCCTGGGCGCGGCGAACGACTTTGGAAGGGGCACTCATGTCAGCTTCCCGAACGGCGACGCTGCCAGGCCTGCAGGCCGTTGATGACCAGCAGCAGCAAGAAGGAAATGACCAGCATCACCAGCGCGACCGCGGTGGCACCCGCGTAGTCGTACTGCTCCAGCTTGCCGATGATGATGAGCGGCGTGATCTCCGAGATCATCGGCATGTTGCCGGCGATGAAGATCACCGAGCCGTACTCGCCGATGGCACGGGCGAAGGCCATGGCAAAGCCGGTCAGCAGCGCCGGAGCGATGGACGGGAAGATCACCTTGGTGAAGGTCTGCAGCCGCGTCGCGCCGAGCGAGGTCGCGGCTTCTTCCAGTTCCTTCTCGGCGTCTTCCAGCACCGGCTGCACCGTGCGCACCACGAAGGGCAAGCCGATGAAGATCAGCGCGATCACCACGCCCGCCGGCGTGAAGGCCAGCTTGATGCCGTGCGGCTCCAGCAGTTGCCCGATCCAGCCATTGCCCGCGAGCAGCGCGGTCAGCGAAATGCCGGCCACGGCCGTGGGCAGCGCGAACGGCAGGTCGACCAGCGCGTCGACGATGCGCTTGCCCGGAAACTTGTAGCGCACCAGCACCCAGGCCACCAGCAGGCCGAACACCGCGTTCACGATGGCGGCGATCAGCGAGGCGCCGAAGGTCAGCCGGTACGAGGCCATCACGCGAGGTGCGGTCACGGCCACCCAGAACTGCTCCCAGCTCAGCGTGAAGGTCTTGAAGACCAGCGCCGACAGCGGGATCAGCACGATCAGGCTCAGGTAGAGGATCGAGAAGCCGAGCGTGATGTGGAAACCGGGCAGTACGCGCTTGGCGCCCCCTGCCCGGTTGGCACGAGAAAAAGGCGCTCCCGCCGACGGGAGCGCCGAAGTGACAGCGCCGCTCATTTACTTTCCGCCGGGGGTGTACAGCTTGTCGAACTGGCCGCCGTCGTTGAAGTGCACCTTCTGCGCTTCGCCGAGGCTGCCGAAGAGTTCCTGCACCGTGAAGAGCTGCAGCGGCTTGAAGGTCGAGGCGTACTTCTTGAGCACCGTCTGCGAGCGCGGACGCAGCGCGTGCTTGGCGGCGATTTCCTGGGCTTCCTCGGAGTACAGCCAGTCGAGATACGCCTTGGCGAGTTCGCCGGTGCCCTTCTTGTTGACGGTGCGCTCGACCACGGCCACCGGGTTCTCGGCCACGATGCTGATCGAGGGGTAGACCGAGTCGACCTTGCCGGTGCCGAATTCGCGGTCGATGGAGACCACTTCCGACTCGAAGGTGATCAGCGCGTCGCCGATGTTGCGCTGCAGGAAGGCGGTGGTCGCGTCGCGGCCGCCGCGTGCCAGCACGGGCACGTTCTTGAACAGCTTGCCGACGAACTCGGCGGCCTGGGCGTCGGTGCCGCCCTTCTTCTTGATGTAGCCCCAGGCAGCCAGGTAGGCGTAGCGGCCGTTGCCGCCGGTCTTCGGGTTGACGATCACGACCTGCACGCCGGGCTTGACCAGGTCGTCCCAGTCCTTGATGCCCTTGGGATTGCCGTTGCGAACCAGGAACAGCATGGTCGACGTGGTCGGCGCTGCGTTCTCGGGGAATTTCTTGTTCCAGTCCTTCGCGACCACGCCGGCGTTGGCGAGGAAGTCGATGTCGGTGGAGGTGTTCATCGTGACCACGTCGGCGTCGAGGCCGTCCGCCACCGCGCGGGCCTGCGCGCTGGAGCCGCCGTGCGACTGGTCGATCTTCACGTCCTTGCCGGTGGCCTTCTTGTAGTGCGCCACGAAGGCCGCGTTGTAGTCCTTGTAGAACTCGCGGGCCACGTCGTAGGAGGCGTTCAGCAGCCCGGTGCCTTGTGCGAAGGCGGTGCTGCCGGCGAGTGCGGAGGACGCCAGCGCGAGCACGGCGACGAAGGTCTTGATTCTGGAAGTCATGTGGTTGCCAGGTTTTCTGAAAATTCACGGCCCGCCGACCATGCGGCGGGCTCGTCGGTCAGCGACTGGAGCAGGGCAAGGCCCAGCGGCCAGTCCCCGTGTCCCGAGTCGATGTTGATGTGGCCCGCATTCTGCATCCGCACGAACTCGCTGCCCCAGGCGCGCGAATACGCGCCCGCCAGGCGGATCGGACAGTACGGGTCGTTGCTGCTGGCCACCACGATGCTGCGGTAAGGCAGCGCGGCATACGGCACGGGCGCGAAATCGGAGAGCACGGCGCGGCGCTCGGGGTCGGCGGGTGCGACCAGCAGCGCGCCCTGGATGCGGGCCGCGGCCTCGGGCGGCAGGTGGGCCGTGGCGATGCAGCCCAGGCTGTGCGCCGCGATCACCACCGGGCCGTCGCTCTCCAGCACCAGCTTCGCCAGCGTCGAGACCCAGGCTTCGCGCTTGGGCGAGGCCCAGTCGTCCTGCACCACGCGCGCGGCGCCCGGAATGCGCTCCTCCCACAGGCTCTGCCAGTGGCCGGGCCCGGAGTCGCGCCACCCCGGCACGATGACAACACGCGTCTGCATGACTGAGCCGCCCTGCCCGCTTACTTGTTCGGCTGCGGCGTGATGCGCAGGTACGGGCGCACGGCCTTGAAGCCCTTGGGGAAGCGCTCCGCCAGCTCGGCCGGATCCTGGATGGCCGGGATGATGACCACGTCGTCGCCGTCCTTCCAGTTCACGGGCGTGGCGACCTTGTGGCTGTCGGTGAGCTGCAGCGAGTCGATGACGCGCAGGATCTCGTCGAAGTTGCGGCCGGTGGAGGCCGGATAGGTGATGGTGGTGCGGATCACCTTCTTCGGGTCGATGATGAACACGCTGCGGACGGTGGCCGTGGCCGAGGCGTTCGGGTGGATCAGGTCGTACAGGTCGGCCACCTTGCGGTCGGCGTCCGCGATGATGGGGAAGTTGACCGTGGTGTTCTGCGTGTCGTTGATGTCGCCGATCCATTCCTTGTGCTTGGTGGCCGGGTCGACGCTCAGCGCGATGGGCTTCACGCCGCGCTTGGCGAATTCGCCCGACAGCGCGGCGGTCTTGCCGAGTTCGGTGGTGCACACGGGGGTGAAGTCGGCGGGATGCGAGAAGAACACGATCCACGAATCGCCGGCCCACTGGTAGAAGTCGATGGGGCCTTCGCTCGAATCCTGGGTGAAATTGGGGGCGGTGTCGCCGAGACGCAGAGTAGCCATGGTCGCTCCTGGATTGGATGAGAGTCCCGGATTGTGCGAACCCTTGCTTCAATGCCAAACGAATATCTGCTTGTTTGGATATGACGTTTTCCGCATAACGAGGCCGCCCAGCCCCAGGGCGGCCCCGGAGCTAGAACATCCGCATGTCCGCGCTCTGCAGGTGTTCCATCAGGAAGTCGATCAGCTTGCGCACCGCCGGCACCAGCGCCCGCCGCGCCGGGAACACCATGTGCGCAACCACCGGCGGGGGGCCCCAGCCCGGCAGCAGCCGCACCAGCCGGCCGGCCTCCACGTCGGCGCGGCACATGTAGTCGGGCAGCATGGTCGCGCCGATGCCGCCCAGCGCGCCGAACTGCAGCGTGGCGAGGTCGTCCGCGACGTACAAGGGCGTGTGCGAATGGACGAGGCTCTCGCCGTTCGGGCCTTCCAGCCGCCAGTCGCTGCGCCCTTCCCCGTTGACCGACATGGCCGCCGTGGGCAGCTTCGCCAGGTCGGCCACCGTCTGCACCGGGCCATGCCGCGCCAGCAGCGCCGGGCTCGCCACCAGCACGCCGCGGCTGTAGCCGAAGGTCTTGGCCACCAGCACCGTGCTGTCCTCGATGGCGGGACGCACCCGCAGGGCGATGTCGATGCCCTCCTCGATCAGGTCGACCGGCCGGTTGATCACCTTCATGTCGATGCGTACCGCCGGGTAGCGCTCCATGAACACCGGCATCAGCTGCGCCAGCCCGCTGTGCGCAATGGTGACGGGGCAGCTCAGCCGCACCAGCCCGCTGGGCTCGGTCTGCACCTGGGCCACCGCCTCGGCCGCCGCCTGCGCCGCGTCGCGCATGGCCGACGCGTGCCGAAGGTAGATCTCACCGGCCGGCGTGAGCGACAGCCGCCGGGTGCTGCGCTGCATGAGCTGCACCCCGAGGCGCTCTTCCAGCTCCGCCACGCGGCGCGAGAGGCGCGACTTGGGAATGCCCATTGCCCGGCTGGCGGCTGCGAAGCCGCCGCGCTCGGCCACTTCGGCGAAGAAAACCATGTCGTTGAGGTCTTGCATGGCAGTCATTGTCCTGCAGATGGAACGATGTAGGCAAATTTTGGCTACTTATCACCCACTCGGTCGAAAAATAGAATTCTCACATCCGCCGGCCACATTGAGCGCCGACAGCCAACACAGAAAGTGATTGATTGAAATGAAGCTGCTCCACATCGACTCCAGCATCCTCGGCACCAACTCGACCTCGCGCCTGCTCTCGGCCGAAGTCGTGACCGCATGGCGCGCCGCCCACCCCGACACCGCCGTCGAATACCTCGACCTGGCCGTCGACACCCCGCCGCACTTCGGCGCCGACGCACTGGGCATCAAGATCGGCGTGCAAGCCCAGCCCACCGAAGCCCAGGTGCGCGAGAACGCCCTGTCCGAAAAGCTCGTGAGCCAGTTCCTGGCCTCGGACGTGGTCGTCATCGGCACGCCGTTCTACAACTTCTCGATCCCGACGCAGCTGAAGGCCTGGATCGACCGCCTCGGCCAGGTCGGCCGCACCTTCAAGTACACCGACAAGGGCCCCGTGGGCCTGGCCGGCGGCAAGACCATCATCGTGGCCTCCAGCCGCGGCGGCGTCTACTCGACCAGCGAAGGCGGCCAGGCCATGGAACACCAGGAGAGCTACCTCAAGGCGGTCTTCGGCTTCTTCGGCATCACCGACGTGCGCATCGTTCGCGCCGAAGGCGTGGCGATGGGCGATGAAGCCCGCAACGGCGCCCTGGCATCGGCCCGTGCCGACATCCTGGTGGCGACGGCCGAGGCCGCGAACCAGCGCGACGCCGCGATCGCTGCCTGAAGAACGCGCTCCTGCGCGAACAAAAAAGCCGCCCGATGGGCGGCTTTTTTATGTCCGGGTCAAACCGGTCTCGGTCAGGCCGAGTGACTCTTCACCCAGGCCACGTACTTGTCCATCCAGCCCTGCAGGAACTTCTTCGAGCCTTCGTTGCCGATGTGGCCCTTGTCGTCGAACAGGTCTTCCTTGGCCTGCAGGAACACTTCGGGCGCGCCCAGCGTAGGCACGTCGAGATACGCCAGGATGTTGCGCAGGTGCTGCTGCGCCAGCGCGGTACCGATGGCACCGACCGAGATGCCGACCACGCCGGCCGGCTTGCCCGCCCAGGCGCTCTGGCCGTAGGGGCGCGAGGCATGGTCGATGGCGTTCTTCAGCACGCCGGGAATGGAACGGTTGTATTCGGGCGTGACGAACAGCAGGCCGTCGGCCGCCGCGATCTCCGTCTTCAGGCGCTTCACGGATGCAGCCTGGTTGCCGTCGTCGTCCTGGTTGTACAGCGGCAGGTCGTCGATGCGCAGGGTTTCGAAGGTGAAGTCCGAAGGCGCGAGGTGCGCCAGCGCGAGGGCCAGCTTGTGGTTGTAGGAATCCTTGCGCAGGCTGCCGACGATGACGGCGATGCGGGTCTGGGCCATGGGTGAAGCTCCTTTGATGAGGGGTCGGAAATGACGAACGCGATTATGCGAAGCGCCCAAGACCTTTTCTGGAAAAGTTCATGCGGCCCCGGGCGAACGGCGGCAAGATGTTGTGCTCCTCCAACCTCATCGAAGCGCAGGACGCATCAGTGATTCAGTCATCCTCCCACTACGACGTCATCGTCGTCGGCCTGGGCGCGCTCGGCGCCGCCACGCTCTACCAGCTCTCGCAGCGCGGCGCGCGCGTGCTGGGCATCGACCAGTTCTCCCCGCCGCACGACCAGGGCTCCTCGCACGGCGACTCGCGCATCACGCGGCTGGCCGTCGGCGAAGGCGACGAATACGTGCCCTTCGTGCAGCGCTCGCACACCATCTGGCGCGAGCTCGAGGCGCGCACCGGCAAGCCGCTCATGACCACCACCGGCGGCCTGATCCTCGCGCCGCGCGACCGCGTCGCCGAGCACCACGGCAAGTCCGACTTCGTGCGCCGCACCATCGCCTGCGCCGAGCGCTTCGGCATCGCGCACGAGGTGCTCGACGCGGCCGGCATCCGCGCGCGCTTTCCGCAGTTCAAGCTGCAGGGCGACGAGATCGGCTACTTCGAGCACGAGGCCGGCTTCGTGCGGCCCGAGGACGCCATTGGCGCGCAGCTCGCCGTGGCCCGCGATTCGGGCGCGCAGACACGCACCGGCGAGCGCGTGGAGGCCGTCGAGCCCGTGGGCAACGGCGACACGCTGCGCGTGCGCACCGCCGGCGCGAGCTTCACGGCCGATCGCGTCGTCGTCGCGGCCGGCGCATGGCTGCCGGCCTTCCTGGGCGCGCAGGCCCGGACCGACTGGCAGGCCGATTTCTCCGTGCACCGCCAGGTCATGCACTGGTTCGACACCGGCAGCGCCACCGCAGACTTCGCGCCCGGGCGCTTCCCCATCTTCATCTGGATGTTCGGCGACGGGCCGGAAGACTACATGTACGGTTTCCCCGCCTCCGATGCGTCGCAGCCCGCGCTCAAGGTCGCGACAGAACAGTACGTCGCCGCCACCACGCCCGACACCATCGACCGCAGCGTGAGCGCGGAAGAAAGCGCCGCCATGTACCGCGAACGCGTGGCCGGCCGCTTCCCGCAGATCGGCGGCCGCGCAGTGAAGGCCCGCGCCTGCATGTACACCGTGACGCCCGATCGCCGCTTCGTGATCGACGCGCTCGACGGCATGCCCAACCTGCTCGTCGTCTCGGCCTGCTCGGGCCATGGCTTCAAGCACTCGGCCGGGCTGGGAGACGCCATCGCGGATCATGTGCTGGGCCGCGAGAGCACGCTCGACCTCTCGCCCTTTGCCCGCCGGCGGCTGCTGGAGAAGGCGCAGGGCTGAAGCACGCGCCGGCGATCCCGGGCATCATCGCTGCCGATCTTTTTCACTGTCGGATACAGGAGCGAAGCGCGATGAGATTTCTGGTGGTGGGTGCCGGCGCACTCGGTGGTTATTTCGGCGGTCGTCTGCTGGAGGCGGGACGCGACGTCACCTTCCTGCTTCGCCCGCGCCGCGCGGCACAGCTCGAGAAGACCGGGCTGGTGGTGCAGAGCCCCTTCGGCAACCTGAACCTGCCCGCCCCCAGGCACGTACTCGCCGACAACATCGACGGCCCCTACGACGTGATCGTGGTCGGCAGCAAGGCCTACGACCTCGACTCGACGATGGACTCGTTCGCGCCGGCCGTCGGCCCCGACACCGTGATCCTGCCTTTGCTCAACGGCATGAGCCACATCGACCGGCTGGCCGAACGCTTCGACGCCGAACGCGTGCTGGGCGGCCTGTGCATGATCTCCGCCACCCTCGACGACGAAGGCCGCGTGCTGCACCTCAACGACATGCACGGCCTGAGCTTCGGCGAGCGCGCGGGCGGCCGCTCGGCCCGCGTCGATGCCATCGCCGCGCAGTTCGCCGGCGCGAAGTTCGGCGCCACCGCCAGCGAGAACATCGCGCAGGACATGTGGGAGAAATGGGTCTTCATCGCCTCGGCGGCCGGCCTCACCAGCCTGATGCACGCATCCATCGGCGACATCGTGGCCGCCGGCGGACAGGACGTGGCGCTCTCGATCTTCGACGAGTGCTGCGCCATCGCCGCCCACAACGGCTTTGCCCCGCGCGCGGCCGCCGTGCAGCGCGGCCGCGCCATCATCACGGCCGCCGGCTCGCCGATGACGGCCTCGATGTACAAGGACATGGCGCGCGGCGCGGCGGTCGAAGCCGATCACATCGTCGGCGACCTGCTGGGCCGGGCCGCTCCAGGCAACGCGGCGGTGCCCACCGTGCTGCGCACCGCCTACGTCCATCTGAAGGCCTACGAGGCACGTCGCGCACGCGAGACTGCCGCCTCTGCCTGACGCAGTCGTGAGAGAAGCGCTGGCCTTCCTGCACACGGCGCAGGTGCACGTGCCGACCTTCGAGCGGCTGGTGCGCGCGGTCGCACCCGGGCTGCCCGTGCGGCACGTCGTGCGCGAAGACCTGCTGGCCGATGCACGCATCGCCGGCGTCGACGACGCCGGGCTCGTCGCCCGCGTTCACGAGGCCATGCGCGAAGCTGCCTCGGGCGGCGCAAGCGTCGTGGTGTGCACCTGCTCGACCATCGGCGCCATCGCCGAACGCACGCCCACCGGCGACGCATTCAGGGCGCTGCGCATCGACCGGGCCATGGCCGACCGCGCGGTGCGCACGGGGCCGCGCGTGCTGATCGTCGCGGCGCTCGAAAGCACGCTGGCGCCGACCCGGGCACTGATTCTTTCCGCCGCCCGGGAGGCCGGCGTCGACGTGCAGCCCGCCATGCTGCTCGTCGAAGAGGCATGGCGGCATTTCGAGGCCGGAAACAACGCGCTCTACATCGAGACGCTGGCTTTCTCGATCCGCGCGGCGGCGAAGGCGGCCGACGTCGTGGTGCTGGCCCAGGCCTCGATGGCTCCCGTGGCCGACAGGCTCGCCGACCTCGGCATCGACGTGCTCAGCAGCCCTGCTCCGGGCACCGCGCACGCGGTTTCACTGGTGCGGGCGCTCAGTCCGACTTGAGGATGGTCTCGCCCTTCAGCATCCCCATGTCGCGGATGTTGAAGCGATGCCGCTTCCAGCCTTCCCAGGTGCGACGCATGTTGCCGATGGAGATGAGGTAGTACAGCACCTTGAACATGCCGATCGGCCCGCGCGACGGCGTGCCGCGGTAGATGTCGCCGGCCAGCAGCGTCATCAGCCCTTCCTTCACGCGGAACGGGTTGCCCGGGTGCATGAACATGTCGCGGATGGTGGGGTTGGTCACGCGGTAGATGAACCACGAGTACTCGCGCGGCCCCTTGCGCATCATGGCCTCGAAGCCCTTGCGCGCTGCCGCCAGCCCGGCCGGCCGGTCGAGCGCGGTCGCCACCAGCTCGGCGCCGTCGAAGGCGCTGTGCATCGCGAGGTACACGCCCGAGGAGAACATCGGGTCGATGAAGGTGAAGGCGTCGCCCAGCATCAGGTAGCGGTCGCCCGTGGCGTGCGTGCTGGAGTACGAGAAGTTGCCGGTGGCATGCACCGCGTCGTCGACCAGCGTGGCGTTCTTCAGGCGATCGACCAGCACCGGGCAGGTGGCGATGGTGTTGTAGAAGAACTCCTTCAACGGCTTGTCGCGCGTCTTCAGGTAATACGGCCAGCACACGGCACCCACGCTGGTGGTGCCGTCGGCCAGCGGAATGAACCAGAACCATCCGTGAGGAAACCAGCAGATGCTGATGTTGCCTTCCTTCTTGCCCTCCAGCCTCTCGGCGTTGGTGAAGTGGCCGAAGAGCGCGGTGCTGTTGTGGTCGGGGTTCTTTTCCTTGCAGCGGAATTTGTTGGCCAGCAGCGTGTCGCGGCCGGTGGCGTCGACCACGAAGCGGGCACGCCAGCTGCGGCGCGCGCCGTCGTCCATCTCGGCCTTGACCGTGGCGCCGTCGGCATCGAAGGCCACGTCGCGCACCTTGCAGCCCTCGATGGCCTGCGCGCCGCAGGTGGCCGCGTTGCGGAACAGGAGCTCGTCGAGCTCCGAACGGCGCACCTGCCAGGCGGAGTCGAGCGACTTGTCCAGGCCCTCGGCGAAGTCGACATAGCTGCGGTGCTCGTGCTCGGGCGAGACGAACTCGATGCCGAACTTGGGCATGCCGATCTTCTCGACCTGGTCGCGCACGCCGAGCTTCTCGAACAGCTCCACGTTCGCGGGCAGCAGCGATTCGCCGATGTGAAAGCGCGGGTGGTGTGCCTTCTCGAGCAGCACCACCTTGCGGCCCTGCCGTGCCAGCAGCGCGGCGACGGTCGATCCGGCGGGGCCTCCGCCGACGACCAGCACGTCGCAGGATTCGTCGGCGGCCTGAGGCGCGGAGGAAGAAGCTTGGGACAAGGACATTCGAAGGCGAGCAACAATGTTTTGACAGTCGTAGAGCATAGCGCGCTGCCTCCCCGTCCCCGCGAACACCGCAAAGTCTGCTAAGCGGCCCGCGGCGAAGAGCAGCACACTGCCGCGCATGAGCCTCCTTCGCACTATCTGCCTCGCCGCCGCCTGCCTCACGGCCACACTCGCCCAGGCCGCCGGCTTCAGCACCATCGAGATACCTGCCGACCGCGAAGGCCCGGCGATGCAGGGTGCCGTGTGGACGCCCTGCGCCGCGCCCGCTGGAGATATCAAGCTCGGCCGCACCACGATCCAGGGAGTGCGGGACTGCCCGCTCCCGCCAGGAGCCGCCCGCTTGCCGCTGATCGTGATCTCGCACGGCTACGGCGGCTCCTTCCTCGGCCATCACGACACGGCGCAGGCGCTTGCGGACGCGGGCTTCATCGTCGCTGCCATCAGCCATTCGCAAGACAACTTCCAGCTCCGCGGCGGCCCGGACGACAAGATCGTCGCGCTGGCGACGCGAACCGCCGACATCAAGCGGCTGATCGACCACATGCTCCAGAAGTGGCCCGCGCACGGCAGGATCGCGGCCAACCAGATCGGCTTCTACGGTTTTTCGAGGGGCGGCTACACGGGCCTCGTGCTCGCGGGAGCGCGTCCGGACTTCGAACGGTTGCCGCCACTGCCTTCATCCCCGTGCGCAACGGCGCCCGAAGGCAAGGCATGCGAATGGGTGAAGCAGGGCTTCCAGGAACTGCTCGCCACGCCACTGACGCACGACGCCCGCATCAAGGTCGCCGTGATCGCCGATCCAGTCAGCATGCTCTTCGACGCCCAGGGCCTGAAGAACGTGAAGATCCCGATCGAACTCTGGGCCTCGGCCTACGGCGGCGACGGCGTCACGCCTGAGAGCGTCGCCGCGGTCCGCCGCAACCTGCCCGTGGCGCCCGAATGGCATGTGGCCGAGAAGGCCGAGCACTTCGGCTTTCTCGCGCCATGCTCGCAGGCTCAGATCGAGGCCAAGGTCGAGATCTGCCGCGACGCGCCCGGCTTCGACCGCACGGCCTTTCACAAGGCATTCAACGCCGAGGTGACGGCCTTCTTCGACCGCCACCTCGCGCCGAAGCACTGACTGCCCCAGCCCGGCTTCAGCCCGCGCGGCGCTTCGACGCCAGCCGCCGCACCACAGCCACCAGCCGGTCGACTTCGACGAAGGTGTTGTAGAACGCCAGCGAAGGCCGCACCGTGGTCTCGACGCCGAAGCGGCGCAGGATCGGCTGCGCGCAGTGGTGGCCCGTGCGCACCGCGATGCCCTCCTCGTTCAGCGCCTGCCCCACCTCCTCGGTGGTGTAGCCGTCGAGCACGAAGGACATCACGCTGGCCTTGTCGGCCGCCGTGCCGATCAGCCGCACGCCCGGAATCGCGCCGAGCTGCGCCATGCCGTACACGAGCAGGTCGTGCTCGTAGCGCGCGATGTTCTCGATGCCGACCTTGTTGACGTAGTCGATGGCGGCGCCCAGCCCCACGGCGTCGGCGATGTTGCCGGTGCCGGCCTCGAACTTGTTCGGGATCGGCTGGAACACCGTCTTCTCGAAGGTCACGTCGGCAATCATGTTGCCGCCGCCCTGCCATGGGGGCATGTCTTCCAGCACTTCGCGCTTGCCCCACACCACGCCGATGCCGGTCGGGCCGAACACCTTGTGGCCGGAGAACACGAAGAAGTCGGCGCCGATGTCCTGCACGTCCACGCGCATGTGCGAGACCGACTGCGCGCCGTCGACCAGCGCCTTTGCACCCGCGCGGTGCGCCAGCTCGACGATCTCCTTCACCGGCACCACCGTGCCCAGCGCGTTCGAGACCTGTGTGACGGCAACGATCTTCGTGCGGTCGTTCAGCAGCTTGCGGTATTCGTCGAGCAGCACCTGGCCCGAGTCGTCTACCGGAATCACTCGCAGCTTCGCGCCCGTGGCAGCAGCGAGCTGCTGCCACGGCACGATGTTGGCGTGGTGCTCGAGGTTCGACACGACGATCTCGTCGCCCTCGCCCACGTGCTGCCCGCCCCAGCTCTTGGCCACCAGGTTGATGGCCTCGGTGGTGCCGCGCACGAAGATCACTTCCTCCACCTCGGGCGCATTGATGAACCTGCGCACGCGCTCCCGCGCGCCTTCGTAGGCGTCGGTCGCACGCGCGGCCAGCTCGTGTGCGGCGCGGTGGATGTTCGAGTTCTCGTGCTCGTAGAAGTACGCGATGCGGTCGATGACCGACTGCGGCTTGTGCGTGGTGGCGGCGTTGTCGAACCACACCAGTTGCCTGCCGTTCACGCGCTCCTGCAGGATCGGGAAGTCGCGCCGCACGGCGTGCACGTCGAACGGCGGATGCTGGCCGCTGCCGGCCAGCGGCACGGCGTCGGGGCCGCGCGGATCGGGCTTCGCCGGCGTGACGAAGCCGCTGGGCAGGCGCACCGCGTCGACGAAGTAGAACTGGGGATTGCTCCCTCTCCCCTCTGGGGAGAGGGTTGGGGTAAGGGGCAACCCCGCACCTTGCGTCGTCCGCAGGCCCTCACCCCGGCCCTCTCCCGCAAGCGGGAGAGGGAGCAAGACCTGCGGAGGCGCAGACACGGCAGAGAGCGCGCCGGCCGGAGGATGCCCGAAAGCGTTGCTCAAGAAGTAGAACGGTGACGCGTCCGCCTGTGGTGCCGAAAGCGCACTCACCTGCTGCGGCACGCCCTGCACCGTGCCACCGGAGCGCGGCTCGAAGGCCGGCGCCACGGAGAGCACGCTGTCGGGCACACCGTTGCCTGCCACCGCATGCGGCACCAATGCCGGCGCGCGGTTCGCGAGCGAAGGCACCTGCGTGGGCGACGCCGGCACCAGGTTGGCGCCCGGGACCTGCCCCTGCGGAAACGGCGTACCCGGCACGCTGGGCCCGAAGCCGGCCGGGCTCGCGAGCGGCGAGCCCGCGGGCGCGACATTGGCCGGAAACTGCGCGCCCGGCACCAGCCCGTTCGCCACGCCGGGCACCGAATCGGGCGGCGTGCCCGGCAGTGCGGAGAACATGGCGCTGGCCATGCGCGCGAGAACCGCCGGGTCGAACGGCGCGTCGCCCGGAATCGATGGAGTACTGCTGCTCACAGCGGCTTACTTGTAGGTGTCGGGATAGTCGTGGTACTTGCCGATCTCGACGTCGTCGAGCACCGCCAGCGCGTCGGTGGTCAGCACCGCGAGCGAGCAGTACAGCGAGATCAGGTAAGACGCGATCGCATGGTTGTTGATGCCCATGAAGCGCACCGACAGCCCCGGGCCCTGCTCGCCCGACAGGCCGGGCTGAAAGAGGCCCACCACGCCCTGGCGCTTGTCGCCCACGCGCAGCAGCAGGATCTTGCTCTTGCCGTCGGCCACCGGCACCTTGTTCGACGGAATCAGCGGAATGCCGCGCCAGGTGATGAACTGCGAGCCGAACAGGCTCACCGTCGGCGGCGGCGTGCCGCGGCGCGTGGCTTCGCGGCCGAAGGCGGCAATGGCCAGCGGGTGCGTGAGGAAGAAGGCGGGCTCCTTCCAGACCTTGGTCAGCAGCTCGTCGAGGTCGTCGGGCGTGGGCGCGCCGGTCAGCGGGAAGATGCGCTGCTCTTCCGACACCTGGGCCAGCAGGCCGTAGTCGGGGTTGTTGATGAGCTCGCTCTCCTGGTTCTCCTTGATCGTCTCGATCGTCAGGCGCAGCTGTTCCTTGATCTGGTCGTGCGGGCTGCTGTAGAGGTCGGAGATGCGGGTGTGCACGTCGAGCACGGTGCTCACGGCATTGAGGTAGTGCTCGCGCGGGTTCTCTTCGTAGTCGACGAAGGTGCGCGGCAGCTGGTTCTCTTCTTCGCGCGAGGTGCAGGTGACCTTGATCGCTTCCGGATTCTTGACCTTGTTGACGCGGTAGATGCCCGCCTCCACCGGCACCCATTGCAGCAGATGCGTGAGCCAGCGTGGGCTGATGGTCTCGAGTTGGGGGACTGTCTTGGTGGCATTGGCCAGCTGTCTTGCGGCGTTGTCGCCAAGGGCGGTGGTACCACCAACTGTTGCGCTCATGAATCAGGGCTCCGTGGTTGAGAAAAAAGTGGCCGCCAGTGTCCGGCGGCCACGGGTTTTCCCTCAACAGGCTATAGCCGCCAAGTTGATTCGTCGCGCAAGACGCGATTGCTCCAGTTGCTCGCAACGCATGAGCAGGCCGACCATGTTGATGCCCAGCGCGGTCGCGAGCTTCTGCGCGGTGACGATCGAAGGAATGACGCGGCCGCGCTCGACTTCACCCACGTAGGAGCGGTTCAGGTCGGAACGCTCGGCCAGTTCCTCCTGCGACCAGCCCCTGTCCTCGCGCAGCTGGCGGATGGTGACGCCGAAGTCTTCCACAAACGCTTTCATGCCGCTCCTCCCGTCTTCGGTGCGTTCTGCAAACTTGCCTGCGTGACGCTCGCGCCCGGAGGCACGTCGTCGGTGATCCACACGTTGCCGCCGATGACCGCGCCCTTGCCGAGCGTCACCCGCCCGAGGATGGTCGCGCCGGCATAGATGACCACGTCGTCCTCCACCACCGGATGCCGTGGCAGGCCCTTCTGCAGGTTGCCTTCGGTGTCTGTCGGAAAGCGCTTGGCCCCCAGCGTGACGGCCTGGTACAGCCGCACGCGCTTGCCGATGACGGCCGTCTCGCCGATCACGACGCCCGTGCCGTGGTCGATGAAGAAGCCCGCGTCGATCTGCGCGCCCGGGTGGATGTCGATGCCGGTCTGCGCATGCGCCAGCTCGGCCACGATGCGCGCCAGCAGCGGCAGTCCGAGCTTGTAGAGCTCGTGCGCGAGGCGGTGATGAATCATCGCGAGCACGCCGGGGTAGCACAGCAGCACTTCGTCGACGCTGCGCGCGGCCGGGTCGCCCTGGTAGGCGGCGAGCACGTCGCTGTCGAGCAGGCGGCGCAGGCCGGGCAGCGCATTGGCGAAGCGGCGCACGGCCTCGGTGGCGGTGTCGTCGATCTCGCTCGCGGGGCGCGGCTCGTGACGCGCGTTGAAGTTCAGCTCCAGCCGCGCCTGCACCAGCAGCGCCTGCAGGGCAGCGTCGAGCGTGTGGCCGACATAGAAGTCCTCGCTCTCGTGGCGCAGGTCCGGCGGGCCGAGCCGCATCGGAAAGAGCGCACCCTTCAGCGACTCGACGATCTGCGTGAGCGCGTCGCGCGACGGAAACTCGCGGGCGCCGGGCTCTCGCGAGCGGCGCTGCGAGTCGCGCCATTCGTCGCGCACGCCATGCAGCGCGCGCACGATGTCGCTTACCTCGAAATGGGCCATGTATGTTTTCTCCCGGGAACGTCTTGTAGGGGTGTGCTCAGTCCTGCACCCACGGCAGCCTGTGGAAGCGCCAGCCGTCGGCGACGCCGCGGTGCTGGTGCTCGTCGATCTCGCCCTCGAAACCCTCGAGGACATTGAAGACGTTCGTGAAGCCGGCCTTCGCCGCCGCTTCGGCTGCCAGCGCGGAGCGCTTGCCGCTGCGGCACAGCAGGAGCACGACGGCTTCCTTGCCGCCGTCCTTGGCCAGCTTTGCCTCGAGTTCGCGCACGAAGCGCGGATTGCGTGTGAGCGCCGTGCCCGTGGCCCAGGCCACGTGCTGGCTGCCGGGCACATGGCCGACGAACTTGCGCTCTTCACCGGAACGCACGTCGACCAGCACGGCCTGGCCCTTCTGCACCAGTTCCCAGGCCACCGGCGGCCTGACGCCACCGGCATAGGGCAGATCGTTCTCGGCGGCCGACGCGCGCGCCTGTTCCAGTGCTTCGGGCAAGGCGATGACTTCTTCTTCAACTTCCACTGACATGCTGTGAGGCTCCTGTTGTGCGTTGGATACGCCTTTGATGGCGATAACCATCACTGTAGGAGCCGGGCGCCGAAGCTCAAACAACTGAAAAGTCGATTCCTAACAACCATCCGATCTATAGAAGACGGGCTCAGGCAGCCTCTCCGGCGGCCTCCGCGGCGCGCACGGCCGGGGCGGTCAGGTCCACGCTCCTTGTTCCGTCCACGCCGTACGGCACGTCACCAGCGATGGTCACGCGGCGCACCACGCGGTGCTGGTCGCCGTAGTCGTTGATCGCGTAGTGCTGGGTGGCCCGGTTGTCCCAGATCGCCACGTCGCCCTGGGTCCAGCGCCAGCGCACCGTGTTCTCGAGGCGGTGCACGTGGCTTTGCAGCACGCTCAGCAGATGGCCAGAGTCCTGCGTGGAATGACCCGCCAGCCGCTTCACGAAGTGGCCCAGCACCAGGCTGCGCTCGCCGGTCTCGGGATGCACGCGCACCACCGGATGCTCGGCCTCCAGCAGGCGGCGTGTGAACACGTTCCTGTAGCGCCTGGTGCCCTCCTCGTCGAGATCGGAGGGCGAGCGCGAGGCGGCATAGTCGTAGTCGTTGCCGTGAATCGCGCGCAGACGGTCGGCCAGCGCCTTGAGGTCGTCCGGAAGGCTCTCGTAAGCCGCCACCGTGTTGGCCCAGACCGTATCGCCGCCATAGGCCGGGATCACCACCGCGCGCAGGATCGACACCTGCGGATAGGCAACCTCGAAGGTCACGTCGGTATGCCACGAATTGGCGCGGCCGCCATGGCGCGAGTCGAGCTCCAGCAGCCGCGTGCCGTCCTTCGAAGGCACGGTCGGATGCGGCACCAGCTCGCCCCACAGGCGCCCGAAGGCCTCCTGCTGGGCGTCGTCGAGATGCTGCTGGCCGCGGAAGAAGAGCACCTTGTGCCTGAGCAGCGCAGCCTTGATGGCACCGAACACCTCGGGCTGAAGAGTGCCCGAGAGGCGCACGCCACGCACCTCGGCGCCGATGTGGCCGGCCTGGCGGACGATGTCGAGTTCGTGGCCCTGCGCGTCCTGCGCAGGGGCTGCGGAAGAAAGAATGGCGCTCATCGGAGGTCCTTTTTTGGGGGATCCGGAAGATTCTGCGAGGCGCCTGGTGGGGGCGGAAGGAAGGTGTTTGCAGTTTCTAATGCGTGGGCCGACTAAGCGGGCCTCCCATGGAGAACTGACAAAAGAAAACCCGCCGTAGCGGGTTCTCGGGGTAGGTCGACATGTCAGGGCTTGTCGCGCCCGTCTCGTAACCTCTTCAACCGAAGCTCCGCTTCGTTGGCGGAGAGTTGCCCTTCTGCGACCAGCTTCTTGAGCCTTCGCTCATCCGCGCGGTTCAGCGCATCTTTCAGGAGGGCCATCTTGAGGTCTCGGCAAGGGTGGCATTCATAGAAGCTCGAGGAACCCGCAACGACCTTCATCTTGGCGTCGTACTCCGCCGTGGCGATTCGTCCCGTAGGCTCGATACCCATGGCAAGTACTCGCCCGTTCTTGAACGTAACGAGCGCATCCCCTTCGCACCCCGTGCTACCCACTTTTTCGGGGTCGTACCCCCTCCACAAGACTCTCCGCATACGCTGCAAGGCATAGCGGACATCCTCCTCCGTCAGCACGACGTCATCGCAGTTCAGAAAGTCCTTGTTCTCCCAAGCGGTCCGACCCGAAGGGGCGGTGACCTCCACCTTTTGCACATAGGAAATGGGATATCGCTTATCAGCAGCCTCTGCCGATAATGTCGAGACGAAGAGCAATGCCGCCGCCAGCGCGCAGGTCCATGATGTCGGTGTGCGCATGATGAAGGTGTCAGGGTTTGTTGCCTTCGGTCCGTGCCTTTCTGAGCCGGACTTCCGCCTCGCCAGGAGGAATCTTTCCTTCCGCCTCAAATCGCTTGAGCCGTCGCTCATCTGCGCGATACAAGGCATCTTTCAGAAGAGCCATCTTGCGCTTCCTGCAAGGGTCACACTCGTAGAAATTCGGCGGACTCGTCGTGGGCTTCATCCCCGCGTCGAACTCCCCGGTGCTGATTCGTCCGGTTGGCTCGATACCCATCGCAAGGATTCTTCCATTCTTGAAGGTGACAAGCGCCTTCCCCTCACATCCTGTCGTATCGGTGTTTTCGGGGTCATAGTCTTTCCATGAAACCCTGCGCATGTACCGCAAGGCGTAAAGGACATCTTCCTCTGTCAGCACAACGTCGTCACAGTTCAGAAAGTCCTTGTTCTCCCAGGCACTTCGGTGCGAGGGATGTGTGATTTCCACCTTCTGCACATAGGCAATCGGGTAGCGCCCGTCGGCCGCCTGTGCTGGGAATGCCGCCGCCACAGCCAACGTTGCTGCAGCAATGAAAATTCTCGACTTGCTCATGGTTTTGGCATCGACAGATTCCAGTTCGCGCCCTGCGCCTCCGTCAGGTTCTTCCTGCTGACCACGGGATGGCGAAATACCTCATCCGCAGCAATCTGCATCGAACCCTGGAGTACGCTGACAAGCCAGGAGAGAGATTGATTCTGAGCCGCGGTCGGCGCTTCAAATATGCCGTACTTGCCTCGAATCTTCTCGAGCGGCCATTTCGATTCATCACCAATAGGCTTGAACCCTAGTGGCAACCTGGCTCTCCCGACCAACTCGATCCCGATAGCTTCCATATTGCTCGGATAGCGATCAGCGGGCGCCTTCAGCATCTCGATGCGATGCATCTCAGTCGCACCGACCTTCGCAGGGAAATCTCGAGGCTTGCACCTCTGCATTGCCAGACATCGCGCCTGCAACGGCCCCACATGATTCGTCCTCTGATAAATCGCCGCCGTCTGATAAATCGTCCCATCCTTGTCGATGAGAAAGTGCGCCCCGTTCGCCTTCGGCCGCTTGTAGCTGTTCAATGAAGACGCCGAAGTATCGGCGTCCGTCTGGTGCACCACGATGCCGGTGATTGCCCCGGCCCTCTTCCCTCGCTCGATCTGCAGACTGCGGGCATGCCTCACTCGTGCGTGGCTGATCATTCCATGTTCGTCAATTTCAACGAGCATGCGGTTCCTCCCTGAAGTGTTTGATTGAATGCATTCGCGAATTCGTGACCCGCATCGATGTGCGGAACACGACTTCGCGGCGCATGCTATGGCGACGACTTCAAAGGAGATTCAGGTCTTTAAAAGATTCGATCGATTTCCAAAATTCAGCACAGTCGATGAATTCGCGCCCTGTAAACCGCTGAAAACACGGGTGCCAGAAAAGAAAAAACCCGGCGCCATCACAGCGCCGGGTCGTCGCAGATGCCCGAGGGTCCGTCAGAGCTTCGCGATCGAAACCTCGGTCGACTTGACGAGTGCGACCACGTCGGAGCCCACCTTCAGCTGCAGCTCGTCGACCGAGCGCGTGGTGATGACCGAGGTGACGATGCCCCAGGCGGTTTCGACATCGACTTCGGAAACGACGTCGCCGCGGATGATTTCGCGGACCTTGCCCTTGAACTGGTTGCGTACGTTGATAGCTTGGATGGACATGATGGGTTCTCTTTCAGGTTGAGGAAATTCGTTGAGGAAAAGCACAGCAGACGCCGATCAGACGATCTCGGCGACGTCGTCGAATGCGAGCCTCGGGCCGCGCTCGAAGGTGCCCGCGTGGTCGGCCACGCCGAGGTTGACGAGGAAGTTCGCGCGATAGCGTCCGTCGGGGAAGAAGGCCTTGTCGACCAGGTCCGCGTTGAAGCCCGACTGCGGGCCGGCGTCGAGCCCGAGGGCGCGCGCCGCGAGGATCAGGTACGCGCCCTGCAGGCTGCTGTTGCGGAAGGCGGTGGCCTGCGCGGCTTCGGCGCTCTTCTCGAAGAAGGGCTTGGCGTCGTAGGCCGGGAACAGGCTCGGCAGGTGCTCGTAGAAGCGCGTGTCGTGCGCCACGATCACCGTGACGCCGGCAGCCAGCGTCTGCGCGGTGTTGCCCGCGGACACGGCCGGCTTCAGCTTCGCCTTGGCCTCCTCGCTGCGCACGAACACGTAGCGCGCCGGCTGGGCGTTGTAGGCAGTCGGGCCCCACTTGAGCAGGTCGTAGAGCTTGTGGATGACCTCGTCGGTCACGGGCACGGGCTTGAACGCGTGCACGGTGCGGGCCTTGCGGAACAGCTGGTCCAGCGCGGCTTCGGGAATGGCTTGCAGTGTGGTCATCGGGTTCTCTTTCTTTCGTGGAACACCGCGGAACCGGCTTTGCCGGGCCGCAGGTGTTGCCCCCGGAAGGGGGTTGGCGAAGCGACACGAAGTGCGCGCAGCCTGGGGGAGAGCTTCATGCTGCGGCGAGCGCCTGGTCGAGGTCGGCGATCAGGTCGTCGATGTGCTCGATGCCGACGGACAGGCGCACCGTGTCCTCGGTGACGCCGGCGCGGGCCAGCTCCTCGGGCGACAGCTGCCGGTGGGTGGTCGATGCCGGATGCGTAGCCAGCGAGCGCACGTCGCCGATGTTCACGAGGCGGGTGAAGAGCTTCAGCGAATCGAGGAACTTCGCCCCGCCCTCGCGACCCGAGCCGATGCCGAAGGTCAGCACGCCGCTGGCCTTGCCGCCCAGGTACTTCTTCGCGAGCGCGTGGTCGGGGTGGTCTTCGAGCGCCGCGTAGTTGACCCACTTCACCGCCTTGTGCGTCTTCAGGTGCTGCGCCACGCGCAGCGCGTTGTCGCTGATGCGGTCCACGCGCAGCGCCAGGGTCTCGATGCCCTGCAGGATCAGGAAGGCATTGAACGGCGAGATGGCTGCGCCCGTGTTGCGCAGCGGCACCACGCGCGCGCGGCCGATGTAGGCGGCCGGGCCCAGCGCGTCGGTGTAGACCACGCCGTGGTAGCTCACGTCGGGCTCGTTCAGGCGCTTGAAGCGCTGCTTGTGCTCCGCCCAGGGGAACTTGCCCGAATCGACGATCGCGCCGCCGATGCTGGTGCCGTGGCCGCCCAGGTACTTGGTGAGCGAGTGCACCACGATGTCGGCACCGTGCTCGATGGGGCGGCTCAGGTACGGCGAAGGCACCGTGTTGTCGACGATCAGCGGCACGCCGTTGCGGTGCGCGATCTCGGCGATGGCCGCGATGTCGGTCACGTTGCCGGCCGGGTTGCCCAACGACTCGACGAACACAGCCTTGGTCCGCTCGTCGAACAGCTTCTCGAAGCTGGACGGATCACGGTGGTCCGCGAAGCGGGTGGTGATGCCGAACTGCGGCAGCGTGTGAGCGAACAGGTTGTAGGTGCCGCCGTAGAGCGCAGTGCTGCTGACGATGTTGTCGCCGGCCTCGGCGATGGTCTGGATCGCGTAGGTCACGGCCGCCTGGCCCGAGGCCAGCGCCAGCGCCGCGATGCCGCCTTCGAGCGCCGCCACGCGCTGCTCGAGCACGTCCTGCGTCGGGTTGTTGATGCGGGTGTAGATGTTGCCCGGCACCTTCAGGTCGAACAGGTCGGCGCCGTGCTGGGCGCTGTCGAAGGCATAGGCGACCGTCTGGTAGATCGGCGGCGCCACGGCGCGGGTGGTCGGGTCGGGCGAATAGCCGGCGTGCACCGACAGGGTTTCGAATTTCCAGTTCTGCGACATGCGACTGCCTTTCAAATGGGCTGATGGATGAAGAGGCTCGTCAGATCGCCCAGCGCAATGCATGCGCCGGGGTTGCGAGCCAGCTGGCGTCGGTGCTCTCCGCTTCGGTCTCTTCGGACTTCTGCAGCACCCTGTCGAGGATTCGTTTTTCGATGGCGGCGAACGCCGGGTCGCCCTGCGAGCGCGGACGGGCCAACGCGATGTTCTCGTCGAGGGCGATGCGGCCGTCCTCGATCAGGATCACGCGGTCGGCCAGCGCCACGGCCTCTTGCACGTCGTGCGTCACCAGCAGCGCGGTGAAGCGGTGACGCTGCCACAGGTTCTCGATGAGGCGATGCATCTCGATGCGCGTGAGCGCGTCGAGGGCGCCCAGCGGCTCGTCGAGCAGCAGCAGGCGCGGGTGGTGCACCAGTGCGCGCGCCAATGCCACGCGCTGGCGCTGGCCGCCCGAGAGGCGTGCCGGCCATTCGTTCTCGCGGTCGGCCAGGCCGACCTGCGCCAGCACTTCCTTGCCGCGCGCCTTGGCATCGTTCGGCAGGCCCAGCGTCACGTTGTCGAGCACGCGCCGCCATGGCAAGAGGCGCGCCTCCTGGAACATGATCCGGGTGTCGTCGTGCAGGCCGTTCACGGCCTTGCCGTCGGTGTAGAGGCCGCCGGAGCTCGGCTCCTCGAGGCCCGCGATGAGTCGCAGCAGCGTGCTCTTGCCGCAGCCGCTGCGCCCGACGATGGCGATGAACTGGCCCGGCTCGATGGTCAGGCGGGTGTTGCGCAGCACCTCGCGCGCGCCATAGCGCTTGTGCAGGTTGCGCGCCTCGAGGCGCACGCCGCCGGCAATGGCTTGCGGCTGAGCCTGGGGCTGGATGTCTTTCAGTACGGCACTCATGGTTTCTTCAGGCTCCGGGCTTGAACAGCGCCACGTTCAGCGCGTCGATTTTTCTTGGCAGCAGCTTCTCGGCGAAGAAGGCGTCGGCGATGCGCTGCTGTTCGCCCAGCCCCTCGGGCACCACCGGCCGCACCGCGTAGCTGCGGCGGGCGTTGGCCTGCTCGATGGTCGCGGCGTCCAGCCCCCACACGGGCGACAACAGCGTGGCCGCCTCCTTCGGGTTCTGCTTGACCCACTTGCCGGTCTTCTCCAGTTCGGCGTAGACCACGCGCAGCACGTCGGGCCGCGCCTTCGCGAACTTGCTGCTCGCGAGGTAGTAGCGCTGGTACGACGCGATGCCCGCGCCGTCGGCCAGCACACGCACTTTCGACTGGCGCTGGGCCGCTGCGAGGAACGGGTCCCACACCACCCAGGCGTCGATGGCGCCCTTCTCGAACGCGGCACGGCCGTCGGCCGGCGTGAGGTAGGCGGGCTCGATGTCCTTGAACGACAGGCCGGCCTTGTCGAGCGCGGCGATCAGCAGGTAGTGCGCGCCGGCAGCCTTCGCGAAGCCGACCTTCTTGCCCTTGAGGTCAGCCACGGTCCTGATGGGCGAGTCCTCGCGCACCACGATGGCCTGCGCCGATGGCGAAGGCGCCTCCTGCGCGAGGAAGGTCAGGTCGGCACCGGCCGCCTGGGCGAACACGGGCACCGTGTCGGCCACGTCGGCGCTGATGTCGAGGTTGTCGAGGTTCAGCGCCTCCAGCAGCGGCAGGCCGCTGGTGAACTCGTGCCAGCTGAGCGCGACGTTCAGCGGCGCGAGCTGCTTCTCGAGCACGCCCTGCGCCTTCAGCACCGCGATGAGCGTCGACGACTTCTGGTAGCCGAGGCGAACGGTGACAGGCCGGCTGGCCACGCCCTGCGCGAACACGGCGCCCGAGCCGAGCGCGGCGAGCGTCGCGATGGCGGCGCGGCGGGAGATCGATGTAGACGAAGAGTGCGTCATTCCCCTGCCCTCACTTCGCCTTCTTCTGGTAGCCGGGGTGCCAGCGCAGCCACCATTGCTCCAGGCCGCGCGCGAACAGGTCGGCCAGCTTGCCGAGCAGCGCGTACAGCAGGATGCCCACCAGCACGATGTCGGTCTGCAGGAACTCGCGGGCGTTCATCGTCAGATAGCCGATGCCGGCCTGCGCCGAGATGGTCTCGGCCACGATCAGGATCACCCACATCAGGCCCAGCGAGAAGCGCAGCCCCACCAAGATCGACGACAGAGCCCCCGGCAGGATCACCTCGCGGTACAGCTGCCAGCGCGAAAGGCCGTAGGTGCGCCCCATCTCGATGAGCTGCGGATCCACGTTGCGGATGCCGTGGAAGGTGTTCAGGTAGATCGGGAAGAACACCGACACCGAGATCAAAAACAGCTTGGCCGACTCGTCGATGCCGAACCACAGGATCACCAGCGGAATCAGCGCCAGCGCCGGAATGTTGCGCACCATCTGGATGGTGGAGTCGAGCAGCGTCTCGAAGAACTTCACCGAGCCGGTCAGCAGGCCCAGTGCCAGCCCCGCCCCGCCGCCGATGGCCAGCCCCGCGAGCGCACGGCCCGCGCTGACCTTCACGTGCGTCCACAGCTCGCCGGACACGGTGAGGTTCCACGCGGCCTTGACCACGTCGATGGGCGCCGGCAGCACACGCGTGCTGAGCCAGCCCAGCGACGACGCGATCTGCCAGAAGACGATGAGCCCGACCGGCACCAGCCACGGCACCAGCCGCTTCGCCACGTTGACGGCGAAGGCCTTGAACGCGCTGTTGCCCGCCTCCTCGGCCGGCACGACCGCCGGCAGTTCCTGAACCTGTTCAGTCATGGCGATCCTTCAGCTTTGGGAGACGAGGCGCGAAGGCGCGTCTAGGTTGGCGACGACCTCGCCGAAAGGGCCGCTCAGCGAACCGCCGGCCAGCTGCGTCTTCGCCTTGCGCGAGAGCAGCGGGAACACCAGCTCGGCGAAGCGGTAGGCCTCCTCCAGATGCGGGTAGCCCGAGAGGATGAACTTGTCGAGCCCGAGCGCCGCGTATTCCTCGATGCGCGCCGCGACGGTCTTCGGATCGCCGACCAGTGCCGTGCCAGCTCCACCGCGCACCAGGCCCACACCGGCCCAGAGGTTCGGGGCAATTTCCAGCTCGGCGCGGCTGCGCTTCGCACCGCCCGCATGCAGCGCGGCCATGCGGCGCTGTCCTTCGGAATCCATGCGCGCGAAGGCGGCCTGCGCGCGGATCACGGTCTCGTCGTCCACGCGGCTGATCAGTTCCTCGGCGGCCTTCCATGCGGCGTCTTCGGTCTCGCGCACTATCACGTGCAGGCGAATGCCGAATTCGACCTTGCGGCCATTGCGCTGCGCGCGGGCACGCACGTCGGCGATCTTCTTCGCGACTTCCGCGGGCGGCTCGCCCCAGGTGAGGTACGCGTCGACCTGCTCGGCGGCGAGGTCGTGCGCGGCGGCCGAGGAGCCACCGAACCACACCGGGGGGTACGGCTTCTGCACCGGCGGGTACAGCAGCTTCGCGCCCTTCACGCTCAGGTGCTTGCCCTCGTAGTCGAAGGCCTGCCCGTCATGGCTGCGCGCGATGATCTCGCGCCAGATGCGGATGAACTCGGCCGACTGCTCGTAGCGCGCCGCATGGTCGAGGTACACGCCGTCGCCCTCGAGCTCGGCTTGGTCGCCGCCGGTCACGAGATTCACGAGCAGGCGCCCGCCCGAGAGCCGGTCGAAGGTCGCGGCCATGCGCGCGGCCAGGCTGGGCTGGTGCAACCCGGGGCGCACCGCCACCAGGAACTTGAGCTTCTTCGTCGCGCCGATCAGGCTCGAAGCGATCACCCAGGGGTCTTCGCACGAGCGGCCCGTCGGGATCAGCACGCCTTCGTAGCCGAGGTTGTCGGCCGCGCCGGCGATCTGCTGCAGGTAGGCCAGGTCGATGGGGCGCGCGCCCTCGGTGGTGCCGAGGTAGCGGCTGTCGCCGTGCGTGGGGAGGAACCAGAAGATCTGCATCACGCGACTCCCGCGCCGGCGGCTTCGAGCACGTTGATCTTCTTCGGGATCAGCTTGAGCTCGAAGAAGGTGTCGGCGATCTTCTGCTGCTCGGCCAGGATGGCCTTGGTGATCGGCGCCGTGCCGTAGGCCGAGCGGTTCACCGACAGTTCGGCCACCGGCTTCGGAAGGCCCCAGAGCGTGGCCAGCTCGCCGGCCAGATCGCCCTTGTTGGCGGCGCCCCAGACGTCGACCTTGTTGAGCTCTTCGATCGCGATGGCCAGCACGTCGGAGTTCTTCGCCACGTAGTCGAGCGAGGAGAAGTAGTAGGCGCGGTTGCCGACCACGCCCGTGGCATCGGCCAGCACGCGCGCATCGAGCGACTTCTCGGCCGCGGCGAGGAACGGGTCCCAGATCACCCATGCATCGACCGAGCCCTTCTCGAAGGCGGCGCGCGCATCCGCGGGCGGGAGGTAGACCAGGTTCAGGTCGGCGAACGCGAGGCCGTGCTTCTCGAACAGCTTGACGATGAAGTAGTGGACGTTCGAGCCCTTGTTGAGCGCGATCTTCTTGCCCTTGAGCTCGGCCACGGTCTTGATGGCGGAGCCCTTGGGCACCAGCACCGCCTCGGACTGCGGACGCGGCACAGTCGCGCCCACGTAGGCCAGCGGCGCGCCGGCGGCCTGCGCGAAGATGGGTGGAGCCTCGCCCACGTCGCCGAAGTCGATGGAGCCGACGTTCAGCGCCTCGAGCTGTACTGGGCCGGCGGTGAACTCGGTCCACTTCACGCTCACGCCGAGCGGCGCCAGGCGTTTCTCGAGCGTGCCGCGGCCCTTGAGCAACGTGAGGTAGCCCTTCTGATGGCCGATGCGGAACTGGCGCGCGGGCGTCTGCGCCAGCCCGGCGAACGAGGCCGGCAGCGCGATGGCGGCGGCCGCGCCCTGGATCAGGCGGCGGCGGGGAATGGAGATGCGTGTCATGGTTGTGCGGGAACGATCCGTTGGATGCCTGTGCCTCAGGGCTGCGCCGTGACCACGGCGTCGCTGACCTTGATGGGCTTGGGAATGAGCTTCAGCGCGAAGAAGGTGTCGGCGATCTTTTGCTGGTCGGCCGCGACGGCCGGGGTGATCGGCTTCACGTTGAATTCGTAGCGGCGCAGCGCCAGCTCGACCACGTCGACCGGCAGGCCCTGCAGCGGAGCGATGAGCTCGGCTGCCTGGCGCAGGTTCTTCTTGAGCCAGATGCCCTGCTCCACCGAATCGGCGAACAGCGCGTCGATGACCTTCGGGTTGTTCTTCACGAAGCCGCGCTCGCCCAGGTAGTACTGGTAGTTGTTGACCACCTCGGGCGTGCCGTCGGCGAGCACGCGCGCGCCGGTTGCCTTCTCGGCGGCTGCCTGGAAGGGGTCCCAGATCACCCATGCATCGACGTTCCTGCTCTCGAAGGCGGCGCGGCCGTCGGCGGGCGCGAGGTAGACGGGCTGGATGTCGGAGAGCTTCAGTCCGTTCTTCTCGAGCTGCTTCACGAGCAGGTAGTGCACGTTGCTGCCCTTGTTGAGCGCGACCTTCCTGCCCTTCAGGTCGGCAACCGACTTGATGGGCGAATCCTTCGTGACCAGGATGGCCTCGGCGCGCGGCGCGGCCGGGTCGTAGCCGAAGTAGACGAACTTGGCGCCCGCGGCCTGCGCGAAGATGGGCGGCGCCTCGCCGACATAGCCGACGTCGACCGCACCGACGTTCAGGCCTTCGAGCAGTTGCGGACCGGCCGGGAACTCGACCCACTTCACGCCGAAGCCTAGCGGCGCGAGCTTCTTCTCGAGCGTGCCCTGCGCCTTCTGCAGCACGAACAGACTGGCCGACTTCTGGTAGCCGATGCGCAGCTCGCCCTTGCCCTGGTTGCCCTGGGCGTGGGCCGAGGCCGCGGAGATGAAGCTGACGATCAGCGCGATGGCACTGACCACGATGGCGCTGATCAGCAGATCGCGCAGGCCGCGCCAGAAGGAGCGCGGCGGCACCTCGAGCACGGGGTCTTCGGTTGCGACGGGGTTCATGCGTGGATTCCTTGGTCTGCAGAAACTTCAGGCAAAGCCATCCCCTCGCCGCATACAGGCGGCTTCGAAAAGAGGATGGGGATGGGTCTGGAGGGAGCCGGGTTCGTTGAAGAACCCGCTCGTCAGACGCTACATCGCACGCGGGAAAACGGCACCGGCTCGAAGCCGTGCGTGGCAGGCAGCTTGAGGCCCTCGGTGGCCAGTACCTCGACGGCCTCGTTGAGCCGTTCGGCCAGGTCGTTGTGCACCTGGTACGCGTTCTCGGGCGTCAGCGCGATCTGCGATTCGCTGGCGTACACGCCCGGCAGGATGTGGCGCGCCGACAGCGACTGCAGCACGGGGCGCAATGCGTAGTCGAGCGCAAGCATGTGGTGCGGGCTGCCGCCGGTGGCCAGCGGCAGCACCGTCTTGCCCTTGAGTGCGTTCTGCGAGAGCAGATCGAGAAAGACCTTGAGCAGGCCGCTGTAGGCCGCCTTGTAGACCGGCGTGGCCACCACGATCACGCGGGCCGCCGCCACCTGGGCGATGGCCTGCTCGATGGCCGGGTTGTTCCACTCCGCCAGCAGCAGCGCCTGCGCGGGCAGCTCGCGCACGGCGAGCCGCTCGATCCGCGCATGACGCTGGGCCAGCCTCTCGCCCACCGCATCGAGCAAGGCGGTGGAGCGGGACGGGGCCGTGGGGCTGCCGGCAATCAGGAGAACGGACACGGGAGACTTTCTGTTTTCTTCAGGAATTCAGGGTGAGCCGGGCCACGGCGCCCGCTAAACAGGCACCGTGCACTGCCGGCTCGGCAGCGGATCGGCTTACTTCTGTTTTGCCGTGTAGATCTGGTCGAAGGAGCCGCCGTCGGCGAAGTGCTCCTTGTCGGCCTTCGCCCAGCCACCGAAGGCCTGGTCGATGGTCACCAGCGTCAGCTTCGGGAACTGCTTCTCGTACTTGGCCTTGGCCTTGTCCGAGGTCGGGCGGTAGAAGTTGCGGCCTGCGATGTCCTGGCCTTCGTCCGAGTACAGGTACTTCAGGTATTCCTCGGCCACGGCGCGCGTGCCCTTCTTGTCGACGACCTTGTCGACCACCGCCACGCTGGGCTCGGCCAGGATGGAGATGGAAGGCACCACGATCTCGAACTTCTCGGGGCCGAATTCCTTCAGCGCCAGGAAGGCCTCGTTCTCCCAGGCCAGCAGCACGTCGCCCACGCCTCGCTGCACGAAGGTGATGGTCGAGCCGCGCGCGCCGGTGTCGAGCACGGGCACGTTCTTGAACAGATTGCCGATGTATTCCTTGGCCTTGGCGTCGCCACCGTACTTGCGCTTGGCGAATTCCCAGGCGGCCAGGTAGTTCCAGCGGGCGCCGCCCGAGGTCTTCGGGTTGGGCGTGATCACCTGCACGCCGGGCTTGACCAGGTCGTCCCAGTCCTTCAGGCCCTTGGGGTTGCCCTTCTTCACCAGGAACACGATGGTCGAGGTGTAGGGAGCGGAGTTGTGCGGCAGGCGCTTCTGCCAGTCGGCCTTGACGAGGCCGCCGTGCGTGACCAGCGCGTCGACGTCGCCGCCCAGCGCCAGAGTGGCCACGTCGGCATCGATGCCGTCGATGATCGAGCGGGCCTGCTTGCCCGAGCCGCCGTGCGACTGCTTGATCGTCACGTCCTGCCCGGTCTTGCCCTTCCAGTACTTGGCGAAGGCCTGGTTGTAGTCCACGTACAGCTCGCGCGTCGGGTCGTAGGAGACGTTCAGCAGCGTCACGGGACCCTGGGCCAACGCCGGCAACGCCGAAAGGGCCATGGCACCGGCCACGCCGGCACCCAGGGAAAGCTTGATAAAGTCGCGGCGAAGGCTCATGGTGTCTTGCTCTTAAAAGGCATATCGATGAAGCTGCGTATTCTCAATACGACATATAGAAACTGGAACGACCAAGTTTTCAGTTCTAAATAGCCAAATCAACTAAGCAGCCGCTTCCCGCTTTTTCTCCCGTCTCCCCACATTTCCCGTTCAAAGGCAATCGATATGGCACGCATGATTCAGTGCATCAAGCTCGGCAAGGAAGCCGAAGGGCTCGACTTCCCCCCCTATCCCGGCGAACTGGGCAAGCGGATCTGGGAAAGCGTCAGCAAGGAAGCCTGGGCCGCCTGGCTCAAGCAGCAGACCATGCTCGTCAACGAAAACCGGCTGAACCTGGCCGATCTGCGCGCCCGCCAGTACCTGGCGCGGCAGATGGAAAAACACTTCTTCGGCGAAGGCGCCGACGTGGCCCAGGGCTACGTCCCCCCTTCGGCCCCCTGACTATCGCTGGCGCGATTGCCTCCGAATTCTTCTTCGGGGAACACCGCAGAACCGGCTTTGCCGGGCTGCAGGTGTTGCCCCCTCGAAGGGGGTGGGCGAAGCGACACGAAGTGCGCGCAGCCTGGGGGTGAGCCTGTTACCTGGCGCGCCGACGGCGTTCCGCGAAGCGAGCGCTTCGACGACATCTATCACACCGAAACCGGGGCACTGGCGCAGTCGCGCCATGTGTTCCTGGGCGGCTGCAGCCTGCCCGAAGCCTGGGCCGGACAGCCGAAATGGCGGATTCTCGAAACCGGCTTCGGCCTCGGCCTCAATTTCCTGACAACCTGGCAGGCCTGGCGTGCCGACCCGGCGCGGCCGCGCATGCTGCATTTCGTCTCGATCGAGGCCCATCCGGTCTCGGCCGACGACGTGCTGCGCGGCGCCGGGGCCTATCCCGAGCTGGTTTCCCTTGCCCGTGAACTGGCCGGGCAGTGGCATGGGCTGCTGCCCGGCTTTCACCGGCTGGCCTTCGACGAGGGCCGCGTGCTGCTCACGCTGTGCGTCGGCGACGTGCAGCCGATGCTGCGCGCCCAGCGCTTCGAGGCCGACAGCATCTTTCTGGACGGCTTCAGCCCCCGGTTGAACCCGGTCATGTGGTCTGAAGACACGCTCAAGGCCGTGTCGCGCTTCGCCCGGCAAGGCACGCGCATCGCCACCTGGACCATCGCCCGGACGATCCGCGACGCGCTAGCGCAGTACGGTTTCAGCGTGGACAAGCACCCGGGGCTGCCGCCGAAGCGCGACTGCCTGCGCGGCGTGTTCGCTCCCGCCTGGACCGTGCGCCGCCGCGAGCCGCCGCCCGAAGGCATCGAGGCGCCCGGCCACTGCGCCGTCATCGGAGCGGGCCTCGCGGGCGCGGCCGTGGCGGCCAGCCTCGCGCGGCGCGGCTGGCGGGTGAGCGTGCTCGACGCTGCCGACTGGCCTGCTTCGGGCGCCTCCGGCCTGCCGGTGGGCATGCTGGCACCGCATGTTTCGCCAGACGACGCCCTGCTCTCTCGGCTCACGCGGGCCGGCATCCGCGCTACATGGAGCGAACTGGAGCGGCTGCTCGAAGAAGGCCGCGACTGGCGTGCCAGCGGCGTGATCGAGCGCCGGCCCGACGGCGACGTGCGCGTGCCCGCCGGCTGGAGCGCTGACGGGCCGAACGAATCGTGGGCCGCCAGTGCCGACCGGCTGGCCGCGGCCGGCCTGCCCGACGACGCCCCGGCCCTCTGGCACTCGCGCGCGGCCTGGGTGCGACCGCAGCGGCTGATTGCCGCGTGGCTGCGCCAGCCCGGCATCGAGTTTCGCGGCGGTTGCCGCGTGGCGCGGCTGGAGCGCCATGCAAGCGGCTGGCAGCTGTTCGACCCGGACGGCGGACTGCTGGTCGACGCAGACCGCGTGGTCGTCTGCGCGGGCTTCGAGTCCGGCCGCTTCGCCCCCGGACTGCCCTTGCAGCCCGTGCGCGGACAGGTCGCCTGGGGCCCGATGCCCGACGACGATGCAGCCGCCCTGCCCCTCACGCCGGTCAACGGTGACGGCCATCTGGTCGCCCATGTACCCGGCGAGCACGGCGACGCGCCGATATGGCTGGCCGGTGCCACCTTCGACCGCGACAGCACCAGCCTCGAAGCCACCGTGGCGGATGGCGCCGCGAACCGCGAGCGCCTCGTTCGCCTGCATCCGGCTGCAGCCACGGCGCTGGCCGATGAATTCGAGCGCGGAGAGAGCCGTGCGTGGGTGGGCGTGCGCTGTGCATCCGGTGACCGGCGTCCGCTGGTCGGCCCGATCGACGCGGATGCTTCGGGCCTCTGGGCCTGCACCGCGCTGGGCTCTCGCGGCCTGAGCTTCGCCGCGCTGTGCGCCGAGTTGCTGGCCGCGCAATGGCACGCCGAGCCGTTGCCGCTGCCGGCCACGCTGGCCAAGGCGCTCGGCACCCAGCGGCTCTGAAGCTCCGAGGCGCTCGATCAGCTCGCGCTCGCCGCGCGATATGCCATCAGCAGCGCCATGCAGATCACCAGCACGAAGAAGTACCTGCGCAGCGTCCGCTCGTCGAGCCGGGTCGCGAGCCTCGCCCCGGCCGCCGTGCCGATCCACAGTCCGATCACGACGCAGCCCAGCAGGAGCCAGGGCAGCCCGTTGGCCACGCTCGCATAGACGAGCACCGCCGGCAGCGCGAGCGGCAAGGCGTTCACCGCCAGGCTCACGGCCTGCGCCCTGTGCTGCGAGTAGCGAAGCGCCACCGTCAGCAGCGCCGTGATGGCGAGCCCGCCACCGATGCCGAGCAGGCCCGACGACGCACCCGCCACCATGCCCACCACCCCGAGCGCCACGGCCGTGCCGTGCGGCTCGTCGGCCTGCGCCACTTCGGCGCCGTCCCCGGTCTTCGCGGGCGACTTCAGCACGACCAGCGTCGCCAGCACCAGCAGGTAGCCGACGAACATCCAGCGCAGCGTCGCGTCGGCCACGTGGCTGGCACCCCGCGCGCCCAGCCAGGCTCCGCCCAGGAAGCCGGCCGATATCCAGGCCACGGTGCGCCACGAGGCCCCGTGCCCCGACACCCGGTAGCGCACGAAACCGGCCAGGCTGGTCGGCAGCAGCTGGGCCGCGAGCGAAACGGCCTGCGCGTCGTGCTGGCCCAGCCCGGGCATCAGCGCCAGCGCCGGCACGAGCGCCCCGCCGGGGCTGACGCCGAGCAGCCCGCCCACCGCGCCCGAAAAGACGCCGATCGCCAGCCCGCCGAGCACCTGCACGAGGCCGAGGGATTCGAGCATGGGCGGCTAAGCGGCGCCCGGCCCCGAAGGAGCAAGCATGTGGTCGATGCGGCTGTCGCCGTAGGTGCGCAGCACCTCGGAGATCACCACCCTGTAGCCGTCGAGCCAGTTCGCCTGCGCCGCCTTGGCCTGTTGGTGCACGGGGTGGCGGATCAGCGCCTGCAGGCTCTCGAGCGAGTCCCAGTAGTAGACGTTCGACACCAGCCCGTTGCCCGGGTTTTCCCACGTTTCCTCGCCCAGGTAGCCGGGCAGCGATTTTGCGGCGGCGGCGATGGTCTGGTCGAGGCGGTGGAACTCGTCGTCGAACTGCCTGGTGGCGAAGATGAAGGTGGCGGAGTACATGGCGGGTCGGGTTCTCCTGGTGACGCAAGGTCCGGCCGGGCATCGGGCGGGCGCCGATTCTGCGGCATGCGCACGCGCCGATCCACATTTCCTTCGCCTTTCCTTCTCCTTTCCCTTCGCCTTTCTTTTTGCCACGCGAAGGCATGAGAATGCGGCGCATGGCCATCCAGTACGACATCCGGCACACCACCGTCTACCGCTACAGCAAGCCGGTCAGCTTCGGGCTGCACCGCGTGATGTTCCGCCCGCGCGACAGCCACGACCTGCGCGTGCTCGCCACCGACCTGCAGGTGAGCCCGGAGGCCAGCACCCGGCTCATCCAGGACCCCTATTCGAACTCCGTCGCGCTGGTGCAGCCGCTGGGCGAAGCCACCGAGCTGCGCATCGTCTGCTCATTCACCATCGAGCACGTGCCGCCCTCGCAGCGCGACCTGCTCACGCTCGACCCGTCCGCCGAGTTCCTGCCCTTCGCCTATTCGGTGCAGGAGCGCCTCGACCTCGAGCACTACCTTCGCCCGCACCACGACGACGATACGGAAGGCACGCTGATCCGCTGGGCCCACCAGTTCCTGCGCACCGACCAGCCCAACAGCACGCGCGAAGTGCTCACGCGCATGAACGCGCACATCGGCCAGAGCTTCGAATACAAGGCGCGCGACGAGGAAGGCACGCAGACGCCGCTCGAAACGCTGGCGCTGGGCAGCGGCAGTTGCCGCGACTACGCGCTGCTGATGATGGAGGCCACGCGCAGGTTGGGCATCGCCACGCGCTTCGTCTCTGGCTACCTCTACGACGCCGCGCTCGACACCGCCGCCCAGGCCCAGCCCCCGGGTGCCGGCGAGGCCGTGACGGGCGCCGGCAGCACGCACGCCTGGCTGCAGGCCTATTTGCCGGGCGTGGGCTGGCTGGCCTTCGACCCCACCAACAACCTCATGGGCAGCGGCCAGCTGATCCGCGTCGGCGTCGCGCGCGACCCTTCGCTGGCGGCGCCGATCTCCGGCAGCTGGTATGGCGACGCCGAGGCCTACGAAGGACTCGAGGCCTCGGTGGTCGTGAGCCGCCGCCAGGGCTGAACGCCCTGCGGCGGCTTTCTCCCTTACTTCCCGCGCGCCGCGCGGTACGCCTTGACCGCCGGCACCGCAGTCGCGGGACTGTCGGCGAAGAGGCCGTCAATGCCCGCGTCGAGGAAGGCCTTGATCTCCCCTACCGTGTCGCCGAACGCGATCGGGTTGGTCTTCGGCTCCTTCTTGAGGCTCTCGGGCAGGAAGTTGTTCTCCGGCCGGAAGGTCCACACGTGGACCTGCAGCTTCCTGTCGTGCGCGTCCTTCACGAGCGTGGTCGGCGTGCCCAGCTTGCCGTCGACCACCGGGATCACGCTCGCCTTGTCGGCACCGATGCCCTGCGCGTAGGTCGCGATCTCGGCCAGGCCCTCGGGCTTCTTGAGGTCGGCGTAGGTCCGCTTGTCGCCCAGGACCTGCAGGTCGTAGGGCGCGCCCTGCGAGTAGACGAGCTGCACGATCTTCACCGTGCTCTTCAGGCGGATGTCCTTCAGGTTGCCCGTCTCGAAGGACTGCACGAACACCGGCGCGTCGGCCTTGTTCATGTCGTGCTTCTGCAGCGTGTCGAGCAGCCTCTTCTCCAGCGGCAGGCCGATGGAGCGGAAGTAGGTCGGGTGCTTGGTCTCGGGGTAGACACCGATCACCCGGCCCTTGGCCGCCGACTGCGCCTTGGCGAGCTGGATCACCTCGTCGAGCGTGGGCACCTGGAACTGGTCGTTGTAAGACACGTTGGCCGGGCGCAGCTTCGGAATGCGCTCGCGGGCCTTCAGCTCCTTGAGCTCGGCCAGCGTGAAGTCCTCGGTGAACCAGCCGGTGATCGAGGTGCCGTCGATGACCTTGGTGGTCTTGCGGCTGGCGAACCTCGGCACGTCAGCCACGTTGGTGGTGGCTTCGGTCACGTTGCCCGAGGCGTCCACGATGGCGATGGCGTTCTCGTGGCGGGCGACCAGTTCGCCGTCCCTGGTGGGCACGAGGTCGGGCTCGATGAAGTCGGCGCCATCGTCGATGGCCTGCTGGTAAGCGGCCAGCGTGTGCTCGGGCCGCGATGCCGAGGCGCCGCGGTGGCCGATGACGAGCACCGGAGCGGCCTCCGCCGGAGCAGGCGCCGGCGCGGGGGCTGGTGAAGGAGCCGGTGCGGGTGATGGTGCGATGGGCAACAGCGGTGCGCCACCGCCGCCGCTGCCGCCGCCACAGGCCGCGATGAACGCGCAGGCGCAAGCCGCCAGCGTCGTCCTGGAAAAGATGAACGATTGCATTGAGATTCCTCCCTCTTGTATGTCGATGCGAATGCACCCGCCTCACGCTTCTTCGTGTTGTGGTCGGCTGGCGGTGGGCGCGCCGGATCATCGAGGGGAGGTGTGTCGGTCGCATGACATTCGACCGCACCGCGGCGCTCGGCCGCGCTCAGTAGCGCTCAGCCACGCGCGGCCAGCTTCGCCTCGAGCTCGGCGATGCGCGCGCGGGCTTCGTCGCCCTCGGGAATTGGCCGGCCGCTGTCGCGCCACTGCACCGCGCTCTTGAAGCCCTCGGCCTCGGCCTGCCGCCTGAACCACATGCCCTCGGGGTTGTGGCGCGTGATGCCGTCGAACACGGTGGCGAACATCTGGCTCTGCTCCAGCCCCATCGAATGCCAGACCTGGTTGACGACCAGCTTGTGCATCATGAGATGCGAGCTCGGCACGCCGGCGATGCGCAGCGCGAGCTTCGTCGTGGCCTCGTCGAGCTGGTCGGCCGGCACCGAGAAATTCGCGAGGCCCCATTCGGCCGCCTGCCTGCCGGCAATGGTGTCGCCCGTGAACATGAGCTGCTTGGCGCGCATGGCGCCGAGGCGGTAGGTCCACATCGCGGTCGTCGGGCAGCCCCACACCCGCGTGGGCATGTAGCCGATGCGTGCGTCGTCGGCCATGGTCAGCAGGTCGCAGCACAGAGCGATGTCGCTGCCACCGGCCACCGCATAGCCGTGCACCTTGGCGATGGTCGGCTTGCGGCTGCGCCACAGGGCCATGAAGTCGTCGGTATTGCGCTTCATGGCGGCGTAGTCGAGCATCGGGTCCCAGGGGGTCTTCTCCTGGCGGCAGGGGTGGTCGCCCTGCCCTTCATGTCCGTGGCCCTCGGCATAGTCCCCGAGGTCATAGCCGGCGCAGAACGCGCGGCCCGCGCCTTCGACAACGATCACGTGCACCTCGTCGTCGGCCTCGGCCCATTCCACAGCGCGACGTATCTCGGTGGGCGTGGTCTCGCCGATGGCGTTGAGTTTTGCAGGCCGGTTGAGCACGAGGCGCGCGATGCGCGGGTGTTGCGGGTCCTTTTCGATCAGCACGGTTTCGAAGGCGGGCATGGTCTTTTGTCTCCTGGGGTTGGGTCGCGTTGCTCTTGTAGCATCCACGCTCACCTGCAGGCAAACCTCCGGCTCCTTCCATGATCGCGACATTCAGAATCTCCGAAGACGACTACGCCGACGCGATGAGGCTGTTCGCCCGGCCGACGCCGCTGCGCTGGGCGTTGCTGGCGGCGATCGGCCTGCTGCTCCTGCTCGGCGCCCTGATCGGCGGCCCCGGGCTCTGGCCCGCCGCGGTGGGAGGAATGGTCGGCATGGCCATCGTGCTGCTGGCCACGCGCCTGCTCACGCCTGCCTTGGCGCGCCGGCACTACCGCAAGTACAAGGCGATGCAGGCGGAGTTCCAGGCGGAACTGCTGGACACCGGCCTGCGCCTCGCGTCGCCGCACGGCGATGGCACGGTGGTTTGGGAGAACGTGCTCAAGTGGCGCCAGAACGACCGCTTCGTGCTGATCTACCCGATGCCGCGGCTCTATCACATCGTGCCGAAGTCGATCGCCTCTCAAGGCTTCGACCTGCAGGGCCTGACGCAACGGCTGGAGCGGCACGTGGGGCCGCCGTTCTGACGCGCGCCTTCAGGCCCCCGCCGCACCGCCCAGCTGGAAGCGGAACACCGCCCCCCTGTCCGCCTGCTGCACCAGCCTGATGTCGCTGTCGTGCAGCTGCAGGATGCGCTTCACGATCACCAGCCCCAGCCCGCCGCTGCTCGCGCTGTCGGTGCGCGAGCCGCTCATGAACACGGGGCGCATGAACAGCGCCTTCTGCAGCTCGCCGGGAATGCCGGGCCCGGTGTCGCTCACCTGCACCGCCACGCCGCCGTTCTCGGCGCGCAGCTGCACCACGATCTCGCCGCCCTCGGGCGTGTGGCGGATGGCGTTGTCGAGCAGGTTGGTCAGCACGCGCTCGATCATGCCGAGGTCGGCCGACACCACGGGCAGGCCCGATGCGATGTCGGGCCTCAGGCGCTGGCGCCTTGCCTCGGCCGCCAGCTCGAACTTCTGGAACACGTCCTGCACGAGATCGGCCGGCGCGAAATTCTCCTTCTCGGGCTTGACCACGCCGTACTCGAGCCGGGCCAGCTCGAACACTTCCTGCGCGAGGCGGCCCACCTTTCGGCTCTGGCCCAGGGCGATCTCGAGGTAGCGCTGTCGCTCCTCGTCGCTGAGCGTGCCGGCCTTGAGCAGCAGCGTTTCCAGGTAGCCGTGCAGCGACGTGAGCGGCGTGCGCAGGTCGTGCGAGATGTTGGCGAAGAGCTCGCGGCGCTGCTGGTCCTGCAGGGTGAGCTCGCGCCATTGCTCGGCGATGCGGCGCGTCATCTGCGCGAAGGCCTGGCCGAGTTGCGCGATCTCGTCGCTGCCGCGCGAAAGCCGCTCCAGCGTGGGCGCCTCGCCCTCGAGCGAGTCGATGCCCTCGGTCTCGAAGCGCTTCACCGCCGCTGTCAGCTCGCGCAGCGGCCGGGTGATGAGGCGGAATGCCGCAAGGCCCGCCAGCAGCCCGAGCAAAGCCACCAGCCCCATCGACCACAGCGTGGTGCGCAGCACGTTGTCGGTTGCCACGTTGGCGACCAGCGCGTCGTGGTCCTCGCCCTGCAGCACCACGTAGACATAGCCCGCCTCGCGCCCGTCCATGCGCAGCGGCGCGGCGCTGAACACCTTGGACGCCGTGAGGCTGCGCGGATCGTCGCCCGCGATGGGCAGCGGCGCGCCCGAGAGCAGCCTGCGCACCGGCTCCAGCCCGACCCGGTCGCGCTTCAGGTGCCCGGGCGGCGCGGCCTGCGCCTTGATGCTGCCGTCCATCCCCAGCAGGTAGACCTCCACGCTCGGGTTGACGGCCATCAGCTTGTCGAAAAGATCCTTCACCGCTTCCTGATTGAGCCCGCCGGGCTTCATGAGCTCGGAGTTCTCCGCGATGTGCGCCGCGAGCCCGAGCGACAGCCGCTGGATGACCTCCTGCTCGTGGATGCCGCTGGAACGCATCTGCAGCCACACCGATGCGCCGCTGCACACCAGCAGCAGCACCGCGAACACGGCGGAAAGCCGCCGCGACAGCGTGGCCCAGGCCATCACGCCGAGTCCTCCCCGCTGCCGCCGGCCGACAGCTTGTAGCCGCGCCCCCACACCGTGAGGATGCGCCTGGGCTCCGCCGGATCGGCCTCCACCTTGGTGCGCAGCCGGTTGATGTGCGTGTTGACGGTGTGCTCGTAGCCGTCGTGCTGGTAGCCCCAGACCTGGTTGAGCAGGTCGAGCCGCGAGAACACCTTGCCGGGGTTGCGCGCGAAGAAGTACAGCAGGTCGAACTCGCGCGGCGTGAGCTCGACCGGCTTGCCGTCGACGCGCACCTCGCGCGCCAGCGGCTCGATGTCGAGGTTGCCCAACGTGAGGCTGCCCGACTCCATGCGCGCGTTGCGCGCCAGCGCGTCGGTGCGCCGCAGCAGCGCCTTCACGCGCGCCACCAGCTCCAGCACCGAGAAGGGCTTGGCCAGGTAGTCGTCGGCGCCCAGCTCCAGCCCGAGGATGCGGTGCACCTCGCTGGAACGCGCGCTGATGATGATGATCGGCGTGTAGCGCGTCATGGCGCGGGCGCGGCGGCAGATCTCGAGGCCGTCGATGCCGGGCAGCATCAGGTCGAGCACCAGCGCGTCCCAGTTGCCGCGCTCCAGCTCGCGAAGGCCCGCGTGGCCGTCGGCGGCGTGCTCGATGGCATAGCCCTCGTCGCGCAGGTGCATGCGCAGCAGTTCGGCAATATGGGCGTCGTCCTCGACGATCAGCACGCGCTTGGCAGTGTCCATGGTGGCGACATTGTCCCGCGATACGGCCGGCCGAGTTATCACGATTAATTGAACTTTGCGTGATGAATCGGCCATGGGGTGCGCCCAAAAATCCGCTCCATGAACAGCCGCACAGCCATCGCCCCACTCGCCCCGGATGCCCCGCAGGCCGATGCCCGCCGCCCGATCCATCCGCTGTGGATGCGCATCACGCATTGGCTCAACGCGCTGGCGGTGGTGATCCTGGTGACCAGCGGCTGGCGCATCTACGACGCCGCGCCCTTCTTTCCCTTCACCATCCCGACCGTGGTCACGCTCGGCGGGTGGCTCGGCGGCGCGCTGCAGTGGCACTTCGCGGCGATGTGGCTGCTGGTGTTCAACGGCCTCGTGTACCTCGCGCTGAACATCGCCAGCGGCCGGCTCTTCACGAAGTTCTTTCCGCTCACGCCGCGCGGCGTGCTGCAGGACGCGCTGGCCGCCCTCAAGGGCAAGCTCTCGCACGCCGACCCGCGCCACTACAACAGCGTGCAGAAGCTGGCCTACCTGTTCGTGATGCTCGACCTGATCGTGATCGTGCTGTCGGGCCTGGTGCTGTGGAAGTCGGTGCAGTTCCCGGTGCTGCGCGAACTGATGGGCGGCTACGAGTCGGCCCGCCGCGTGCACTTCTTCGGCATGGCCGCCATCGTCGCCTTCGTCGTCGTGCACCTCGTGATGGTGGCCCTCGTGCCCCGCACGCTCCTCACCATGATCCGCGGCGGCACGCCCAAAGCCTGAGATGAAAATCTTCAAAGCCCCCACCCTGAACGGCATCGACGGCGACGCCGTGCTGCGCGAAGCCCGCAGCCTGATTTCGAAGAAGCTCGACGAGCCCTCGCGCCGCGTGTTCCTGCGACGCTCGCTCACCCTCGGCGGCCTTTCGCTGCTCACCGGCTGCAGCATCAGCGACAACGCGCAGGTGGAAGCCGCGCTCACGAAGATCTCGCGCCTCAACGACAAGGTGCAGGGCCTGATCTTCAGCCCGACGCAGCTCGCGCCGACCTATACCGAAGCCGAGATCACGCGCCCCTTTCCGTTCAACGCCTACTACGGCGAGGACGAGGTGCGCGAGGTGGACGAGGCCAGCTACAAGCTGGAAGTGACGGGCATGGTCGCCGACAGGCACTCCTGGACGCTGGCCGAGCTGCGCGCCATGCCGCAGCAGGACCAGATCACGCGGCACATCTGCGTGGAGGGCTGGAGCGCCATCGGCAAATGGGGCGGCGTGCGTTTTGCCGACTTCCTTCGCCACATCGGCGCCGACCTTACGGCGAAGTACGTCGGCTTCAAGTGCGCCGACGACTACTACACCAGCATCGACATGCCCACCGCGCTGCACCCGCAGACGCTTCTGACGCTGACCTACGACGGCCAGCCGCTACCGCCGAAGTACGGCTTTCCGATGAAGCTGCGCATGCCGACCAAGCTTGGCTACAAGAACCCGAAGCACATCAAGGCGATGTTCGTCACCAACACCTATTCCGGTGGCTACTGGGAAGACCAGGGCTACAACTGGTTCGGAGGGAGCTGAGGGGCCGCCAGAGCCGCTCGACTGCCGAAGAAAGCGAAAGGCGGAGTTCCCCCGGGACCGAGCCGACATTGAAAACCCAACCTCAACTCACTCAGGAAAACTCCAGATGAACAAGCTCAGCGCAACCCTGCTCGCCACCTGCATGGCTTTCGCCGGCGCCTCTGCTTTCGCCGCGGACGAAATGGCGAAGGACGGCATGGCCAAGGACTCGATGTCCAAGGACGCAATGAAGAAGGACTCGATGGCCAAGGATTCCATGTCGAAGGACGGCATGAAGAAGGATTCGATGGCGAAGGACTCCATGTCCAAGGACGCCATGAAGAAGGACGCGATGGGCAAGGACGAGATGAAGAAGTAGGCCCGCAAGGCACCTCGCAAGCGCCATTGACGTCCGGAAGATTCGGCGTCAATGTCGCGTTGGCCGATCAGCCGGCCGCCGCAAATCCCGCTCCCCAAGGAATCTCCATGAAATCCCTCGCACTCACCGCAGGCACGCTGGCTGCCGCCGCCCTGGTCTGGTACACGGTGCCGTCGTTCGCCGAAACCGCGCGCCGCGTGCCCGCTCCCACCGCAGACCTCGCAGCGCAACCGGGCGCGAAGACCGAAACCGCCGTATTCGCCGGAGGCTGCTTCTGGGGCGTGCAGGGCGTGTTCCAGCGCGTCAAGGGCGTGAGCAATGCCGTCTCGGGCTATGCCGGCGGCGACGCGAAGACAGCGCGCTACGACGAGGTCGGCTCGGGCCGCACGGGCCACGCCGAATCGGTGCGCATCACCTACGACCCGCAGCAGATCAGCTACGGCAAGCTGCTGCAGATCTATTTCTCGGTGGCGCACGACCCGACCGAACTCAACCGCCAGGGCCCGGACACGGGCACGCAATACCGCTCCACGGTGTTCGCCGAGAACGCCGAGCAGGCGCGCATCGCCAACGCGTACATCGCGCAGCTCAACCAGGCGAAGACCTTCGGCAAGCCGCTGGCCACCACCGTCGAGATGTCCAAGCCTTTCTACGCGGCCGAGGACTACCACCAGGACTACCTGACGCTGCACCCGAGCCAGCCTTACATCGCGATCAACGACATGCCGAAGATCGACGACCTGAAGAAGCTCTTCCCCGAAAGCTACAAGGCCACGCCTTCGCTGGTGAAGGCGGCCAAGTCGGGCTGACCGGCCCTCGAAAAGCTCAAAGCAGCTTCAGCCGCTTCGCCTGCTCGGTCAGCTCCGCCCTGAAGGCCGGGTGCGCGATGCCGATGAGTTCGCGCGCCCGCTGCTTCGCCGACTTGCCGCGCAGCTGCGCCACGCCGTATTCGGTGACGACGTAGTTGATGTCGTTCTTGCTCGTGCTCACATGGGTGCCCGGCGACAGCGAGGGCACGATGCGCGAGATGGTGTCGCCCTTGGCCGTCGAGGGCAGCACGATGAAGGCCTTACCGCCGCGCGAGCGATTCGCGGCGCGCACGAAGTCCGACTGCCCGCCCGTGCCCGAATACGGCGCGTGGCCCAGGCTCTCCGAACCGCACTGCCCCAGCAGGTCGATCTGCATGGTCGCGTTGATGGCGACGAGGTTGTCGTTCAGCCCGGCCAGCGCCGGGTCGTTGGTGAAGTTCACCGGGTGCATCTCGAGCGAGGGGTTGCGGTCCATGAAGCGGTAGAGCCTCTCCGAGCCGAGCGCGAAGGTCGCGACCGACTTGCCCGGCAGGTAGTTCTTGCGGCGGTTGGTGACCGCGCCGCTCTCCACCAGCTTGAGAATGCCGTCGCCGATCATCTCGGTGTGAATGCCCAGGTCCCGCTTGTGCGTGAGCTGCATGACCACCGCGTCCGGAATGCCGCCGTAGCCGATCTGCAGGGTCGAGCCGTCGTCGATCAGGTCTGCCACGTACTTGCCGATGGCTTCCTGCACCACGCCGATCTTCGGCAGGCCGACCTCCATCACCGGCGCCTCGTTCTCCACCAGCGCGGCCACCTGCGAGACATGCACGTGGCAGGCACCGTACGCGAAAGGCACGTTCGGGTTCACTTCCAGCACCACGGCGCGGGCCTTCGCGACGGCGGCCATGGTGTAGTCGGCGCCCAGGCTCAGCGAGAAGTAGCCGTGCGCGTCCATCGGCGAGGCCATGCTGAAGACCACCTCGGCCGGGATCTGCCCGCGCTCGATCTGCGCCGGTATCTCGGAGAAGTAGTTCGGCAGGAAGTCGATCCAGCCCTCCTGCCCGCCCGCGCGGGTGGCGCCGCCGAAGAACAGCGCGACGTGACGCACATGCTCGACGGTCTCGGGGTCGATGTAGGCGTACTTGCGCATCGCGAGGATCTGCGCGACCTTCACGTCGCGGAAATCGCGCCGCTGCTCCGACAGCGCCGTGAGCAGCGTCGGCGGCTCGCCCACGCCGGTCGGCACGATGATCATGTCGCCGTCGCGCACCTGGCGCACCGCATCGGCGGGAGACGCCAGCTTCTGGCGGTACAGGTCCTGGGGAGTCGTCATGCTGGGTTCTATGCCTCTTCCTTGTATTCGCCGCGGCGCGCGGCCCGGTTGGCCCGGGTGCGCTGCACCAGCGCCTTCTGCGCGACGGCCACGTTGGCCGCCTCGCCTTTCCATGCATCGAGCGCGGGCTGCTGCACCGCGCGGGAGAACGAGAAGGTCAGCGCCCACGGCAGGCGCGACCTGAAGCGGATGTTCATCTCGTTCAGGCGAGCCGAGGCCAGCCGCGCTGGCTGCCCGCCAGAGAGAAAGGCCACGCCCGGCACGGCGGCGGGCACGGCGCGCAGCAGGCACCCGACCGTGGCTTCGGCCACCGCGTCGACGGAGTCCTGCACGGGAGCCTTCAGCCCCGGCAGCACCATGTTCGGCTTCAGCAGCATGCCTTCGAGCAGCACGCCCTGCGCGCGCAGCTCGGCGAAGGTCCGGTGCAGCACTTCCTCGGTGACCTCGGCGCAGCGGGCGAGCGAATGATCGCCGTCCATCAGCACCTCGGGCTCGACGATGGGCACCAGCCCGGCTTCCTGGCACAGCGCGGCGTAGCGCGCGAGGGCATGGGCGTTGACGCGGATGCACGCGCGCGTCGGCAGGCCATCGCCGATGGCGATCACGCCGCGCCACTTGGCGAAGCGAGCGCCCATCATGGCGTATTCGGCGAGGCGCTCGCGCAGGCCGTCCAGTCCTTCGGTGACGGTTTCACCGGGATGGCCGGCCAGCGGCTTGGCGCCGGTGTCGACCTTGATGCCGGGAATGATGCCCGCGTCGGCCAGCGCCTTCGCGAAGGGCAGGCCCGCATCGGTCTTCTGCCGGATCGTCTCGTCGAACAGGATCGCGCCCCCGATGCTGACGGCCAGCCCCGGCGCGGTGACGATCAGCTCGCGCCAGTCGCGCCGCGCAGCCTCCGTCTGCGGAATGCCGAGCGCGGCGAAGCGCTTGTTGCAGGTGGCGTTGCTCTCGTCCATGGCGAGCAGGCCCTTGTCTCCGGCGACGAGCGCGCGGGCGGTGTCGATCAGTGTCTGTGCGGTCATGGCGTGCACCTCTCTGGCGGCCATCGTACGCCCTCCCCGCCGGCTCGTTAACACCGCGAACCTGATCGCTGGCCGACTTGGCAATCCAGCCAATGTGGCGCGCCGGGTCTTTATCAAGCCGACGCGAGCCGGCAGTAATCTGCGCGCGGTCGGGACGGAAAGGAAACCTGAATGGAACGTGGGTCACGAGAGTGCGATGCGCGCGGCGGCGGAAGGCTCGTCGTGCTGGCGGGCCTGGCGCTTGCGGCGACCGTGTTCGCAGCGCCTTCCGCATTTGCGGAGCTGGGCGGTGCGCCCACGCTGGCACCGAGCCAACGCGTCGCCATCGGGTCACGCAAGACCACCAATCAGGCGACCGGCACTGCCACTGCGGAGTCCGCTCCCAGCTGGAGCATGCGGGAAGTCACGCTGCCCGACGGGCTGATCCAGCGCGAATACCTGACGGCCGATGGCGCCGTGTTCGCTGTGGCGTGGCGCGGCTCCCATCGGCCTGAGCTGTCAGTCCTGCTGGGCACGCACTACGCCCGGCAGATGTCCAGCAATGCACGGGCGCAGCGGCAGATGGGCAGGGGCTCCCACGCCACGACCACCCAGGCGGACGAAACCTTCGCGGTACATGCCTCCTCGCACCAGCGCTCGTCGACGGGCGTTGCCTGGCTGCCCGGGCTGCTGCCCGCCGGGGTCGACCCGGACACGCTGGCCATCCCGCAAGGCTCCTGACCGTCTTGACGCCCTTCCTCTTGCAATACCCAACGTGCCCATGGAACCACGACAAGCAGGCAACCGGCGTGCAGCCGATGCCATGAACCTGATTCGCGCGGCAGTGTGCGCCGCAGGCCTTCTGGGCCTCGCAGCCTGCGGAGGTGGCGGGGGCGGCGGAGGTGGCGGCGCCCTGCCGATCGGGCTGCTGCCCACCACGACCAGCGCGGCACCGGCCTCGACCTCCACGCCGGGCACGACAGCAGCGCCCGCCGCAAACTCGCCGAACTCGATGTCGCTCACGGTGTCGCGCGGCACGGATTCGAGCGGCGTCAATCTTCCCCAGATCAGCGTGAAGCTTTGCGCCCCGGCAACCGGCACCTGCCAGACCATCGACAACGTGCTGATCGACACCGGCTCCACGGGCGTGCGCATCGCCGCCGCGGCGCTGAATTCGTCGATGCTGGCGGCCCTGCCGCAGGAGACGGTGAACAGCGTCCCGCTGAATGCATGCGAGCAGTTCCTCGACGGCTACACATGGGGCACGATGCGGCTCGCCGACATCACGCTGGGGCCGAAGTCCGCGACCTCGCAGCCGCTGCAGATCATCGGGGACCCGTCCTCCGGCATCGTGCCCGGCGCATGCTCGGACAACGGCACGCTCGATGCGGAGAACACGCCCGCCGACCTCGGAACGAACGGCATCATCGGCGTCGCCTCCTTCCTGCAGGACTGCGGCACGGCCTGCGCGCAGAAGGCCGTCGCGGCCACCTACTACGCCTGCCCCTCCGGCGGGCAATGCCAGGGCACGGCGGTGCCGGTTCCGATGCAGGCGCAGAACGTCGTGGCGAACTTCGCGCAGGACAACAACGGCGTCGTGCTCGGCCTGCCGGCGATTTCCGCGGCGGGACAGGGAGTGACCGTCGGCACGCTCTATTTCGGCGTCGCCACGCAGGCCAACAACGCCATGAGCGGGGCCACGGTGCTGAAGACCGATGCGAGCACGCTCCGCCTCGCGGTCACCTACAAGAACTCGAGCTTTCCCGACAGCTTTCTGGACAGCGGATCGAACTTCCTCTTCCTCAACGATTCCACGATCGCCCAGTGTCCGAAGAGCGGCAATTTCGCGGGCTTCTACTGCCCTTCGAACACGCTGGACCTCAGCGCCAGCTTCGCCGCCGCAACGGGAGCGGCGCTGAGCCAGAGCTTCGCCATTGCGAGCGCGCAGTCGCTTTTCACGAGCAACCCGGGCGTCGTGGCCGTCGACAACATCGCCGTTGCAAGCTCCGGCAGCAGCGCCATCGACTTCGGCCTTCCGTTCTTCTACGGCAGGCTGGTCGCGGTGCTCAACGAGGGCCAGTCGGCACTGGGCCAGCAGGGGCCGTTCACGGCGCTGGCGACGCCCTGAAGAAAGCCAGGCCTGGGCCAGCTAGATCACGTTCTTCTCGAGCAGCGGCCTGTTCTCGAGGATGCGCGCGAACGACACCGGCGAGAGGTCGAGGCTGCGGTATTCGCCGAAGCGGATCAGCTCCGCCACGCCGCGCCCCGCCGCCGGGCATTGCTGCAGGCCGTGGCCCGAGAAGCCGTTGGCGAAGTAGAGGTTGTCGCAATCCGGGTGCAGGCCAAGGATCGCGTTGTGGTCGAACACGTTCATCTCGTAGTAGCCGGCCCAGGCGCCGGTCATGCGGATGGCTTCGAAGGCGGGCACGCGCTCGGCCAGCGAGGGCCAGATGAAGCTGTCGAAGGCCTCGTACTCGACTTCCAGCGGTGCGTCGTCTAGATCCTGCTCTTCGGGCGGCGCGAAGCCGCAGATGAACTGCCGGCCTTCGGGGCGCAGCCAGATGCCGGAGGTGTCGATCACCAGCGGGCAGCCCGGCAGCGTCTCGGGGCATGAGAAGCTGAACACGCTGCGGCGTCGGCCGCGCACCGGCAGTTCGATGCCGGCCCACTGCGCCACCTTCGCAGCCCATGCGCCCGCGGCGTTGACGACCACGTCGGCGTCCAGGGTGTCTCCGCTGTCGAGCCGGACGCCGGTCAGCACGCGCCCGTCGCGCCTCAGCCCGGTGGCGTGCGCCTGCACGTAGTGCACGCCCTGCGAGACGGCCTTCCTGCGGAAGGCCTGCAGCAGGCTGTAGCCGTCGTACCAGCCCTCGCCAGAAAGGCCGAGGGAGGCGAGTGCGATGCCTTCCGTCGAGATCCACGGAAAGCGCGCCTTCAGTTCGTCGGGTGTCAGCAGCGCCACGTCCACCGCGTGTGCCTTCTGCATCGCATGGTTCTCGCGCAGCACGTCCACGCCGGCCTGCGAGGCGAGATACAGGTAGCCCGGCTCGACGAGGCCGATGTCGGGCACGTCGTCGTCCACGCGCAGCGTCTCGCCGAGATTGCGGAAGAAGTCGATGCCGTAGAGCGACATCCGGATGTTGATGGCGGTGGAGAACTGCTGGCGGATCGAACTCGCCGACAGCGCCGACGAGGCCTGCCTGTACGAGAAGTCGCGCTCGACCACCGTGACCTCGAAGCGCTCCCCCTCGGGGCTGCGGGTCAGGAAGTAGGCGATGGCGGAGCCGATGGCCCCGCCGCCGATGATCACCACACGACGCATGAAATGCCCTTCTTCTCGCTGTTCGTCATTGCTGCCACTGCTGTCGATTCGCGTATGCCAGTTGCGCCGCCGCCAGGTCCCACAGTGCGTGGCCCACGGTCTTGACCAGCACCGGCCGGCCTTCGCGTGCCGGCGACGCGTTGCAGAAAGCCTGCACGGCGGACCAATCGATGCCCGCCCGGATCAGGTCGCCCGCCTCGCCGCGCGCTCCCTCCAGCGTATCCACAAACACGGCGCTGCGGCGCACCAGTTCGGGCGGCACCTCGGCCATGTCGGCACGGTAGGCGCCGACGGCGATCACGGTGGCGTCCGGCCGCACCTGCGGCGGGACCACGGGATCCTGCGAGCTGGTTGCGGCGACGATCAGGTCGGCCTGCTTCGCCGCAACGGCCAGATCCGCGACCGCGCTGGCATCGACGTCCAACGAGCGCATGCACCGCGCCAGCTCTTCGGCATGAGCCTGCGTCCGTGCATGAATCTCCAGACGCCGGATGCCCCACACCTGGGCAAAGGCTTCGGCATGCGCGCAAGCCTGCACGCCCGCGCCGATCAGCAGCATGCGCGCCGCGCCCGTGCGTCCTGCCCGGATCGCTCCAGCCAGCGAAAGCGCCGCCGTGCGCCGCGCGGTCAGCACGTTGCCGTCCATCGCGAGCAGGCGCGTGCCGGTGGTCGCGTCCATCAGCGTCACGTTGCACTGCACGACCGGCAGGCCTCGCGCGGCATTGGCGGCATGCACCGTCACCGTCTTCAGCGCGGCAAAGCGCAGGTCGGCGGCCGGCATCAGCAGCATGACTCCGCCCGCCGCGAGCGCGACCGAGGTACGCGGCGAGGCATGCGCTTCGCCTCGGCGTTCGCGCTCGAACATCTGCAGCAGCGCCTCGACCAGCGCACCCCACGGCAAGGCGGCTGCGGTTTCCTCCGCGCTCAGCGTCCGCATGCGGGGCCGCCGCCTCAGGAGCCGGCCACGCGCACGCGCTTGCCGTCCTTGTAGGTGAAGACGGTGAAGTCGGGCTTCTGCAGGTTGCCCTTGGCGTCGAAGCTGATGGCGCCGGTGACGCCGTCGAACTTCACCTTGCGCATTGCCGGCAGATAGGCCTGCGGCTCGACCGAGTTGGCCGCGCGCATGCCCGCGGCCAGCGCCATCATGGCGTCGTACAGGTACGGTGCATAGGTCAGCACCTCGGTGCCGTAGCGGGCCTTGTAGCGCTGCTCGAACTCGGCGCCCTTCGACGTCTTGTCGAGCTCCTTGCCGCCGCGCGTGCAGTACAGCAGCCCGTCGACCGCGCCGCCGCTGATCTTCGCGACCTCGTCGGTGCACAGTCCGTCGGTGCCCAGCAGCTTGGCCGTGATGCCCAGTTGCCTCATCTGCCGCGCGATGAGCCCGCCCTGGGCGTCCATGCCGCCGTAGAACACGACGTCGGGCTGCTTGCTCTTGATGGTGGTGAGGATGGCCATGAAGTCGGTGGCCTTGTCGCTGCCGTACTCCTGCGCGACGATGTTGCCGCCCAGCGCCTTCACGCCGCGCGCGAACACCTCGGCGGCGCCCTGGCCGTAGGCGGTGCGGTCGTCGATCACCGCGATGTTCTTCGCCTTCAGGTCCTTCACCGTGTAGCCGGCGATGGCCATGCCCACGTCCTCGTCGCTGGCCAGGATGCGGAAGACGTTGTCGTAGCCCTGCTTCGTGAAGGCCGGGTTGGTGGCGGTCGATACGTCGGGCACGCCGGCGCGGCTGTAGACCGCGGAGGCCGGAATGGCCGCGCCCGAATTGAAGTGGCCCAGGATGCCCTTCACGCCCATGTCGGCCAGCTTGTTGGCGACCACCATGGCCTGCTTGGGGTCGGCCTGGTCGTCCTCGGACTGCAGCACGAACCTGATCTTCTTTCCGCCGATGACGAGGCCCTGCCTGTTCAGGTCTTCCACCGCGAGCCGCGCGCCGTTGTCGTTGTCCTTGCCCCAGTGGGCGGCGCCCCCGGTGAGCGGGCCGGCGTGGCCGATGGTGACGGTCTGCTCGGCCTGCGCGAACGCGGCTGCGGGCAGGCCCAGGACGCAAGCCAGTGCGATGCCCGTTGCTGCGGAGCGGGCGGTGCGCGAAACAATCATCGGAAGTCTCCTCGAATCGTTGGCAGTGGTCGGCACGCAGAATAGAGTCGTGGGCGCAGGCGCAACAAACGCTAAAAACGCACAACGTTGTGCACCCCGGGAAGGACACCGCCCCGGGCACGACCGGTGCTTCCGCAAGAAGAACGACAGGGACAACCTCCGGCAATCGATGAGAAAAGACATTCCCAACCTGGGCGCGCTGCAGGCCTTCGAGGCCTCGGCGCGGCTGGGCAGCTTCACCCGTGCGGCGAGCGAACTGGCGCTCACGCAAAGCGCGGTCGGCCGGCAGGTGGCCATGCTCGAGCAACGGCTCGGCGTGCCGCTGTTCTCGCGCGTGCGGCGCCGGCTCACGCTCACCGACGTGGGCCGCGAATACGCGGCACGCATCCGCCGCCACCTCGACCAGATCCGCCGCGACACGCTGGAGATCAGCGCCGGCCATGAAATGGGCTTCGTGCTGGAACTGGCGGTGGTGCCGACCTTCGCCACGCAGTGGCTGATACCGCGCCTGCCGGAATTCAGCCGGCTTCACCCGAACATCACCGTGAACCTGTCGGCGCGCTCGCAGCCTTTTTCCTTCCAGGAGAACGCCTACGACGCGGCCATCTACTTCGGCGACCAGTTCTGGCCGAACACGCGCGGCGGGCTGATCTTTTCCGAGGGCGAGATGGTGCCCATCTGCAGCCCGGCCTTCCGCGATGCGCACGGCCCCTGGGACGAAGCAGGCTTCGAGCGCTGCCGCCACGTGCACCTGAGCACGCGCGCCCATGCGTGGCGCGACTGGTATGCGCAGCAAGAATGGGAATACACGGTGCACGCCTCGCGCGGGCCGCGTTACGAACTGTTCACGATGGTGGTGGCGGCCACGGCCGCCGGCATGGGCGTTGGCCTGGCCCCGCGCATCCTGATCGAGCATGAACTGCGCACCGGCGAACTCGTGATCCCGGTCGACCGGCACCTGGACGTGCGCCAGGGCTACTACTTCGCCTACCCCGAAGGCCGGCCGGCCTCGGGTGCGCTGGAGGATTTCAAGCGCTGGGTGCTAGGGCTGACGCCGGGCTAGCGGCCGGCCCATCCTGTCTATACCGGCCATTCCGGCGGTTCGCGGCCCGGTGCCGGTACTGCCCCGTTCCGGGGCACTTTCATCCCCGGGCGCAGGGTACCCTCCCCTCGGATTGATGCTTAAATATTCGGATTCGAAGCCTTTCGCCCCCGTCGCGCTCTGAAATCCTTGTAACAATTTGCGTGACGGCCTCGCGCCAGCCATATATATTGCGCCAACGAAGCAACTGCTGCGTTCTCTGCCGTGCAGCACTGCCGCACCCGGAGCTACCGGCCTGTGCCAGCGGCGGGATCAAGTCCAATGTCATTGTCTGTCTGGGTCAGGATTCGCTTGCCGCTGGCCATTCTCATGGCCGGTGCGGTGCTGTCGATCGCCCTCGCCGTGTCCGCCCACCAGGAGATCGGGCGCAGCGCCCAGGCCCGCTTCGACTCGACCGCCTTCGACCTGGCGCGCAAGGTGGAAGCCCGTTTCGACGACTACATCGCCGTGCTGACCGGCCTGCGTGCGCGCTTCAATACCCCCGAGGGGGTGACGCGCAGCGACTTCAGGGACTACGTCGCCGGCCTTAACCTGGAAACCGCCTACCCCGGCTTCCAGGCCGTCAACTACGCGCCCAGCATCGCGGCCAAGGACCGGCACGCCTTCGAGGAAAAGGTGCGCGGCGATGCCAGCCTCGACTCCGGCGTGGCCTCGGGCTTCGCCATCAAGCCGCCCGGCAAGCGGGACATCTACTACCCGCTGGTCTACATCGAGCCGCAGGCCGGCAACGAGAGGCTTATCGGCAATGACCTGGGCGCGATGCCCGACCGGGGCGACGCGCTCGAGCAGGGGCGCGACACCGGCGGGCTGGTCACCTCCGGCCGCAAGGTCCGCATTCCGGGCCGCGAGTCCGACATCGGGCTGGCGATGCGGCTGCCGGTCTACCAGCCGGGCCAGCCGCTCGACACGCTCGAGCAGCGGCGCAGTGCCTACATCGGTTCGGTCGGCGCGGGCTTCAGCATCGCGGGAATGCTGCGCGACATGGTCAGCCCCGACGCCGCGAAGACGCTGCGCCTGCGACTTCGCCTGGTCGATGCCGGCCCGGGCAAGGGCGCGATCGGTACGCGCATCGAGACCCGGTTCGTTCCGACCACCGCATTCAGCGAGCAGCAGCTGCTGTTCGACAGCGCCGGCATGGCCAAGTCCTCCGTCGCGCCCGCGCACAGCCTGCAGCGCATGCTGGGCTTCGAACTGGGCGGCCACTCCTGGCTCGTGGAGGTCGGCCAGGACGAGAACCAGGTCTTCGGCCCGCTCGACAAGACCATTCCGTGGTTCATCGTCTTCGGCGGACTCGCCACCAGCATGCTGCTGGCCGGCATCGTCTTCTCGCTGACCACCTCGCGCAGCCGGGCCCAGGTGCTGGCCCTGGAGATGACCAGCCACCTGCGCGCCAGCGAGCGCCAGTGGAAGGACGCCCAGCAGATGGCCAGCCTGGGCAGTTGGACCCTCGATCCCGCGACCGGCGCCCTCGAATGCTCAGAGGAAGCACGGCGCATCCTGGGCTTCGACTCCGATCCCATCCAGCCCGACCTGACCGCGCTGCTCTCGCGCGTTCCGGCGCCTGAGCGCGGCATGGTGCATCGGCAGATCACGCTGGCCTCGCAATCCTCGGAGCGCAACGAGTTCGAGCACCGCCTGTGCCTGCACGACGGCACGGAACGCTGGCTCCACGTCATCGCGCAATCGGCCGAGGAAGACGGCAAGACGGTGGTGCGCGGCACGGTGCGCGACGCCACGCGGCCGCGCAAGGACGCGCTGCGCCAGAAGCTCGAATACAAGATCGCCCGCCTGCTTGCCGGCGACGGCAGGGCCGAGACGGTGATGGGGCTGGCGCTGGAGGCGATATGCACCGACCTGCGCTGGGACTGCGGTGCGCTGTGGAGCGTCGGCGACGACGGCCTGGCCCACTGCACGGTCGCATGGCACGGCGACAACGACCCGGCGGTGCGGCAGTTCGTCGAGACCAGCCAGTCGATCGCCTACCGGCCCGGCGAGGGCTCGCTGGGCCGCGCCTGGGGAATCGGCAGCGTCGTGCGGATCGACACGCAGACCGCACCGGGCCATTTCGCCCGCGACACGATGGCCCGCGAAGCCGGCCTGAGCGTGGGCCTGATCGTGCCGATGGTCGCCACCGACGCGACCACGGCGCTGGAGCTCTTCGGATCGGCCCCCTACGCCGCCGACGCCGAGACGCTCGAGTCGCTGCGCGTGATCGCGTTGCAGATCGCCCAGTACAGGCAGCGCAAGCAGGCCGAGCGCAGCCTTCGCTTCATGGCCAGCCACGACGAACTGACCGGGCTGCTCAACCGCTCGGCGCTGCAGAGCGAGCTCGACCGCGCCATCAAGCGCAGCAACCGCAGCCAGAAGCAGTTCGCGGTGCTGTTCGTCGACCTGGACCGCTTCAAGCACATCAACGACACGCTGGGCCATGGCGCGGGCGACGAGATGATCAGGATCTGCGGCGAACGCCTGGCGGCCCTGCTGCGCGACAGCGAAGTCGTGGCGCGCTTCGGCGGCGACGAGTTCGTGCTGCTCCTGGAGAACCTGTGCAGCGCCAACGACGCCGCGGAGCTTGCCGAGAAGATATTGGCTACCTGCGCCGAGCCCTTCCTCATCAACACGCGCGAGCTGCACGTCAGCGCCAGCGTCGGCGTGAGCATCTATCCGGAGAACGGAGGCGATGCCGAGACGCTGCTGAAGAACGCCGACACTGCGATGTACCGGGCCAAGAAGAAGGGCCGCAACACCTACCGCTTCTACGCGGCCAAGATGAATGCGCAGAGCACCGAGCAGCTGATGCTGGAGAGCGCGCTGCGCCATGCGCTGGAGCGCGGCGAGCTGGAAATGCACTACCAGCCGAAGCTGAACCTGCAGACCCAGCGCATCGTCGGCGTCGAGGCGCTGATGCGCTGGCACCACCCGGCCCTGGGCATGATCCCGCCGGTCCAGTTCATCCCGATCGCCGAGGAGCTCGGCCTGATCCTTTCCATGGGCAAGTGGGCCCTGGAGCAGGCCTGCGCCGATGCGCTCGCATGGCAGAAGTTCGGCCTGCCGGAGGTGGTGACCAGCGTCAACCTGTCGCCGCGCCAGTTCGAGAGCCGCACGCTCATCGCCGACATCAAGGCCGTGCTCGAATCGTCGGGTCTCGAGCCGTCACTGCTGGAGCTGGAGATCACCGAAGGCGCGGTGATGGCGAACCCCGAGCATGCGGCGGAGCTGCTGCGCACGATCCGGGACATGGGCGTGGGCCTCGCCATCGACGATTTCGGCACGGGCTATTCCTCGCTCTCCTACCTGAAGCACTTTCCGCTGTCGACGGTCAAGATCGACCGCTCGTTCATCAACGACCTTTCGCAGGATGCGGACGCGCGCGCGCTCATCGACGGCATCATCACCCTCTCCCACGGGCTGCGGATGAAGGTCGTGGCCGAGGGCATCGAGACCCTCGCCCAGCTCGAGTACCTGCGCAGCCACGGATGCGACGAGGCCCAGGGCTACTGGCTGTGCAAGCCCGTTCCCGCGGACGAGGCTCGCGATTTCATGGCGCGTCACCTGCGCAACCAGTTTGCTCCATCGGTGCTGGCCTGACGGCCCGACCGTCGGCGCAATCGTCACCGGGCACGCTCGCCCGGACCTACCCACCACCTCACAGGAGCATTCATGACTCACCCCACCCAGCACAAGACACTGGAGCAGACGATCGCCGCCATCGAGGCGCTCGACTTCACGATGATCAAGTTCAAGGCCTGCCGCGCGGAAGACGGCTACGGCTGGTCGGCCGGCTACGCGAACAAGATGGAAGTGGCCTACAAGCGCTACCTGATGCTGCACGCCAGGCACCCCGAGATGACGCTCGCCCCCGAACAGGACGTCGACCGCTTCTGGCACATGCACATCCTCGATACGCGCAAGTACGCGGCGGATTGCGAAGCCACCTTCGGCTACTTCCTGCACCACTTTCCCTACCTCGGCCTGCGCGGCGAGGACGACGCCAAGGCGCTGCAGGCGGCGTTCGAGGAAATGCAGCGCCTGTCGGCAGAGGAATTCGGCGAGCCGGCGTCCACGCCTCGCCGCGAGCCGGCCGGGGATGCGGCCGCATGGTGTTCGCTGGAGGCAGCCAAGCCTGCGGCGGCGTGGTGCTCGCTGGAAACAGCCAAGCCCGAGGCGGCGTGGTGTTCGCTCGAGGCGGGCAAGCCTTCCGCCACATGGTGCTCTGCGGAAGCGGCCAAGCCCGGGGCGGCATGGTGCTCGCTCGAGGCGGGCAAGCCTTCCGCCGCATGGTGCTCGGCGGAAGCGGCCAAGCCTGCGGCGGCATGGTGTTCGCTCGAAGCGGGAAAGCCGTCCGCTGCATGGTGCTCGGCGGAAGCGGCCAAGCCCGCGGCGGCGTGGTGCTCGCTCGAAGCCGGCAAGCCCTCCGCCGCATGGTGTTCGCTGGAAGCGGGCAAGCCCGAGGCAGCCTGGTGCTCGCTGGAAGCCGGCTCCGCTGTCGGCACGAAGCCCGCGGTGGATATTCCTGTGAAGGCCGGTGCGCCCGAGTCCGCAGTTTCCCGCCTGGCGTGAACGGATGAAGGACCGGCGCGGGAAGGAGGCCGCCGGTCCGCCCTGCCTCACCGGTACCGGGCCTAGACCGGGTTGGGATTTCGCTCGAGGAAGCCCTGCTGGTGCCAGTAGGGATAGGCCCGCGTCGTCGCGCTGGCCGCATCGAGCTCGGCGACCTGCGCGGGCGTGAGCTTCCAGCCCGCCGCGCCAAGGTTCTGGCGCAGTTGGGCCTCGTCCCGCGCGCCGATCACCACGCTCGACACCGTCGGGCGCTGCAGCAGCCAGTTGAGCGCGACCTGCGGCACCGTCTTGCCGACTTCGGCGCCGACCTTTTCCAGCGCATCGACCACGCGGTACAGCAGCTCGTCGGGCACCGGCGGCCCCATGTCGGCCGTCGCGTGCAGTCGGCTGTTGGCAGGCAGCGGCTGGCCGCGCCGGATCTTGCCCGTGAGCCGGCCCCACCCCAGCGGGCTCCACACCACCGCGCCCACGCCCTGGTCCTGCGCCAGGGGCATCAGCTCCCATTCGTAGTCGCGACCGACCAGCGAGTAGTAGGCCTGGTGCGCCACGTAGCGAGCGAGGCCGTGGCGCTCGGACACGGCCAGCGACTTCATCAGGTGCCAGCCCGAGAAGTTCGACACGCCGATGTAGCGCAGCTTGCCCGCGCGCACGAGATCGTCGAGCGTGCCCAGCGTTTCCTCCACCGGCGTGCTCGCATCGAAGCCATGCAGCTGGAACAGGTCGATGTAATCGGTGCCCAGGCGCTTGAGCGCGCCGTCGATGGCCTGCACGAGGTGATGGCGCGATGAGCCTACGTCGTTCGGCCCCTCGCCGCTGCGGAAGGTGGCCTTGGTCGAGATCAGCAGAGCGTCGCGCGGCCGGCCCTTGATCGCCTCGCCGAGCACCGACTCGGCCGCGCCGGACGAATAGATGTCTGCACTGTCGAACATGTTCACGCCCGCCTCGAGGCAGATGTCGATGAGCTTGCGCGCCTCGGCCACGTCGGTACTGCCCCACGCGCTGAAGAACTCGCCCTTGCCGCCGAAGGTGCCGGTGCCAAAACTCAATACGGGGACCTTGAGGCCCGATTTGCCCAGATGACGGTATTCCAAAGTGGTACTCCTTGGTGCTTGAGGAATTCGGGAAAGAAAAAAGAAGCGGCCGAGCCGCGCGGCCATTGTTGGGCGGAGCGTTGAACCTTGTGGGCGGATGGGCTTTGCGAGACGGGCAACAAGTGGGTGACAAAGCTGCCACGGAACTCTCTTTTTCGCTCCGTAGCATGCGCCGCGAGGTCGTGGCCTTGCGATGAGTGCGATGCGCAAGACCAAGCCCTTCAGAGAGCAGACAACCAATAAGTTCTTCAGGGAGGAAAACCCATGCTTGTCGAAATCGACAAACACGGAATGATCAGTCACGCGCGCGTCAGGCATGCGCGCAGTACACAGATCGAACGAGGGAAACGGGTCGGGGCTATCACCGGCATCGTCGTGCATCAGACCGATGCCGATACGCTGGAGTCATCGCTGAACAGCTACAGGAACCCCAAGGCCAATGGAGCGCACTTTCTCATCGACAAGGATGGGACGATTTATCAGACGGCTGCGATTTATCAGAGGACGAATCATGTGGGGCCGTTGAAGGCGAGATGCCTGATAACAGGCAAATGCGCCCCGCGCGACTTTCCGGCAAAGGCTGGAGCCACGACGATTCATCGCATTGAAATGCGCAAGGCACCCCATGAGCGCTATCCAGGCAACATGGAAGCCGTCGGAATCGAGATGGTTGGCAGAGCCAGGTTGCCGCCGGGCTTCAAGGATCCGGATGTCCGTGCCAATCGCCCTCTCGAAAAGCTGCGCGCAGAATTCGGCATCTTTCCCACACCGTCCGCAGCACAGAATCAATCGCTCGCGTGGCTTGTCAGCGTGCTTGAGAGTTCCATGCAGATCGCGCCGGGCGAAGTCTTTCCACATTCCGACGTCAGTTGGAAGAATCCGACAGAGGCGCAGGGTGCGAATTGGAATCTGAAGGTACCAACACCATGAGCAACGCCAGCATTCTTGGCATCGCAGCCCTTATTGCGGCCGCAACGGCATTTCCTGCTCACGCGGCCGACAAGCGATATCCGCTCGCCGACGTGATGAAGATAGAAATCACCGAGCCTTCAATACGATCCGCATGGGAAAACAAGAACTTTCTTGACTGCGACGACGTTGTCCTGACCGAGGAAGATGTTCGCCATGCACTCCGGCATATGCGCAAGGTCTCGGAGAAATCCTATTTCGACGAGTACGCGGAACGAACCGGATGTCTTGGCGGTGCGCGCGTCACGTTCAAGAGCGGCAAAGCTATTGCGATCGGCATCGAGCCGACGGGACGCATCAATACCTTCGAACTCAACGCCAAGCTCAAGCCCATCCCCGGCCCGGAAACCTACTATGAATGCGATCCTTGCAAGGCTCGCAAGATGGAGCTCCTGAAGGACGCGCTCAATCGGGCAGATGAACGACGACTCAGGAAGCTGGAGGCGGAAGGAAAGATCCCCCCTGGTGAAGCGGAACGTCGCCTCAAGGCTTTGAGGGCCAGCCGTTGAAATCGCCATGTTCCCCCTCGCGCACCTTGAGCCAAGCCAAGGTCATCTTGATGGCGTCGGTCTTCGCTGCGGCAACTGTCCAGGTTCATGCGGCCGACAAGCGATACCCCCTTGCCTCCGTAAAGAAGATCGAGGTCATCGAGCCCTCCAGCGGATCCGCATGGGAAGACAAGGACTTCCTGGATTGCACGGATGTCGTCCTGACCGAGGAAGACGTGCGCTATGCGCTCCAGCACATCCGCAGAGTCCCGCGGAAGTCCTATTTCAGCGAGTACACCGAAAGAACGGGCTGCTCGGGCGGTGCATCGGTCACCTTCAAGAATGGAAAGTTCATCGTCATCGGAGTCGAACCCACGGGACGAATCAACATCTTCGAGGCGGACGCGAATCTTGAGCCCACCAAAGCCCCGGAAAGCTTCTACGAATGCGCGCCCTGCAAGGATCGAAAAATGGACCTCTTGAAGGACGCGCTGGATCGAGCCGACGAACGGCGGCTCAGGAAAGCAGAGGCCGAAGGAAAGATTCCCCCCGGCGAGGCCGAGCGCCGGCTAAGAGCATTGCGAGCCGGCCATTGAACGCGACACGCCCCTACTCTCGCGCCATGAACTGGGCCGGCATCTTTTCGATGGCGTTGGTAGCAGCAACAGCAACCGCCCAGGTTCATGCCGCCGACAAACGCTACCCACTCGATTTCGTCCGGAAGATCGAGATCATCGATCCCTCCAACAGATCTGCATGGGAGAACAAAGACTTCCTGGATTGCTCTGATGTCGTCCTGACCGAGGAAGACGTGCGCTACGCGCTTCAGCACATGCGCAGAGTCTCGGAGAAGTCCTATTTCGGCGAATACACGGAAATAAGCGGGTGCCTGGGTGGTGCGTCGGTCACGTTCAAGAATGGAAAGGTCATCGTCATCGGGATCGAGCCTACGGGACGCATCAACATCTTCGAGTCGAATGCAAAGCTTGAACCCACCAATGCCCTGGAGAGCTTCTACGATTGCGCGCCTTGCAAGGAACGCAAGATGGCTCTGTTGAAAGACGCCTTGAATCGAGCGGACGAACGGCGGCTCAGGAGGCTGGAGGCAGAAGGAAAGATTCCTCCCGGCGAAGCCGAGCACCGACTGAAAGTCCTGCGAAACAGCCGCTGACCCTTGCACTCCCCCACCCCGCTTCGGCGGGTTTTTCTTTCGCCCTACTCTCCCGATCAACCACCCTTCGGCTGGATAACATCACCCGATGCGAATCTCCCTCGAAAGCCCCGCCCAACCCGACGTCGTCCAACTCATCGACGACCTCGACGCCTACCAGAAGCCGCTGTATCCGCCCGAGTGCCACTACGGCATCGACATCGCTGCGCTGTCTGCCGCGAATGTGCTGTTCGCTGTGGCCCGCGACGGCGAAGGCACGGCCGTCGGTTGCGGAGCCATCGTGATGGAGCCGGAATTCGGCGAGCTCAAGCGCATGTACGTGCGACCCGAGAACCGGGGACAAGGCGTCGCGGCGAAAGTGCTGGGCTTCCTGGAGGGCGAAGCGATGGCGCGTGGCTGCGCGATGTTCAGGCTGGAAACGGGCGTGAGCCAGCCGGAAGCGCTGTCGTTCTATGCACGCGCGGGCTACGCCCGGCGAGGGCCGTTCGGGACGTACCCGGACGATCCGCTGAGCGTGTTCATGCAAAAGGAAATCGCGGGCTGAGAGGCTGCCGCCTCCATCGGCGATGAATCCGGTCAGCGCCTGATGCGCACCGAAGCCGCGCTGCGCTCGGCCTCGCCGTGGAACACGGCCTCGATGTTGTTGCCATCGGGGTCCAGCACGAACGCCGCGTAGTAGCCGGGGTGGTATGAGCGCTCGCCCGGAGGGCCGTTGTCCCGCCCGCCATGCGCCAGTGCAGCCTTGTAGAACGCGTCCACCATGGCCCGATCCCTCGCCTGGAACGCAAGGTGATGGCGCCCGGTGAGCTCGCCCTGCACTTCCTCGCTGTCGCGCGTCGAGACGAACAACTCGTCCGCCCAGAAGTCTCGCTCGCCCGAGCCGCCCATGGGGATCTCCAGCGCTTCGAGGACGGCGGAATAGAAGGCCTTGCTCGCAGCCAGGTCGCGAACGACCAGGCCGATGTGGTCTATCAGGCGGCCTCGATGCAGTTCGCGTTTCTCCATGGAGTGCTCTTGACGGTTGGTGCGGGAGGCGGAGTCTACAGAGGCTCCCTCCAGACTGCCCTCGCGATCAGGCTGCCTCCGGCGTTGCCAACGCCGCACGCATCGCACGGGTCGCGCTGTCGGCAGCGTCGATGCGACGGCTCATCTCCTCATTGACCAAACGCACCAAAGAGCCGAGTTCGGTGCGCGTGGGACCGAGTTGCTCCGTATCGCCCACTTCGAGCGGTGCAATGAGCTTTTCAAGGCATACATAGGCGCAGAGCACTTCGCGAAGACTGTCGGTGTCGTCGCAGGCTTGCAGCGAAAGAGAGTCGGTGATGTCGAGCTGCGAGCCAATCGGCGGCCCTTTCGCTACGGAGTGGTCGGGAGATTGTGCGGACGCGCTAGCAGAAGTAGCCATGAATGGCCTCCAAGAGGTGCGATTTGCAAAAACCGCCGCACCCAACGCCAATTGGAGGCGGCGACTCGAACGGGTTGGCGTACCGGGCACCTCTCGCGAGAACCGGCGAGCCTCGCGGCTCCCCACTCGAGCCGCCAAAAAGGAGGCACGAACGACAAAGCCGCAGAGTCTCTGCGGAGAAATCTGCGGCTTACATCGCAGAGGTGCTTTGGGACGCCAATCCCAAGCACGTCTTTTTTTGACGTGCGATGGGCAGTGTATCGCCTGAGCCGAGAGCCAACCGCGGCGTAGCGTCTCGGAAATGAAGCTATCGATTCGGCGCAACAAGCTGGAGCAACTCGTTCGCAGATGCGCAGTGCTCCCAATCTCGACATGCGGCACTGCCCGACAGCAGTCGCCTAGCTACAGCCATCCGAAGATGCTCAAGAGACATGCTGCGCAAGCCCTCTGCGGCGGTCATCGCCACATCCGGATGGCCGGCTACATACACATCGACTAGCAGTTCCGACTCCCTAAGCTCCAGGCCGTCTCCAAGGATGTATGCGAGACGGTCCTGCCACTCGAGCGGCTGTGACGCCCACGCTCTTGCAAGTCCCTCCCATTCGGATCCCGTAAGGCACCTTAGCGCTCGCTGAGACTGAGCGTAGCCTTCGTCGTACCAGTAATCCACGCTGGTCACATCGATAAAGCTGAAGTCGATCATGGCCCGCAGCTTATCGCCCGGCTTCCAGCGGGCTGCTTGCAGATCGACTCTGCGCTCAAAAAGACAGACCTAGGGAAACCCCTAGTCAGCGAGCCACAAACGGCAGCCCAAGCCGACTTCAGAGGGAAAGAACTCCGGCAAGTGCCCTCTCATGCCCCTTCACCCCTGGCCCGCTACTTGCGATCATGATCAAAAATGACAGAAAATTTTCTTATCTGACTTATATTTGTAAACTGGTTTTCAAAAAACGCACACTTTCGGGCGCATCGCACCCTCCATGAGCACCACTCTCGACACCCCAGGCACCACCGTGGCCCAGCGCATCGCGCAGGCGTTGCCGCGGCTGTCGCGATCGCATCGGCAGGTGGCCGACTACGTGCTGGAGCACCCGCTGCAGGTCGCCACGCTGCCCATCGACGAGCTGGCAGCGGTGGTAGGCGTGTCGGTCGCCACGGCCAACCGCTTCGCGCGCGCGCTGGACTTCGACGGCTACGCGACCTTCCGCGCCGAGCTCGTGCGCGGCTTCGAGCCGCTGGTGGCGCCGGTGGAGCGCCTGCGCGGCAACCTGGAGCGGCCGACCACGGTGGCCGAGGTGTTCGCCACAGCGCTCGACGAGAGCCGCCGCAACATCGACGCCACGCGCCAGACGCTGGACTACGCCGCCTGCGAAGCCGCGGTGGAGCGCATCGGCAAGGCGCGCTCGGTCTACATCGGCGGCTTCGGCGCGAGCGCATGGCTCGCGGGCCTGCTGCAGCACGGGCTGGACGGCAGCTGCAGCGACGTGCGGCTGCTCGCGGGCGTCAGCGGCGTCACGCACGCCGCGCGCACGCTGATGCACGCGGGGCCGCAGGACGTGTTCATCGGCCTCACCTTTCCGCGCTACCTCACGGACACCATCGCGCTCGCGCAGATCGCGCGCAGCCAGGGCTGCGCGGTGATCGCACTCACCGACCGCCCCAGCTCGCCGCTGGCCCCGCTGGCCGACGTGGCGCTCTTCTGCCAGACCGAAACCAGCTACCGCCCGAACTGCGAGACCAGCGTGCTCGCGCTGATCGAGGCGCTGACCAGCGCGGTGTCGCTGCGCGCGCCCGACCCGGTGCAGTCGGCCGGCCGCATCCTGCACGCCGTGCGGCCATGGCTGCACGGCGCCAACGGGCTGCCCCGCATCAACGGGCTCGACACGAGCGCCCGCCAACAAGACAAGACGACAGATGCCTCCGCCGCGAACGGCGCCGGCAAGAGAAAGAAGAAAGCTTCCCGATGACCCAGACCCACGTGCCCGTGATCGCCATCCACGGCGGCGCCGGCACCATCAGCGCCGCGACGACGAGCGCGGAACAGGCGCAGGCCTATCACGACGCGTTGAAGAGCATCGTGGCCGCCGCGCAGGCGATGCTGCTCAAGGGCGCATCCGCGCTCGACGCAGCCTGCCTCGCGGTCGAGATGCTCGAAGACTGCCCGCTCTTCAACGCCGGCCACGGCGCGGTGTTCACGCACGACGAAACCCATGAGCTCGATGCCGCCGTGATGGACGGCGCCACGCTCGCCGCCGGCGCGGTTGCCGGCGTGTGCCACATCCGCCGCCCGGTGCGCGCCGCGCGCGCCGTGCTGGAAGACGGAGCCCACGTGCTGCTGGCCGGTGCCGGTGCCGAGGTGTTCGCGCGCGAACGCGGGCTGGAGATGGTCGAGCCTTCGTTCTTCTCCACCGAGGCTCGTCGCCAGCAGCTCTATCGCGTGCGCGGCACCGGCCGTGTCGTGACCGATCACGAGGGCGCGACGATGGCGGCGACAGGTTCGTCCCCGCTCGACGAGGACAAGAAGTTCGGCACCGTCGGCGCCGTCGCGCTCGACATGCACGGCCACCTGGCCGCGGCCACCTCCACCGGCGGCATGACCAACAAGCGCGTCGGCCGCATCGGCGATTCGCCCCTGATCGGCGCCGGCACCTATGCCGACGACCGCACGGCCGCCGTGTCGTGCACCGGCAGCGGCGAGATGTTCATCCGCGTCGCCGCGGCCTACGACGTGTGCGCGCGCATGGCCTACGGCGGCGCGACGCTCGAAGCCGCCACGCACGCGGTGGTGCAGCAGTCGCTGCCGGCCATCGGCGGCTCCGGCGGGCTGATCGCCGTCGACCGCCACGGCAACCTGAGCCTGGCCTTCAACTCCGAAGGCATGTATCGCGGCCACGCGCGCGGCAACGACGCACCGCAAACGGCCATCTTCGCCTGAAGCCGCACGCACGCACGCTCGCTCGCACCCTCTTTTTCTCGCACTCCCATGTCCACCCCTGCCCTCGCCCTGCCGGACGGCCGCGTTCTCGCCGTCGACGACCTCACCGTTCGCTTCTCGACTTCCGAGCGCACGGTCGATGCCGTGAAGAAGCTGTCCTTCCACGTCGACCACGGCGAAACGCTCGCGGTGGTGGGCGAATCGGGTTCGGGCAAGTCGGTCACCTCGCTCGCGCTGATGCGGCTGGTGGAGCACGGCGGCGGCCGCATCCTGAACGGCAGCATGATGTTCCGCCGCCGCAACGGCGAAGTGCTCGACCTGGCGCAGGCACGCGACAGCGCGATGCGCAACATCCGCGGCGCGGACATCGCGATGATCTTCCAGGAGCCGATGACGTCGCTGAACCCGGTGTTCACGGCAGGCGACCAGATCGCCGAGGCCATCCGCATCCACCAGGGCAAGAGCGACGCGGCCGCGCGCGCCGAAGCGCTGCGCATGCTGGAGCTGGTGCGCATTCCCGAGGCGCGCAACGTGCTCGACCGCTACCCGCACCAGCTCTCGGGCGGCATGCGCCAGCGCGTGATGATCGCGATGGCGCTGTCGTGCAAGCCGCAGCTGCTGATCGCCGACGAACCCACCACCGCGCTGGACGTGACCATCCAGGCGCAGATCCTCCAGCTCATCCGCGAGCTGCAGAAGGAGATGCGCATGGGCGTGCTCTTCATCACGCACGACATGGGCGTGGTGGCCGAGATCGCCGACCGCGTGCTCGTGATGTACCGCGGCGACAAGGTGGAAGCCGGCAGCTCCGACACCGTGTTCGCGGCGCCGCAGCACCCCTACACCAAGGCACTGCTGTCGGCCGTGCCGAAGCTCGGCGCGATGCAGGGCACCGACCTGCCGGCCAAGTTCGAGCTGCTGCGCACCGAGGCCAGCGCCGACACCGTGCCGTGCACCCAGACCACGCCGCAGGACACCGTGCGCCACGCCGATGGCCCCATCCTGCGCGTGCGCGACCTCGTCACCCGTTTCGACGTGCGCAGCGGTCTCTTCGGCCGCGTGAAGCGCCGCGTGCATGCGGTGGAGAAGATCAGCTTCGACCTGTACCCCGGCGAAACGCTGGCGCTGGTCGGCGAATCGGGCTGCGGCAAGTCGACCACCGGCCGCTCGCTGCTGCGCCTGGTCGAGAGCCAGAGCGGCGCCATCGAGTTCGGCGGCAAGAACATCCGCGACCTGCCCACGCGCGAGCTGCAGGCGCTGCGCCGCAACATCCAGTTCATCTTCCAGGACCCCTTCGCCTCGCTCGATCCACGCGTGACGGTGGGCTTCTCGATCATGGAGCCGCTGCTCATCCACAAGATGGCCAGCGGCGCCGAGGCGCAGCAGCGCGTGGACTGGCTGCTGCAGAAGGTCGGCCTGCCGCCGGAAGTGGCACAGCGCTACCCGCACGAGTTCTCGGGCGGCCAGCGGCAGCGCATCGCGATCGCGCGCGCACTGGCGCTCAACCCCAAGGTAGTGGTGGCCGACGAATCGGTGTCGGCGCTGGACGTGTCGATCCAGGCGCAGATCGTCAACCTGATGCTCGACCTGCAGCGCGAGCTTGGCGTGGCCTTCCTTTTCATCTCGCACGACATGGCGGTGGTCGAGCGCATCAGCCACCGGGTGGCCGTGATGTACCTGGGCCAGATCGTCGAGATCGGCCCGCGCCGCGCGGTGTTCGAGGCACCGCAGCACGCCTACACCCGCAAGCTGATGGCGGCGGTGCCGGTGGCCGACCCGTCGCGCCGCAACAAGCCGCGCGCGCTGCTCGAAGGCGAGATTCCCAGCCCGATCCGCGCGGTGGGCGACGAGCCCGAGGTGCCGCCGCTGGTGCAGGTCGCGCCCGGCCATTTCGTTGCGCGGCACGCCATCGGCGGCGCGTTCTGACCCCCCGTTTTTTCTTCACTCATTTTTCTCAACCCGCAGGCCCTCCTGCTTTTTTCCTCGAACCGACTGGAGTTCTTCCATGACGCAACAAGCTTCCTCCTCCCTGCGATGGGCATCCGCACTGCTGGGCCTGGCCGCGCTGGCCGCCTCGGGCACGGCACTGGCCGCGAAAGACGTGGTGCTGTCGATCGGCTACCAGCCGGAAACGCTGGACCCGTACAACACCAACACCACCATCACCACCGCGGTGACGAAGACCTTCTATGAAGGCCTGTTCCAGTTCGACAAGGACCTGAAGGTGCAGAACGTGCTGGCCGAGGGCTACGAGGTGTCGAAGGACGGCCTGGTCTACACCATCAAGCTGCGCACCGGCGTGAAGTTCCACGACGGCACCGACTTCAACGCGGACGCCGTGAAGTTCACGCTCGACCGCGTGCTGAACCAGGACAACAAGCTGCTGCGCTACAACCAGTTCAACCGCGTGAGCAAGGTCGAGGCGGTCAACCCGACGACCGTGCGCATCACGCTGAAGGAGCCCTTCGGCCCCTTCATCAACTCGCTGGCCCACGCATCGGCCGCCATGATCTCGCCCACCGCGCTGAAGAAGTGGGGCAACAAGGACATCGCCTTCCACCCCGTGGGCACCGGCCCCTTCGAATTCGTCGAGTGGAAGCAGACCGAAGCGGTCAAGGCCAAGAAGTTCGACGGCTACTGGAAGAAGGGCTACCCGAAGGTCGACAACGTGTCGTGGAAGCCGGTGCTGGAGAACAACACGCGCGCCGCGATGCTGCAGACCGGCGAGGCCGATTTCGCCTTCCCCATTCCCTACGAGCAGGCAGAGCTGCTGAAGAAGAGCGACAAGCTCGAAGTGGTGGCCACGCCCTCGATCATCACGCGCTTCCTGGCATTCAACATGCTGCAGAAGCCCTACGACAACCCGAAGGTGCGCGAGGCCATCGGCTACGCCATCAACAAGGAAGCGCTGGCCAAGGTCGCCTTCGGCGGCTATGCCTTCCCCGCGCAGGGCGTGCTGCCCCAGGGCGTGAAGTACGCCGAGAAGATGGCTCCCATTCCCTATGACCTGAAGAAGGCCAAGGAGCTGATGAAGGAAGCCGGCTACCCCGACGGCTTCGAGTCGGTGCTGTGGAGCGCCTACAACAACACGACCTCGCAGAAGACGATCCAGTTCGTGCAGCAGCAGCTCGCGCAGATCGGCATCAAGCTGCAGGTGCAGGCGCTCGAAGTGGGCCAGCGCACCGAGCAGGTGGATGCATGGCCCGATCCGAAGACGGCCAAGGTCCGCATGTACTACACGGGCTGGTCGTCGTCGACCGGCGAAGCCGACTGGGGCCTGCGCCCGCTGTTCGCCTCTGAAGCCTGGGCTCCCAAGCTGAACAACATGTCGTTCTACAAGAGCGAGGTGGTCGACAGCTCGCTGGCCAAGGCGCTGGTGACCACGGACGAGAAGGAACGCGCAGCGCTGTACAAGACCGCGCAGGAAGAGATCCGCAAGGACCTGCCGCGCGTGCCGATGATCACCGAGCAGAACCTGTCGGCGCACGCCAAGCGTCTCTCGGGCGTGTTCGTGATGCCTGACGGCAACATCAACATCGACGCCATTGCGGTGTCGAACTGATCCCCGGTTCCTCGTTTCCTGACTGACTGCCCGGCGGGCGGTGGCATGCCGCCATCGCCCGCCCGCGGCAACCGCACCCCATGCTGAATTACTTCCTCAAACGACTGTTGGGCCTGATCCCCACGCTGCTCATCGTGGCGGTGCTGGTGTTCCTGTTCGTCCACATGCTGCCCGGCGATCCGGCGCGACTTGCCGCCGGCCAGGACGCCGACGAGCAGACCGTGGCCATGGTCCGCGCGGAGCTCGGGCTGGACAAGCCGCTGCCGCAGCAGTTCGTGAGCTTCTTCACCCACATCCTGCAGGGCGACTTCGGCACCTCCATCCGCACGCGGCGGCCGGTGGCGACCGAAATCGGCGAGCGCTTCTTCCCGACGGTGATGCTGACCATCACCAGCATGGTGTGGGCGGTGATCTTCGGCATGGGCATCGGCATCGTTTCCGCGGTGTACCGCAACAAATGGCCCGACCGGCTGGGCATGACGCTCGCCGTGTCGGGCATCTCCTTTCCCGCATTCGCGCTCGGCATGCTGCTGATGCAGATCTTCTCGGTCCAGCTCGGATGGCTGCCCACGGTGGGCGCCAGCAGCTGGAAGCACTACATCCTGCCCTCGATCACGCTGGGCGCCGCGGTGGCGGCCGTGATGGCGCGCTTCACGCGGGCCTCCTTCGTCGAGGTGATCCAGGAAGACTTCGTGCGCACCGCGCGCGCCAAGGGCGTGCGCGAGCGCGTGGTGATCATCAAGCACTGCCTGCGCAACGCGCTCATTCCGGTGGTGACGATGATGGGCCTGCAGTTCGGCTTCCTGCTGGGCGGCTCGATCCTGGTCGAGGCGGTGTTCAACTGGCCGGGCCTCGGCCGCCTGCTGGTCGACGCAGTGCAGATGCGCGACTACCCCGTCATCCAGACGCTGGTGCTGCTGTTCTCGCTCGAATTCATCCTGATCAACCTGCTGGTGGATGTGCTGTACGGCTACATCAACCCGACCATCCGATACAAGTGAGCAAGCAGCCATGACGCAACAAGCTTCCGGCATGCCTGCCGAAACCATCGCCGCGACCGTACCTGTCGTCGCCGTCCAGACCGCCGGCAAGGTCCGCACGCCCTGGGGCGAATGCTGGCGCCGCTTCAAGAAGCAGCCGGTGGGCATCGTCGCCGCGCTCTTCGTGCTGCTGCTGGTGTTCGTCGCGGTGTTCGCGCCGTGGATCGTGCCCTTCGATCCGGAGAACTACTTCGACTACGACATGCTGAACACCGGCCCCTCGGCCGCGCACTGGTTCGGCGTCGATCCGCTGGGCCGCGACATCTTCAGCCGCATCCTGATGGGCGCTCGCATCTCGCTGATGGCCGGCTTCCTGTCGGTGGTGCTGGGCGGCATCGTCGGCACGGCCTTCGGCCTGCTGGCGGGCTACTACGAAGGCTGGTGGGACCGCATCGTGATGCGCATCTCGGACGTGCTGTTCGCCTTCCCCGGCATCCTGCTGGCGCTGGGCGTGGTGGCCATCCTGGGCAGCAGCATGACCAACGTGGTGGTGGCTGTGTCGGTGTTCAGCGTGCCGGCCTTCGCGCGGCTGGTGCGCGGCAACACGCTGGTGCTGAAGCAGCAGACCTACATCGAGGCCGAGCGCAGCATCGGCGCCTCGGACTGGACAATCATCGTGCGACACATCCTGCCGGGCACCATCTCGTCGATCGTGGTGTATTTCTCGATGCGCGTGGGCACCTCGATCATCACGGCGGCCAGCCTTTCGTTCCTGGGCATGGGCGCGCAGCCGCCGACGCCCGAATGGGGCGCGATGCTCAGCGAGGCCCGCGCCGACATGGTGACCTCGCCGCACGTGGCGCTGTTCCCCAGCCTGGCCATCTTCTTCACCGTGCTCGCCTTCAACCTGCTGGGCGATGCACTGCGCGACGCGCTCGATCCGAAAATCGACCGCCAGTAAGTCAATTCAGTCCTCTCGATGTCTTCCAGCAAGCAGCAGGCCCCGCTCCCTTTCATCGGCAACCTGCTCCAGGGCGAACGCAACGCCATCACCGACGTCGCGGGCGTCACCGTGGGTCATCGCACGCTGGCCGACGGCCCGGTGCAGACGGGCGTGACCGTCATCCGCCCCCATGCGGGCGACCCGTTCCAGGACAAGGTACCCGCCGCCGCGGTGGTGCTCAACGGCTTCGGCAAAAGCGTCGGGCTGTTGCAGGTGGAAGAGCTCGGCGTGCTCGAGACGCCCATCGCGCTGACGAACACCTTCTCGGTGGGCACGGTGGCGGCGGCGCAGATCCGCCGCTGCGTGGCCGACAACCCCGAGACCGGCCGCACGCTGCCCACGGTGAACCCGCTGGTGTTCGAGTGCAACGACGGCTTCCTCAACGACATCCAGCGCATGGCCGTGAGCGAGGCCGATTACCTGCAGGCGCTGGCCGATGCCGGAGCCGACTTCGAGCAGGGCTCGGTCGGTGCGGGGCGCGGCATGTCGAGCTTCCAGCTCAAGGGCGGCATCGGCAGCGCATCGCGGCGGGTGTCGGCGCGCAACGACGGCACCAGCGGCGGCCTGGGCGGCAGCAAGAACGTCGGCACCGGCGGCCTGCACACGGTGGGCGCGCTGGTCCTGGCGAACTACGGGCGCCAGCCGCAGCTGCTGCTGGCCGGGCACGCGGTGGGCGAAAGGCTTGCCGCGCTGCAGGCCGAGCGCAGCCTTCCGGCGGTGAACGAGGCCGAGAAGGGCTCGATCATCATCGTGCTGGCCACCGACGCCCCGCTCGACGCGCGCCAGCTGCGCCGCCTCGCGCTGCGCGCCGGGGCCGGCCTGGCCCGCACGGGCTCGGTCTTCGGGCACGGCAGCGGCGACATCGTGCTGGCCTTCTCCACCGCCTACACCGTGCCCGGCAGCGTCGACCGGCCGATGCCGGCGGTGGCGATGCTGCACGACGGGCTGCTCGACGGCCTGTTCCAGGCCGCGGCCGACAGCACGGAACAGGCGATCATCCATGCCCTGTGGCGCGCAACGCCCGTCATCGGGCGCGACGGCAACCACCGCGCCGCCCTGGGCGACGTGCTGCCCGCCTCCACTCTCTTCTCAACCCACGCCTGACTGCGAGCCGCTCCATGAAAGTCCTGATCTCCACCGACATCGAAGGCGTCGCCGGCGTCTACCACTCCGAGCAGGTGCGCGCGGGCAACCCCGAGTACGAGCGCGCGCGGCTGCTGATGACGCACGAGGCCAACGCCGCCATCGCCGGCGCCTTCGACGCGGGCGCCACCGAGGTGCTGGTGAACGACTCGCACGGGGGCTTCCGCAACATGCCGCCCGACCTGCTCGACGCCCGCGCCCGCGTGGTGCAGGGCAAGCCGCGCTACCTGAGCATGGTGGCGGGCGTGGAAGAAGGCGTGGATGCCGTCTGCATGGTCGGCTACCACTCGCGCGCGCAGGGGCGCGGTATCCTGGCGCACACCATCAACAGTTTCGCCTTCGCGGGCATCTCGCTCGGCGGGCAGGAACTGGGCGAGGCCGGGCTCTACGGCGCCCTGGCCGGCGAGTACGGCGTGCCCGTGGTAATGGCCAGCGGCGACGACGTGTTCATTTCCGAGAACCGCCCGCTCTTCCCGCACGCGACCTTCGTCGAGACCAAGAAGGCCACCGGCTGCACCAGCGGCGTCTCGCTGTCGCCCGAGCAGTCGCGCCGTGCCATCCGCGCCGGCGTGGAAGAAGCGCTGGCGGCTCGCGCGAAGGCGAAGCCGCTCGTCTTCGAAGGCCCGCAGACCGTGACGCTGCGCGCCCAGACCTCCGCGCTGGCCGACCTGTTCTGCCAGTGGCCGGACTTCGAGCGCGTCGACGGCGTCACCCTGCGCTTCACCGCCCGGACGGTGGAAGCCGCCGTGCGTATGCTGAATTGCTGCTCGGCGATGTCCTCGATGCTGCGCTGAGGCGTCCGGCCTTCAGGCCAGCACGTCGAAGCTGCGCAGGATCCAGGACAGCTGATAGAGCAGGTTGACGGCCGCCAGGCCGACGTGAAAGCGCCGGTTCGCGGTGTACGCCGCCACGGCCGCCAGCACCAGATACGCCGCAATCCGGATCGGATATTCGGCGCCGAAGGCGGCGAAATGGTCGCGGCCCTTCAGCAGTGAATCGACGGCGTCGAAGACGACCGAGATGGCCAGCAGCGCGAAGAACCAGCGGCGGCGCGAGATGAAATAGTCGCCGTAGCCGTCGTACTCGTCGATGTCCGACGGGAAGAGCACCGCGCACATCAGGTAGTAGAGGATGGCGAAGCTCATCACGAACAGATAGAGCTCGAAACGCCAGCTGAGGGCCGACAGCCGGTACTCCCACCACCAGAAATGCAGCATCGACAGCAGCATGGAAAGCGCCCATGCCAGATGCACCCAGTCGGGCCGGTGGCGTCGCGGATGCTGGACGAAGCGGGCCACGCCCGTCAGCACGCTCGCGATGGCCAGGCTCACGACCATGCCGATCGCCACCTTGATGTGGATGAAGACGGCCGGGTCCGGGTGGGTAGGCTCCATCGGCGCAACGATAGCAAAGCCGGCGGACCGGCAACAAGCGCGCGGGGGGCTTCGGGCGCCCTGCCCGTCCTTATCCGGAATAAGCATCAAACCCTCCGGAAACCCGCATGGATGCTGGCGAATAAGCTTATCCGCATAAAGCGCGAACCAAAAAATAGTTTGGTTCCATAAGGAGCACTTGGAAAATCGCGCCTTCTTGCTGGGGTGCCCCGCTCTACGCGCGGCACCGCACTTCCTCAAGACACACGCACGATGTACCAATACACAGAATTCGACCGCCAGTTCGTCCACCAACGGGCTGCCCAGTTCCGCGATCAGCTCGAACGCTGGCAGAAGGGCAAGCTCGCCGAAGACGAGTTCCGCCCCCTGCGCCTGCAAAACGGCTGGTATGTGCAGCGCTACGCGCCGATGCTGCGCGTGGCCGTGCCTTATGGCGAACTGTCGAGCCGACAGCTGCGCGTGCTGGCGCGCATCGCACGCGAGTACGACGAGCCCGAGGCCGAGGTCTACAAGAAGGCCATCGAAACGCAAGGCCAGCTCGGCAGCCACAAGCTGCCCACCCACTACGCCCATTTCTCGACCCGCCAGAACGTCCAGTACAACTGGATTCCGCTGGCCAAGTCGGCCGACGTGATGGACCTGCTGGCCTCGGTCGACATGCACGGCATCCAGACCAGCGGCAACTGCATCCGCAACATCACCAGCGACGAGCGCGCCGGCATCGCCATCGACGAAGTGGCCGACCCGCGCCCGTTCGCGGAAATCATGCGCCAATGGAGCACGCTGCACCCCGAGTTCGCGTTCCTGCCGCGCAAGTTCAAGATCGCCATCACCGGCGCCACCGAGGACCGCGCCGCCACCGGCTGGCACGACGTGGGCCTGCACGTGGTGAAGAACGAAGCCGGCCAGATCGGCTTTCGCGTGCAGGTGGGCGGCGGCATGGGCCGCACGCCCATCGTGGGCACGGTGCTGCGCGAGTTCCTGCCGTGGCAGCAGATCATGAACTACCTGGAAGCTGTGATCCGCGTCTACAACCGCTACGGCCGCCGCGACAACATCTACAAGGCGCGCATCAAGATCCTGGTGAAGGCCGAGGGCCAGCGCTACATCGACGACGTCGAGGCCGAGTACAAGCAGATCCTCGAGCACGACGGCGGGCCGCACACCATCACGCAGGAAGAGTACGACCGCGTGGCCGCCTCCTTCGTGCCGCCGACGCTGGCCACCCGCGTGCTGCAGAGCGCCGAGAAGACCGACGCCGAGCTGCGCGCCCACGCCGCCGACGACGTCCAGTTCGCCCGCTGGCTCGCGCGCAACGTGGCGCCGCACAAGAACCCGGCCCTGCGTGCCGTGACGCTGTCGTTCAAGCGCCTGAAGCAGGCGCCCGGCGACGCATCGGCCGACCAGCTCGACACGCTCGCCGAACTGGCCGACCGCTTCTCGGCCGGCGAAGCCCGCGTGACGCACGACCAGAACGTGGTGCTGCCCTGGGTGCACGCCGAAGACCTGCACGCGCTGTGGCTCGCCGCCCGCGCGGCCGGCTTCGCCAGCGCCAACGTGCACCTGCTGACGGACATGATCGCCTGCCCCGGCGGCGACTTCTGCGCGCTGGCCAACGCACGCTCCATTCCCGTCGCCGAAGCCATCACCGAGCGCTACCAGGACCTCGACGAGCTCGACGACCTGGGCGAGATCGACCTGCACATCAGCGGCTGCATCAATTCGTGCGGCCACCACCACAGCGGCCACATCGGCATCCTGGGCGTCGACAAGGACGGCAAGGAGTGGTACCAGGTCACCCTCGGCGGCTCCGACGGCTCCGCGCTCAGCGGCACGCCGCAGGCCGGCAAGGTGGTCGGCCCCTCGTTCTCGGCGGCAGAAGTGCCCGGCGTGATCGAGGCCGTGCTCAACACCTACCGCGACACCCGCGAAAGCGGAGAGAACTTCATCGACACGCTGCGCCGCGTGGGCCACGACCCGTTCAAGGTCGCCGCCAACGGTGCGCGTTTCAAGGTGGAGGAAGCAGCATGAAAAAGACCCTGAACATCCTGGCAGCCGAAGAACACATCGACGACGGCGACCCGAAGGTGCTGCAGCTGGCCAACGACGCCGACCCGCTCGCCATCGAGGTGTGCCTGGCGGACATCGAGCGCATCGACCTGCACTTCCCGAAGTTCACCGACGGCCGCGCCTACAGCCAGGCCTTCCTGCTGCGCCGCCGCCTCGGCTTCACGGGCGACATCCGCGCCACGGGCGACGTGCTGATCGACCAGCTGGTGCAGATGGAACGCACCGGCTTCTCCAGCGCCGTGCTCAAGGAAGGCGTGGACGCCTCCGACGCGCAGCGCCAGTTCGACCGCTTCGCCGCCTTCTACCAGGGCGATGCGGTGAAGACCGCGCCGCATTTCGCGGTCGGCAACTGAGACGCGTGGAAGCACCTGAGATGAGCATCGACCTCGAACGCATCAACGCCGAACTCGGCCGCAACTCGGAAGGCCTGGTGGACTGGGCACTCGGCCTGGGCCAGCCCGCGATCGTCACCACGAACTTCCGGCCCTTCGAGGCCGTGATCCTGCACATGGTCACGCGCGTGAAGCGCGACGTGCCGGTGATCTGGATGGACAACGGCTACAACACCGAAGCCACCTACCGCTTCGCCGACGAGGTGACGAAGCAGCTGGGCCTGGACCTGCACATCTACCTGCCGCGCCGCTCGCGCGCGCACCGCGAGGCGGTGGAAGGCCCGACGCCGGCGCTCGACGATCCGCGCCATGCCGCCTTCACCGAAGAGGTGAAGCTGGAGCCCTTCGCCCGCGCGCTGCGCGAGACAGCGCCCAAGGTCTGGTTCACCGCGCTGCGCGCCACCGACACGGCCGTGCGTGCGCAGATGGACCCGGTCAGCGTGAATCCCGACGGCCTGATCAAGGTCGCGCCCTTGCTGCACTGGTTGTCCAAGGATCTGCACGAGTACTGCGTGAAGCACGGCCTGCCCAACAACTTCGACTACGTCGACCCGACCAAGGGCGAAGACAACCGCGAGTGCGGACTGCATCTCGCGCACTGAGCGCCTGCACCGCACCGACCAACCGCATCCAGCCCCATCCTCCGATGAACGCCCGTACCGAAACCGATCTGCTGCTGCCGCCCGCGCACCTTTCCAACACGCACCTCGATGCGCTGGAGGAAGAAACCATCTTCATCCTGCGCGAAGTCGCGGCCGCCTTCGAGCGCCCCACCCTGCTGTTCTCGGGCGGCAAGGATTCGCTGGTGCTGCTGAAGTGCGCGGAAAAGGCATTCGGCGTCGGCCGCATTCCCTATCCGCTGCTGATGATCGACACCGGCCACAACTTCCCCGAGGTGACGGCCTATCGTGACCAGCGCGCGAAGGAACTGGGCGCCGAACTCATCGTGCGCAGCGTGGAAGACTCGATGAAGCGCGGCACCGTGCGCCTGGCCCACCCGGGCGAGTCGCGCAATGCGCACCAGTCGGTGACGCTGCTGGAGGCGATCGAAGAATTCCGCTTCGACGCGCTGATCGGCGGCGCCCGTCGCGACGAGGAAAAGGCGCGCGCCAAGGAGCGCATCTTTTCGCACCGCGACAGCTTCGGCCAATGGCAGCCCAAGGACCAGCGCCCCGAGCTGTGGACGCTGTTCAACACCCGCCTCGCCCCGGGCGAACACTTCCGCGTGTTCCCGATCTCGAACTGGACCGAGCTCGACGTGTGGCAGTACATCGCCCGCGAGGAAGTCGGCCTGCCTTCGATCTACTACACGCACAAGCGCGAAGTGGTCGAGCGCCGCGGCCTGCTGGTGCCGGTGACCGAACTGACACCCGCGCGCGACGGCGAGACGGTGCAGGTGCGCGACGTGCGCTTCCGCACCGTGGGCGACATCACCACCACCTGCCCGGTGGAAAGCCTGGCGGCCGACGCGAGCGACGTGGTGCTCGAGACCCTGTCGGTCGACGTGAGCGAGCGCGGAGCCACGCGCATGGACGACATGACGTCCGAAGCTTCGATGGAAAAACGAAAGAAAGACGGGTATTTCTGACCCACCCCCAGGCTTCGCGCACTTCGTGTCGCTACGCCCACCCCCTCGAAGGGGGCAACACCAGCGGCCCGGCAAAGCCGGTTCCGCGGTGTTCCACGAATTGGAGAACCACTCAATGAACGCTGCCGTAATTTCCAACGCCTCGCCCGCCGACGTCCACGGCGACACCGGCACCGCCCTGCGCTTCATCACCTGCGGCTCGGTCGACGACGGCAAGAGCACGCTCATCGGCCGACTGCTGGTCGACAGCAAGACCGTGCTGCAGGACCAGCTGGCTGGCGTGCAGCGCGGCGGCGAGACCGATCTCGCGCTGCTGACCGACGGCCTCTCTGCCGAGCGCGAGCAGGGCATCACCATCGACGTGGCCTACCGCTACTTCTCGACCGCCAAGCGCAAGTTCATCATCGGCGACGCGCCGGGCCATGAGCAGTACACGCGCAACATGGTCACGGCCGCCTCGGCCGCCGACGCCGCCGTGGTGCTGGTCGACGCGACCAAGCTGGCCTGGGCCGCCGAGGTGGAAGACGGCACCGTGGTCAAGCGCGAGCTGCTGCCGCAGACGCGCCGCCACTCGCTGCTGTGCCATCTGCTGCGCGTGCAGTCGATCGTGTTCGCCGTGAACAAGCTCGATGCCATCGGCGATGCCGGCCTGGCCTTCGAGCGCATCTCGGCCGCGCTGAACGCCTTTGCCGAAGCGGCCGGCGTGAAGGTCGCGGGCATCGTGCCGATCTCCGCGCTCAAGGGCTGGAACGTGGCCACGCGCCACGCCGACTGGGTCGGCTACGAGGGCCCGAGCCTGCTCGAGCTGCTCGAGGAACTGCCGGTCACGGCGCAGGACGAGGCCGTGCCCTTCGCCTTCCCGGTGCAGTGGGTCGAGAAGTTCTCGTCGTCTGCAGACACCTCGCAGGGTCGCCGCGTGTTCTGGGGCCGCGTCGCCTCGGGCCACGTGGAGCCGGGCCAGCGCGTGACCGTGCTGCCGAGCAACCAGACCGCCACCGTCGCCCAGGTGCTGAGCCACACGCGCCAGCCCAAGGCGGTGCATGCGGGCCACAGCGCCGGCATCGTGCTCGACCGCGAGGTCGACGTGTCGCGCGGCGACTGGCTGCTGGCGCCCGGCGCCTTCGAGCCGGTGCGCGAGATCACCGCCACCGTGGCCTGGCTCGACGACGAGCCGCTGGTCGCGGGCCGTGTGTACTGGGCGCTGCAGGGCCACCGCTGGGTGAAGGCCAAGGTGGCGCGCATCGTCGACCGCGTGAACATCACGACGCTCGACTCCGAGCCGGCGACGCAGCTGGAAGCCAATTCCATCGGCGACGTGGTGCTGGCGCTGCAGCAGCCGCTGGCCGTGCTGCCCTTCACGCAATCGCGTGCCCTGGGCTCCCTCGTGCTGGTCGATACGGCCTCCCACAGGACCGCCGCTGCCGTGCTCGTGCAGCCCTCCGCCGCAAAGGCCTAAAATCCCGGGTTTTCCCCGACCTCACCACTGACGCCAAAAAACAAATGACCCACGTCGTCTCCGAAGCCTGCATCCGTTGCAAATACACCGACTGCGTGGACGTTTGCCCCGTCGACTGTTTCCGCGAAGGTCCCAACATGCTGGTGATCGACCCGGACGAATGCATCGACTGCGCGGTCTGCATCCCCGAGTGCCCGGTCAACGCGATCTACGCCGAGGAAGACCTGCCGGCCAACCAGATCGCCTTCATCAAGATCAACGCCGAGCTGGCCCAGGCCGACGGCTGGAAGAGCATCACCAAGCGCAAGCCCGCCCTGCCCGACGCCGAGGAGTGGAAGGACAAGACGGACAAGGTCGGGGAGCTGGTGCGCTGAACCAGCCCGTCGTTCCTGCCGCTTTTCCGATCGAGACCGACGCGCTGATCGTCGGCGCCGGCCCCGTGGGGCTGTTCCAGGCCTTCCAGCTGGGCCTGCTCGAAATCTCCTGCCACATCGTCGATGCACTGCCCGCCGCCGGCGGCCAGTGCGTGGCGCTGTATGGCGACAAGCCCATCTACGACATTCCTGGCACGCCGGTGACCAGCGGGCGCGACCTGGCGCAGTCGCTGCTGCAGCAGGTGGCACCGTTCAAGCCGCAATTCCACTTCGGCGAGCAGGTTTCCACCCTGGCGCGCGAGGCCGACGGGCGGCTGCTGCTGACCACGTCGGCAGGCAAGGCATTCCTTGCGAAGACCGTGTTCATCGCAGCCGGCGTCGGCGCCTTCGTGCCCAAGCGCATCGCCGTCGAGGGCATCGCGCAATTCGAGGGCAGCTCGCTCTTCTATCACCCCGATTCGCTGGACCGCTTCGCCGGACAGACGGTGGTGGTCAACGGCGGTGACGACATCGCGCTCGAAACCGCCATCGCGCTCACGGCTGTCGCCAAGCAGGTCACGCTGGTGCACCGACGCGACGGCTTCCAGGCCGAGGAAGCGACCGTCTCGGCCATGCGCGCCCTCGTGGCCGCCGGCCAGCTGGCCTTCAAGGTCGGCCAGCCCGCCGCCTTCGACGGTAGGCAGCTCCAGATCACCACGCCCGACGCGACCACCGTCGACCTTCCGCTCGACGCGCTGGTCGCCTGCCTCGGCATCTCGCCGCGCCTCGGCCCCATCGCCGACTGGGGCCTGGAGCTGGAGCGCAAGCAGGTGCCGGTCGACACCGAGAAGTACGAAACCCGCGAGCGCGGCGTGTTCGCGGTGGGCGACATCAACACCTACCCGGGCAAGAAGAAGCTCATCGTCTGCGGCTTCCACGAGGCCACGCTGGCTGCCTGGGGCGCCACGGCCATCGTGTTCCCCGGCAAGGCCGTGCCGCTGCAGTACACGACCACCAGCACCCGCCTGCACGAGCTGCTGGGCGTGGCCGGCTCCCGCTAGCTAGCTCGCGCGGGGCAGCTGTGCCCTGTATTCACCGATGAAGCTGCCGATGGCGGCCACGTAGCGGTCGATGTCGGCATCGGTCAGCGGCAGCGACAGCACCACGAAACCGCGCGGCGAGGTGTAGATGCCCTCGCTCAGCAGATGGAAGAACAGCAGCTGGCGCAGACGGGCATCGACCGGTGCCAGGTCGTCGGTGCTGCGCACCTCGCCGGCCACGAAATGCGCGTTCATCAACGAGCCGATGCCGGTGAACTGCATCGCGACGCCCTCCCCGGCGCACAGCGCATCGAGCCGCTTCCGCATCGCATCGCCCCTGTCGGCCAGTGCACCAGCCGCCTCCGGCGTGAACAGCTTCGTGAGCCCGGCGTGCCCGGCCGCCATCGTCAGCACGTTGTTGTTGAAGGTGCCCGAGTGGGCCAGCGGCCCGGTGCGCGGGTCGAACAGCGCCATCACGTCGGCACGGCCGCCGAAGGCACCGAAGGACATACCCCCGCCGATGTACTTGCCCAGCGTGGTCAGGTCCGAGCGGATGCCCAGCTTGTTCGCCAGTCCGTGCGGCGCCAGGCGCGAAGTCATCACCTCGTCGAAGATCAGCAGCGCACCGGCGCGCGTGGCCGATTCGCGCAGCGCCTGCAGGAACTCCAGGCGGCCCGGAATGCAGCCGCTGGCGCCTTGCATCGGCTCCAGCAGGACGGCGGCGATCTCGGGGCCGTGCTTGTCGATCTGCTCGCGTGCCGTCTGCGTGTCGTTGTAGGGCAGCACGAGGAAGTCGAAAGGCACCGTCGTCGGCGACGGCTTTGCGCCGAAGCCCAGCACGCCACCGTGGTAGCCGCCCGAGAACACGACGATCTTGCGGCGGCCCGTGAAGTGCAATGCCGCGGTCAGTGCCATCAGGTTCGCCTCGGTACCCGAGTTGGTGAAGCGAAGCTGCTCGATCTGCGGAAAGCGCTCGCAGATGAGCCTTGCGAGCCGGCCTTCGAGCAGGTTGTGGCCCGTGAGGTTGATGCCGCCCTTCATCGCCTCGGCGACGGCTTCGCGGATCTCCGGTGCCGAGTGGCCGTAGACGCCGGCCGTGTACTCCGCAATGAAGTCGGCATAGCGATGGCCGTCGGCGTCCCACAGCGTGGCGCCCTCTCCCCGTGCGATCGTCAGCGGGAACGGCGCGTAGAACAGGACTGAGCGGCTGTTGGCGCCGGGCATGTAGCGCGCCTGTTCCTCGAACTGGCGATGGCTGGCCGGGTTGCTTTCGGTGAAGCGGCCGTGCGCGGCTGCAAGGGCTTGGTCGATGTCGGCATGGGCCATGGCGATGTCCTTCGAAGGTGGTGCGCCCGTCGCTTGCAGCGCGATTTATTGATCGATGCTCAATTTAATTTGTTTATACAGTCAACCCGACTGCAGCACAATGGCTGCAACCATGACGAAGAATTCGCCCCAAAAGGTCCAGAAACCCCGTACGGCCGGCCGCCCAGCCGGGGGCGGCGGCCTGACGAAGCAGCGCATCGCCGAGGAGGCACTGGCGCAGATCGACGAGTTCGGCCTGGGTGCCTTCAGCATGCGCGAGGTGGCGGCACGGCTCGACGTGTATCCGGCCACGGTGCACTGGCACGTGAGCACGCGCGAGGCCCTGCTGGCCGAAGTTGCGGCGCTCGTCATGGCCGAAGTGTTGCCGCCGCCCGGCAAGCTCGCATGGCACGACTGGATCGCCGAGCTGTTCCGCCGCTGCCGGGCCGCGGTGCGGCGGCACCCCAACGTGGCACAGCTGCTGGGCGCGCAGCTGGTATCGAACGGCAGCCTGCCGATGGAGCTGGTCGAGGGCGTGCTGGCCGCGCTGACCGAAGCCGGCTTCGAGGGCGAGCCGCTGCTGGAGGCCTACAACTGCGTGGTGGCCGCGATGCTGGGCTTCCTGACGATGGAGTTCTCGCCCCTGCCCGCCGACAACACCCAGGCCTGGGCCGAGGAACTGCGCGAGCGCGTGCACACGATCCGCCCGCTCGACCATCCGGTGCTCACGCGCAACCTGGCGCAGCTGGCCAACAAGGCCTTCATCCTGCGCTGGGACAACGGCACGACGGTGCCGCTGGACAGCAGCTTCGAGCGGCACATCCAGATCACCATCGACGGGCTGGAGGCGTTCGCGCGCAGGCTCAGGCCGCGCTAGCGGTGCCCTCGGCCGGCGCGTCGCGCCCGATGCGCAGCAGCGCGTCCTTCAGCCACAGCACGCCGGCATCCGAGTTGGAGCGCCGGTTCCAGCACACCACCGAGCGGTAGCCCTGCAGCTCGAAAGGCAGCGGGTGCACCGCCAGCAGGTGGCGAAAGCGCTCCGCCACGCGCAGCGGCATCACGGCGACATGGTCGGTCTGCGCCAGCAGGTCGACGATCTGCCCGAAGCTGGTCATCGCCACGCTCATGGTGCGCGTGCGCCCCAGCCGCGCCAGCACCTGGTCGATGAGATCGTCCAGCGCCGAGCTGCCGTAGCCCAGGAACACGTGCGGAGCCTCGCAGAAGGCGTCGAGCGTGGCCTGCCGCGTCATCGTCGGGTGGCCCAGGCGCACGGCGACCACGTAGCGGTCTTCGTAGAGCAGCTCCGATTCGCAGTCGCTCGGTGGCTGCAGCCGCGGGAGCACCGCGATGTCGAAGTCGCCCTTGCGCAGGCGCTCGGTCAGCGTGAGGAAGGAACTGGTCTCCCAGTAGATGCGGATGCGCGAGCCGCTGGCCACCAGCTCGTTGGCCAGCCTCGGCAGCAGCAGGTGGCTGGCGTAGTCGCCGCCCGAGATGCGGAAGATGCGCTGCGAGGCCGCCGGGTCGAAGCCCTCGCCGGGCTCCAGCATCGCCGACAGGTCGGCCAGCACGCGCTCCACCTGCCCGGCCAGGGCCTGCGCGCGGGCTGTGGGCTCCACGCCGTGCGCGGTGCGGGTGAAGAGCGGGTCGCCGAAGGTGTCGCGCAGGCGGTTGAGCGAGGCGCTCACGGCGGGCTGGCTCAGGAAGAGCCTCGTCGCCGCGCGCGAAACGCTGCGCTCGCGCATCAGCGCATCGAAGGTCCGCAGCATGCCGACGTCGAGGCTGCGGATATCACGTTGGGCCATATCTCATATTCAAAGCTTCGAATTGCCCATGGGGCGGGCTGTCCGTATCGTCGAGCGCACAAGTACATCACGACTGGAGACACACGATGAATCGGTTCAGACCCTCGCCGCCGGGCGGGGCCACCCGCCGCCGCGCGCTCGGCACACTCGGCGCACTCGGCGCCGGGCTCGCGACACTCGACCTGCCCGCCTTCGCGCAGGCCCCGCACTTTCCCAACCGCGTGGTGCGCATCGTCCCGTTCGGCTCCGGCGGCGGCCCGATGGACACCATCGCCCGCGTCTACGCCGAGAAGCTCAAGGCCCGCTGGAACCAGCCGGTGATCGTCGAGGCCAGGCCCGGCGCGAGCGGCACCATCGCGGCAGACACCGTCGCCAAGGCAGCACCCGACGGCTACACCGTGCTGCTTACCCTGCCGCTCACGCACATCAACAACGTGGTGCTGCAGCCGAAGCTGCCCTACGACCCGGTGAAGGACTTCGAGCCGCTTTCGCAGCTGGCCACCGGCGGCCCGATGCTGATCGCGCGCGCCTCGGCGCCGTTCTCGAACGTGCGCGAATTCGTGGCCTATGCCAAAGCGCACCCCGGCATCTCGTACGGAACCTGGGGCAACGGCTCCAACGCGCACCTGTTCGGCGAGCTGCTGGCGAGGCAGAACGGCCTGGACCTGGTCCACGTGCCCTACAAGGCAGAGGCCGCCGCGCACAACGACATGTTCGGCGAGGCGCTGGGCGTGGCCTGGGCCAACCCGTCGACCGCGCGCGGCCTCGCGCAGGCCGGCCGCATCAAGGTGCTGGGCATCACCGGCCGCCAGCGCGTGCGCTCGATGCCCAACGTGCCCACCTTCACCGAGCAGGGCTTCGCGGGCTTCGATCTCGACAGCTGGATCGGCGTGTACGCGCCGGCAAAGACACCGCAGCCCGTGCTCGACGAATGGTCCACCGCGCTTCGCGAGATCACGAAGATGCCCGACATCCAGGAGCGCCTGGCCGGCTTCGGATTCGAGCCGCTGGGCAGCACGCCCGCCGAGTTCAGGGCCAGCTACAAGGCCGACTTTCCCCGTGTCGCGGACCTGATCAAGGCCGCAGGAGTCACTCCCGAATGAGCACCGTCGAACCCACCGTTTCTCCCTCCTCCGCACCCGGCGAATGGCAGCCGATCGCCTTCGACACCGGCACTGCCTACGGCCGCAAGCCGCCCAGCCACAAGCCCGAACTGACCGAGGTCGGCGCGGGCACGCCCATGGGCGAGCTGCTGCGCCGCTACTGGCACCCCATCGGCCTCTCAGCCGACGCCACGGACACGCCGCGCCAGGTGCGCGTGCTCGGTGAAGACCTGATCCTGTTCCGCGACAAGAAAGGCCGCGCGGGCCTCGTGCACTGGCGCTGCGCGCACCGGGGCGCCTCGCTTTACTACGGTCGCGTCGAGGAAGAAGGCATCCGCTGCTGCTACCACGGCTGGATGTTCGACGTGCAGGGCCACTGCGTCGACCAGCCCTGCGAGCCAGATGGCGGCGCGCGCAGCCGCGGCCGCGTGCGCCAGCCCTGGTATCCGGTGCAGGAGCAGTACGGCCTGATCTGGGCCTACCTCGGCCCGGCAGAGAAGAAGCCCGTGCTCCCGCGCTACGACTGCCTGGAGACACTGGACGAAGGCGAGACGCTCGAGGCTGACGGCAACAGCATCGGCGGCGGCGGGCCGCAGATCATTCCGTGCAACTGGCTGCAGCACTACGAGAACGTGGCCGATCCCTTCCACGTGCCCGTGCTGCACGGCAGCTTCAGCGGCACCCAGTTCGTGGCGCTGATGGGCCAGATGCCCGACGTGACCTTCGAGAGCACCGAGACCGGCGTGAAGATCATCTCGATCCGCAAGACGGAGGACGGCAGCACCTTCCGCCGCGTGGCCGGCCCGGTGCTGCCCACGCTGCGCGTGGTGCCGAACCCGCGCGTGGCGGCCTACGGCCGGGTGGAATCCATCGGCTGGGTGCTGCCCATCGACGACCACAGCTTCCGCATCTACACCGCGGGCCGCGTGAAAACGCCCGGCGACTTGGCCCGCGTGCGCTCGCGGCTGAACGGCAAGCTGTGGGAAGAGTTGACCGAGGCCGAGCACCGCGCCTTTCCCGGCGACTACGAGGCGCAAGTGAGCCAGGGCGCGATCACGGCGCATTCGGAAGAGCACCTGGCCAGCTCGGACCGCGGCATCGTGATGCTGCGCCGGCTGCTGCAGCGCCAGCTCGACGCGGTGCGCGAGGGCCGCGACCCGGCCGGCGTGAGCTTCGATCCCGCGACGCCGCCCGTGCATTTCGAAGCCGGCAACTTCCTCGTACGCGAATGAGCGCGGTGGCGGCTGCGGGCCAGTCCATCGCCGTTCGGGTGGCAAGCAAGACGGTGGAGGCCGAGGGCGTGGTCGGCTTCCGGCTGGTCTCGGCGGATGGCGCCCGGCTGCCGGGCTTCGCACCCGGCGCGCACATCGACGTGGCCCTGCCGGGCGGGCTGGTGCGTCAATACTCGTTGTGCAACCTGCCCGCGCAGGACGGGCACTACGAGATCGGCGTGCTGCGCGATGCCGCCTCGCGCGGCGGTTCGCTGGCGATGCACGACGCGGTGCATGAAGGCTCTGTGCTGAGCATCAGCCCGCCGCGCAACCACTTCCCGCTCCACGAAGACGCCGTGCACAGCCTGCTGCTGGCCGGCGGTATCGGCGTGACGCCGTTGCTGTCGATGGCCCAGCGGCTCGCAGCGCTGGGTGCGGGGTTCGCATTGCACTGCTGCAGCCGCACCGCCGCGCGCGCACCCTACCGGCGTCGGCTGGAAGCCAGCTCGTTCGCGGACAAGGTGTTCTTCCACCATGACGACGGACCGTCCGCGCAGCGACTTGATCTGGCTTCGACCATCGGACGCCCGGCGGCCGGCAGGCACATCTACGTGTGCGGCCCGCAGGGCTTCCTGGAGGCAGTGCGTGCCGCCGCACGCGAACTGCAATGGCCGGACGCGCAGGTGCACTTCGAATACTTCTCTGGCACCCTGCCGGCAGCGGGCGAACAAGGCGAGTTCGAAGTCGAACTGCGCAGCTCCGGCCGCGTGGTGCGCGTGCCGGCCTCGCTCAGCGTCGTGGACGCGCTGGCGGCCGAGGGCATCGACATCCCCGTGTCCTGCACGCAGGGCGTGTGCGGCACCTGTCTCACGCGCGTGCTCGAAGGCGAAATCGAGCATCGCGACCTCTACCTCACGCCCGAGGAGCAGGCCGCCAACGACCAGTTCCTGCCCTGCTGCTCGCGGGCCCGCTCACCCCGGCTGGTGCTCGACCTGTAGCAGCTCGTAGAGCACCATCCGCGTCTGCCGGCCGCGCAGCTCGGCAAGCTCCTCGATGCGGCGCGTGGCGAGCCTGCCGCCCAGCCCTTCGAAGGTGGCCTCCGAGATCAGCGTACGCGTGCCCAGCTCTTTGTTCGCACCCTCGATGCGGCTGGCCGCATTGATCGCGTCGCCGATGGCGGTGTAGGAGAGGCGGTCGCTCGACCCGAGCACTCCCGCGATCACATGGCCGGTATGGATGCCGACGCGCGTACGGAACTCCGGCAGCCCTTCGCTGCGCCATTTGTCGTTGAGCGCATTCATCTCCGCATGCAGTTCGAGTGCCGCCAGGCAGGCCCGATATTCGGGCTCGTCCAGCTCGGTCGGCGCTCCCCACAGCACCATGATGCCGTCGCCCATGAACTTGTCGATCACGCCACCGTGCCGCGCGAAGATGCCGGCGGCGAGGCTGAAATACTCGGTCAGCTGCCTCACGAGCACGTCGGCCGGCATCGACTCCGAGATGCTGGTGAAGCCCTCGACGTCGGTGAACATCGCGGTGATGCGGCGCGGTGATCCGCTGGGCCCCAGCGCGTGCCCTTCGGCCACGAGCTGCCGGATGATGTCCACCGGCACGAACTTGCTGAAGGCCTTGAGGCTGCGCGCCGACTCGTCCAGCGCCTGATTGAGGTGCTGAATCTCCAGCACACGGCTGGGTTCGATCGGCAGGTTGTCGAGCTCCAGCCGCCCGATGCGGCGCGCGACGCGCGAGAGGTTCTCGATGGGCCCGGTCACCAGCTTCGACAGTCGCAGCGAAATGAACAGCGCCAGCCCGAGAAAGCTCACCGTCAGCAGCAGCGACCACAGCACCGAGCGATGCAGGCCGCCGAGCAGCTGCTCTTCGGGCTCCCAGCTGACGAGCTGCCAGCGGGTATGCGGGATGTGCGAGGTCTGCACGAGGTAGCGGCGCCCTTCGTGCTCGATGGAGAAGGCCAGGTCGTCGGCGCCGCCCGCGGTGCTGGTCGCCAGCATGTGCGAGTGGATGGCGCCGAGCACACCGGTGTCGGGAGACTCCAGCTCGCGCACCGGCTCGGGATGGTCGCTGCGCGCGACCACATGATGGTCCGAGCTCAGCAAGGCGCTTTCGCCGCTGCCCAACGCGCCGAAGATTCGCACCAGCCTCGACAGGTGCCCCAACGACACGTTGCCGTCGACCACGAGCCCGCGCCTGTGGCCTTCGTCGTCGACACGCCCTGAAGGCCGCGCATGGCCGATGGCGAGCTCCTGCGCATCGCTCATCAGGAAGGGCTCGGTCCACACCGGGCCTTTGGCCTTCATGGCCTCCAGGTACCAGGTGCGCTTCTCGGGGTCGAAGTCGCTGCGGTAGGCGGAGATGGCCGTCGTTGCGAAGCGCTGCTTCGCATCGCCGCCGTCGAGATCGGGCGAGCTCTTGTACTGCCAGGTCTCGGTGCTGAACTCCGGACCGCGCAGCACCTGCCGGATGGCCGGGACCGGGTAGCGCACGGCCATCAGCACGTGGCCGTCGTCGGTGGCGACGTTGATGCTGTCGAGCTCCGGGGTCTGCTCGAGCATGGTCCAGAGCATCTCCGCGGTCTGCTCGCCGTCTTCTCCCGTCGCATGAACGCTCGGCGAATCGGCGATCGAGCGGATCACGCCCTCGGTCTTGGCGAGGAAGGCGAGCACGTTGTCCTCGACGCGGTCGTGATTGATCTTGTGCGCGGCGGTGCCCACCCTGGACACCAGCTTCTCGGCGGCCCAGTAGCCGAACGCCACCAGCAGCAGCGACTGCACCAGCGCGACGGCGCAGATGATGGTGCCTACGTCGACCCTGAAACGGCGCAGGCGGGGGCCCTCGAAATCGTCATCGGCCATGCAAGTTCCTCTCCAATTTTTCTTCCTGCTCGCTTATCGGCATGCGCTCCCGTTTCTTCTGTTGGTCGTTCTTCTGCTCGCGACGATTCTCGCCCCGCCCCTCCTCGCCCCCGGGTTTTCCCTGCCCTGCAAAGGCACGCCTGGCATTGCGGCTTCCCGGCAGCGGTAAACTTCGGCCCGCGCCGCGGGTTCCCGGGGCGCACTTGCTAGGGGTGCTGGGCGGCTTGCCGACCGGCTGAGAAAGTCCCTTTGAACCTGATTGAGGTAATCCTCGCGCAGGGAAGCTGGTCCGGTGGCCTCTCACGCCTTCTCGCGTGAAAGCCGCGCCACTGGGGCCTCGCCCACCTGCCAAACCTTTTGCACTGGAGCAAACGGATGGCACATGACAACAACGACAGCGCCGACAGCGCAGCCGTCTCCAACGAAGCGCTGACTCCGCTTTCCGCTTCCCAGCGTGTATTCGGCTGGCACGACCATGCCTCGCTCTGGTTCAGCCTCGGCGTGGGCCTGCTCGTGATGCAGATCGGCGCCTACCTGGTTCCTGCCGTGGGCACGCGCGACGCCGCCATCGCCATCGTGCTCGGCTCCTGCATCGGCGCCGGCCTGCTGGCCTGGACCGCGCGGCTGGGCTGCCAGAGCGGACTGGCGAGCGCGGGGCTCATGCATGCCACCTACGGCAGCGCCTTCGCGCGCCTGCCGGTACTGCTCAACATCGTTCAGCTGGTGGGCTGGACCACTTTCGAACTCGTCGTGATGCGCGAAGGCACCCAGGCCATCGGCCAGACGGTCGTGGGCCCGGCCCTGGGCAGCTTCTGGGGCGGCGTGCTGACCACGCTGCTGTGGGGCGCGGTGCTGCTGGCGCTGCTCGCGGGCTCGATGGTGAAGCTGGTGCGGCGCTTCGTGAGCCGTTTCGGCCTGCCGCTGGTGGTGCTGTCGCTGCTCTGGCTCACGTGGCAGTTCGCGACGCAGCTGCAGGCCAAGGGGCTGGATGCCTTCTGGACACGCCAGGGCGACGGCACGATGGGCATGTTCAGCGCGCTCGACCTGGTGATCGCGATGCCGGTGTCGTGGCTGCCGCTGGTGGCCGACTACGCTCGGCACGGCAGGCGCAGCACGGGCGGGCTCGGTGGCGCGTTCGGCGGTACCTGGATCGGCTATGCAGTGGCAAACGTCTGGTGCTACGCGCTGGGCGTGATGGTGGTGAGCGTGGCCGAGCCGGGCACGGGCCTCGTCACCGCGCTGCTGCTGGCGCAGGGTGGCCTCGTGGCGCTGGGCCTGATCCTGATCGACGAACTCGACAACGCGTATGGCGACGTCTACTCGGGCTCTGTCTCCACGCACAGCCTGCTGCCGCGCTGGAGCGTGAAGCGCTGGGGCCTGCTGCTGGCCGCCCTGTGCATCGCGCTGGCGCTGGTGCTGCCGATGCACACGCTGGAGCCCTTCCTGCTGCTGCTGAGTTCGGTGTTCGTGCCGCTGTACGGCGTGATCATCGGCCGGCTCGGCAGCGGCGAGGCGGTGTCGCCGCAAGGCACACGGCGCAAGGTCGATTTCGGCGCGGCTCTGATCTGGATCGCGGGCATCGCGGCCTACCACGCGCTCGCGAAGTGGGCGCCGCAGTTCGGCTCCGCGCTGCCGACGCTGGCCGCGACCTTCGCGCTCGCGTGGCTCAGCCGGCCTTCAGCGCAAGGCGGTGCGTCGGCACTGGCGCAAAGCCGTGGTTGAGGGGGCCATGACCCGCGCCGATCTTCACGTTCGCTCCCGCGGCCATCGCGCCGAGGATGTAGGCGCGCGCCCGCTCGACCGCATCGGGCAGCGTCGCGCCCAGTGCAAGGTGCGCGGCGATGGCGGACGACAGCGTGCAGCCCGTGCCGTGCAGGTTGCGGCTTTCGATGCGCGCGGAAGCCAGGCGCCGGCGGTCGCCGCCGGCCTGCAGCAGCACGTCGACCACCTCGTTGCCTGGCAGATGGCCGCCCTTGAGCAGCACGGCCTTCGCGCCGAGCCCGAGCAGTTCGTCGGCCGCGCCGTCGAGCGCATCGATGCCTTCGATGGCATGGCCCACCAGCAAGGCGGCCTCGTCGAGATTGGGCGTGACGACCACGGCACGCGGGAACAGCTCGCGCACCAGCACCTGCACCGTCTCGGCCGCGATCAGGCGGTCGCCGCTGGTGGCGACCATCACGGGGTCGAGCACAACGTTCTTCAGCTGGTAGCGGTCGATGGCCCAGGCCACCACTTCGACCACCTCGGGCGCATGCAGCATGCCGAGCTTGACGGCATCGACACCAATGTCTTCCACCACGGCCTGGATCTGCGCCTTGAGGAAGTCGGGCGGCACCCCGTGAATGCCCGAGACGCCCAGCGTGTTCTGCGCGGTCAGCGCGGTGATGGCCGTCATGCCGTAGCAGCCCAGGGCCGCGAAGGTCTTGAGATCGGCCTGGATGCCGGCGCCGCCGCCGCTGTCGGAACCGGCAATGGAAAGCACGCGTGCGTAGCGCTGGGTGGGCTCTTGGGTCTTGCCTTGGGTCATGCCGAAAATTATCGGCGACGCGAAGGAGCCTCGGCATGAGCCTGCCTTTCGATTCCGTCGCAGTCCTCGGCGCGGGCCTCATGGGCCGGCTGATGGCGCTGACGCTCGCGCAGGCCGGGGGCAAGGTCGACGTGTTCGAGGCCGGCAGTCCGGAGGCCGAAGGCGCCGCCGCGCGCGTGGCCGCCGCGATGCTCGCGCCGCTGGCCGAATCGGCCGTGGCGCCGGTGTCGGTGGTGCGCATGGGACAACATGCCTTGTCGCGCTGGCCCGAGCTGCTGGCATCGCTGGCGCAGCCGGTGTTCTTCCAGCGCGAAGGCACGCTGGTGCTCTGGCACCGGCAGGACGCCGCCGAGGCCACGCGGCTCGCGCGCGTGCTCGCGAACACCGGTGCACAGGTGCCCGAGCTGGCACCGATGCAACCGATCGACGCCCGTGCGATTGCCGCGCTGGAGCCCTCGCTCGGCCAGCGCTTCGCGCAGGGCCTGTTCCTTCCCGGCGAAGGGCAGCTCGACAACCGCGCACTGCTGGCGTCGCTGCTCGCCACGCTGCAGGCGGATGCCCGCGTCACGCTGCATTGGCAATCGGCACGGGCGCCATCCGACTTCTCCCCCGGCACGGCCGGCCAGCCCGACTGGGTGATCGACTGCCGCGGCCTCGGCGCCAGGCCCCAGTGGAACTCGCTGCGAGGCGTGCGCGGCGAGGTGATCCGCGTGCATGCGCCCGAGGTTACTCTGCAGCGCCCCACCCGTCTCGTGCATCCGCGCTATCCGCTCTACATCGCGCCGAAACCCGGCAACCTGTTCGTGATCGGCGCGACCGAGATCGAGTCGGACGACATGTCGCCGGCCAGCGTGCGCTCCACGCTCGAACTGCTGAGCGCCGCGTATGCCGTGCACAGCGGCTTCGCCGAGGCGCGCATCGTCGAGATCGCGACGCAGTGCCGGCCCACGCTGCCCGACAACCTCCCTGCCATCCGCCAGCCGCAGCCGCGCGTGATGCAGATCAACGGCCTTTACCGCCACGGCTTCATGATCGCGCCCGCCATGCTCGACGCCGCGATGGAGCTGCTGGCGCAAGGCCACTCGGCGCTCGCGGAAAGCTTCGGCCTGGAGGCTGCCCCCACATGACGATGAACATCCTGATCAACGACAAGCCCTTCGCGCTGCCCGACCACGCCACGCTCACGGACGCCCTGGCCGCGCTGGATGCCACGCCGCCTTTCGCGGTGGCGGTGAACCGTGAGTTCGTGCCGCGCTCGGCCTACGCCTCGCGCGAGTTGCAGCCCGACGACCGCATCGAAGTGATCCGCCCCGTGACGGGCGGCTGAATGATGGAGACGACAAGCATGACGACCACGAACGACCCGCTGGTGCTCTACGGCGAAACCTTCCAGAGCCGGCTGCTGCTGGGCACAGCACGCTACCCTTCGCCCGACCTGCTCGAGGCCGCCGTGAAGCGCGCGAAGCCCGCGATGCTGACCGCCTCGCTGCGCCGCCAGACGGCCAGCCAGGGCTCGGGCAACAGCGATCTCGGCAACGGCTTCTGGGAACTGCTGCGCAAGCTCGCGGTGCCGGTGCTGCCCAACACCGCCGGCTGCCACAGCGTGCAGGAGGTGGTCGCTACCGCGCAGATGGCGCGCGAGCTGTTCGACACGCCGTGGATCAAGCTCGAGCTGATCGGCGACGACTACACGCTGCAACCCGACACGCTGAACCTGGTCGATGCGGCGTCGCAGCTGATCCGCGAAGGCTTCAAGGTGCTGCCCTACTGCACCGAAGACCTCGTGCTGTGCCAGCGGCTGGTCGATGTCGGCTGCCAGGCGGTGATGCCGTGGGCCGCGCCCATCGGCACCGGCCGCGGCCCGGTCAACCCGTATGCGCTGCAGGTGCTGCGCGACCGGCTGAAAGTACCGATGCTGGTGGACGCGGGCCTGGGACTGCCCTCGCACGCCTGCCAGGTGATGGAGTGGGGATACGACGGCGTTCTGCTGAACACCGCCGTCGCACTCGCGCAGGACCCGGTCGCGATGGCCGGCGCCTTCGCCGATGCGGTGCAGGCCGGCCGCAGCGCGCACCGCGCAGGCGCCATGGCCGCGCAGGACGCGGCGCAACCCAGCACGCCCGTGCTCGGCACGCCTTTCTGGCATCACGAATCATGAGCACCGCACTCGACGCAGGCGCCATCGCGCAGGCCATCGTCGCGGCGCACGGGCTGCGCTTCGGCGCCATCACGTCCGCGCCGCCGAGCGCGCCGAACTTCTCTTCCGACGATCCGGTGTACCGCGGTGCCAAGCGGGCCTGCTCGGCGCTGGGCTTCATCGAGATCGACGCCGAATGCCTGGCCCATGCCTGGCGCGCGCAGACCCAGCGTCTGAGCGGCTTCGACGCCACGCTGTGGCCCGATGCGCCCGAGGACTTCGGCATGCGCCCCTTCCCGCCCACCGCTCGCGACGACGCGTTTCCGCCCTGCCCCGAACGGCTGGGCCTGTACGCCGTGCTGCCCGACGCGCAATGGGTGGGCCGCATGGCGCGCGCCGGCGTGCCGACGGTGCAACTGCGGTTCAAGTCCGCGGACACGGCAGCCGTCGAGCGCGAGGTGCAGGCGGCCGTCGAGGCGGTGCAAGGCACCGGTGCGCTGCTCTTCATCAACGATCACTGGCAGGTGGCCATCGCGGCCGGTGCCTATGGCATCCACCTCGGGCAGGAAGACCTCGATGAGCTCTTGCCCGAAGACCTGGCGCGGCTGCGCGACTCCGGCCTGCGCCTGGGCGTCAGCACCCACGGCTATGCCGAGATGGTGCGTGCCGACAAGGTGAGCCCGAGCTACATCGCGATGGGCGCGGTGTACCCGACCACGCTCAAGAAGATGGCGACCGCACCGCAGGGCGTGGCCCGGCTCGGCGCCTATGCGCGCCTGCTGCGCGGCTATCCGCAGGTCGGCATCGGCGGCATCGATGCCGTGCGGCTGCCCGAGGTGCTGGCCACCGGAGTCGGCTCCATCGCCGTGGTGCGCGCGCTGGTCGCGGCCGAAGCCCCCGAGGCCACGGCCGCGCAATGGATGGCGGCCATCGACGCCGCCGGCAACTGAACAGAATGAACAAGTCCGAGCTCTCCCTTTCTCCTTCCAGCTGGCCGCTTTCGCCCGTCTCGCGCGCACTGGCCGTCGTTCTCCTCACTGCCGCGTGCGGCGCGCATGCGCAGCAGGCAGCGCTGCCCGAGGTCACGGTCAACGACGCGGCCGCCGCGCCGCAGGCCGACATCAGCGGCTTCGGCGACGTTCCTCTGCGCGAGTTGCCGATCTCGGCCACGGTGATCGACAGCAAGCAGCTGCAGGCCAGCGGCGCGCGCCGGCTCGCCGACCTCACGCAGTTCGACTCGTCGGTGACCGACGCCTACAACTCCGCCGGCTACTGGGACTACCTCACGGTGCGCGGTTTCGTGCTCGACAACCGCTTCAACTACCGGCGCGAGGGCCTGCCGATCAGCGCGGAGACCTCGATTCCGCTCGACAACAAGGAGCGCGTCGAGATCCTGCGCGGCACCAGCGGCATACAGGCCGGCACCAGTGCGCCGGGCGGGCTGGTCAACTACGTCGTGAAGCGGCCCACCGAACAGGACCTGCGCGCGGTGCGCATCGAGACCACGAGCCGCGGCAGCCTGCTCGGCGCCATCGACCTAGGAGGGCGCTTCGGCGAGAACCGGCAGTTCGGCTACCGCATCAACGTGGCGAGTGAAAACCTCAAGCCGCTCACGCACAACCTCGACGGCAACCGCAATCTCTTCTCGCTCGCGGCCGACTGGCGCATCACGCGCGACTCGGTGCTGGAGTTCGAGATCGAACAGAGCCGCAAGACGCAGCCCAGCCAGAACGGCTACAGCCTGCTGGGCAGCGTACTGCCGGCGCCGGTCGATCCGCGCATCAACCTCAACAACCAGCCGTGGTCGCAGCCCTCGGTGTTCAAGGCGCTGACGGGCACGCTGCGCTTCAGCCAGGCACTGAACGCCGACTGGCGCTGGAGCGCGCAGATCGGCCAGCAACGCCTGAAGACCGACGACCGGCTGGCCTACGCCTTCGGCTGCGGCGCCGAGGGCAACTACGACCGCTACTGTTCCGACGGCACCTTCGACGTCTACGACTTCCGCAGCGAGAACGAGCGCCGCACGCAGACCGCGGGCAGCATCAACCTCAAGGGCAACGTGACGACGGGCAGCGTGCGGCACGAACTCGGCTTCGGGCTGATGCAGAGCCGCGTGCGCAACCGCTTCGACAACCAGGCCTACAACTACGCGGGCACCGGCAACATCTGGGGCACGGCCATCGTGCCGCCGGCCCCCGACGCCACCACGCCGCAGACCAACCGCGACGAAAAGTCGACCGAGTTCTCCGTGCAGGACGCGATCCGCTGGAACGACCGCTTCACCACATGGCTCGGCGCGCGCCACACGCGGCTCGACCGCAGCAGCATCGGCAACGACGGCTCGAACCCTACCGGCTACAAGCAGGACGTGACCACGCCGTGGATCGCCGCCAGCTATGCCATCCAGCCGGGACTCATGGCCTATGCGAGCTGGGGGCGCGGTGTCGAGTCGCAGGTGGTGCCGAACAAGATCTCGCAGTACAGCAACGCCGGACAGGCCCTGCCCGCGCTGCGCTCGCGCCAGTGGGAACTGGGCATCAAGGGCGGCAGCGATGCCTTCAACTGGCAGCTCGCATGGTTCGACATCTCGCGGCCGATGACCAACATCGACCTGTGCAGCGGCCTCTGCGAAGTGCGCAACGACGGCAAGGCCGTGCACCGCGGCCTCGAGGCCGGCGCGCAATGGAGCCAGGGGCCGTGGCGCATCGGCGGCAGCCTGACGCTGATCGATGCCAAGCGGCGCGGCAGCACGGCCAATCCGGCGCTCAACGGCGAGTCGCCCACGAACGTGCCGAAGCAGGTGCTGCGCGCGCAGACCGCCTACCGCTTCGCATCGGTGCCGGGCCTCGAGGTGGCGGGACAGCTCTCGTACGAAGGCCGCCGCAACGTGCTGCCCGATGGCTCGGTCACGCTGCCCTCGTGGACACGCGTGGATGCTGCGCTGCGCTACGACACCAAGCTGCGCGGCGCGAACGCGAGCTGGACGCTGTCGATCGACAACCTCTTCGATCGCCGCTACTGGAAAGAATCGCCCTATCAGTTCAGCCACGTTTACCTGTTCCCCGGCGCGCCGCGCACGCTGCGCCTGGGGCTGAGCGTTGCACTTTGAACGCGAAGTTGAAAAGCAGCGAAAAAGAACGCTATAATCTAAGGCTTGTTCCTCGATAGCTCAGTCGGTAGAGCGCCGGACTGTTAATCCGTAGGTCCCTGGTTCGAGCCCAGGTCGAGGAGCCACCATCAAGCCGCAAGGCCTCTGGAAGCCCCGCTACTCACAAGGTAGCGGGGCTTTTCATTTGCGACTGTGTTCCGCGTTTGTTGCAGAGAGTCATCGCAAGTGATGGGATCGGTGCAAAAAATGCAGCCGGCCGGCCGGAATCGGCAAAACCATTGCATATAATTTAAGGCTTGTTCCTCGATAGCTCAGTCGGTAGAGCGCCGGACTGTTAATCCGTAGGTCCCTGGTTCGAGCCCAGGTCGAGGAGCCACCATCAAGCCGCAAGGCCTCTGAAAAGCCCGCTGTCTTTATCGGACAGCGGGCTTTTTCCTTGGTGCGATCAGCTGACCTACATGAGCAAAGTCGGCTAAGTGCTCTTCCCGCGAAAAGCGCACACTCGCGCGCATGGAAAGCAGCCGCCGCATCGAGCAGGACTACCGCGCCCGCGTGGCGCGCGCCGTCGCGGCAATCGTTGCCGACCCGATGGCCGAACACCGACTCGAAGACCTCGCCCGGCTCGCGCACTTCTCGCCCTTTCACTTCCATCGCGTCTATGCGAGCGTGGCCGGCGAAACGGTGGCCGCCACGGTCCGCCGCGTGCGGCTGGCGCTCGCCACCCGGTTGCTGGAAGCCGGCGACCAGAGCATCACGCAGGTCGCGCTGGCCGTGGGTTACGAAAGCCCGCAGGCCTTCACGCGAGCGTTCGGCCAGTTCACCGGGCAGTCGCCGCGTGCCTTCCAGCAGAAGATGGTGCGGGCGATCCTCGATGTCGATGCGCTGCCGCAACCCGATGACGGCATCGCCGCGCCGGCAGTGCGCATCGTCGAGTACCCCACGCGGCGGCTGCACGCGCTGCGGCATCAGGGGCCGTTCTCGACCATTCCTCATACCCATCGGCGGCTGCGCCAGCACGCGGGCACGGCACGCATCTCGGCCCGATGGGGAGCCTCCTTCGGCGAGCCCGAGGGCGGCCCCGGCTTCAGGTACTACGCCGCCCTCGATTCCCCCGACCCTTGGCCGGACGTCGCCGAGGTCGAGATGCTCGACATTCCGGGCGGCTGCTACGCGGCGCATCGCCTGGCCGGCCCGTACTCGCAGATCAACGCCGCGGTGCGCGCCCTCTACATCCGATGGCTGCCCGCCAGCGGCTACGAGCCCGACGACCGGCCTACGCTGGAGCACTACCTGAACTCGCCGCGGCAGGTCTCGCAGGCAGAGCTGCGCACCGACCTGCTTATTCCCATCCGCCGCACGAACGCGACATGAATCTGCCGATGCGACGCGCCCTGTTTTTCGTCGCGCTCTGCCTCTGCTGCGCGCGCATCGCGCAAGCCGCCGGCTTCAGCCCGATCGAAGTGCCCGCAGACAGCAACGGCCCGGCGCTGCTCGGTGCCGTGTGGACCCCATGCGACGCGCCCGCAGACAGGCTCTCGTTCGATCCGCTGGTGATCGAGGGCACGAGAGACTGCCCGATTGCCGGCAAGCAGCTGCCGCTGGTCGTGATCTCGCACGGCAAGGGCGGCTCGTCCCTGCTGCACCACGACACGGCGGCTGCGCTGGCCGACGCAGGCTTCATCGTCGCCGCCATCAACCACCCCGGTCACAACTTCCAGGACATGAGCGGCGCGAGCCATCTGTCGGTATATGCCACGCGCCCGGCAGACATGAAGCGGCTGGTCGACTACATGCTCGGAGCGTGGCCGGGGCGCGCGGCCATCGATGCGAACCGCGTCGGGCTTTTCGGTTTCTCCGCGGGCGGATACACCGGCCTCGTGGTGGTCGGTGCTGTTCCGGACTTCCGGCTGCGCGACGACCTCTGCCCGCCGGCCTCCACGACGCCGCTGTGCGAGGAGATCCGCCGCAACGAGCTGCCGAAGATGCCCGCGCGCGACGACCGCATCAAGGCCGCCGTCATCGTCGATCCGCTCACTGCGTTCGACAAGAGCGGCCTGAAGAACGTGACGCTGCCGATGCAGCTCTGGGCCTCGGCCTTCGGAGGCGATGGCGTCGCACCGCGCTACGTGGAAGCGCTTCGCCGCGACCTGCCCGTCCGGCCGGAGTGGCACATGGTGCAGGGCGCGACGCACTTCGCCTTCGTGGCGCCCTGTTCGCCGGCCATGGCGCAGGCAATGCAGCAGATCTGCCGCGACCGTCCGGAGTTCGACCGCGCTGCCTTCCATGCGGACTTCAACACGCAGGTGCTGGCCTTCTTCAAGCAACAACTCGGGCCGGAAACGGCCGCCAGGGCTAGCGCGGCTGGAACGCGATGAGCCCCATGCCTGCGAGGCACACCGCCACACCCGTCACGTCCCACGCGGTCGGTCTGATGCCGTCCACCGCCCAGAGCCAGGCGATGGCCACGCCGATGTACACGCCGCCATAGGCGGCATAGACGCGCCCCGCCGCCGTCTCGTGCAGCGTAAGCAGCCACGCGAACAGGGCAAGGCTGATCGCCGCGGGCAGCAGCAGCCATGCGGAGCGATCCTGCTTGAGCCAGAGGTACGGCAGATAGCAGCCGACGATTTCCGCGAGCGCCGTCGCGACGTAGAGAAGAAAGGTCCGCATCCGGAGATTGTGCGGTCCGCATCGCGCTTATCGGCAAGGCACGTGAGGCCATTGCTTGATGGCCCCGCGGTGCATCCCTACACTCGCGCGCATGGCCCGTTCGTTCCACTCCCGCAAACACGCTGCGCTCGAAGCAGCGCGTGCCGGCGATGTCGCGACCACGGCGACCATGGCGGCCTACCGACGCACCTCCGCACTTTCCTGAGCCCGGCGGTCCGCTACCCTTCTTTCTGATGCGCGAACCATTGACCGCCGGGCACCCGCCGCGCGGCCGCGACGTCGTTCGTTCCCTTCCTCATTCATTCATTCGTGCATGGAGAACGGCGCCGCATTCAACTGGAGTGCTTCATTCATGCCCGCAACCATTCACGGGGAGCGCACGCTCACCGAACTCGACTTCGTCCGCCTGGGAAAACTGGCGGACCACCAGCTCCCGCCCGCTCTGGCCGACTTGCTCGATGCAGCGGACGTGCTGCCCTCGCGCGAGATCGCCGCGGACCTCGTGACGATGAACTCCCAGGTCGAGATCGAAGACCCGGCCACCGGCCAGCGGCAGCAGATCACCCTCTGCTACCCCGGCGACTCGCAGCCGGGCGCGGGCTTCGTGTCGGTGCTGTCGCCCGTCGGCATCGGCCTGCTGGGCACGAAGACCGGCGCCACCGCCTGCTGGCGCATGCCCAATGGCACCGAAGGCTCGGCGCGCGTGGTGGCGGTGCTTTTCCAGCCGGAGGCCAGCGGCGACTACACGCGCTGACTACACGCGCTGACTACACGCGCTGACACACGCGCCGATGTCGAGCGAGCGCGTCGCTCAGTGCTTGATCACGGTGCTGGTGCGGTCCTTGGCGCTGTCGATGGTCGCGCTCACGGAGTTCGTGTTGACCGCCAGGGCTACCAGGATGGAACCGACGAAAGCCGGGTCGGCCGCGCCGCTGAAGTTCGAAGCACCGGCGATGGCCAGGGCCTGCTGCACCTGCTGGCGGGTCAGTTCCAAGGCCGCTTCTCCAACGATGTTCTTCTTGGTTGCCATCTGAAAACTCCTGGAAGTGAAGGCCTGACTGTAACTTTCGGGATCGAGCCTTCGCGGCGTTCCTCCTCGAGGGCCGGCGGCGGGGGCACGCCTGTTGTTTCACCGCGCTTCCAAAAGTTTCCAAAGTAATAGAATCGCCCCGCTCCATCCACCCGTCCCCGGCGCAGCGCGCCTGCACGACGGCAGCGACAGGGGCGATCGAGGACATGGGTTGCCGTTTCCCACGCGTCCCCGGTTTCGGACTCTGGTCGAGGCACCACCCGCGCGGTGGGCAGCGAGCGACCAGGCCACGCGAACATGCACATGACTTTCGGCACTGGTGTGCCGGATTCTCGGACCGTATCGTCGCGCGGTCGCCGGCGGCGCGTCGAATCGGGAGGTCGTACAGGCCAAGGCAATTCCATCTTCGATCTTGACAAGTGACGTCCGCAACGGGCGCCGCCTTCTTTTCACTTGACAGATCGGGACATGGCTTTTTCTAAACTCTCTCTCGCAAGCGCACTCGCCGGCCTGCTGGCCCTTTCGGGCTGCCAGACCATGGACATGCAAATGGGCAGCCAGTCGGCCAAGACCGTGGCCACCGGCAGCGCCGCCGGCGCTGCGACCTCCGGCGAAAGCAGCCAGCTCGAGCGCTGCGATTCGCCCCTGGGCACGGTCTCGCTGATCGAGAACGTGAACGCGGGCTGGTACACCATCCTCACCGGCGAATACAAGCTGCCTCCCACGGCCAACCTGCTGCGCCTGCTGGTGCAACAGTCGAACTGCTTCGTGGTGGTCGAGCGCAGCGCAGCCGGCATGAACGCGATGACGCGCGAACGCGCGCTGATGCAATCCGGCGAAATGCGCGGCGGCAGCAACTTCGGCCGCGGCCAGATGGTGGCTTCCGACTACGGCCTGTCGCCCGAGATCGTGTTCAGCAACAGCGACGCCGGCGGCCTGGGCGGCGCGCTCGGCGGCCTGGTGGGCGGCGGCCGCGGCCGTGCCATTGCCAGCATCGGCGCGAGCCTGCAGACCAAGGAAGCCAGCGCGCTTCTGACCCTGATCGACAACCGCTCCGGCGTGCAGGTCGCGGCCGCCGAAGGCAGCGCCTCCAAGACCGACTTCGCGGGCTTCGCCGGCCTGGGCGGCCTCTCCGCCGCCGGCGGCATCGGCGGCTACACGCGCACGCCGCAGGGCAAGGTGATCGCGGCCGCCTTCATGGACGCCTTCAACCAGATGGTCCGCTCGCTGCGCAACTACAAGGCGCAGACGGTGCGCGGCCAGGGCCTCGGCGGCGGCGGCCGTCTCGGCGTGGACGGCGGCGCCGCTCCCTCGCAGACCTCGGCGCCCGGCGCCGCTCCGGCAACCCGCCGCCGCAAGTAAGGGCAGCAGCAGGCGCGCACCCCGCGCGCGCCTTCGCCAGCCGGCCCGCCTCGCTCAGAGGTAGCGCGTTTCGGCCGGCGCTTCGAACCAGTTGTTGTTGCGCCCGTCCATGTACTGGACGGGTGCCGTCGACAGTTCCTCCGGCGTCACGTCGTCCAGGCAGTTCACCGCCACGCTCACGTAGGCGCCACCGATCTCGGGCACGTTGCCGCGCCCGAACGAACGCACGCCGCAGCTCCTGCAGAAAAGCCATTCGGTGCTGTGCGAGTTGAACTGGTACAGCGACAGTTCCTCCTCCCCCGACAGCAGCGTGAATGCATCCGGCTTCACGATCGCGCCCCATGCGCGGGTCTTGGTGCAGATCGAGCAATTGCACTTGCCGGTGCCTTCGGCGAGATCGATCAGGGCCTGGAAGCGAACCTTGCCGCAATGGCAGCTGCCGTTGTATGTCTTCTTCATGGTCTGTGTCCTGTGCTCCGCTGTGCGGGGGTTGAAAGTGGAAGCAAGGTTACGACCCATTGCGGACAGATTCTGTCCTCGATTGCAGGCATCATGCGCACATGCTTTCAGCCTCCGCACGCCTGATCCGGCTTCTCTCATTGTTCCAGGCGCAACGCTCGTGGACGGGCGCCGACCTCGCCGGCCGGCTCGAGATCACCGAACGCACCTTGCGCCGCGACGTCGATCGCCTGCGCAGCCTGGGCTACACGGTCGACTCCACCTCGGGCGTGGCCGGCGGCTACCGGCTGGGCGCGGGCACCGCCCTGCCGCCGCTGCTGCTGGAGGACGAGGAAGCCATCGCGGTCGCGCTCGGCCTGGGCAACCCGGCCGGTGCCACGGGCGACATCGGGAACGCATCGATGCGCGCGCTGGCCAAGCTCGAGCAGCTGATGCCGCCGCGCCTTCGCCGCCGGCTCGACAGCGTGCGTTCGTCGGTGGTGCCGGTGATGGGAGACAAGTCGCCCGTGCGCCTGAAGGCCGTCTCCTTCCTGGCCGAGGCCTGCACCGAGCGGCTCGAGCTGCGCTTCGGCTATCGCGACCATCACGACACCGTCACCGAGCGCACGGCTCAGCCGCACCGCGTGGTGCAGACGGGACGGCGCTGGTACCTGCTGGCCTGGGACATCGCGCGCGAGGACTGGCGCACCTTCCGTCTCGACCGCATCGTCGATGCGGAGCCCACCGGCGCGCGCTTCACGCCGCGCCGACTGCCCCACGGCGACGTCGCGAGCTACATGGAGCACGCGCTGAAGGTCTCGCCCTACCTGCATCACGCGCAAGTGCTGGTGCACGCGCCCGCCAGCGCGCTCGAGCCTTATCTCGGCTGGGTCAGCGGCACGCCGCAGGAGGCCGGCGACGGCGCCACCCGCATCGCCACCGGCGCCAATTCGCTCGACGCGCTGTCCGTCTGGCTCGGCTGCCTGCCGTACGATTTCGAGGTCGAATCGCCGCGCGAACTGGTCGATCACATCGCGCTCGTCGCCTCGCGGCTCGCGAAGGCGGCGGCCAAGCCGCCGAGCAGCCACCGAAAGCGGTAGGCCGCCTCCCCCGTATATAGGATGGGCAGCGCGCAAGCCGCCCCCTACCCTTTGCGCCATCCAGCAGCAAACCAAGGCCTTCTTTCCCATGCGCCTCATCGTCACGTCATGCATGAGCGCATGCAGCCTTCACAGCCCGGTGCATCAGGCATGACCGCGGAAACACAGGTTGCCCTCGTGGAAGACGACACCGGAATGCGCGAGCGCATCTCGCGCGTGGTCGATGCCGATCCTTCCCTGAGCCTGGCCTACAGCGCCTCCAACGCCAGCGACATCCTGCGCTGGCTGGTCGACAACCCGGTCGACGTGCTGCTCGTGGACCTGGGCCTGCCCGACCGCCCCGGCCTCCAGGTGATCAGCCAGTGCCGCAACATGCAGCCGGCCTGCGCGGTGATGGTGCTTTCGATCTTCGGCGACGAAGCCAACATGGTCCAGGCCTTCGAGGCCGGCGCCAGCGGCTACCTGCTGAAGGACGGCACCGAGGCCGACCTCGCCACCCACATCCGCCACCTGCGCGCCGGCGGCTCGCCGATGTCGCCGGTGATCGCGCGCAAGCTGCTGCGCCGCTGGCAGGCCCATTCGGGCGGAGCGCCCAAGGAGCAGTCCGCGGCCAAGGCGGCCGGCGCCGCGACGGTCGTGCCCGAGCGGCTTTCGCCGCGCGAGTTCGAGGTGCTCGACCTCGTCTCTCGTGGTTTCACCTATGTCGAAGTCGGGGTGCAAATGGGAGTCTCGGCCTCGACTGTCCAAACCCATATCCGCAATATCTACGGCAAGCTGGATGTGCATAACAAATCGGAAGCTGTGTTCGAGGCCCGCAACCTCGGCTGGCTTCCCTAGCGTGACCGCCGGCGGCCTCTGCCGCCTGCTGCTCGTCGCCCTGTGCCTGTGGCTCGCCCTGGCGTCGGCGGCCCCTCGCGCCAACGCCGCGGAAGCACCCGACGCCTTCGACGTTTCCTCGGCCGAGGCGGTGCTCGAACCCGACGGCCTGCCGATGCAAACGCGCCGGGTGGAGTTCCCCTTCCGCTGGGATCACGAGTTCCCCGGCCGCGGCGGCAAGGCGACCTACCGCATCGAGCTGCCCGCCGCCGCTGTGCCGGCCGGCAAGCCGGCCGCCCTGCTGCTCTCGGGCGCGGGCAACCAGGTGGCGATCTCGTTCAACGACGCGCTGGTGGCCAGCTACGGCACGCTGGGCGTGCCGAACTACGACGCCTCCAAGAGCAACCTGCTGGTGCCGGTGCCGGCCGTGCTGCACCAGAACGGCCAGCCGCAGTCGCTGGTCGTGCGCACCACCATCCAGCGCCAGCGCGGCGCGGGGCTGGCCAGCATCCACTACGGCCCGGAATCCTCGCTGGCGCCGGTCTATCGCGCGCGGCAGAACTGGCGCAACACCTCGGCCATCGTCTACGCCGTGAGCCTGCTGCTGATGGGCGGCATCGCCGGCGGGCTGTGGCTGCGCCAGCGCGATGCGCTCTACGGCTGCTTCGCGCTCGCCGCGCTCTCGGGCGTGGCGCGCAACCTCGACCGCGTGTGGCCCGACGTGGCGGTTCCCTGGCCGCTGTGGGGCGCGGTGGTGGCGGTCTGCTATGCCTGCCACATCGGGCTGATCGCGCGCTTCGTGCTGCTGGTGCTGGAGCGCAACCCGCCGTGGCTGGTGCGCTCGATCTACGGCGCGCTCGCGCTGTCGGTCGCGCTGGCCTGCGCCTCCTTTGCGTTCGCCCGGCCGCTGCTGTGGACCGGCGGCCTCGTCATCCTGCAGTGCATCAGCATCATCTGCCTGCCCTACGTGGTGTACGGGGCGCTGGTGGACCGCCGCCGCATCGCGGGCGTGCTGATGGCGGCGGGCACGCTGGCCATCCTGGCCGGCGCGCACGACCTGCTGCTGGTACGCATGGGCCTCTTCGGCGGCGCCTACTACACGCTGACGGCGCACGCCATGTTCTTCTTCGTGATGATCCTGGCCGGCCTGGTGGTCGAGCGCTACAGCCGCACCGTGGCCGACTACCGCGCGCTCAACGCCAACCTCGCGGCCCGTGTGGCGGAGCGCGAGGACCAGCTGCGCGGCGCCTTCGAGACCGTGCGCCAGCAGCAGCAGGAACAGGCCGTGCTGCTGGAGCGCCAGCGCATCATGCGGGAGATCCACGACGGCGTAGGCTCGCAGCTGGTGGGCCTGCTCAACGTGGTAACGCAGGCCAGGCCCGACCGCGCGGTGATCGAGGAGCACGTGAAGCTCGCACTCGACGAGATGCGCATGGCCGTCGACTCGCTGCAGCCCACGCACGACGACCTGGCCACCGTGCTGGCCACGCTGCGCTACCGGCTGCAGCCACGCCTCGACGCGGCCGGAATCGAGCTGGTGTGGGACGTCGAAGTGATCCCGCAGCTGGAACCCTTCGCCGCGCAGGCAGCCCTGCAGCTGCAGCGCATCCTGCTCGAAGCCTTCACCAACGTGCTCAAGCACGCGGGCGCAACGCGCATCGTGATGCACGCGAGCTGGCACGGGGAACAAACGCCGGCGCTGGTGCGCATCATGCTCACGGACAACGGGCGCGGGCTGCCTGCGGCGCCGGCCAGTGGCGGACGCACGGGGCACGGCATCGCCAACATGCGGGCACGCGCCCAGTCCATCGGCGCGCGGCTGCAGATCGAGACGGTGGACCCGGCGGCCGGCGGCACGCGCATGCAGCTCGACTGGCCCTGCGCACCCGCCTGAAGCCGCTCGCTGTCAGCGCAGCGCGAATGCCAGCGTCACCGCCCCGAGCGCCAGCAGCGCGAGCCCGGCGATGAAGACCATCTCGCCCCAGGCTTCCAGCCGCGCGCCCGACCTGCGCGAGCGCATCGAGATGAAGGACAGCAACGCGCTGGCCAGGAAGACCAGCGCGTCCACCGCGAGCAGGCGGTCTATCAAGAGCCGCATGTCGTCGCGCGGCCCGAGGTGCCCGATGGACATCACCGTCATGCACACGCCGATCATGGTGGCCGACGTGGGCAGGATGTGCGCCGAGAGGCTCTGGGCAGGTGAAGTCATGCGGGCGCGAGGTCGGCAGTCGGATCCTGGATTTCGCGGAACACCGAGGAACCGGCGTTGCCGGGCCTCAGGTGTTGCCCCCGGAAGGGGTTGGCGAAGCGACACGAAGTGCGCGAAGCCTGGGGAGAACTTAGCCGATTCGGACCGGCACGAAGATCTTGTCCTCGCCGCGCTGGATCAGGAGCGCCACCGACTTGTTGCTGGCCTTCGCCACCACCTCGCGCACCTGCTCCACGCTCTGCGCGGGCGTGCCGTTGATGGCCAGCAGCACGTCGCCTGCCTGCACCCCGGCCTGGGCCGAGGGGCCTGCCGCGTCTTCGATCAGCAGTCCGTTGTCGACCGCGGCCTCGCGCTTCTCCTGCGGCTGCAGCGGGCGCAGCGCCAGGCCCAGCTTGCCCTGGCCCACGTCGGCATCGGCCTTCGCGACCTTGGCCGGCTTGTCGCTCGCGTCGCCGAGCTTGGCCTGCAGCTCCTGGCGTTCGCCCTGGCGCCACACTTCGAGCGTGACCTTCTTGCCCGGTGCCTGCTGGCCGATCACCGCGGGCAGGTCGCCCGAGGAGACGATGGGCTGGCCGTCGACCTTGCGGATCACGTCGCCCGCCTTCAGGCCGGCCTTGTCGCCGGGGCCGCCCTTCTCGATGTTCGAGACCAGCGCGCCTTCGGGCTTGTCGAGCTTGAACGAATCGGCAAAGGCCTGGTTCACTTCCTGCACCGCCACACCGAGGCGGCCGTGCGTGGCCTTGCCGGTGGCGACGATCTGGTCCTTCACCTGGATCGCCACGTCGATCGGAATCGCGAACGACACGCCCTGGTAACCGCCGCTGCGGCTGTAGATCTGCGAGTTGATGCCGACCACCTCGCCGCGCGTGTTGAGCAGCGGGCCGCCGGAGTTGCCGGGGTTCACGGCCACGTCGGTCTGGATGAAGGGCACGTAGCTGTCGTCGGGCAGCGAGCGGCCCTTGGCGCTCACCACGCCGGCCGTCACGGTGTTCTCGAAGCCGAAGGGCGAGCCGATGGCCAGCACCCATTCGCCGACCTTCAGGTCCTTGGTGTTGCCCAGCGCGAGCACGGGCAGGTTCTTGGCGTCGATCTTGAGCACCGCGATGTCGGTCTTGGCGTCGGCGCCCAGCACCTTCGCGCGGTATTCGCGGCGGTCGGTGAGCTTGACGGTGACTTCCTTCGCGTCCTTCACGACGTGGGCGTTGGTGATGATGACGCCGCTGGGGTCGACGATGAAGCCCGAGCCCTGCGCGCGCACCGGCACATCGCGCTGCTGTTGCTGGCCGCGCGGGTTCATCTGGCCCTGGAAGCGGCGGAAGAACTGGAACATCGGATCGTCGGGATCGATGCCCTGGATTTCTGCGGCGGCCTCGTCGTCGGAAGCCTTCATGGTGCCGGTCACGCTGATGTTGACCACGGCCGGGCCATCGCGCGAGGTGATGGTCGAGAAGTCGGGCAGCGTGACCATGGCCGCGGGCGCGGTGGCGACGGCATTGGTGGTCGGGGCACCCACGGCGCGGGCGCTGGTGTAGGCGCCGGCGCCGACGGCACCGATCACGCCCGCGCTTGCCAGGGCGATGGCCAGGGCACGGGGCGAAGTCAGACGTGTGTTCATTTGTCGGTTCCTTTCTGGGCGTATGGACGCAAAACGATGAAAGGAATGTCGCGGGTCTGACTTAAGCGCCGCTTAAACGGCGCGGCGCCACCGCAAGGGGCTCAGGCGCGCGCGGGAAAGCGCACCAGCACGCGCAGGCCGCCGAGGCTGGGCGACTGGTCGAGCACCACGGTCGCGCCGTGCAGGTCGGCGATCGACTTGACGATGGCCAGGCCCAGGCCGCTGCCCGACGCCTGCGATTCGCCCGAGCGGTAGAAGCGGTCGAGCACCCGTTCGCGCTCGTCGGGCGGCAGGCCCGGTCCGCTGTCGTCAACGGTGAGTTCGGCGGCGTCGCCCTGGCGGGAGATGCCGATGTCGACACGGCCCTCGACCGGCGTGTACTTGATCGCGTTCTCCAGCAGGTTGCGCAGCAGCATGCGCAGGGCCTCGGACTGGCCGTCGACCACCGCCTCCTCGGCGTGCGCGATGCCGATGTCGATGCTCCTCGCCTGCGCGGCCGCCACGGCGTCGGACACGGCGAGCCGCGCCACCTCGGCCAGGTCGACCGGCTCCGGCTTGGCGCCGGCCGCCAGGCTGGCCTCATGACGGGCCAGCGCGAGCATCTGCTCGACCAGCCTCGTCGCGCGGTCGATGCCCGCCACCAGCCGGTTCACGGCCAGCTCACGCGAGGCATCGTCGGGCGCGCGCTGCAGGCCCTGCACCTGCAGCTTCAGGGCGGCCAACGGCGAACGCAGCTCGTGCGCGGCATCGGCGACGAAGTGCTTCTGCGCATCGAAGGCATGGCGCACGCGATCGAAGAGCAGGTTCAGCTCCTGCACCAGCGGGCGCACCTCCTCGGGCAGGTTCTCCTCGCTCACCGGAGACAGGTCGTCGGCCTGGCGCGAGGCCACCTGCTTGCGCACCCGGGCCACCGGCGCGAGCGACTGGCTCACGACCCACCACACGACCAGCATCAGGAGCGGCGCCATCAGCGCCACCGGCGCGATGGTGCGCAGGGCCAACGTGCCGGCCATGTGTCGCCGCGCCGCCATGTCCTGCGCCACCTGGATCACCAGCCCGCGCGTCTGCATCGAGAACACGCGGTAGGTGGTGCCCCGCGCCTGTACGTCGGCGAAGCCCAGCACCGCGAGCTGCGGCAGCGCGGCCTGCTCGGCGGACTCGAAGATGCGCACGCCGTCGGCGGTCCACACCTGCACCACGAAATCGAAGTTCTGCTCGGCGGCGCCCAGTCCGCCCACCGCCGCGCTGGGCGGCAGGCCCGCGCGCAGCGACAGTGCCATCTGCTGCATGTGGTAGTCGAAGATGTCGTCGGCCTCGGCGAGCACCGTTCGGTAGGCCACCAGAGCCTGCGCACCGGCGGCCAGCACGATGGCAGCGAGCAGGAACCACAGCAGGCGCGCGCGCAGGGAGCCGGTCAGCCTCCTCATATCTTCGGCACCATGTAGCCGACACCGCGCACGTTGCGGATCAGCTCCGCGCCGAGCTTCTTGCGCAGCCCGTGCACGTACACCTCGACCGCGTTGCTGCTGATCTCGTCCTTCCAGCTGTAGAGCTTCTCCTCGAGCTGGGCACGCGACAGCACCATGCCGGGCCTGGCAAGCAGCGGCTCCAGCACGGCCCATTCGCGCGCCGACAGCACCACCGGCTGGCCGGCCACCGTGACCTCGCGCGTGGCCGGGTTGATGCTCACGCCCATGTGCTCGTACACCGGCTCGGCACGACCCGCGGCGCGGCGCAGCAAGGCGCGGATGCGGGCCAGCAGTTCGTCGAGGTCGTAGGGCTTGAGCACGTAGTCGTCGGCGCCGGCGTCGAGGCCCTCGATGCGCTGCTGCACCGAGTCGCGCGCGGTGGCGATCAGCACCGGCATGCGCTGTTTGCGCGCGCGCAGGTTGCGCAGCACCTCGAGTCCGTCGCGCCGGGGCACGCCGAGGTCGAGCATCACCAGGTCGTATTGCTGGGTGCGCAGGGCCGATTCGGCGGCCTGGCCGTCTTTCACCCAGTCCACCGCGTACTGCTCGGCGCGCAGCAGGTCGAGCACCGCTTCGCCGATCATCACGTCGTCTTCGAGGAGGAGGAGTCGCATGGTTGTGTCCGTTTCGGGGATTCGAGGCGCGGGCCGCGGCCAAAGTTCAGACCAAGGGAAGATCAGAGAAGCGATCGGACTTCTCGCGCGGCTTCGAAAAGCAGTGGCAGCATCTCGCGCTGCAGCGTCTCTTCCTGGTAGCGCGTGCCCGAGAGCACCACGTTGAGCGCGGCCACCGTGTGGCCCTGCATGTCGCGCAGCGGCACGGCCAGCGCCTGCACGCCCAGCTCGTGTTCCTCGCTGGCGAAGCAGTAGTCGTCCTTGCGCGCGCGGGCAATCAGCTGCCGCAGGCCCCGCGCCTGCGTCACCGTGCGAGGCGTGAGCCGCGCCAAGTGCCGGCCCTTGAGCCATTGCGTGAACTGGGTCGGCGCCATCGCGGCCAGCAGCACGCGGCCGGTGGAGGTGGCATGCGCCGGCAGCCGTGCGCCCAGGTGCAGGCCGTAGGCCAGCACGCGCGTCGGCGTTCCGTAGCTGCCGCTGCGCGCGACGATGACCACCTCTTCCCCGTCGAGCACCACCGCCGAGAACGATTCGCCGGTCTGCGCCGCCAGCCGGTTCAGCGTGGGCTGCAGCGCGCGCGGCAGGCGCGACGAGGCGAGATAGCTGCCTGAGAAGCGCAGCACCTTGGGCGCCATCCAGAAGTAGCTGCCGTCTGTCTCCAGATAGCCCAGATGCGCCAGCGTCAGCAGGTGCCGGCGGGCCGCGGCGCGCGTGAGGCCGGCGCGCTCGGCGGCCAGCGTGGCGTTCAGGCGCTGGCGCTCGGTGTCGAAGCTTTCGAGCACCGCCATTCCCTTGGCGATGCCCTCGATGAAGTCGGCCTTGGCGATGCTCATTCGGCGTGGTGGTTCGTCGTCTTTGGAAGTGTTGCGCGATGATCGCGCACGCATTCGCATGATCGCACAGAGCCGCGCGAGCGGCCTCCTCAGAAGACCCGGTGCGCCCTACGCTCCACGAAACCCTCTCGGAGACACGAACATGCGCACCCAGGTCGCCATCATCGGAGCCGGCCCCGCCGGCCTGCTGCTCGGGCAGCTTCTGTACAAGGCAGGCATCGACAACGTCATCGTCGAACGCCAGAGCGGCGACTACGTGCTCGGCCGCATCCGCGCCGGCGTGCTGGAGCAGGTCACGATGGACCTGCTGGCCCGTGCCGGCGTCGACGCCCGCGCCAAGGCCGAGGGCCTGCCGCACGAAGGCATCGAGCTGCTCTTCAAGGGCGCTCGCCACCGCATCGACATGCACGGCCTCACGGGCGGCAAGCAAGTGACGGTGTACGGTCAGACCGAAGTGACGCGAGACCTGATGGAAGCCCGCGCGGCCGAAGGCCTCGCCACCATCTACAGCGCGGCGAACGTGAGCCTGCACGACTTCCAGTCCAGCAAGCCGCGCGTGCGCTACGAGAAGGACGGCCAGACGCACGAGATCGAATGCGACTTCATCGCCGGCTGCGATGGCTACCACGGCGTGAGCCGCGCGAGCGTGCCGGCCGATGCGATCCAGACCTACGAGAAGATCTATCCCTTCGGCTGGCTCGGCGTGCTGGCCGACGTGCCGCCGGTGTCGCATGAACTGATCTACGCCAACACCGAACGCGGCTTCGCGCTGTGCAGCATGCGCAGCGCCACGCGCAGCCGCTACTACGTGCAGGTGCCGACCGAGGAGCGCGTGGAGAACTGGAGCGACGAGGCCTTCTGGAACGAGCTTCGCGCCCGCCTCGACCCCGAGGCGCGCGAGCGGCTGGTGACCGGGCCTTCGCTCGAGAAGAGCATCGCGCCGCTGCGCAGCTTCGTCGCCGAGCCGATGCGCTTCGGCTCCCTGTTCCTGGCGGGCGACGCAGCCCACATCGTGCCGCCGACCGGTGCCAAGGGCCTGAACCTCGCCACCGCCGACGTGGGCTATCTCTCGCGCGCCTTCGAGATCTTCTATGCGGAGAAGTCGGCCTCGGCGCTCGACCGCTACTCCGACCTGTGCCTGCGCCGCGTCTGGAAGGCCGAGCGCTTCTCGTGGTGGTTCACCTCGCTGATGCACCGCTTTCCGGAAACGGGCGCCTTCGGCCAGAAGATCCAGGAAGCCGAGCTCGACTACCTGGTGCATTCGACCGCTGCCTCCACCGCGCTGGCGGAGAACTACGTCGGGCTGCCGCTGGAAGACTTCTGAGCCGGCGGCGTCTCAGCCGCCCAGCACCTCGTCGACAAAGCGCTGGTCTTCGTCGTAGATCCAGCACTCCGCGAGCTTGCCGTCCTTCACGGTGTAGCGCAGCTGCCGCTCCAGTTCGACTGCACGGCCCTGGAACTCGAATTGCTCGACCGCGACGATCAGGCCGTAGTGCTCGCCCGCCAGCACGTCTCGGATCGAGACAAGCCGGCGATTCGTTCGCTCCTTCACCTTCTTGAGCACGGCAAGACACGCCGCCTTGCCGCGATGCGTGCCGGCGAGCGGATTGCGTCCGAAGTAGTGGAAGACGACCTCGTCGTGGTAGCTGTCGACGATGCGCTGCACGTCGTTGGCAACCCAGGCGTCGGCGTAGCCCCGGATCACGGCACGGATGTCGTCCGGGGCCTTGCTGCTCATGCGTGCTGCTCCAGCGCCTTCTTCATGGCAATGCCGCCCTGCTCCATCATCGGCCCGACGTAGGCCGCCATGGCGTCGGGCAGCACGTCGGTGATCCAGACGAAGCGCGAACGGCCTTCGCCCTCATCGAACACCTGCGCCGTTGCGTGGTGGTGCGCGGCCTGTCCGCCGGTGACGGTGTAGGCCAGCCGTCGATGGGCATCGTCGATGCCGACCAGCACCTCGCGCGCCACGAGCCCGTTGGCGAAGGTGAGGATGCGGGCGCCCTCGGCATCGATGGTGCAGGCGGTGAGGAAACCCGGCGCGAGCCGCGTGTGCACCGCGCCGAAGTCGCGCAGCGCGTCCCACACCTGGGCGGCATCCGCCTCGACGATGAATTCCTTGTAGACAGTGGCCATGGCGAGCCTCGCTTCAGGGGCAGACCGCCTCGACGTTGTTGCCGTCGGGGTCGATCAGGAATGCCGCGTAATAGGTCGGGCTGTAGTCCGGCCTCGGGCCCGCGCCGCCGTTGTCGGTGCCGCCTGCCTTCAGGCCGGCCTTGTGGAAGGCGGCCACTGCTTCGTGATTCGGCGCGCGGAATGCGATGTGCGTGCCCGGCCCTTTCGTGCCCTTGGCGGCGTAGAGCCACAGCGCCGGCTCGTCGGCCGGGCCGATGCCGGCGTAGCTGTCGTCGTGCGGGCCCGGCACATGGCCGAGCGGCGCGAGCGCGGCTTCGTAGAAGCGGCGGCTCGCGGCGAGATCTTTGACTTTCAGTCCGATGTGGTCGTACATGATGGCTTCCTGCTCGATGGATTGGTCAGGAGCTCATCATCGAAGAGCGCGGCAATGCGTTCTTGGAAAATCTTGCGGTCGCCCTGGGCCGCCTTGCGGAAGCCGCCCGGCGACACGCCGGCCGCGCGATGGAAGGTGCGCACGAAGTTGCTGAGATCGGCAAAGCCCACGTCGAGCGCGACCTCGGTCACCGACCGGCCGTCGTCGTCGGCTAGCAGGCGCGCGGCATGCCTCAGGCGCGAGCGCACGAGGTACTGGTGCGGCGTGACGCCCAGCACCTGCGAGAACAGCCGCAGGAAGTGGAAGGAACTCAGGCCTGCTTCGGCTGCCGCACCGTCGAGGCCGATGTCGTGCTGCGAATTGGCGTCGATCCACATCGCCGCGTCGACCGCGCGACGGCGGTCACGTGCGGCGGCCGAAGCCGGCGCCCGGGGCTTCGGCCGGCCGGAGACGACTTCGACGAAGCGGCCCGCGAACCACATGCCCAGCTCGTCCAGCCCGACGTCGCTCTGCCCGTCGGCTGCGGCCTGCGCCAGTTCGCCGATGACCACGAGCTCAGCCAGCGGCGGCACGCCGCCGGTGCGCCAGGTCTTGCGGTCGCCGCCGATCAGGTCGACGAAGCCCGGCGACAGGTGGAAGGCAAGGCACTCGTCGCCGCAGACATGATGGTCGTGCGTGCAGACGTATTCATCGCCCGGGCAGCCGACCAGCACCGAGCCGGCGACCAGCTCGTAGGCCCGGCCGCGCGTGCGATAGCCGAAGCTGCCCTTGCGCACGTACGAGACCGAATAGCCTTCGTGCAGCTCGGTGAAAGGCTGCGCGTCGGGCCCCACGTCGCAGCGGTAGCTGGCGATACGGATCGCGTCGGTCTGAACTTCGTTGGTGACAAGCATGGCCGACGCCTTTCTGCCCCACGAAAACGATTGCTCAATCGACGGTTTGCATCGCCTGCCAGACACGCGCAGGGCTCAGCGGCATGTGCAGGCGAGGCGCGCGCGTGGCGAGGCCGTTGCGCGCGAAGGCATCGGCCACCGCATTCACGATGGCCGGGGTGGCGCCGATGGTGCCGAGCTCGCCCACGCCCTTCACGCCCAGCGGGTTGTTCTTGCACGGCGTGGACTCGTCCATCTCCATGTTGAACATGGTGTCGACGATGTCGGCGCGCGGGGCGGCGTAATCCATCAGGCTGCCGGTGACGGGCTGGCCGGTCTCGTGGTCGTACACCACCTGCTCGTACAGCGCCTGGCCGATGCCCTGCACCGCGCCGCCTTCGAGCTGGCCGCGCACGATCATCGGGTTGATGACCCGGCCCACGTCGTTGACCGAGCTGTAGGCCACCACGCTGATCTCGCCGGTGGGCGGGTCGATCTCGATCTCGCAGATGTGGCAGCCGTTGGGCCAGGTCGGGCCGGCCACGGTGCTGGTGGAGTCGACGAAGATCTCGCGCCCCGGCTGCTTCGCCGCGAGCGTGAAGAGGTCGAGCTCGAGGTCGGTGCCGGCCACGTTGAAGACGCCGCGGCTGTAGACGATGTCGTCGATGGAAGCCTCGAACTCCTGAGCGGCCAGTTCGCGCGCCTTGTCGATGGTGCGTTCGGCGCCGATGCGCACGGCCGAGCCGCCGGTGAAGAGCGAACGCGAGCCGGCGCTGCCGAAGCCGTCGCCGCGGTCGGTGTCGCCGAGCACCACGCGCACCTTCTCGATGGGTACGCCGAAGGCATCGACCGCGAGCTGAGCCAGCGATGTGGCGATGCCCTGCCCCATGGCGTTGACGGCCGAGAAAACCTCGATCACGCCGTCGGCCTGCACCGAGACGGTGACGCGCTCCTCGAACACGTTGCCGCCGGTCCATTCGAGGAAGGTGGCGATACCGAGGCCCCGATGCTTGCCCTTGCCTGCCGACTCGGCCGCGCGGGTCTCGAAGCCCTGCCAGTCGGCGAGCGTGAGCGCCTGGTCCATCACCGACTCGAAGTTGCCGGTGTCGTAGGTCTGCGCCATCGGGTTCTTGTACGGCATCTGCTCGGGACGGATGAAGTTGCGGCGGCGCAGCACGATGCGGTCGATGCCGGTCTGGCGCGCAGCCTCGTCCATGAGCCGCTCGATGGTGAAGATGGCTTCCGGCCGCCCCGCGCCCCGGTAGGCGCCGGTGGGAGCGGTATTGGTGAGCACCGCCTTGAAGTGGAAGTCGATGGTCTGGATGTCGTAGACGCTGGTCTGCACCCAGGGGCCGATCAGCAGCTGGATCGCGACGCCGGTGCCTGTGGCGTAGGCGCCGACGTTGGCCAGGGTCTTGATGCGCAGGGCCAGGATCCTGCCGTCGGCATCGAGCGCCATCTCGGCGCGCGCCTCGATGTCTCGGCCGTGCGCGCTGGAGAGAAACTCCTCGCTGCGGTCGGCCACCCACTTCACAGGGCGGTTCACCTGCAGCGCCGCGAAGGCGACGGCGATGTCCTCGGGATAGGCGCCGGTCTTCATGCCGAAGCCGCCGCCGACGTCGCCCACCACCACGCGCACCTTTTCCTTGGGCAGGCCGATGGCGGCGCAGATGGAATCGCGCACACCGGAGGGCATCTGCGTGCTCATGCGGATCGTGAGGCGTCCGGTTTCGGCGTCGCGCGCGGCGAGCACCGAGCGCGGCTCGATCGTCAGCGCCACCACGCGCTGGTTGTTCACGTCGAGCGCGACCACGTGGCTGGCCTTGGCGAAGGCGGCCGTGGCGGCCTCGCTGCTGCCGTGGCGCATCTCGGCGGCGATGTTGCCCGTGGCTTCCTCGCACAGCAGCGGCGCCCCGTCGGCGGTGGCGCTCGCGAGGTCGACCACCATGGGCAGGTCTTCGTAGTCGACCATGATGGCTTCGGCGGCATCGCGCGCCTGCTGCACCGTGTCGGCCACGACCGCGGCCACCACTTCGCCGACGAAGCGCGTGCGCTCGTGGGCAATGGCATGGCGCGGAGGGCTGGCGCTGTCGCTGCCGTCCGCGCGCTTGAAGCCGGCCGCGCCCGGCAAGGGCTTGACGCCGGCTTCGGCCATTTCGGCGCCGGTGATCACGCGCAGCACGCCGGGCATGGCGGCGGCGGCGCTGGTGTCGATGGAGAGGATTCGCGCGTGCGGGTACGAGGATCGGAGGAAGACGAGATGAGCCTGTTCGGGGAGCGTGACGTCGTCGGTGTAGCGTCCGGCGCCGGACAGGAGGCTTTCGTCTTCCAGACGGCGCACCGCCTGGCCGCTGCCGAAGCGAGTGGGATTGGGTTCAGTGGTCAACGTGGTCCTCTTATGCTGATCCCCGGCGTGTGCTCGGGCCTGCCTGATCTGTCGTGGGTGCGCGAAAACAAGCTGTGCACTATAGGGTTTCCGGCTGGTTTTGTGGCGCCGTGGAATGTCGGCCGAACCCTTTTGGCGGTGTCGGCGGCACGCGATTTTCGCCCACTGGATCGGAATTTGCGAAGCCGTGTATACCTATGCCCATGCGACAACTGCCTTGGCTCGAACCCGGAGACGCCCTGCCCGACCCCGCCTCGGCCTGGGGCGTGGCCGACCCGGTGCCCGGCCTGCTGGCCGCGGGTGGCGCGCTCGACGTCGATACTTTGATGCAGGCCTATGGCAACTGCGTCTTCCCCTGGTTCAGCGAAGACCAGCCCATCCTCTGGTGGAGCCCGGACCCGCGCATGGTGCTGCGGACGGCCGACTTCAAGCTGCACCGCTCGCTTCGCAAGACCCTCCTGCGCTTCATCGAAACGCCCGGATGCGAGGTGCGCATCGACCATGACTTCGCGGCGGTCATCACGGCCTGCTCGAGCTCGCCGCGGGTGGGCCAGTCGGGCACCTGGATCGTGCCGGACATGGTGAAGGCCTATACGGATTTGCACCGCGCCGGCCACGCCCACAGCGTGGAGACGTGGATCGACGGCGAACTGGCGGGCGGCCTCTACTGCGTCGGGCTGGGCCGCGCGGTGTTCGGCGAGTCGATGTTCACCCGCCGGCCGGACGCGTCGAAGATTGCCTTGGCCGCGCTGGTGTCGCTCTGCCGCCACTACGGGGTGCAGATGATCGACTGCCAGCAGAACACGGCCCACCTCGCCAGCCTCGGCGCCCGCGAAATGGCCCGCAAGCGCTTCGTCTCCCACGTCGCCGGGGCACGCCAGCAAGAGGGCCCACGGTGGCGTTTCGACCCCGTATACTGGTCCGAACTCCTTTCCGCGCGATCTCCTTCCCCGACGTGACGCACCTCAAGGATCTTCCGCTTCACACGCTGCAGTTCTACGCAACTGCGCCCTACCCCTGCAGCTACCTGCCGGACCGGCAGGCCCGCTCGCAAGTGGCCACGCCCAGCCACCTGATCCACAACGACGCCTACTCCGACCTGGTGCTCAGCGGCTTCCGGCGCAGCGGGATGTTCACCTACCGGCCCTATTGCGACGGTTGCCGTGCCTGCATTCCGCTGCGCGTGCTGGCCAACGACTTCCGGCCCAACCGCAGCCAGCGCCGCGCGCTGAAGCAGCATGCCGACCTGCAAGCGCGCGTGCTCAAGCTGTGCTTCATGCCGGAGCACTATCAGCTCTACCTGCGCTACCAGAACGGCCGCCATGCCGGCGGCGGCATGGATCACGACAGCATCGACCAGTACACCCAGTTCCTGCTGCAGAGCCGCGTCAACTCTCGGCTGGTGGAGTTCCGCGAAACGCTGCCCGACGGCAGCGCGGGCGCGCTGCGGATGGTGTCGATCCTCGACGTGCTCAACGACGGCATCTCGGCCGTCTACACCTTCTACGAGCCCGACACCCGCGTAGCGCCGGGCCGCCCCAAGCAAGCGGACGCCCCCCTGGAGGGGCAGCGAGAGCACGCAGTGCCGAGCGTGGGGGCCTCATCCACCGGCTACGGCACCTACAGCGTGCTCTGGCAGATCGAGCAGGCCCGCAAGCTGGGGCTGCCGCATGTCTACCTCGGGTACTGGATCGAGCACAGCCCGAAGATGAACTACAAGGCGCGTTTTTCCCCTCACGAAGTGTTGTTGGATGGCCGCTGGCAGGCGCCAGGCGATTTCACAAGGTAAAATGGCGCTCGGTCATCACCGCCAAGCGCCATGAGAAAAAACCAATCCGACATTCCCGCCGTTCCCGTGATCCAGGTGATCGAGCGCATGTTCGCGCTGATCGACGTCCTGGCATCGCGCGAGGACGCCATTTCGCTGAAGGAGATCAGCGAAAAGACGGGGCTCCACCCGTCGACCACGCACCGCATCCTCAACGACCTGGCCGTCGGCCGCTTCGTCGACCGCCCCGAGGCCGGCAGCTACCGCCTTGGCATGCGCCTGCTGGAGCTGGGCAACCTGGTCAAGGGCCGGCTCAACGTGCGCGACGCGGCCCTGGGTCCGATGCGCGAGCTGCACAAGCTGACGCAGCAGCCCGTCAACCTCAGCATGCGCCAGGGCGACGAGATCGTGTACATCGAGCGCTCCTACAGCGAACGCTCGGGCATGCAGGTGGTGCGCGCCATCGGTGGCCGCGCCGCCCTGCACCTCACATCGACCGGCAAGCTGTTCCTGGCCGCGGATGACCCGCAACGGGTGCGCAGCTACGCCACGCGCACCGGCCTTGCCGGCCACACGCGCAACAGCATCACGCAGCTGCCCGCACTGGAGCGGGAACTGTCGAAGGCGCGCCAGTACGGCATTGCCCGCGACAACGAAGAACTGGAGCTGGGTGTGCGCTGCATGGCCGCCGGCATCTACGACGACCAGGGCAAGCTGGTGGCGGGCTTGTCGATCTCCGCCCCGGCCGATCGGCTGGACGAAGGCTGGCTGCCCAAGCTGCAGGCCACCGCCAACGAGATCTCAGGCGCGTTGGGATTCAAGGAAGGCATGGCCGCCGCGCCGTCTCCCTCCGCAAGCAGCAGCCTCCCGTCGACTGGCGCCTGACACACCGGAAACACCCCACAAAAGCAAACAGGCCCTCTGGAGGGCCTGTTTTCGTTGGGGCTGCCGGTGAGTGTGACGTCGATCAGCCAGCGATCTGATACGCGGTATTGCGCGACGAGGCTGCCGGAGAGCCGGCTGCGTGAGTGGCCTCCACCCAGCGGCGAACCCGCTCGGCATCCGCGATACGGCTGAACTTGCCGGCCGAATCCAGGAACACCATGATCAGCTTGCGGCCGGCCACGCGCGCCTGCATCACGAGGCACTGGCCGGCTTCGGAGATGTAGCCGGTCTTCTGCACGCCGATTTCCCAATCGGGGCTCTTCACGAGGCGGTTGGTGGTGTTGAACTGCAGCACACGGTTGCCGACTTCGACCTGGTATTCAGGCGAGGTGGACAGCGAACGCACGGTGGCATCGGCGTAGGCGGCATTGACCAGCAGCGCCAGGTCTTGCGCGCTCGACTGGTTGCGGCTCGACAGGCCGGTGGGCTCCACGTAGCGCGTGTCCTTCATGCCGAGCATCTTGGCCTTGGCGTTCATGATGCTCACGAAGGTCGTAAGGCCGCCCGGGTAGGTGCGACCCAGCGCGTGCGCGGCGCGGTTTTCGCTAGACATCAGAGCCAGGTGCAGCAGTTCGCCGCGCGAGAGCGTGGTGCCGACCGTCAGGCGCGAGCTGCTGCGCTTCTCGGTATCGACGTCGTCCTGGGTGATGGTGATGAGCTCGTCGTTCGGCAGATGAGCCTCGCTGATGAGCAGGCCGGTCATCAGCTTGGTGAGCGATGCGATCGGCAGCACGGCGTGGTCGTTCTTGCTGAACAGGACTTCGTGGGTATCCTGGTCGATGACCAGCGCGACGCTCGACTTCAGGTCGAGCGCGTCTTCGGTTCCATGCAGGCCGGCCATCTGGCCGAAGGATTGGCGCGGGGGCACTTCGGCGACGCGAACCACCGAGCGGCGCTGTACGGCCACCACGGTCTTGCCGTTCTTCTTGTGGATGGTGGCAACGACGTTGCGGCCGCCACGAACCACCTTCTCGGCGCGTTCGCCGCGCTTGGCGACGACGACCGGAACAGCGCCGCGAGCCGTCTTGGACGACGCGGCGTTGTGCTTGACTTCCACCGGCACGGGCCCCTTCGCCTTCTTGGCGGCGACGGCGGTCTTGGCAGCGGCGGGCTTTTCCTTCTTGGCGGCCTGGGCGCCAGGCAGCAAAAACGCCGTGGCGCAGAGCGCGACGGCGAGGGCTTTGAAAGCGGGCAGGAACCGCTGGCTGGAAACTCGGCGTAGGCGGGCTTCAGGCATTAATAAATCTCCAGCGGCAGAAACGAGGACCGCAGTGTATCGAAATCAAAAAAGACACGCAATATCAGTTACTTGCATCCTCTTCTTCATTCGAATATCAAGGATCGCCCGAAAACCTAACCTTGTGCCGCCACTCTCTCAGCTTGGCTCTGTAACTTGTTGAGCGCACTCAAATAAGCCTTAGCCGAAGCGACAACGATGTCCGGATCCGCCCCGACACCGTTGACCACCCGCCCTGCGTTTTGTAACCGGACTGTAACTTCTCCCTGGCTTTCCGTCGAGCCGCTGATGGCGTTTACAGAGTAAAGAACCATCTCGGCGCCGCTCTTGACGTGCGACTCGATCGCCTTCAGGGAGGCATCAACCGGGCCATTCCCGTCGGATTCGCCGGTGACTTCCTTGCCCTGGACGGTGAAAACGACCTTCGCCTGGGGGCGCTCGCCGGTTTCGCTGTGCTGGGAGAGAGAGACGAAAGCAAACTGCTCACCAACGTGCGACACCTCCTCCGCGCTGACGAGCGCGAGGATGTCCTCGTCGAAAATCTCGGACTTGCGGTCGGCCAGCTCCTTGAAGCGCAGGAAGGCTGCATTGATTTCGCCCTCGCTGTCCATGGCCACGCCCAGCTCCTGCAGGCGCTGCTTGAAGGCGTTTCGGCCGCTGAGCTTGCCCAGCACGATCTTGTTGGCCGTCCAGCCCACGTCTTCCGCCCGCATGATCTCGTAGGTGTCGCGAGCCTTGAGCACGCCGTCCTGGTGGATGCCGGAGGCGTGCGCGAATGCGTTGGCCCCCACCACCGCCTTGTTGGGCTGCACCACGAAGCCGGTGGTCTGGCTGACCATGCGGCTCGCGGCCACGATGTGCTGGGTGTCGATGCGCAGGTCGAGCCCGAAGTAGTCCTTGCGGGTCTTTACCGCCATGACGACCTCTTCGAGCGAGCAGTTGCCCGCGCGCTCGCCCAGGCCGTTGATGGTGCACTCCACCTGGCGCGCGCCGCCGATCTTCACGCCGGCCAGCGAGTTGGCCACAGCCATGCCGAGGTCGTTGTGGCAATGCACCGACCAGATCGCCTTGTCGCTGTTGGGAATGCGCTCGCGCAGCATCTTGATGAAGTTGCCGTAGAGCTCGGGAATGGCGTAGCCGACGGTGTCGGGCACGTTGATGGTGGTGGCACCCTCGTTGATGACGGTCTCGAGCACCCGGCACAGGAAATCCGGGTCGCTGCGGTAGCCGTCTTCGGGGCTGAACTCCACGTCGCCGATCTGGTTGCGCGCGAAGCGCACGGCCAGCCTGGCTTGCTCATGAACCTCGTCGGGCGACATGCGCAGCTTCTTTTCCATGTGAAGCGGCGAGGTGGCGATGAAGGTGTGGATCCGTCCGCGGGCCGCGCCCTTGAGGGCTTCGGCCGCGCGTCCGATGTCGCGGTCGTTGGCGCGCGAGAGGCCGCACACTGTCGAGTCCTTGATCGCGTTCGCGATTGCCTTCACCGCCTCGAAGTCGCCGTTCGAGCTGGCGGGAAAACCGGCCTCGATGACATCGACCTTCAGCCGCTCCAGCAGCTTGGCAATGCGCAGCTTCTCGTCGCGCGTCATCGAGGCGCCCGGCGATTGCTCGCCGTCGCGCAAGGTGGTGTCGAAAATAATGAGTTGGTCGGTCATCGTGGGTCTCCGTTGTGCGTCACCCACGCGCACCCGACCAAGGGCCGGCGCAGCAGAGTCAGGCGACTGCAACCGCCGATTGTGCCCCGTGTGCGCCCCGGGTCCGCGCACGCTGCACGCCAGAAACAATCGCTTTCAGCGACGCCGTGATCACATTGGCATCGATGCCCACGCCGAACAGCGTCTGGCTGTCGTCCACGCGCAGTTCCAGGTAGGCGACCGCCTTCGCGTCGGCGCCGGCGCCGATGGCGTGCTGGTGGTAGTCCATCACGCGCACGGTGTGGCCGGTGGCCTTGCTCAGCGCCTGGGTGAAGGCGTCGATCGGGCCGTTTCCGCGGCCTTCGATGGCATGGACCTCGCCGTCCCAGGGCAGATCGCCACGCAGCACCACCGAGGCGTTGGCGCCTTCGCCGCCCTCCTCGATCACGCGGTTCTGCAGGGATTGCGCCGTCTCGATGCCATATTCGCGAACGAACAGCTGCCAGAGGTCGGCCGCGGTGAGTTCCTTGCCGGCGACGTCCATCACGCGCTGCACGGACTGCATGAATTCCATCTGCAGGCGGCGCGGCATCTCGATGCCGTACTCGCTCTCGAGCAGATAGGCCATGCCGCCCTTGCCGGACTGGCTGTTCACGCGGATCACGGCTTCGTAGCTGCGGCCCACGTCCTTCGGATCGATGGGGAGGTACGGAATCTCCCAGATGTCGCCTTCCTTGCGTGCGGCAAAGGCTTTCTTGATCGCGTCCTGGTGCGAGCCGGAGAACGAGGTGTAGACGAGATCGCCCACGTACGGGTGGCGCGGGTGCACCGGAATCTGGTTGCAATGTTCGACCGTCGCGCGGATCTCGTCGATGTTCGAGAAGTCGAGCTCCGGCGAGACGCCCTGGGTGTAGAGGTTGAGCGCGACGTTCACGAGGTCGAGGTTGCCGGTGCGCTCACCGTTGCCGAAGAGGCAGCCTTCGATACGCTCGGCGCCAGCCATCAAGGCCAGCTCGCCTGCCGCCGTGCCGGTGCCGCGGTCATTGTGCGGGTGCACGCAAAGCACGATGGAGTCGCGACGCGCCAGGTTGCGGTGCATCCACTCGATCATGTCGGCGAAGATGTTCGGGGTGGAATGCTCGACCGTCGTGGGCAGGTTGACGATGCACTTGCGCTGGGGCGTCGGTGCCCACACTTCGGTCACCGCATCGACCACGCGCTTGGAGAAGTGCACGTCCGTGCCCGAGAACATTTCGGGCGAGTACTGGAAAGTCCACTGCGTGTTCGGCTGCTTGGCGGCGAACTCGTTGAACATGCGGGCATGGCTGCTCGCGAGTTCGACGATCTGGTCCTCGTCCATGCCGAGCACCACGCGGCGCATGACGGGAGCCACCGCGTTGTAGAGATGCACGATCGCGCGCGGAGCACCCTGCAGCGACTCGAATGTGCGAGCGATGAGGTGGTCGCGGGCCTGCGTCAGCACCTGGATCGTCACGTCATCGGGAATGCGGTCTTCCTCGATGAGCTTGCGCACGAAGTCGAACTCGATCTGCGATGCCGAGGGAAAGCCGACTTCGATTTCCTTGAAGCCGATGGCCACGAGGGTTTCGAACATGCGCATCTTGCGTGCGATGTCCATGGGCTCCACCAGCGCCTGGTTGCCATCGCGCAGGTCGGTCGACAGCCAGATCGGCGCCTTGGTCAGCACGGCATCGGGCCAGGTACGGTCCTTGAGGCCGATCGGGGCGAATGCGCGGTATTTGCTTTGAGGTTGCTTGAGCATGTCGATTTCTCTTCGATGGTTGGTAATCGACCAGCAACCCCAAAAGACAAACGGCCCGTTGCTGGTGCGAACGGGCCGTGGTGAGGGATTTGCGCGTGCGCTACCGTCTCCGCCCGTGAGGGAGGGTTAGTAGGGCCAGCAGCGAAATCTTGGTCATGAGGCTGACGAATGTAGCACAAGCCGGGATCAGTTATGCAAACCGCGCTCGTCGGGCTCTTCGGTCGAGGTGCTGATCACGCTCGCCTGCTGGCCCTTGGCCTTGCGCCATGCGTAGACCACGTAGCCGCTCAGGCCGTAGACGACGAACAGGCCGAACAGCACCGTCGGCGGATGGATGTTGATGACGGCGATGCCCAGCGCGATCAGCACGATCACCGCGAAAGGCACGCTCTTCTTCATCTGGATGTCCTTGAAGCTGTAGAACGGTGCGTTGGTGACCATCGTGAGGCCCGCGTACAGCGTGAAGGCGAAGGTGACCCAAGTGATCTGCGTCCAGGAGAGGTACAGCACCTCGCCGCCGCGCTTGCCCCACTCGTTCACCAGCCAGATGAAGCCAGCCACGAGCGCTGCCGCTGCCGGCGACGGCAGCCCCTGGAACCAGCGCTTGTCGACCACACCGGTGTTGACGTTGAAGCGCGCGAGCCGCAGCGCTGCGCAGGCGCAATACACGAAGGCCGCGATCCAGCCCCAGCGGCCCAGCCCCTTGAGCGACCATTCGTAGGCGATGAGCGCCGGCGCCGCGCCGAACGACACCATGTCGGACAGCGAATCCATCTGCTCGCCGAACGCACTCTGCGTATTGGTCATGCGTGCGACGCGGCCATCGAGGCTGTCGAGGATCATCGCGGCGAACACGCCGAGCGCCGCGAGGTCGAAGCGCGCGTTCATGGCCATCACGACCGAATAGAAGCCGCCGAACAGCGCCGCCAGCGTGAACAGGTTCGGCAGGATGTAGATGCCCTTGCGGCGCTTGCGCGGCGGCACATCGTCGGGAAGCGTGTCGTCATGCATTGAATTTGCCTCCATCCCTCGTGCGTGCTACGTGGGTAGCTATCCATTCGATAGCATCTTGATCTGTGAATCGCATGGTTCGCAGTGTAGTTCAGGGGGCCGCGTCGTCCCCTTTCAAACAAAAGGGCCACCGCAACGGGTGGCCCTCGGAAAACGGGCGCCGAAGCGCCCTCCTGGCTTGCAGATCAGTTGCGGGTCTGGTCGACCAGCTTGTTCTTCTTGATCCAGGGCATCATCGCGCGCAGCTTCTCGCCGACGACTTCGATCTGATGCTCGGCATTCAGGCGACGACGGCTGATCAGCGTGGGAGCGCCGGCTGCGTTTTCCAGCACGAAGCTCTTGGCGTACTCGCCGGTCTGGATGTCCTTCAGCACCTGCTTCATGACCTTCTTGGTCTCTTCCGTCACGACGCGCGGGCCGGTGACGTACTCGCCGTACTCGGCGTTGTTCGAGATCGAGTAGTTCATGTTGGCGATGCCGCCTTCGTAGATCAGGTCGACGATCAGCTTCAGCTCGTGCAGGCATTCGAAGTACGCCATTTCAGGGGCGTAGCCGGCTTCCACCAGCGTTTCGAAGCCAGCCTTGATCAGCTCGACCGTGCCGCCGCACAGAACCGCCTGTTCGCCGAACAGGTCGGTCTCGGTTTCTTCGCGGAAGTTGGTCTCGATGATGCCGGCCTTGCCGCCGCCGTTGGCGGTGGCGTAGCTCAGCGCGAGGTCACGCGCCTTGCCGGTCTTGTCCTGGTGCACGGCCACGAGGTGGGGCACGCCGCCACCCTGGGTGTACGTGCTGCGCACGGTGTGGCCCGGGGCCTTGGGAGCGACCATCCACACGTCGAGGTCGGCGCGCGGCTGCACGAAACCGTAGTGCACGTTGAAGCCGTGCGCGAAGACCAGCGAAGCACCTTCCTTGATGTTCGGGGCGACGTCGTTCTTGTAGACGTTGGCGATCTGCTCGTCGGGCAGCAGGATCATCACGACGTCGGCGGCCTTCACGGCGTCGGCGACTTCGGCGACCTTCAGACCGGCCTTCTCGACCTTGGGCCACGAAGCGCCGCCCTTGCGCAGGCCGACCACGACCTTGACACCGCTGTCGTTCAGGTTCTGCGCGTGCGCATGGCCCTGCGAGCCGTAGCCGATGATTGCAACCGTCTTGCCCTTGATGAGGCTCAGGTCAGCGTCCTTGTCGTAGTAAACCTTCATTTGAATCTCTCCTAAAAAATCTCGAGCATCCGTACCGGATGCATTTCACTCAAAGGCCGGAGGAATTCCGGTCCTTCATCTGCTGGTTGATGGACACGAGGCTGTCGTGGATGCGGAACAGCACGATGAACAGTTCGCTGAAGATGCGAACGGCGACAGTGCCGAAGATCAGGGCCACGAACGCCGGCAGGTACTGCCCCTGGTAGAGGGCCGCCCCCGCCAGGGCGATCACGCCCAGCAGGCCCAGGAGGTAGAGCACCCGGACGATCGCCGGAGTCACCATCCTGTCGAAACCGAGCAGACCTCGCATCACTTTTGCCTCATGTGTGGACGAATGTATGAACTGAGGGCGCCGTCACCCTCCTAAACGCGCAAGATGCGCTCGCCGCGCCCGATGCCGCTGGCACCGGTGCGGACAGTCTCGAGGATAGCGCTACGCTCGATCGCTTCCAGGAAAGCGTCGTTCTTGCCGTGGTCGCCGGTCAGTTCGATGGTGTAGCTCTTGTCGGTCACGTCGATGATGCGACCGCGGAAGATTTCCGCCATGCGCATCATCTCCTCGCGCTCCTTGCCGACCGCGCGCACCTTCACCATCATGAGCTCGCGCTCGGTGTAGGCGCCTTCGGTCAGGTCGACGACCTTCACCACCTCGATCAGCCGGTTCAGGTGCTTGGTGATCTGCTCGATCACGTCGTCCGAGCCGGTGGTGACGATGGTCATGCGCGAGAGGCTCGCGTCCTCCGTGGGCGCCACCGTGAGCGATTCGATGTTGTAGCCGCGGGCCGAGAACAGGCCCACCACGCGGGAAAGAGCACCCGGCTCGTTTTCCAGCAGCACTGCGATGATGTGTTTCATGTTTGCGTGACTCCTCTTTTCGCCGCCCTCCCCCGCGCACGGTAATGCGCGGGCTCGGCGGGCAATAGATTCGTCAGTAAAGAGTTGAGCGAATGTCGTTCCGCGGATCAGAGATCCTCGGAACCCAGCAGCATTTCGGTGATGCCCATGCCGGCCTTCACCATCGGGAACACGTTTTCGGTCGGATCGGTCCGGAAGTCCATGAACACCGTGCGGTCCTTGAGCTTGCGTGCCTCGCGCAGCGCCGGCTCCACGTCTTGTGGACGCTCGATCAGCATGCCGACGTGCCCGTAGGCCTCGGCGAGCTTCACGAAGTTGGGCAGCGCATCCATGTAGCTGTGGCTGTAGCGGCCGGAGTATTCGATCTCCTGCCACTGGCGCACCATGCCCAGGTAGCGGTTGTTGAGCGAGCAGATCTTGATCGGCGTGTTGTACTGCAGGCAGGTGGAGAGTTCCTGGATGCACATCTGCACCGAGCCTTCGCCGGTGATGGTGAACACTTCCGAATCGGGCTTCGCGAGCTTGATGCCCATGGCATAGGGAATGCCCACGCCCATGGTGCCCAGGCCGCCGGAGTTGATCCAGCGACGCGGCTCGTCGAAGCGGTAGTACTGGGCAGCCCACATCTGGTGCTGGCCGACGTCCGACGTGATGTACGTGTCGGCGTCCTTGGTCATGTTCCAGAGGGTCTCGACCACGTACTGCGGCTTGATCACGTCCTTGTTGCCGCGGTCGTACTTCAGGCAGTCGCGCGAGCGCCAGGATTCGATCGTCTTCCACCAGTCGGCCAGCGCGCCGGCGTCGGGCTTGGCGGTGCTCTCGCGGATCATCGAGATCAGCTCGGTGAGCACGTCCTTCACGTCGCCGACGATCGGGATGTCGACCTTCACGCGCTTGGAGATGCTCGACGGGTCGATGTCGACGTGGATGATCTTGCGTTCGTTCTGCGCGAAGTGCTTGGGGTTGCCGATCACGCGGTCGTCGAAGCGCGCGCCCACGGCCAGCAGCACGTCGCAGTTCTGCATCGCGTTGTTGGCCTCGATGGTGCCGTGCATGCCCAGCATGCCCAGGAACTTGCGGTCGCTCGCCGGATAGGCGCCCAGGCCCATCAGCGTGTTGGTGACCGGGTAGCCGAGCATGTCGACCAGCGTGCGCAGTTCGTTGCAGGCGTTGCCCAGCAGCACGCCGCCGCCGGTGTAGATGTAGGGACGCTTCGCAGCCAGCAGCAGCTGCAGCGCCTTGCGAATCTGGCCGCCGTGGCCCTTGCGCACCGGGTTGTACGAGCGCATCTCGACCTTGTCGGGATAGCCCGCGTACGGGATCTTCTTGAACGAGACGTCCTTGGGCACGTCCACCACCACGGGGCCCGGACGGCCGCTGCGTGCGATGTGGAAGGCCTTCTTCATCGTCATGGCCAGATCCTTCGGATCCTTGACGAGGAAGTTGTGCTTGACGATGGGACGGGTGATGCCGACCGTGTCGCACTCCTGGAAAGCGTCGAGGCCGATGGCGGCCGTCGGGACCTGGCCCGAGATGATCACCATCGGGATCGAGTCCATGTACGCCGTCGCGATGCCGGTGACCGCATTGGTCAGGCCGGGACCGGAAGTGACCAGCGCCACGCCGACTTCGCCGGTTGCGCGCGCATAGCCGTCGGCTGCGTGGACGGCGGCCTGCTCGTGGCGCACCAGCACGTGCTGGATGGTGTCCTGCTTGTAGAACGCGTCGTAGATGTAGAGAACCGCGCCGCCCGGGTAGCCCCAGACGTATTGGACGCCTTCGGCCTGCAGTGCCTTGACCAGCACTTCGGCGCCCATGAGTTCTTGAGTCGAATTGCCTGCGCCAGCGGACGCAGCGGCTGCGGAGACGATTTCCGCCTTGGAGATTTCCATGATCAACCTTTGTTTATTTCGGGAACGAAATACCTTGGGTGCCCCTTGCCAACCCTTGTGAGGTCGCGCCAGGACTTGAGGCCAAAGCCATGGACGGACTGATGTTCCGCCGGACCGTGACCCGTTTGCCTTTTGACTTGCAGATCGGATTATGACATTTCCGGGCGTTCAGATTCGCTTCAGCTGCCTTGTAAAGCTACAAAGGCATAATCCGCGGCGTTGAACATACGCGATCGCCAGACCCATTCCCCACGCGGCGCGCCCTGCGCGCCCCCTCTCGCTTGGCTACTGAACAAGAACTCTCCGACTTCCTGAAAAGCGTCGAACGACGCGCTTTCAAGCGCTCGGTCTACCACGTGCGGGATGAAGAAGCGGCCCTCGATATCGTGCAGGACAGCATGATGAAGCTGGCCCAGCACTACGGCGACAAGCCCGCGGCCGAGCTGCCGATGCTGTTCCAGCGCATCCTGTCGAACTGCACGCTCGACTGGTTCCGCCGCCAGAAGACCCGGCGCGCGCTGTTCTCCAACCTCAGCGATTTCGACTCGGTCGACGAGGACGGAGATTTCGATCTTCTGGAGAACTTCGTCTCGCCGACCGACTCTAGGGAGGCGGAGAGCGCCGAAGACACGACCCGCCGCACCCAGATCTTCCAGGAAATCGAAGAGCAGATCGCAGCATTGCCGGGCCGTCAACGCGAGGCTTTCCTTATGCGTTACTGGGAGGAAATGGACGTCGCAGAGACGGCCGCCGCGATGGGCTGCTCCGAGGGCAGCGTCAAAACCCATTGCTCGCGAGCCGTCCACGCTCTGAGCAAGGCGCTCAAGGCCAAGGGAATATCGCTATGAACACTAAGGTTCCAACCTCAATCAACACCATCGCCGAAGACCAGTTCGGCCAGCGTCTGGTCGCCCGCCTTTCGGCCGGCAACCGGGAGTTGCCGCACGACATCAGCGAGCGGCTGCGCGTGGCACGCGCGCAGGCCGTGGCAGCACGCAAGCAGCCCCCGCAGTTGCGGACTGCGCCGGTGGTGGTGCAGTCGGGTCATACGCTCACGATGGGCGGGAGTTGGAGCTGGTGGACTCGCATCGGCTCCGTGGTGCCGCTTATCGCACTCGTCGCCGGCCTGATCACCATCAGCATGATGCAGGATGACGACCGTGCCAGCGAACTGGCCGAAGTGGATTCCGCGTTGCTGACGGGCGATCTGCCGCCCGCCGCCTATACCGATCCTGGTTTTGCCCAATTCCTCAAGGCCGACAACGCCTCCGACTGAACCTTCCCCGATCGAATGCGACGCCGTTCCACTTCCAGCGCGAACAGCCCCCGCCCGTTGCGCCCGCTTCCGGCGGGCGCAGTCGTTTGGGCAGGTGCGTTTGCTGTCGCGGCCTTCAGCCTGACGCTCGCCTGCGCCCAGCCTCATGGCGAGGCCGCCTCCAAGGCTGCGGCGAGCTCCGCGCCGGCCACGAGCCCCAAGGCGGTGTCGACGACCAAGCCGCTCTGGAGCGAACTCACAGCCGAGCAGGAGCAGGCCCTGAAGCCGCTGAGCGCTCACTGGAACACCCTGAACGTCGGGCAAAAGAGGAAGTGGCTGGCGCTGTCCCGCAATTTCGGGAGCATGTCGGCGGAAGAGCAGTCAACCCTGCACAGCCGGATGATCGAGTGGGCGGCCCTCAGCAACCAGCAGCGCGCGCAGGCCCGCTTGAACTTCGCCGAGGTCAAGCGCATTCCGCCCGACGAACGCAAGGTCAAGTGGGAACAGTATCAAGCCCTGAGCGAGGAAGAAAAGCGCAAGCTTGCCGAGCGCGCTCCTCCCAAGCCGCGCGGCGCCGCCATTCCCGTCCGACCTGTTTCGTCGCAGAAGCTGGTGCCGGTGCCCGCCGTCACGCCCGGCGGACAGCACACTCCCAGGATCCTGCTGGCTCCGCCCCCCGCTCCGACGGTCACGCCGGCCACGACGATCATGGTGGCATCGCCGCCTGAACGCGCTCCTGCCGCCGCCACTGCGACACCGGCTGTTTCCGTGATTCCGGCAGCACCCGCCCCGGCCGGCATCGCGGCTCCACCGGTTCCCGCCGAAGCCCAGGTGCCTGCCCCGTCGTCGACAGCCGAATCGTCCTCTTCCTCCCCCTGACCGCTAGGCTTCGATGGCATCCAGTTCCCCCGAGGCTTCGGGTCCCGATCAGCCTGCCTCGCCGGCCAATCCAGCCACCAGCGCTCCCGTTTCGATAGTGCCCGGCCTCTGGCGCCGCATGGCTTGCTGGCTGTACGAGGGCATGCTGCTGTTCGCGGTGGTGTTCGTCTCCGGCTGGCTCTTCAGCACGCTGGGCCAGATGCGCGACGCCATGGATTCGCGGCGCCATCTGCTCCAGGCTTTTCTTTTCGTGGTATTCGGCGTGTACTTCGTCTGGTTCTGGACCAAGGGCCAGACCCTCGCCATGAAAACCTGGAACATCCGCATCGTCGACCTGCACGGCCAGCCCGTGAGCCAGCGCCGGGCACTCGCGCGCTACCTCCTGAGCTGGGTCTGGTTCCTGCCGCCGCTGGCCGCCATTGCGCCATTCAAGCTCTCGGGCGGCGAATCGACCGTGCTGATCTTCGGCTGGGTTGCCATCTGGGCCTTGCTGGCGCGCTTTCACCCCGACCGCCAGTTCTGGCACGACTCCTGGGCCGGTACACGGCTCATCACCTCCAAACCGATGAGCCGCCGATGAGTGCCGTGCCGAAACTTCCCGATCCCGCCGTCAACCCGCAGAAGGCCCGCAAGGGCTTCGAGCGCGTGTGGCATGCCACGCTGATCTCGCTGCACGGCCTGCGTGCCGGCTGGAGCGAACCCGCGTTCCGGCAGGAAGCCATCCTGTCGATCGTGATGATCCCGGCCTCCTTCTGGCTCGGGCGCAGCTGGGTCGAAGTGGCGCTGCTCGCGGGCAGCGCAGTCCTCGTGATGATCGTGGAGTTGCTCAACACCGCCGTGGAAGCGGCCATCGATCGCATCGGCCCCGAGTGGCATGACCTCTCCAAGCGCGCAAAGGACATGGGCAGCGCCGCGGTGCTGCTGTCGCTCACGCTGTGCGGCGGCATCTGGGCGGCGGCACTGTGGCAGCGCTTCATGTCATGAGAGGGCCCATCGGCTGCGGCATGATGGCGGGATGACTCCTGAATTTTCGATTTGCGTGTATTGCGGCTCGCGCCCCGGCGAGCGTCCCGAATTCACTGAAGCCGCTCAGGCGGTCGGCCGATGGATCGGCCAGCATCGCGGCCAGCTGGTCTACGGCGGCGGACGCACCGGCCTGATGGGCACGGTGGCCGAGGCCACCCGCCAGGCCGGCGGCCGCGTCGTCGGCATCATCCCCAAGGCCCTGGTCGACAAGGAACTGGCCAACCCCCTGTGCGATGAACTGCACGTGGTCGACACCATGCACGAGCGCAAGGCCATGATGGGCGAGCGCGCCGACGCCTTCATTGCCCTGCCGGGCGGCATCGGCACCTTCGAGGAATTGTTCGAGATCTGGACTTGGCGCCAGCTCGGCTATCACGACAAGCCCACCGGCATCCTCAACACCGCCGGCTACTACGACGGCCTGCTCGCCTTCCTGGCGCACAGCGTGCGCGAAGGCTTCATGGGCGACTGGCAGATGGGCCTGATCCGCACCGACACCGAAGTGCCCGAACTGCTCACCGCGCTGCGAGCCGAAGTGCCACTCCATCCGCGCGAAGACAGGCTCTCGGAAAACCTCTGATCCGCCCCGAAAAAAAGCCCCGCCAGCGGGGCTTTTTTTCTTTCACTCAGACGGCGTTTTCGTTTTCCTCGCCCGTACGGATGCGCACGATGCGCTCCACGCCGGTCACGAAGATCTTCCCGTCACCGATCTTCCCGGTGCGCGCCGAATTGACGATGGCCTCGATGCAGCGCTCCACATCGGCCTCGTTGACGACCACTTCGACCTTCATCTTGGGCAGGAAGTCGACCACGTATTCGGCTCCGCGGTAGAGCTCGGTATGCCCCTTCTGGCGACCGAAACCCTTGACTTCGGTCACGGTCAGGCCGGTGACGCCCACTTCGGCCAAGGCCTCGCGCACGTCCTCGAGCTTGAAGGGTTTGACGATGGCGGTGATCTGCTTCATGGTTTTTGCGCTCCGGCGGTTTCGTTGAATTTGCTGGTGATAGGGTAACGCCAATCCTTGCCGAAGCTTCGGTGGGTGACCCGGATTCCTACCGGCGCCTGGCGCCGCTTGTATTCATTGATCTTGATCAGCCGCGCGACGCGCTCGACCACGGCGCGCTCGTAGCCGGCCGAAATGATCTCGTCGATGCCCTCGTCGTCCTGCATGTAGCGTGCCAGGATTCCGTCGAGGATGTCGTAGGGCGGGAGGCTGTCCTGGTCGGTCTGGTCGGGCCGCAGCTCGGCGCTGGGCGGTCGCGTGATGATCCGCTCGGGAATCGGCTCGGTGCCCGTGCCGTACGGATCGTGGGCATTGCGCCAGCGCGCCAGCGCGAACACCGTGGTCTTGAGCAGGTCCTTGATGACCGCGAAGCCGCCCGCCATGTCGCCGTACAGCGTGCAGTAGCCGGTCGCCATTTCGCTCTTGTTGCCGGTGGTGAGCACGATGGAGCCGAACTTGTTCGACAGCCCCATCAGCAGCGTGCCACGGATGCGGGCCTGGATGTTTTCCTCGGCGGTGTCCTCGGGCCTGCCCTTGAACTCCTCGGCCAGCGCGCCCTTGAAGGACTCGAAGGTGTGCTTGATCGAAATCTCGTCGTAGCGCACGCCAAGGCGGCTGGCCATGTCTCGCGCGTCGATCCAGCTGATGTCGGCGGTGTAAGGCGAAGGCATCATCACCGCACGGACCTTGTCCTTGCCCAGTGCATCGACCGCGATGGCGAGCACCAGTGCGGAATCGATGCCGCCCGAAAGCCCCAGGATGGCGCCCGGAAAACCGTTCTTGCCGATGTAGTCGCGCACGCCGAGCACGAGGGCGTCCCAGAGTTGGGCTTCGGCGTCGCGCGGGGCCGCGATGGCGCCCGGATTGGCCACGAAGCCCACGCCGCCCTGCGGCTTGCGCTCCAGCTCAGCGAAAACCAGCTTCTCCCGGAAGCTCTCGGCCTGCATGGCGGTAGCCCCATCGGCTTGCAGCGCGAACGAGGCACCGTCGAACACCACCTCGTCCTGCCCGCCCACCAGGTGCGCGTAGACCAGCGGCAGCCCCACGGCGCGTGCCCGATCGGCCATGCGCGCGACGCGTTCGCCCTCCTTGCCGACGTGGTACGGCGATGCATTGATCACAGCCAGCACCTCGGCACCGCCTTCGCGCGCCAGTTCGGCGGGCTGGTCGAACCAGGCGTCCTCGCAGATCAGCAGGCCGACGGAAACGCCCTCCACCTCGAACACGCAGGTGCCCTGTCCCGGCGTGAAATAGCGGCGCTCGTCGAACACCTGGTAGTTGGGCAGCTCGCGCTTGGCGTAGGTCTCGAGGATGCGGCCTTCCTTGATGACGCTGGCCGCGTTGTGGCGCATCTGCACCGCCACCGAGCGGCTGCGCAGGCTGCCGCCGGTCGGATGCCCCACCACCACGACCATGTCTTTGAGGTCGGCCAGAGCGGCGGCGATGCCTTTCACGGCATCATCACAGGCTTCGGTGAAGGCGGGACGGAGGAACAGGTCCTCCGCCGCATAGCCGGCAATCGAGAGTTCGGGCGTCAGCAGGAGGCGCGCACCCTGGGCATGGGCATTGCGTGCGGCATCGACGATCTTTTTCGCGTTGCCGGCGAGGTCGCCCACCACAAAATTGAGTTGCGCGATGGCGAGCTTGAGCGTCATACAGAAGGAAGAAAAAGGCTTGAACGATTATGTCATTCGGGTTCTGCCGTCTCCGTCGGACGTGAGCCCGGAAGCATGGAACGCGTTGCTGGCCGCCCAGGCCGAGCCGTCGCCCTTCATGCGCCACGAATACCTCACGGCCCTGAACGACAGCCGCAGCGCCACGCCCGACAACGGCTGGATGCCGCAGTTCGTCACGCTGTGGCAAGGCGAGCAGTTGCAGGCTGCGTGCCCGCTCTACGTCAAGGACCATTCCTACGGCGAGTACGTCTTCGACTGGGCCTGGGCCAACGCCTACGAGCAGCACGGGCTGGCCTACTACCCGAAAGCCACGGTGGCGGTGCCGTTCACGCCCGTGCCCGGGGCACGGCTGCTGGCGCGCGATGCCGAGAGCCGCACATTGCTGGTGCAGGGCCTCGTCGCCCTGTGCAAGCAGCTGGAGCTGTCGTCGCTGCACCTGCTGTTCGGCGCCGATGCGGACATCGCCGCCTGCACCGAATCGGGCCTGATGCTGCGCAACACGGTGCAATTCCATTGGACGAACGCGCAGTACGCCGACTTCGACTCCTTCCTCGCCAGCCTCTCCCACGACAAGCGCAAGAAGATCCGCCAGGAGCGCCGCAAGGTGGCCGATGCCGGCGTGCGCTTCCGCTGGTCGCGCGGCGCCGACATCAGCAAGGCCGACTGGGACTTCTTCTACCGCTGCTACGAGCGCACCTACCGCGAGCACGGCAACCCGCCCTACCTCACGCGCGACTTCTTCCGGCGCATGGCCGACACGATGCCCGAGGCCTGGCTGCTGTTCATCGCCGAGCGCGACGGCAAGCCCATGGCGAGCAGCCTGATCGCGCTCTCGACACAGCCCGACAGGCCGCTCGTCGCCTACGGCCGCTACTGGGGCGCGCTGGAGCGTGTCGACTGCCTGCACTTCGAGGCCTGCTACTACCAGCCGCTGGCCTGGTGCATCGAGCACGGCACGCAGCGCTTCGAGGGTGGCGCGCAGGGCGAACACAAGATGGCACGCGCGCTGATGCCGGTGAAGACCACCAGCGCCCACTGGCTGGCGCACCCGTCGTTCGCCGATGCGGTCGAGCGCTTTCTCGAACGCGAGGGCGCGGGCATCGAGAACTACATGGACCACTTGGGCGAGCGCAGCCCCTTCAAGTCAGTCTGAGTGCCATTCGGGACTGCTATAAAAGCGCCCGACATCCACAACAACTCAGAGAGAAATCGATGCCATTCCTGGGACTGGGCCTGCACGTCCTCATCGCGCTGTTCTTCGCCGTGCATGCGATGCGCCATGGCAAGCAGATGTACTGGCTGCTCATCCTCTTCAGCTTCCCGCTGCTCGGCAGCATCGTGTACTTCGTGGTCGAGTACCTGCCCGCATCGCGCATGCAGCGCACCGCCGGCAAGGTGGCGAACGCGGCCATCGGCTTCATCGACCCCGAGCGCGAGTACCGAGCGGCCACCGAGGCCTACGACCTCGCGCCAACCGCGCAGAACAAGCTGCGCCTCGCCAAGGCCGCTCTCGACAAGGGCCAGGCCGCCGATGCCGTCGGCCATTACCGCGATGCGTTGAAAGGCCCCCTGGCCTCCGATCCGGAACTGCAATTCGGCCTCGCCAGCGCCCTTCTGGCCGCAGGCGGAGCGACTGCCGGCAACGAGGCATTGCAGGCGCTGCAGGCCCTGCGCGCCACGCGCGACGACTACCGCAAGGACGAAGTCGCGGTGCTCGCAGCACGCGCCCTCGCCGCCGATGGCCGCCAGGCGGAAGCACGACAGGCCTTCGAGGAGGCGCTGAGCCGCTACAACACCGTCGAGGCCCGCGCCCGCTACATCGCGTGGCTCGCCCAGCAAGGCGACGCCGCCGGCGCACAGCGCCAATGGGACGAACTCCAGCAGGCCGCGCGCCACTGGAACTCGCACGCACGCTCGGTCAATCGCGAATGGATGCGGCTGGCCAGCGACGCCGTCCGCAGCTGACACCCCTGCCCTGCTTCTCTCTCTCTGTCCAAGGGCATAGCGCCCTTGTCCGTTTGGCACATCGACGGCGTGCCGGGCCTCTCCTAGCATCGGCTTCGAGGAGATCCCCGCATGCAGACATTCACACGCCGGGCCGTCACGGCACTCTGCTTCTTCGCTGTCGCCCCGCTGGCCATGGCCGCCAGCTTCGACTGCGCCAAGGCCGGAAACGCCACCGAGAAGGCGATCTGCGCCGACCCCGGCCTCTCACGGCAGGACGAAGCCATGGCCGCGCTCTACAAGCGGCAGGTCGAGATGCCCGGCACGGGCCAGTGGCCCACCTTCCTGAAACGCGACCAGCGCGACTGGATCGTCGTTCGCAACCGCGAATGCAAGGGCAACACCGAGTGCCTGAAGCAGGACTACGAGCGGCGCATCACCTACCTGAGCCACCCGCTGCTGCACTGGATGGGCCGCTATGTGGAGGGCCGGTGCCCGAAGGACGGCCGCTTCCTGGATGTGACGCCCGAGGTGGGCGGCACGCTGGACATCCAGCTCTACGTCTGCCCAGATCCGCGCGGCAACATGCTGCTGCAGGGCAAGAACGTGCTCGACGGGCAACGGCGCCTCGTGGTGCGGGAGGCCGGGGGTTGCACCCGCACCCTGCAGTTCGACACCGACAGGGTCACCGTTTCGGACGGGCCGGGCTGCGCGCCGTCGCTGACCGGCAGCTTCGCGCGCGACCCGCGCCGCTCGCCCTTCGAGAACGAATAAGTTACTTCTTGTAGTTGGCGACGCCGTCCAGGATTTCCTTCTTGGCCGAGTCGATGCCTTCCCAACCCAGCACCTTGACCCACTTGCCCGCTTCGAGATCCTTGTAGTGCTCGAAGAAGTGGCTGATGGCCTTCAGGCGCATCGGGTTCACGTCGTCCACCGACTTCCAGTGGCTGTAGATGGGCAGTACCTTGTCGGTGGGCACGGCGAGAACCTTGCCGTCGACGCCGGCTTCGTCTTCCATCATCAGGATGCCCAGGGGACGGCACGGCACCACCACGCCGGGCAGCAGCGGATACGGCGCGATCACCAGCACGTCGACCGGGTCGCCGTCGCCCGACAGGGTCTGCGGCACGTAGCCGTAGTTCGCGGGGTAGTACATCGCCGTCGTCATGAAGCGGTCCACGAAGATCGCGCCCGATTCCTTGTCCACTTCGTACTTGATCGGGTCGGCGTTCATCGGGATTTCGATCACGACGTTGAAGGCATCGGGCAGGTTCTTGCCGGGGGAAACTTTGTCGAAGGACATGACGTTTTTCGAGTAGTTGAAAAGTATGAGACGAATGGGGACAAACCCGGAGTTTACTTTCCGTGTCACCGGCCGGTCGCACACGCATCTGTTTTTGCCTGTAAATTGCAACCGTTGGCCAATCGGCTCCGCACCCACGGTGCAGTGAGCTTCGAGGAAGCAACGCGGCGGAAAACATGGTCCCGTACGCGTTGCACGCAAGGGCCCATGCTGTCCGTCTCCACTAGTCACAACGAACGAATGGAGAAGCAAAGCATGATCGGCAACACCCCCCTGATACTGGCCATCGTCTGCGGTCTCGTGGCCGTGGCCTACGGTTTCTGGGCCCGAAGTTGGATTCTCGCGAAGGACGCCGGCAACGCCCGCATGCAGGAGATCGCGGCGGCCATCCAGGCCGGCGCCTCCGCCTACCTCGCCAAGCAGTACAGCACCATCGCCATCGTCGGCGTGGTGCTCGCGATCCTGATCGCCGTGTTCCTCGACCTCACTACCGCCGTCGGCTTCGTCGTTGGCGCGGTGCTCTCAGGGGCCTGCGGCTTCATCGGCATGAACGTCTCGGTGCGCGCCAACGTGCGCACCGCGCAGGCGGCCACGCAAGGCATCGGCCCGGCGCTCGACGTCGCCTTCCGCGGCGGCGCCATCACCGGCATGCTGGTGGTTGGGCTGGGCCTGCTGGGCGTGTCGGCCTTCTACTGGGTGCTGATCGGCAGCGGCACGCCGGCCGCGGGGCACAGCCTCTCGGCCGTCCTCAATCCGCTGATCGGCTTCGCCTTCGGCTCCTCGCTGATCTCGATCTTCGCGCGGCTGGGCGGCGGCATCTTCACCAAGGGCGCCGACGTCGGCGCCGACCTGGTGGGCAAGGTGGAAGCCGGCATCCCCGAGGACGATCCGCGCAACCCGGCCGTGATCGCCGACAACGTGGGCGACAACGTCGGCGACTGCGCCGGCATGGCAGCCGACCTGTTCGAGACCTACGCCGTGACGCTCATCGCCACGATGGTGCTGGGCGCGCTGATGGTTACCGCGGCCCCCACCAATGCGGTGCTGTATCCGCTGGCGCTGGGCGGCGTCTCGATCATCGCGTCGATCATCGGCTGCTTCTTCGTGAAGGCCTCGCCGGGCATGGTCAACGTGATGCCGGCGCTCTACAAGGGGCTGGCGGTGTCGGGCATCCTGTCGCTGATCGCGTTCTGGTTCGTCACCAGCTGGCTGATCCCCGACAACGCGATCGCCGCGAGCGGCAGCCAGCTCAAGCTGTTCGGCGCCTGCTTCGTCGGCCTCGCCCTCACGGCCGCGCTGGTGTGGATCACCGAGTACTACACCGGCACGCAGTACAAGCCCGTGCAGCACATCGCTCAGGCATCGACCACGGGCCACGGCACCAACATCATCGCGGGCCTGGGCGTGTCGATGCGCTCCACCGCCTGGCCGGTGATCTTCGTCTGCATCGCGATCCTGGCTTCGTATTCGCTGGCGGGCCTCTACGGCATCGCGGTGGCCGCCACGTCGATGCTGAGCATGGCCGGCATCGTGGTGGCGCTCGACGCCTACGGCCCCATCACCGACAACGCCGGCGGCATCGCCGAGATGAGCGAGCTGCCCGACAGCGTGCGCGCCGTGACCGACCCGCTCGACGCGGTCGGCAACACCACCAAGGCCGTGACCAAGGGCTACGCCATCGGCTCGGCCGGCCTGGCCTCGCTGGTGCTCTTCGCCGACTACACGCACAAGCTGGAGAGCTTCGGACAGGCGATCAGCTTCAACCTGAGCGACCCGATGGTGATCGTCGGCCTCTTCATCGGCGGCCTGATCCCCTACCTGTTCGGCGCGATGGCCATGGAGGCCGTGGGCCGCGCGGCCGGCGCGGTGGTGGAGGAAGTGCGCCGCCAGTTCCGCGACATCCCCGGCATCATGGAAGGCACCGGCAAGCCCGAGTACGGCAAGGCCGTGGGCATGCTGACCGGCGCGGCCATCAAGGAAATGATGATTCCCTCGCTGCTGCCGGTGCTGGTGCCGATCATCGTCGGCCTGGTGCTCGGGCCGAAGGCGCTGGGCGGGCTGCTGATGGGGACCATCGTCACGGGTCTCTTCGTCGCCATCAGCATGTGCACGGGCGGCGGCGCCTGGGACAACGCCAAGAAGTACATCGAGGACGGCCACTTCGGCGGCAAGGGCAGCGAGACGCACAAGGCCGCCGTCACCGGCGACACCGTGGGCGACCCGTACAAGGACACGGCCGGCCCCGCCGTGAACCCGCTGATCAAGATCATCAACATCGTGGCGCTGCTCATCGTGCCGCTGGTGGTGAAGTTCCATGCGGGCGATGCGGGGGCTGCCGTGCCCACGAAGGTGCCGACGCCGCCTGCCGTCACGGCTCCGGCAGCCACGGCGCCGTCGACGCCTGCGGCCGTGGTCGCATCGGGTGCCGTATCGGCCGCCGAGGCCGCCGCGGTGAAGGTCGAGAACGGCGTCGTGAAGTTCTACTTCGCGAGCGCCAGCTCCGAGGTGGCACCCAACGCAAAGGAGGCGCTGGGCGACGTCATCAAGGCCGTGCAGAGCGGCAGCACCGTGCTCGTGAGCGGCTACCACGACGCCAGCGGCGACCCGGCGAAGAACGCCGAGCTCGCCAAGCAGCGCGCGATGGCCGTGAGCGATGCGCTCAAGGCTGCCGGCGCTCCCGCCGACAAGATCGAGCTGGCCAAGCCGGAGCAATCGCAGGCGGACGGCCCTCCGACCGAGGCACGCCGCGTCGAAGTCAAAGTAAAGTCATGACATGACACTCCCCCAGGCTTCGCGCACTTCGTGTCGCTTCGCCAACCCCCTCGCCGGGGGCGACACCTGCGGCCCGGCAAAGCCGGTTCCGCGGTGTCTCGCGCACGATCCGCTTGAGCCTCATATGCCGCAGAAGGTGCGTTGCGCCATGGATCACTGAAAGATGCCCACACCCGAACGACTCGAATCATTCATCGCCGCCGTCGAAGGCGGCGCGCATGCCAAGGCCATCGAGGACTACTACACCGAAGATGCCACCATGCGCGAGAACCAGGCCGAGCCGCGGCGCGGCCGCAGCACGCTGGTGGCACAGGAAACCGCCGTGCTCGACCGCACCGAATCGGTGATCTCCACCTGCGTTCGGCCGGTGCTGGTGAACGGCGACCACGTGGCGATCCACTGGATCTTCGAGTTCACGTTCAAGGGCGGCGGCAAGATGCGCATGGAGGAGATCGCCTGGCAGCGCTGGGAAGGCGACCGCATCGCGCAAGAGCAGTTCTTCTACGACCCCGCGCAGCGAAAGCCGGGCTGATCGAGGCTTTTTCTCCGCTTCTCCGCGCGTTTCCACCGTCATGGCGCTTCTGCAGAACTCCTAGCCCCATGCGATACCTCCATGCACTGTGCGCCGGCACCTGGGCCATCGCCCGGGCCGAGCTGGCGATCGTGCGGCGCTTTCCCCGCATCCTGCTGGCCGTGGTGGCGGTCGGCGTGGTGCCCGCCATCTATGCGCTGATCTACCTCTCGAGCGTGTGGGACCCGGCCGGCCACACGGCCGACCTGCCCGCGGCCATCGTGAACCAGGACCGGGGCGTGACCTACATGTCGCGCACGGTCAACGTCGGCGACGACCTCACGCGCACCCTGCTCGAGAAGCGCGCCTTCGGCTTCCGCGCGATGGACGACGCAGAAGCCGCGCGCGCCGAAGTGCGACGCGGCGCTCTGGCCTTCGCGCTGCTGATTCCGCCCGACTTCAGCGCCAACGCGGTGCCCGGCACGCAGCGTGGCGCGGGGCAGCTGGTGGTCTACACCTCCGAAGGCAACAACTACAGCTCCGCCGGCCTGGCGCGGCGCTTCGCGGGCGAACTGGGGCACCAGGTCAACGAGATGCTCAACGAACAGCGCTGGGGGCTGGTGCTGAACGCGGCCTCCGGCTCGCAGGCGCGGCTCGAAAAGCTCAAGCAGGCCCTGCTGGAGCTGCGCGACGGCAGCCAGACACTGGCGAACGGCGCCGCCCAGTACAGCGCAGCGGCGCAGCAGGTCGGCAGCGGGTTCAAGCAGGTCAACGGCGGCATCCGCACCATCGAGTCGAAGCTGCCCGCCGACGCGGACCTGCGCGCGCTGAAGGCCGGCTCGCAGCAGCTCGCATCGGGCCAGCGCGAACTCGGCAGCGGGCTCGCACAGATCGGCGACGGGCTCGGGCAGCTGGAAGGCGGCGCCGGCCAACTCGGCGATGGCGCCCGCAGGATGCAGAAGGACACGGCCGACATCCCCTTCGTGGGCGACCGCATCTCCAAGGGCGCGGCCGAACTCGCCGCCGGCGCGGACAAGCTGCGCGGCGGCATCGACCAGGCGCAGGCCGCCATGACGAAGGCGCAGGACGGCAATCACAAGCTGGCAACCGGCGCGACGGCCCTCGACGGCGGCGTGGGCAAGCTCGCCGACGGCATGACGGCGCTCGCCGCCGGCATCCGCACGATGTCCGGCAAGCTGCCCTCAGACCGGAAGCTGGACGAATTCGTGCAGGGCGGCGCGCAGCTCGCCCAGGGCGCGGAACGCCTGTCGACCGGCGTGCGCACCATCGAAGCAGCCCTGCCCGCCTCCATCACCCGCATCCAGGGCAGTGCCTCGGGGCTGGCCGACTCGGTCGAGCCCAAGGTTGAAGTGGTGGCGCCGGTAGCCAACAACGGCAGCGCCTTCGTGCCCAACATGGTGTCGGTGGCGCTGTGGATCGGCGCGGTGATGGCCGGCTACCTGTTCAACATCCGCATCGTGCTGTCGGACCACAGCCACTATCCGAAGCTCGCGAAGACGCTGGGCAAGATCACCATGCCGGCGCTGATCGTGCTGCTGCAGGCGGTGCTGGTGCTGGCCACGTTGGTGGGCGTGCTGCGGGTGCAGGCTCCGGACGTGCCGGCGCTGGCGCTCACGATGGCGCTGGCCTCGCTGGTGTTCCTGGTGGTGCTGTTCGCGATCCTGCACGTGTTCGGCGACTTCGGCCGGATCCTCACCGTGCTGCTGCTGACGCTGCAGTTGTCGGCCGGCGGCGGCGTGCTGCCGGTGGAGCTCTCGGCCGGCTTCTTCCGCGACGTGCACGGCTGGCTGCCCTTCAGCTGGGTGGTGCAGGCCTTCCGCGCCGTGATGTTCGGCGCCTTCGACAACGGCTGGGCACATGCCTGCGGCGCGGTGCTGCTGTCGGGCACTGTGGCGGTCGGGCTGATGGCGCTCTTCGGCAAGTGGAACGAAGTGCTGCCGGCGGACTACAAGCCGACGATCCAGGTCTGAATCTCTTATGTGACATTGATGATGTAACATTCAATCCGTCACATGAACACGCCAGCCGTCACCGATGCGCTCCAGGAACTCTCCGTCGAGGAACTGGCCGCGCGCACCGGCGTGACGGTACGCAACATCCGCGCCTACACCACCGCCGGCCTGCTGCCGCCGCCCAGGCTGCGCGGCCGCCTCGGCCTCTACGGCGACGAGCACGCGCAGCGCCTGGCGCTGATCCGCGAACTGCGCGACCAGGGCTTCGGCATCGAAGCCATCCGCCGCATCTTCGGGCGCGCGCCGGCCTCGGCCTGGCGCGACCTCGTGGCGGTGGCGCGCTCCGTCTCGGGCAGCCTCTTCGCCGAAGAAGAGCCGGTGGTGGTCTCGGCCGACGCGCTCGCCGCGAAGTGGAAGGGCCAGATGACGCCCGCCCTGCTCGCCCGTGCCACCAGGGCCGGCCTCATGCGCGAGCTGCCCGACGGCCAGGTGCAGATGCTCAGCCCCGCGCTCGGCCAAGTCGCCGAGCAGCTCGCGGCGCTCGGCCTGCCGCTGGAGGAGGCGATCAGCATGCAGGAAACCATGGCCCGCACGCTGCGCACCGTGGCACGCCACTGGCTGCGCACGCTGGCCGACAGCCTGCTGAGCGGCGACGCCATCGACGCCCAGCGCACGGCCCAGCTGCTCGAGCAGGCGCGCGGGCTCGCCACCGGCGCGGTGCAGGCCGCGTTCCCCGTGATCCTGCAGCAGGAACTGGACGCCTTGTTGCGCCGCAAGGCCACCTGAAAAGATGACACCGATCCACCACGCCAGAAGCCCCTTCCTTCAGCGCCTGCCGCACCTGCTGCCGGCGCTGTTCGTGCTGTGCAGCCCGGCCTTCGCGCAGACCCAGGCCGGCAGCGACAACGCCCTCTCGCTGAGCTTCGACGCGGCCCGCGCCCGCATGATCGACCGCTCCGACAAGCTGGCCGCGGCCCGCGCGGCCGTCGAGGCGAAGGAGCTGCAGAGCCAGGGCCTCAAGGGCCTGGGCGGCCCGTCGATCAGCGTCTCGGGGCTGGCCTATGCCTACAACGCCAACCTGAACCTCGACCTCGATCCGCTCAACCAGAAGCTCGGGCAGATCGGCTCGTCGCTGCCCTCCTCCATCCAGAGCGTGATCACGCGCGTGCCGATCCCGCAACTGCCCAACAGCTACACGCTCAACCGCCACGACAGCGGCGCCAACGCCTCGATCTCGGCCGTGTGGCCGATCTACATCGGCGGCGCGACCGACGCGGTGCGCGGCTTCGTCTCGGCCCAGACGCGCGAGGCGCAGGCCGATGCCGAACAGGCCGGCCACGAGGTCGACACCCTGCTCGTGCAGCGCTACTTCGGCGCGCAGCTAGCCCGGCGCGCGGCTGCCCTGCGCCTGCAGGCCGAGCGCACCATCGCGCAGCACGATTCGGCGGCGCAGAAGATGCTCGCGGCCGGCGTGATCTCGCGCGTCGAGCGGCTGCAGGCCAGCGCCGCATATGAAGAAGCGCGCCGCAACGCGCGCAAGGCCGAGAACGATGCGGCGCTCGCCGCCGTGGCGCTGGCCCGCACCGTGCGCGCGGACGGCACCGTGGCGCCGCAGACGCCGCTCTTTCTCATCAGCACGCCGATCGAGCCTCTGGGCTACTTCATCGATTCGGCGCTCACGCGGCACCCGGGCCTGGGCAAGGTCGCGGCCAAGAAGTCGCAGGCCGAGCAACTGCACGAAGGCGAAGAAGCGCTGCGCCGCCCGCAGGTGATCGCCTTCGGCACGCGCGAGCTCAAGAGCGGCAACGCCGACTGGGTGGCCGGCGTCGGCGTGCGCTGGACGCTGTACGACTCGGTCGACCGAGACATGCTCTCTGCCGCGTCGCTCAAGCAGGTCGAGCAGGCCGAGCGCACCGATGCGCAGGCTCGCAGCGACATCTCGCTGCTGGTCGAGCGCAACTGGCGCGCACTGGAGAACGCGCGACGCCAGTACCTGGAGATGAAGGCATCCGTTGAACTCGCGCAGGAGGTGGTGAAGCTGCGCACCGCCGGCCTGCGCGAAGGCACGAGCACCACGCTCGACCTGATCGATGCCGAAACCAACCAGGCCAAGGTGCTGACCGAACGCGCGCAAGCCGCCAACGACTACGTGCAGGCGCTCGCGCAACTGCTCGAGAGCGCGGGGCTTTCAGACAGGTTTTCCGACTACATCGCGCGTGCCGACGTGAAGGTGAATTGATGATGAGTGCCAAGACCCGAAAACTGATCGCGATACTCGCCGCCCTGCTCGTGCTGGCGGTGCTCGTCTGGGGTTTCTGGCGCGCGTCGCGGCCCGCGCCGGAAGTGTTCCAGGGCCAGATGGAAGCGCGCGAGACCGACGTCGCCGGCAAGGTGACGGCGCGTGTCGCCGAAGTGCCCGTGAAGGAAGGCGACCGCATCCAGGCCGGCGCGGTTCTGGTGCGCATGGACAGCCCCGAGGTGCGCGCCAAGCTCGCGCAGGCCACCGCCGCCGAGCAGGCCGCGCAGGCGGTTGCCGAGAAGGCGCAGAACGGAGCGCGCCCGCAGGAAGTGGAAATGGCGCGCATGCAATGGCAGCGCGCCGAGACAGCCGCGCAACTCGCGCAGACCTCTTTCCGCCGCGTCGACGGACTGGCGCGCGAGGGCCTGGTGGCCGACCAGAAGCGCGACGAGGCCGAAGCCAACTGGAAGGCTTCGCGCGATGCCGCCATCGCGGCGAAGGCGCAGTACGACATGGCGCGCACCGGCGCCCGCCCCGAGGACAAGGCTGCCGCCAGCGCGCAGGCGCGCCAGGTTGCCGGCGTGGTGGCCGAGGCCGAAGCCGCCAAGGCCGAGACCGAGCTGCGCAGCCCGGTCGGAGGCGAAGTGGCCAAGGTGCTGGCGAAGGTCGGCGAGCTGTCGCCGCAGGGCGTGGCGGTGGTCACGGTGGTCGACCTGAGCGACCAGTGGGTGGTGCTGAACGTTCGCGAGGACCGGCTCTCGCGCTTCGCGCTGGGCGACGAATTCGACGCGCACCTGCCCGCGCTGCCCGAGGGCAAGCGCACTGCCCGCTTCAAGGTCTACTACAGCGCCGTGCTGCCCGACTTCGCGACATGGCGCGCCACGCGCGGCGGCACCGGCTTCGACGTGCGCACCTTCGAGGTCCGCGCACGGCCGCTCAAGCCCATCGAAGGCGCGCGGCCCGGCATGAGCGTGCTGGTGGACTGACCCGGCGACACACGGATTCCTTCGATGAGCCTCCGCGGCTTCTCCACCGCCAGCGCAAGGCGCGAGTTCGCGCTGCTGCGCACGCGACCGTGGGACCTCGCGATGATCTCGTGGGTGCCGCTGCTCGCGGTGTTCCTGATCTGGTGGATCTTCTCGGCCGGCCTGCCCGAGCGGCTGCCGATCGGCGTGCTCGACCAGGACCACTCCTCGCTCTCGCGGCAGGTGGTGCGCTTCCTGGACGCCACCCCGGGCCTGCGCGTGACGCAGCGCTACAGCGACGAAGGCGAGATGGCGCGCGCGCTGACCAGCGGCGCGGTCGACGCGGCGGTGCAGCTGCCGCGCGAGTTGAGCCGCGACGTGAAGCAGGGCCGCGTCGGCCAGGTCGTGCTGCTGCACAACGCGCAGCTCGGCACGCACTCGAGCCTGATCCAGCGCGACGTGCGCACCGCCGTGGCCACCGTCTCCGGCGGTGTCGAGCTCACGGTGCGCAACAAGCGCGGCGAGTCGATGAAGGCCGCGCGCGTGAGCATGGAACCGGTCAAGGCCAGCATGGTGGCGCTGTTCAACACCTCGACCGACTACGAGCAGTTCCTGGGCGCCGCGCTGATCCCGGCGCTGCTGCACATCCTTGCGATGACGGCCGGTGCGTGGGCCGTGGGCCGCGAACTGCGCGACCGCAGCATCGGCGGATGGCTCGGCGCCTCGCCGCGATGGCATGAAGCCCTGGCCGCGCTGGCGGGCAAGCTGGCGCTGCCGTTCGCGAGCCTCTCGGTGGTGGCACTGGCTGCCATGCTGTGGATCACCGCGGGCCGCGGGTGGCATCCGGTCGGCTCGCTCGGGTGGACGCTGTTCGCGTTGCTGGTTTTCCTGGCGCTGTCGATCGCGCTGGGGGCCTTCGTGGCGGCGCTCACTCGTTCGCTGCGCACGGCTCTTTCGGCCACGGGCTTCATCACCGCGCCGGCCTTCGCGTTCGGCGGCGTGGGCTTTCCGCTGGTCGCGATGCCTCTGCTGGCGCAGGTCTGGGCCAACCTGCTGCCCTACACGCACTACATCCGCGTGCAGATGGAGCAGCTGCAGATGGGCGCGCCGGTGGCGTATTCGGTGGCGACGCCGCTGTGGATGGCGCTGGGCACCGGTGTGCTGCTCGCCGCATGCGCTGCGGCGCTGGTGAAGGCCGCCAAGGCGCCCGAGAGCTGGGGGGGACGATGACCGGCACCGAACCGCTTCGCTTCGGCTCCGCGTGGCGCGAGACCGCGCTCGCCGTGCTGCGCGACAAGGGCGTGCTGCTGATCATGCTGCTCGCGCCGATCATCTATGGCTTCTTCTATCCGTGGCCATACGGCACACAGGCCGTGACGCGCGTGCCGGTGGCGGTGGTCGACCAGGACCACACCGCGCTGTCGCGGCAGATCGCACGCTTCGCGCAGGCCAATCCGCGCATCGACGTGCGCATGGTCACGGGCGACGTGGGCGAGGCACAGGAGGCGCTGTGGCGCGGCGAGATCGAAGGCTATGCGCTGCTGCCGGCCGACCTGAAGCGCAACGTGCTGCGCGGCACCTCGGCGGTGGTCACCATCGAGGGCAACGGCGCCTATGCGCTGCTCAACAAGGCGGTGCTGTACGGCTTCTCGGAGGCCGTGGGCACGGTGTCGGCGGGCGTCGAGATCCGCAAGCTGCAGGCCGGCGGCCAGAGCGCGATCCAGGCGGCGCGCAGCCGCAGTCCGCTCAACACGCAGCTCGTCGCGCTGTTCAACCCGACCGAGGGCTACGGCAGCTACGTGGTGCCGGCGGTGGCCTTGCTGATCCTGCAGCAGACGCTGCTGATGGGCGTGGCGATGCTGGCGGGCACCTGGGCCGAGGCCGGACGGCTGCGGGCCTCGATGGGGGCTTGGCTGGGGCGGCTCGGGGCGCTGTCTGGCTTCGGCTTCCTCAGCGGCGTCTTCTACTTCGGCTGGGTGTTCTTCCTGCAGGACTATCCGCGCGGCGGCAATCCGTGGGGAGCGCTGGTGCTGCTCGCCTTCTACGTACCGGCGATCTGCACGCTGGGCCTGCTGCTGGGCTGCTGGTTCCGCGACCGCGAACGAGCCTTGCAGGTGCTGCTGTTCACCGCGCTGCCGATGGCCTTCCTCTCGGGCTTCTCGTGGCCCGTGGAAGCCCTGCCGGAGCCGCTGCAGGCGTTGCGCTGGCTCTTTCCGAGCACGGCGGGCATCCAGGCCTCGCTGCGGCTCAACCAGATGGGAGCGCCGCTGCATGACGTGCTGCCCTATCTCGGCGTGCTGCTGTCGCTGACCCTGGCGGGCCTGCTGACGCTGCGGCTGGCCGCGACGACGCCGAAGCAGGCCTAGCGCCGGCTCTCGGCCGCCACGGCGCGCACCAGCCGCGTGGCGGGCGCCACCAGCTCGCGCAGATCGCCCGCGCGGTTCTGCTCGATGGCCTGCAGAACCAGCTCGTTGATGCCGCCCACCACCGTCATCGCCATTTCGCTTGTCAGGTGCACGGCGGGCCCCTCCGCGCTGCCGTTGCTGCTGGTGTTGATGGCGACCTGGATGAAGTTGGCGATCTCGTCGTTCACCCGTCGCCGCACCACGAGCCCCGGCATTCCGAGGCCCAGGATCTCGACGAACAGCGTGCGCAGCAGCACCGGGTCTTGGGCGAGGTAATCGAAGTACGCCGTCATCGCTTGCTCGACCTGCGCGTGCCACGGCTGCGCCGGGTCGAAAGCCTCGCTCACGGTCTGCAGCGCGAGGCGGCTGGCGGTTTCGTAGAGCGCGATCAGGCACTCGGTCTTGGTGCTGAAGTGTTCGTAGAAAGTGCGGCGCGACACGGCGGCCTCGCGCACGATGTCGGCAATGGTGGTTTCGGCGTAGCCCTTGGCCGCGACGGCATGCGCCATGCCCTGCAGCAGGCGCGCATAGTGCTCGCTTCCGGGGCCCTCGGCAGACTTGGAGGGAGCCGCTTTTTCGATGGTTTCGCTCATGGACGGCACATTTTCCTACGATCAGGTACTTGACAGTACCAATTCACAATTGCAACATGGCGACTCGCGGTACTGAGTTGTACCAACAGATCCACCCCACGCCGACCGTGCTTTTCCGAGGCTTGTTTTCATGACCGATCTCGTTGTCCGCCGCCTGCTGATCGACCTGCAACCGCCCTTTGCCCGCGACTGGTGCGGCGGCGACGCATTCTCGACTGCTTTCTTCAATGCGCTGTCGATGAGCTTTCCCTTCGGCGAGCAGTTCTTCATCGACGCGGTGCGCGACGCCGTCGCCACGCTGCCGGCGGAGGTGCAGGAGCAGCACAAGGCCGATGTGCGCGGCTTCATCGGGCAGGAAGCGACGCACCGGCGCATTCATTCGCTCTTCAACAACCATCTCGAGAACCAGGGCCTGGTCGACCGCTGGACGGCTCGCGCCAGCAAGCGCATGGAACTGATGGAAGGCGCCGATCCGCGTCATGCGCTGGCGGTAACGGCGGCCACCGAGCACTTCACGGCCATGTTCGCCGAGTGGCTGCTGGCCCACCCCGAGATCCTCGACGGGGCCGAGCCCCGGTTGCGCACCATGTGGCTGTGGCACAGCGCCGAGGAGCTGGAACACAAGAGCGTGGCCTTCGACATCTACAAGGCCGCGGGCGGCTCCGACGAATGGCGCACGCGCTGGTTCCGCCGCGTCACGATGATGTTCCTGGGCGACCTGATGCGCCAGACCATCGACAACCTGCGCCACGAAAAGCAGCTGTGGAAATGGTCGACCTGGAAGAGCGCCGCGCGCATCCTGCTGGGTCGCAACGGCCTGCTGCGCGGCAACGTTGCCGGCTGGCGCAGCTACCTGCGCGCGGATTTCCATCCGATGCAGCAGGACAGCAGCTTGTCGGAGCGTTGGCTCGCGGATAACCGGGCGCAGTACACGCCGGTGGGCGTGGCACCCGAGGCGGCGGCCGCGCGCTGACGGCGTCGGACCGCGCTCAATCGCTCAGAAGAAGGTGGCGCGGGTCGTCGTGTTGCCACCGGCCTGCTGGTGCTCGGGGCGCATCTGCAGATCGTGCAGGGTGTCGAAGTCGGACGGAGCATCCGGCACCCGCATCACCACTTCCAGCTCGTGCATCGACGCGACCCAGCGACCGGCCGGCGACTCGGCCGGCTCGTCGTTGGCGAACACGCCGTCGCGGATGTAGATGGTTTCGCCTTCGGGGCGCTCGGCGTGCAGCTCGATCAGGCGCGCGATCGAGAAGTTGTAGGTCACGAGCTTCTCGCGCGTCTTGCGGTCCTTGCCGCCGCAGTTGAACGAGCCTTCGGCCGCGATGACGATGCAGGAGCCGTCCACGCCGCCGTCCATCTCGATTTCGTTGCCCGAGCGCCAGATGGCGTTGGGCAGGCGCACGCGCACCTTGTCGATGACCAGGTCGCGCTGCTTGTTGAGGCTGCCCAGCGGCGGCACCAGCGAGCGCAGCTGGCGCAGGCGCTCGGCGAAGTTGTCGTCCATCAGGAATTCGACGTGGTGCGTCGCGCTGCCGGAGGAACGCCGGACCACCTGCATAACGACGTGGCGCGACTTACCCATGGCAGAACCCCCTGGCAAAGGTTGAATTCCGTAGCCCGCAGGGGGTACGGACGGCGTGGCAGCAATTCATTGGAAATCAGCTACTAATAGGACTTTTGATTACATGCAATTACATGCATCATTTGTGTCCAACTGTATAGCGATTACCCGCGACGTGGAAGCCCATTCCGTGATTTATGCACGAGGAAATGTCGCCAAAATGCCTCCTCGATGTGGTAGCTGGGTACCCCATCAGGCACCGCCAAGGCCCTATTCGAGGGCTTCGTCCAGCGCCTTGCACGAAGGCGCACACACGGTCTGCGACTTGCCCAGCACCTGGCGGGTGCGCAGCTGGGAGCGCACGCGGTGCTTGCCGCACATGAAGCACGACATGGTCGCCCCGCTGAACGACGCCGAGGCGCGGAACGGCGAGCCCGGCGCCTTCGACTTGTAGCGCAGCCCGTCCGCCACCACCGCAGTCTTCACTTCACCCTTCGCCATGCATCTTGTCCTTGCTGTTCGGTTCTGCACGGCGCATTGCGCGTGCAATGGCTTCCCGGGCACCGATTTCGGCCGCCAGGGAAGCGTCCAACGCCGAGCGGCAAAGCCCGGCGTGCTTGTAATTGAGGTTCTCGTAGACCTCGGCCGCGGCCGGATAGGCATCGAGCAGGCGACCTAGTTCGGCGCCCTGCTCGACGTCCTCGAACTCATGCACGAGGTGTTCGACCACGGAACGGTACTGCTCCGCCCCAACGGGTACGGCGCTGTGCTCAAGCTTCTCCAGCAGTTGCGCCAACACGTGGGTCACTGCCAGATCGGTCCTGGGAGACGGATTATCGGTCGTGTTCATGGCCTGCATCTGGGGGCAGCATACGCCTATGCAAGTGGCTGCTCGTACAGGGTTGTCTCCGGCTGGCCGGCGTTTTCGGCCTTCTGGTGCGCCGCCTGCATCCGCTGCAGCAGGCTGTGAAGCATTTCGGTCGACAGCCCGTGGATCACCAGCCGGTGCCCCGCCCGCAGGGTCGACAGCGGCACCAGCGGGTGCTTGTTGTTGACCAGGATCAGGTGTTCCGGCGCGTTCAGGATCGTCGCCGCATAGATGCCGATGGTCTCGTCCAGCTGCAGGGAGTTGGCCGCGCGCCAGAAATCGTTGTCCGTGAGCATCAGCTGGTACAGCGGCGTGAAGAGCTCGATGGCGCTCTGCAGGTCCAGGAAATTCAGCCTGCCCTGAGGCATGTCCTCCAGCCGCAGCCCAGGCTCCCGGATCATCGAGAAATCGACCTTCTCGGCCTTGCACAGCGCCAGCCCCCTGTCGCGCAGCGCGGTGTTCAGCCGGATCACGAAGTTGAAGAGGTTCAGGTCGTGCTTCAGGAACATCTCGTCCTTCAGCGCGTCGATGTCGGCCGGCTCCAGCGGGTTGGTGGCCACCGGCGCCGGCGAATTCCGCCCGATGAAGGCCAGGATCTGCGAGCCCAGGTGAAAGTGCCGCAGGATCAGCCAGTTGGCCTCCGGCGACACGAAGCGCTTCAGCCCCCAGGCCAGCAGCCGATGCAGCAGGATCGAATGCGACCAGTTGCGCGGCACGAAGACCTTGGCAATCTGGATCAGGATGATCGTCAGCCGCGCGATCGGCCTCAGGAACGGCAGCAGGTACTGCCGCGAGCCCGAACTCGAATCGGCCAGCCAGGCGGCCTTGACGTCGTCGGGCAGCGGCGTGCTCTGGTCGAGGTAGAGCGCCAGCCAGGGGCTGGGGTCGCGCTCGTCGTGGGCTTGCGTCAGGAATTCAGGCGTTCGATCCATGGGGCATTCGCTGCGTGATGTGTTGGAACTGCATCAGGTATAGCGCGGCCGTGTGTCGCGCGGTCTCGACGATCTGGCCGGCGGCGCGCGCCTGCCCTTCCACGGCCATCACCATCTCCACGGCCGTGAGCCAGCGGCTCAGGTGGTTCTCGTCGTTGTGGCCGTGGTATTCGAGGAAGCGGAAAACATCCGGTGGCAGCTTCAGGCTGGCCTTGAGCAACGGCAGCAGCGCCGGCACGATGCGCTGCCCCGTGCCCTCGATGATGTAGATCGCCCCCAGCAGGCCGATCGGGTCGCGCGTTGCGGCCAGGCCGTGCAGGTAGGCATTGAGCGCCTCGCCGCCGGGGTTGCGGCGCAGCTCCTCGATGTTCTCGACCATGCCGCCGGCCTTGCGATAGTCGCTGAAGAGGATGTTGAAGTCGTTCTGCTCCTCGCCCGCGTGCACGCCGATCAGCGAGGCCAGCATCTGGTACGGCTCGCTCAGCGAGGCGGCGCCTTCGCGCATCCACTTGCTGCCCTCGCGCACCTGCGGCACCCATTGCTCCATCCAGTTCAGGTAGTCGGGCACGGCGAAGCGGCGCTCGCGGATCTGGCGGATCAGCGGCGTGCGCCACGCGCGCGAGCGGTAGTCGTGCCAGATGGCGGCCAGCTCGGTCAGCAGCGCGCCCAGCCCCTCGGGTGCGGCGTCGGGGTCGTGCGGGGGAGCGATCACGAGGTCGTCATCGGGAACCGCCGCCGCGCGCGGCGCCACCACGACAGGCGCGGCATCGACAGCTTCCACCTCCAGCAGCATGTACGCCGCCATGAAGCGCCCCGATTCCGGCACGTAGCAGAAGATCTGCTCGCCCGGCTTCAGCCACCTGGTGTGCAGGAACTCGGCCAGCATCACGAGAATCGACGCCGCCCCGGTATTGCCGCGCCACGCGAGGTTGCTCCACCAGCGCTCGCGCGGGATCGACAGGTCGGCCTTGGCCATCAGGTCCTCGACCACCGGGATGAACTTCTCCGACGAGTAGTGGCACAGGAAGTGGTCGACCCGCTTCGGATCGACCCAGCCGTCACGTACCAGCCCCGCGTATTCGTGGATGCCGATGTCGAACAGGTGCGGCAGCAGCCGGATGTCCTGCCGCAGCGACAGCGCACCCGCAGCCTCGGCCTCGGCCCATGAGCCGAAGTCGAGATGGCCGCGCGCGCGGTCCTCGGTAAGCCCCAGCTGCATGCAGACCGGATAGTCGCCCGAGAAAGCACGCTGGTGCACCCACTTCAGCTTCAGGCGCAGGCCCGGCGAGCCCGCCAGGGCCTGTGCACCGTCGGACAGCAGCAAGGCGCCCGCGCCATCGGACAGCATCCAACGCAGGAAGTGCGAGTCGAAGTCGGTCTCGTAGCCGCGAGCCGCGAAGCGCGAACGCTTGAAGAGGCGCGACGGCATCTCGCTGGCCACCGCCATCGCCGAGCGATGCGCGCCCAGCTCGATGCCCTGCGCGGCCGTCTGGATCGCCGACACGCCCGCCGCGCAGATGCCGTGCACCGAATGCGTTTCCATGGGCTGTGCCGCCAGCTCGCCCTGGATCATGTTGGCGAAGCCCGGCATCAGCGTATCGCCGCCCGACGAGCCGCTGGCCAGCAGCGACACCCGCGACAGCTCCGCGCCGCCGCGCTGCAGGCAGTCGCGGATCGCGCCGGCCGCCAGTTGCGCATTGGTGTGCCGGGTCACGCCTTCGGCGTCGATCGCGTAGTGCCGCGTGAGGATGCCGTTCTCCGCCAGGATGCGCCGCTTGATGCGCTCCGACATGCGGTTGAGCGGCGCGATGTACGCGTCCATGCGGTCGTTGGAAATCGGCTCGCCCGGCATGAAGTAGCCGGCGCTTTCTAGGTACACGCGTTGGAATGAGACAGGCATGGTTCAGTGAGTTGATGAATCGCGGGGCATCAGCGGGCGGCTGCGAAAACGCGGCCACACGGCCCCCAGCACGAAGACGCGCACCATGTACGGCACCAGCCCGCCCTCGTTGAGCACGGGGTCCACCTGCGCGCGGTAGTGCGCGCGATGCAGGCGGGTGAGCTCGGACCAGTGGGCATGCGGGTTCTCGTGGTGTGCGGTGTGCAGGCCGATGTTGAACAGCAACGGGTTCACCAGCCCTTCGAAATTGCGTGCGTAGTTCAAGCGGCTACCCGCGGTATCGCGCGATGCCCCCGGCGCCTCCTTCCGCATAGGTTTCCGGCCGTCGGCGTGCGCGTGCTGCAGGTAGTTGGTCGCCAGCAACCAGTGCAGGCCGTGCAGCTGCGGCACGATCACGAACAGCAGCGCCTTGCGCCAGTCGATCGCCAGCAGCACCGCCCAGCTCGCCAGCCACACCGCGTACTGCGCCATGCAGTAGCGCCAGGCCCCGCGGCGATGCAGCCGCAGCCGCCCGAGCCACGCGAAGAAGAGCGGCATCAGCACCCACACGGCCTGGAACGGATGCAGCAGGTAACCCCACAGGTGGTTGGTGTCGCCGCCGAAGCGATAGGTGCGCGCCACGTCCTTCGGTCCGTGCCGGTGGCGATGATGGTTGGCCACGTGCGCGGGCCAGAACACGAAGGTCGGATGGCCCTGCAGCAGCGTGATCCAGAAATCGGTGAGCCTGTTCAGGCGCCTGCTGCGCCACATCCGCAGGTGCACGTGGTTGTGGTGGATCACGCCGACGCCGAGCGTCAGGAACAGCATCAGACCGTAGAGCAGCACGTCGAAGCCGTGGAACCACTGCCACGTCGCCAACGCGGGCAGAGCCACGAGGTAGGCGAGGCTCTGCCAGTCGCGCCAGTGGCGCAGCAAAGGCAGGCGGCGGCCCGCGTCAGGCCGTGGCGCCATGCTTCTTTCGGAAAGCCTGGAGAACCGGTTCGGCCGCGTCGGCCGCAACGCGCGTGCCGAACAGCCGGTCCATGAAGGTGAACTGGAAGCCGTAGTTGCCGTTGTGCACCGCGTGGTGCAGATGGTGCCGGCGGCTAGCAGCGAACCAGTGGCTGTACGACACGCCGGTGAAGAAGTCGTAGTTCGAGTGCCCGATGCAGTTGAAGAACAGGCTGAACACCGGCACAGCCGCGAGCGACCAGAAGCTGAAGTCGTGCACCACCATCGGCAGCAGGATCACGTTGCCCAGCATCAGCGCCTCGATCGGGTGGAAGCTGTAGGTCGACCACGGCGTGGTCACGAACGAGCGATGGTGCGGTCCATGGAAACGCCGCAGCCAGCGCGTGTGCAGCAGCCGGTGGTTGATCCAGAAATGCACGTCGTTCCAGATCGCGAGCACGATGATTTCCACCGCGATCTGCCGCCACCCCGCATCGGGATCGAGCCGCGCCCAGCCCAGCTGCAGCAGCCCCCACGGAAACACCATGCCCAGCCCGAAGATCAGCACCGACACGCCCGACTGCGTCAGCTCGCGCCGCAGCTGCCCCGGCTGCAGCGGCCGCGGATCGAGCACCCGCCCGACGCCGAGCGCCGGCAGCACGCGCTTCGTCAGCAGCCAGGTGGCGGCGCCGAAGCAAAGATAGATGCCGCCGAAGAAAAGCAGGCCCCACAGCATGACCTGCGGGGCGGACAACGAGGTGAAGGTCTGCGCCATCCCCCGAGGCTACAACAGCATCTCGGGAACGATCGGCGCGATGAGCATGTTGTAGAAGCGCTTGAAGAAGCCCGACTCCGGCTCGGTCGTCAGGATCATCTCCTTCTCGCCGTCGTTGGTGAGCCACTCCAGCGTGCCGGTGTCCTTGGCCAGCCGCAGCCGGTAGGAGTTCTGCAGCTTGCTGATGTTGATGACGCGCAGCATCTCGCGCGCCAACTGCGGGCTGTCGACCACCAGCCCCATCTCGGTGTTCTGGCTGGCCGAGCGCGGATCGAGGTTCATCGAGCCGATGAAGATGCGCCTCTTGTCGATGGCGGCGGTCTTGGCATGCAGCCGCCCGAGCGACTTGCCGAACATGCCGAAGCGTTCGCCCGCGGTGGTTCGCTGCGGGCTCAGCTCGTACAGGTCGGCGCCGCTTTGCAGCAGCTTCTCACGGTAGCGCGCGTAGCCGGTGTGCACCAGCGGCTCGTCGTTGGCGGCCAGCGAATTGGTCAGCAGCGTGAGCTTGACCTTGCGCCGGCCCAGGTCCTGGAACGCCTCCATGCCGCGCTCGCCCGGCACCAGGTAGGGCGAGGTCAGGTCGACCTCGCTCTGGGCGTCGAGCAGCAGCGCCCAGACCTTCATCGTGACGCTGGTGGCGATGGCCTCATCCGCCGTCATGGTCGTGGGCTTGGTGGGCGGATCGGCAATGGCGCGCGCCTCGCCCCACAGCAGGCCCATGCGGCCGGCGTCGAGCTCCTCGGCGATGGGGCCGTAGCCCAGGATGTCGGACGGCGGCAGCACCACCTTCGGCGGCGGTGCCGCCATGCCCACCCAGCTGTCGAAGTCGGCGCCATTCGGCTTGCGACCGCCCTCGCCCGTCACGATGTCGGCGATGGGCCAGACCTGCTGGCTGTTCCAGTAGGCGTCGAAGATCGACTCGAGCTGCGGCACCACCTTGCCGACCACCAGCGCGTCCATGTCGATGAAGTTCTGTGCCTCGTTCAGCACGAAATACTCCTCGGCGATGTTGCGCCCGCCCACCACCGCCATCACGCCATCGGCGATGAAGAGCTTGTTGTGCATGCGATGGTTGAGCCGCGGAATCTCCCAGGGCGACGCCGCGAAGCGCGACAGGAAGCCGTTGCGCCCGCAGCAGAAGGGATTGAACAGGCGCACGTCGACATTGGGCGTCTCCGACAGCGCCAGCAGCAGCTGCTGGCTCTTGACGGTGTAGAGGTCGTCCACCAGCACCCGCACCTTCACGCCGCGCATCGCCGCCTCGCGCAGCGTGCGCAGCAGCAGGCGGCCGACGGGGTCGTTCTCGAGCTGGTAGTACTGCACCACCAGCGAGCGCTGCGCCCGCTGGGCGAGCTGGAGGCGCGCGTCGAGCGAATACACGCCCAGCGGCATCAGCCGGAAGCCCGAATGCTCCTCGGGCGGCGTCGAGGCGGCGACGATCTTCGCCAGCATGGTCGAAGAATCGGCGGAGGCGGCGAACTCCGCGGGCCGCTCCCGCGCCGGCGGCAGCGAGCCGCAGGCGCCGAGCACCGCGGCCAGGGCGCCCGCAAGCGCGATGCGCAGAAAGGTTGAGAACCAGGCGTTCATGATGGTGCTTCCGTTGCTCAGTTCTTCTCTTCTTCTCATCGTGGTGTCCGACTGTCCTGTTCGTTCTCGTTCTTTACGCTGGCCGGCTTGTATCGGTTTCAAGGCTTTTCTTGCGAAGGCTCCGACCTAGAATTCGATCCACACCGCTGCGGAGTTACATCATGGCTCGTTCGCACCTCCACCGCATCGCCTGGATGGCGTTTTTTACCGCCCTTGCACATCCTGCCTGGGCCGCCCTGGACATCGGCGATCCCGTTCCCAAGTTCACCGCCAACGCCGCCCTCGGCGGCAAGACCTTCCGCTATTCGCTGGCCGACGCGCTCGCCAAGGGCCCGGTGGTGGTGTACTTCTTTCCGGCGGCCGACTCCAACGACTGCTCGATCGAGGCCCATGCCTTCGCCGAAGCCATCGATCAGTTCGCCGCGCTGGGCGCCAGCGTGATCGGCGTTTCGGCGGACGACATAGGTACCCTGTCCAGGTTCTCGGTCAAGTCCTGCCAGAGCCGCTTTCCGGTGGCCTCCGACGAGGGCAAGACCGTGATCCAGGGCTTCGACGCGCTGATGCAGACCCGGCCCGATTTCGCCAACCGCCTGTCGTACGTGATCGCGCCGGACGGCAAGGTGGCCTACTACTACCAGAACCTGAATCCGGACAAGCACGTGGAGCGCATGCTGAACGCGGTGAAGGCGCTGCCGAAAACTGCCGCCAAGTAGCGGTTGGGGTTTGTGCCGGGCGGCGGCCACGGCTTTTGCATGCTTCGCGCAAAATCCAGCCCCATGCAGCTCAACTACATCGCCAACGCGGACGTTCCGTCCTCCTCCGGCCGCACCCTGCCGGTCATCGATCCCTCCGACGGCCAGCCCTTCGACGAAATCCAGCGCAGCAACGCCGCCGACATCGACTCCGCCGTGCGCGCCGCGCGCGACTGCTTCGAGGGTGTCTGGCACAAGGTCAGCGCCGCCGACCGCGGCCGCCTTCTCTTCAAGCTCTCGCAGAAGATCGCCGAGCATGTCGACGAGCTCGCGCTGATCGAGCAGCGCGACTGCGGCAAGCCCGTCAAGCAGGCCCGTGCCGACGCCGTGGCGCTGGTGCGCTACTTCGAGTTCTACGCCGGCGCCTGCGACAAGCTGCACGGCGAGACCATTCCCTACCAGGACGGCTACAGCGTCTTCACCTGGCGCGAGCCGCACGGCGTTACCGGCCACATCATTCCCTGGAACTACCCGATGCAGATCTTCGGGCGCAGCGTGGGCGGCGCCCTGGCGGCGGGCAATGTGTGCGTGGTGAAGCCGGCGGAAGACGCCTGCCTTTCGCTGATCCGCGTGGCACAACTGGCGGCCGATGTCGGCTTTCCGGCCGGCGCGCTGAACATCGTGACGGGCTACGGCCATGAAGTCGGCGACGCGCTCGCCCGGCATGCGGGCATCGACCACATCAGCTTCACCGGCAGCCCGAAGATCGGCACGCTGATCCAGCAGGTCGCGGCCGAGCGGCATTGCCCCGTCACGCTGGAGCTGGGCGGCAAGAGCCCGCAGATCATCTTCGCGGACGCCGACCTGGACGCCGCCATTCCGGTGGTCATCAACGCCATCGTGCAGAACGCCGGCCAGACCTGCTCGGCCGGCTCGCGAGTGCTGATCCAGCGCGACATCTACGAACCGCTGCTCGAGCGCCTGGGCCATGCCTTCGAAGCGCTGCGCGTGGGCCCCGCGGCCATGGACCTCGACGTGGGCCCGCTGATCCGCCAGACGCAGCAGCAGCGCGTGTGGGACTTTTTGAGCGACGCGCAGCACGCCGGCATCCCGATGGTGGCGCAAGGCATCGTGGTCGAGGAAGCGCCCGAGACCGGCTTCTACCAGGCCCCCACCCTGCTGCGCGACGTGCCGGTGAACCACCGCCTCGCCCAGGAAGAAGTCTTCGGCCCCGTGCTGGCCGCGATGCAGTTCGCCGATGAAGACGAAGCCGTGGCGCTCGCCAACGCCACCCACTTCGGGCTGGTTGCCGGCGTCTGGACGGCCGACGGCGCGCGCCAGTTCCGCATGGCCAAGCGCGTGAAGAGCGGGCAGGTTTTCATCAACAACTACGGCGCCGGCGGCGGCGTCGAGCTGCCCTTCGGCGGCGTGAAGTCTTCCGGCTACGGCCGCGAGAAGGGCTTCGAGGCCCTGTACGGCTTCACCACGCTGAAGACCGTCGCCGTCAAGCACGGCTAGAACCGGGCCCTCCCCCCAGGCTTCGCGCCCCCTCAGCGGGGCGACACCTGCGGCCCGGCAAAGCCGGTTCCGCGGTGTCCTGCGAAGGGAGCCCTACCCCAGCGCGGTATCCAGCAGCATCATCAGCACGAAGCCGATCATCAGCCCGCTGGTGGCGAAGGCTTCGTGCCCCTTGCGGTGCGATTCGGGAATGATCTCGTGGCTGATCACGAAAAGCATCGCGCCCGCAGCGAAGCCCAGCCCCCAGGGCAGCAGCATCGCCGAATGGCCCACCACTGCCGCGCCCAGCACGGCGCCCAGCGGCTCCACGAGTCCCGAGAGCATGCCGATCAGCACCGCGAACACGCGGCTGTAGCCGGCGGCCAGCAGCGCCACCGCGACCACCAGGCCCTCGGGCACGTCCTGGATGGCGATGCCGGTGGCCAGCGCGTCGGCGCGCAGCCCGTTGTTGGCCGCGTAGCCCACGCCGATGGCCAGGCCTTCCGGCACGTTGTGCAGCGCGATCGCGAACACGAAGAGCCAGGTACGGCGCAGCTGCTTCGCGGCGTTGCCTTCGCGCCCCTTGATGAAGTGCTCGTGCGGCAGCACGCGGTCCAGCAGCATCAGGACGATGCCGCCGAGCAGGATGGCGGAGCCGATCACCCCGCCCGCGGCCCAGCTCCCGCCGCCGAAGGTGCCCGCGTTCTTCGCGGCCTCCAGGCCCGGGATGATCAGCGAGAAGGCGCTGGCCGCGAGCATCACGCCGGCGCCGAATCCGAACAGCGTGTCCTGCAGCCGCTCCGGCAGCTTCTGCGAGAACAGCACCGGCAGCGTGCCGAGCGCCGTCGCCAGCGCGGCGACCGAGCCGCCGAGCAAGGCGTTCCACACCAGCGGATCGGATCGCACGAACTGCCAGAACTGGACGACGCCCACCAGCGCACCCGCCGCGACGATGGCGAAGCCGATCCATTCGCGCATCGGCCGCACGGGCCTCGGCCGACCGCCCTGCGCCACCGTGCCCTGCTGCGGCTCGTTCATGGGCTTGCTCCTCAGCCGCCGGTGGCGGCAGCGTGGCGCCGGGCCACCTCGGCCCAGTTCACGACGTTGTAGAAGGCCGCGATGTATTCGGGGCGGCGGTTCTGGTACTTGAGGTAGTACGCGTGCTCCCACACGTCGAGCCCGAGGATCGGCGTGTTGCCCGAGCCGATGCCGCGCATCAGCGGGCTGTCCTGGTTGCCGCTGCTTTCCACCGCGAGCTTGCCGCCGGGGCCCACCGACAGCCACGCCCAGCCGCTGCCGAAGCGCGTGAGGGCAGCCTTGGTGAAAGCTTCCTTGAACGCATCGAAGCCGCCCAGGTCGGCGTCGATGGCGTTGGCCAGCGCTCCAGCAGGTGCACCGCCGCCGCCTTGGCCGACGGGGGCCATCACGGTCCAGAACAGGGTGTGGTTGGCGTGGCCGCCGCCGTTGTTGCGCACCGGCGCGCGCAGCGCCTCGGGCAGCTGCTCGACGCCGGCGATCAGCTCTTCGAGCGGTGTTTCCTCATGCGGCGTGCCATTCAGGGCCGCGTTGAGGTTGTTCACGTAGGTCTGGTGGTGCTTGCCGTGGTGGATTTCCATGGTCTGCGCGTCGATGTGGGGTTCGAGCGCATCGAAGGCATAGGGCAAGGCTGGGAGGGTGTACGGCACGGTCGGGAAGCTCCTTGATTGGAAGAGCCCTTTGCGTCGTCGACGTGCTGCGTACTCAGGCGTCCAAATGATAGGAATTCTCATTGTCTATGTCAAGACATATGAGGCATGGATGGTGCAAACCGGCCATTTCCGATGGCCGCGGAAGCTTCCTGAAACGACCGATACACTGCCCTGCAGCACGTTTCCGGGAGATCTCAAACGATGAAGCTCGCACGCATCCTTCCCCTCGTACTGCTCCTTGGCGCCGGCCTCGCCGCCGCCGAGCCCGCCACGCCGCCGGCCGGCGACTACATCTACGAAGGCGGCAGCGGCTCGCTGCGCGTCAAGCCCAACGGGCACTTCGACATCACCACCATCGGCGCCAACGCACACACCTGCGCGCTGGACGGCACCATCGCGCGCGGCAAGGCCAAGCTCGACGACACGGGATGCGTGCTGAGCTTCGCGTTGAATGCCGACAAGGTGCAGGTCACGACCAACGGATCGGACCAGTGCCGCGACTACTGCGGCATGCGCGCCGGCTTCGAGGGCGCCTACATCCGCCCCGCCCCCGCCTGCACCGACAAGGCCGTGGCCGGCTCGCGCAAGAGCTTCAAGCGCCTGTACGACGCGAAGGACTACGCCACGGCGCAGACCACCCTCGCCCCCGTGCTGTCGGACTGCGACAAGACCCTCGACTGGATCACCAAGGCCTGGCTGCGCAACGACCTCGCGCTCACGCAGTTCAAGCTCAACGACCGCGCCGCCTGCCTGAAGACGCTGCAGCCGCTGGCCGAGGACGCCGCCCGCACCGACGACGGCATCAAGGAAAACTACCCGCCGGCCGACGCCGAGATCTTCCTGCCCGTGGTCCGCGCCACGCGCACGAACCTGAAGCTCTGCCGCGGATAGCCCCCGAGGGGAGTTCAGCGAAGGCGGCACGCGAGACCGCCGGGCGGTTGCGGTTTTTCACCCACCACGACAAGACGGAGACGACACCATGAGATTCCTGAAGCGCAACCTGCGCGCGGCCGTGCTCGGCCTGGGCCTGGCCCTTCCCCTGCTTGCGGCGGCGCAGCAATTGCCCGCCGCGAAGCCGGAGCAGGTCGGCCTCTCGACCGAGCGCCTGCAGATGCTCACCGACGTGCTCAAGGCCGACGTGGCCGCCGGCAAGATCCCGGGCGCGGTACTGCTTGTGGCGCGACAGGGCAAGGTGGCGTGGTTCGAGCCTGTCGGCAGGCTCGACAGCGCGGCCGGCACACCGATGCCGCGCGACGGCATCTTCCGCATCTACTCGATGAGCAAGCCCATCACCACGGTGGCCGCGATGATGCTGGTGGAAGACGGCCGCCTGAAGCTGGACGACCCGATCTCGGCCTACCTGCCCGAGTTCGCCAGCATGACCGTGGGCGTCGAGAAGCCCGGCGCCGACGGCAAGCCGGTGCTCGAGACGGTGCCCGCGCGCCGCCCGATCACCGTGCAGGACCTGATGCGCCACACCTCGGGCCTGACCTACGGCTTCTTCGGCCCGGGCCTCGTGAAGCAGGCCTACAACGCCGCCGACCTGGGCGCCGGCGACCCGACGCTGGCCGAGTTCTCCCAGCGCCTGGCCAAGCTGCCGCTGGCCTACCAGCCCGGCACGACCTGGGACTACAGCCAGTCGACCGACATCCTCGGGCGCGTGATCGAGGTGGCGTCGGGCCAGTCGCTCTACCAGTTCGAGAAAGCCCGGCTCTTCGACCCTCTCGGCATGAAGGACACCACCTACTACGTGCCCGAGCCGGCGCGCCAGCCGCGCATCGCCGAGCCGCTGCCCAACGACCGCAGCTTCGGCGTGGGCGCCGAATTCAACGACCCGCGCGTGGTGCGCAGGTACGAATCGGGCGGCGGCGGGCTGGTGTCGACCGCGAACGACTACGCGCGCTTCCTGCAGATGCTGATCAACGGCGGCTCGCTCGACGGCAAGCGCTACCTAGGCCCGCGCACCATCGCGCTGATGACCGCCGATCATTCCAACGCGGGCGCCGGCATCGTGCCCGGCCCGCTGTACCTGCCGGGACCGGGCTACGGTTTCGGCCTGGGCTTTGCCGTGCGCCGCAACGACGGCGAGGCGCCCTACCCCTCGGCCGGCGGCGAATACAACTGGGGCGGCGCGGGCGGCACCTACATGTGGGTCGACCCGAAGAACGAGATGTTCGTGGTGCTGATGCTGCAGTCGCCGAAATTCAGGACACATTACAGAACATTGACCCGGGACATGATTTATGCGGCGGTGATCAAGTAGCCTGTGTTCCACAGGCCCTTGGAGCCTGGCGCAAAATCAGGCCCCGCCCCGTGAACCCATGAAGAACAGCAGCAGCACCGTCATTCCGATCTCCAGCATCGGCCGCGCACGCCCCACGGTGGCCGTGCCGGAGGTAGCCGTGCCCGCCACGGGCATGTTGCTCGACCGCCTGGGCCGGCCGCTGACCGACCTGCGCATCAGCGTGACCGACCGCTGCAACTTCCGCTGCAGCTACTGCATGCCCAAGGACGTGTTCGACAAGGACTACAAGTACCTGCCGCACAGCGCGCTGCTGAGCTTCGAGGAAATCACACGGCTGGCCCGCCTGTTCGCCTCGCACGGCGTGCGCAAGCTCCGGCTGACCGGTGGAGAGCCGCTGCTGCGCAAGAACATCGAGGGCCTGATCGAGCAGCTCGCCGCGATCCGCACGCCCACCGGCGAGCCGCTGGCGCTGACGCTGACCACCAACGGCTCCCTGCTCGCGCGCAAGGCCGCCCGGCTGCACGCCGCCGGCCTGCAGCGCGTGACCGTCAGCCTCGACAGCCTCGACGACGCGGTGTTCCGCCAGATGAACGACGTCGACTTCCCGGTGGCCGACGTGCTGGCCGGCATCGACGCGGCGCTGGCCGCCGGACTGGGCCCCGTCAAGGTCAACATGGTGGTCAAGCGCGGCACCAACGAGCAGGAAATATTGCCGATGGCGCGCTACTTCCGCACGCACCACGGCGGCAAGGTGATCCTGCGCTTCATCGAGTACATGGACGTGGGCGCCACCAACGGCTGGCGCATGGACGAGGTGCTGCCCTCGGCCGACGTCATCACGCGCATCCATTCCGAATTCCCGCTGGTGCCGATGGGAGCCACCACGCCCGGCGAGACCGCCCGGCGCTGGGCCTATGCGGACGGCAGCGGCGAGATCGGCGTCATCAGCAGCGTCACCCAGGCCTTCTGCCACGACTGCAGCCGCGCGCGGCTCTCGACCGAAGGCAAGCTCTACCTGTGCCTCTTCGCCAGCGCCGGCCACGACCTTCGCCCGCTGCTGCGCGGCAGCGCCAGCGACGAGGACATCGCCTCTGCCATCGGCCACATCTGGCAGGGCCGTGCCGACCGCTATTCCGAATTGCGCGCCCTGCACGGTCCGGAAGGCGACGGCGGCGCCCACGACAAGGCGCCGCGCCGCGTCGAGATGAGCTACATCGGCGGATGAGGCAGGCGGCCGCCATGCCCGCGCACGCCGTCATCGCGCCCGCCGACATCACGGGATTGCTGCTGGCCGGCGGACGCGGTTCGCGCATGGGCGGCATCGACAAAGGGCTCCAGCCCTTCAACGGGGAACCGCTGGCGCTGCATGCGATGCGGCGGCTGGCGCCGCAGGTCGGCCCGCTCATGGTCAATGCCAACCGCAACCTGGCCGAATACGAGGCCCTCGGCGTGCCGGTGTGGCCCGACAGCCTCCCGGACTACCCGGGCCCGCTGGCGGGCTTCCTGGCCGGGCTGGAGCACTGCTCCACGCCATGGCTGCTGACCGTGCCCTGCGACACGCCCCTGTTCCCGTCCGACCTCGCCGCCCGGCTCGCCGAAGCCGCGATCGCCGGCCAGGCCGACATCGCCATGGCCCTCGCCCCCGAGGCCACCGAAGACGGGCCGGCGCTGCGGCCCCAACCCGTCTTCTGCCTGCTGCGCGCCGAACTGCGCGACAGCCTGCTTCGCTACACCGCCGCCGGCGGCCGCAAGGTCCATGCATGGATCTCGCAGCACCGCGCGGTGCACGTGCCCTTCGACCGTCCCGGCGACGCGCCCGACGCCTTCTTCAACGCCAATACCCTGGCCGAACTGCACGCCCTCGAAAACCGATGAGCCGCATTGCCGACATCGCCTCTTCAGCCCTCGCGGGCCACGACGGCGCCGCCGACCTGAGCGTCGAGGCGGTCCACGCCTTTCTTTCCCAGCTGACGGCCACTGCCGTCGTCACCCAGCGCGAGAGCATCTCGCTGTTCGACGCCCTCGGCCGCGTGCTGGCCGAGGACATCGTCTCGCCCGTCAGCGTTCCGCCGCACGACAACTCCGCCATGGACGGCTACGCCTTCGACGGCGCAGTGCTGCCCGACAACGCCCCCATCGACGCCTCCGTCGCGCTGCGCGTGGCAGGCACGGCGCTGGCCGGGGCAGCCTGGCGCGGCACTCTCGGGCCTGGCGACGCAGTGCGCATCATGACCGGCGCGATGATGCCGGCGGGCCTCGACACCGTCATTCCGCAGGAGTTCTGCAAGGTCGACGGCGACCGCGTGTGCTTTCCCGCCAGGGTGCTGCGCCGCGGCGACAACCGCCGCTTTGCCGGCGAAGACCTCATGAAGGGTCAGCCCGCGCTACGCAAGGGCGAGCGCCTGTCGCCCGCCGCGCTCGGCATGGTCGCCAGCCTGGGCCTGCCCGGCGTGCCCGTGCTGCGACGGCTGCGGGTGGCCTGCTTCTCGACCGGCGACGAGATCCTGAGCCTGGGCGAAGCGCCACGCGAAGGCGCGGTGTACGACAGCAACCGCTACACCGTCTTCGGCCTGCTCGCCCGGCTGGGCTGCGAGGTGGTCGATCTCGGCCTGGTGCGCGACGACCCGGCCGCGCTCGCCGCCACGCTGCAGCGTGCCGCGCGCGAGGCCGACGCCATCATCACCAGCGGCGGCGTGAGCGCGGGCGCGGCCGACCACACGCGCGACGTGATGCAGAAGCTGGGCGACATGGCCTTCTGGCGCGTGGCGATGCGTCCGGGGCGTCCGCTGGCGGTGGGGCTGATCCCGCGCGAAGCCTCTTCGCAGCCTGCCGTGCTGTTCGGCCTGCCGGGCAATCCGGTGGCCGTGATGGTGACGTTCCTGGCCTTCGTGCGACCCGCCCTGCTGCGCATGATGGGCTGCCACGAAGCAGCGGCCGCGCCATCGCCGCTGCTGCGCGCGCGCACCACGGGCCCGATCCGCAAGAAGCCGGGCCGCACCGAATATCAACGCGGTTTCGTGAAGACCGTGCCCGGCGCGCTGCCGGAGGTCTGCGTGGCGGCCAACCAGGGATCGGGCGTGCTCAGCTCGATGCTGGAAGCCAACGGGCTCGTGGTGCTGCGCCACGACCAGGGCAGCGTGGGCCCCGGCGAGGAAGTGGACGTGATGATGTTCGACGGGAACATCTAGCACTCCCCCAGGCTTCGCGCACTTCGTGTCGCTTCGCCAACCCCCTCGCCGGGGGCGACACCTGAGGCCCGGCGGAGCCGGTTCCTCGGTGTCCTCGAGCGGGGGCCTCGTATCAACGGCCCCCCGGGACTACCTAGATTCGGCCCAGGGCCTTGTCCACGCCCTTGTTGGCCAGCATGTCGGCGCGCTCGTTGCCCGGGTCGCCCGAGTGGCCCTTGACCCAGCGCCATTCGATCTGGTGGCCGCCTTCGTTCACCAGCTTGTCGAGCCGCTTCCAGAGCTCGACGTTCTTCACCGGCTCCTTGCTGGCGGTGACCCAGCCCTTGGCCTTCCAGCCGCGGATCCATTCGGTGATGCCCTTGCGCACGTACTGGCTGTCGAGGTAGAGCAGCACCTTGCAGGGCCGCTTGAGGGCGGCGAGGCCCTCGATGACCGCGGTCAGCTCCATGCGGTTGTTGGTGGTGTTGAGTTCACCGCCGAACAGGTCCTTCTCGGTGGCGCCCGACTTGAGCCACGCGCCCCAGCCGCCGGGGCCGGGATTGCCCTTGCAGGCGCCATCGGTGTAGATCACGACTTCGTTCAAACCAGCTTTTCCTTTTTCTTCATCTCTATCGATTTCAGTTTCAATTTCAGTTCTTGTTGGGCTCGCCGCTGCGGTGCACCTTGCCCGCAATGGGCACGGGCGCCGTGGCACGGGCTCCGGCACGGCGCCAGTCGGCGCTCAGCATGCGCATGCCGCGCACCCGCTTCACCGCGACCAGGAAGTAGGCCGCACCGAAGATGGGCCACCAGCGCTCGCCGGCGGCGTCCATCCAGCGCGAGCGCTCCAGCCAGGCCTCGCTGCGCACCGCCGGCCGGTAGATGCCGAAGCGGCCCGACTCCACCTCGAAGCTCAGCAGGCGCAGCCAGTCGCGCATGCGCCAGTAGCCGATGAACTCCCCGCCTTCGGGCAGGTAGAGGTCGCCGATGCCGAGCCGGCGATAGATGTGAGCGCGGCGCTGCCGCATGCCCCAGAGGCTGGTCGGGTTGAGCCCGCAGATCACCACGCGGCCCTCGGGCACCAGCACCCGCTCGACTTCACGCAGGGTGGCGTGCGGATCGGGACTCAGCTCGAGCGCATGCGGCAACACCACCAGGTCGAGGCTGTTGGCCGCGAACGGCAGTGCCGCGAAGTCGGCCAGCAGCGTCGCCTTGCCGGCGCGGGCGGGATCGTCCAGCGCCAGCCAGCGGTGCGGCATGCGGTTGGCGCGCAGGCCGTCGACCTCCGCGGCGCCCAGCTGCAGCGCGTGATAGCCGAACACGTCGGCCACCGCCTGATCGAACTGGGCCTGCTCCCAAGCCAGCAGGTACCGCCCCGGGGGGGTCGCGAACCAATCCTGCAAACCTATAATTTGACCGCTCATGACCCTTGTTCCGCTGCCCGCCTTCGCTGACAACTACATCTGGATGCTGCACGACGGGTCCCACGCCATCGTGGTGGATCCGGGCGATGCCCAACCGGTGTTCGACGCGCTGGCGCGCCACAAGCTGCAACTGGCCGCGATTCTAGTCACGCACCATCACCCCGATCACACGGGCGGCGTGGCCGCGCTGCATGCTGCCACCGGTGCGCAGGTGTGGGGCCCCGCCCGCGAGCGCATCCCCGAGCCCTTCACGCCGCTTGCGCAGGGCGACATCGCCGAGGTGCTGGGCCTGCGCTTCGAGGTCATCGACGTGCCGGGCCATACGGCGGGGCACATCGCGTACTTCCTGCCCGCCGCGCAAACCGCACCCGCCGACACTCCGCTGCTCTTCTGCGGCGACACGCTCTTCTCCGGCGGCTGCGGGCGCCTCTTCGAAGGCACGCCCGCGCAGATGCTGGCCTCGCTCGACGCGCTGGCCGCATTGCCCGGCGACACGCGCATCTGCTGCGCGCATGAATACACACTTTCTAACCTGCGTTTCGCGCAGGCGGTGGAACCGGCCAACGCCGAGCTGACTCACTACAACGCGCGCTGTGAAAGCCTGCGCGCGCAGGGGCAGCCCACGCTGCCGTCCCAACTGGCGATCGAACGCCAGGTCAACCCCTTTCTTCGCAGCCGCGAAGCCACTGTCCTTCGAGCGGTGCGTGCCCACGCCGAGCTTGCTGCCGATGCGGCAGAGGCCGACGTGTTCGCCGCACTGCGCCAATGGAAAAACGACTTCCGATGAAACTGATCGCTGCCACCTGCATTGCAGGTTCACTGGTGCTCGCGGGCTGCGCGGGCACGAACAACAGCTCCTCTCCCTCCTCTTCTTCCCCCTCCTCGTCGTCGCAGGCCGGCGGCACCGGCTCCAAGGTCGCCGGCAGCGCGGCCCCCGTCTATCCTCGCGACGCACTCTCCCCACTTGCCAGCGGCCAGGCCCGTTCGCAGAGCGTCGTCACGCTCGCGCCGCCGGTCGACATGTGGGACCGCATCCGCCGCGGCTTCAAGATGCCGGACCTCGACAACGACCTGGTGCGCGACCGCGAGCAGTGGTACGCCAGCAGGCCCGACTACATCCAGCGCATGACGGAGCGCTCGAACAAGTACATCTTCCACATCGTCGAGGAACTCGAGCGTCGCAACATGCCGACCGAGCTCGCACTGCTTCCCTACATCGAGAGCGCGTTCAACCCACAGGCCATCTCCAGCGCGCGCGCAGCGGGCATGTGGCAGTTCATGCCGGCCACCGGCAACGACTTCGACCTGAAGCAGAACATCTTCCGCGACGACCGCCGCGACGTGGTGGCCTCCACCCGCGCCGCGCTCGACTACCTGCAGAAGCTCTACGGCATGTTCGGCGACTGGCAGCTCGCGCTGGCCGCCTACAACTGGGGTGAAGGCAGCGTGAGCCGCGCCATCGCCAAGAACCAGCGACTGGGCCTGCCCACCACCTACAGCGACCTCACCATGCCCGCCGAGACGCGCATGTACGTGCCCAAGCTGCAGGCGGTGAAGAACATCGTGGCGAATCCGCAGGCCTTCAACACCGAGCTGCCGCTGATCGCCAACCACCCGTACTTCCAGACCGTCACGCTCACGCGCGACCTCGACGTGGAGCTCGCAGCCAAGCTGGCCGACGTGCGCCTCGAGGACTTCCGCGCGCTGAACCCGGCCGCCCACAAGCCGGTGCTGATCGCGGCCGGCACGCCGCAGATCCTGCTGCCCTGGGACAACGCCGCCGTGTTCCAGCGCAACTTCGACGCCTACTCGCAGGGCCAGTACGCCAGCTGGACCGCCTGGGTCGTGCCCAACACCATGACGGTGGCCGACGCCGCCCAGCGCTCGGGCATGAGCGAGAACGACCTGCGCTCCATCAACAACATCCCGCCGCGGATGCTCATCAAGACCGGCTCGACGCTGATCGTGCCGCGCGGCGCCCGCGTGAAGGAAGACGTGGCTGCCGTGGTGGCCGACGGCGGCCACCTGAGCTTCCAGCCCGAGATCGTCACGCGCCGCACGACCGTGAAGGCCGGCCGCGCCGACAGCGTCGCGAGCATCGCGCGCCGCTACAACCTCAAGCCCGCCAGCGTGGCCGAGTGGAACGACGTGAAGCCGAACCACGCGTTCAAGCGCGGCTACAGCGTGGTGGTGTACCTGCCCGTGCGCGCGACGGTCGCTGCCCGCGCTGGCACCGGCATCCGCGCCACTTCGCATGCCGCGGCACCAACTCCCGCCCGCCGTGGCGGCACGCCTTCGAAGGCTGCCGCTCCGCGCGGCGCCGGCAGCGTCGTCAAGGTGCCTGCCAGCAGCAAGCAGCAGGTCGTGCGCGAGAAGCGCGGCGGCACGCCCTCCAAGAAGAAGCGCTGAAGCGCTGAAAAACCGCGAACGAACGAGCGCGCGAACGAAGGCTCAGTGAGCCTTCGCCGCCTGCTGTGCCCTTCTGCGCACCACGGCCTCCATCGCGGCGACGCCGATCATGATGACGGTGGTGAGCGTTCCCACCACCAGCACCGTCATGTGCGACGCGAAGATAGCGAGCACGGCCAGGAAGCCCAGCCCGAAGAGATGAGACTGCGGCAGGAAGCCGCGCACCACGCGCTTGAATAGTGCATTGCCGAACAGGTAGATCGCCGGTCCGCCGATCAGCGCCCCCAGGTACTTGAGCTCGGCGTGGTGCGAGCCCTCGCCGATCGTCAGCTCGTCCGCCACGGCGCAGACGATGATGCCCGCCACCAGGATCACGTGCGTGTAGTGGAACTTGGCACCGATGCCGCCCGGGTCCTTCGCATGCTCGATGACGTGCGTCGCCTCCTTGGCGCTGGTGTCGAAGTACATCCACCACATCGCCAGGCTGCCCGCGAAGCCCACCATCAGTGCGAACAGGTCGATGCCGTGCCACTCGGGGTGGTGGCCGAAGGCGATGCCGGTGGCCAGCACCGACTCGCCCAGCGCGACGATCACGAAGAGCTGGCAGCGCTCGGCGAGGTGGCCGCCGTCGATGGTCCAGTCGCTGGTCAGCGAGCGGCCCAGGCCCGGAAAGCGCAAGCCGATCATCGGCGCGATGTATTCGCACAGCACGCCGCCGAGCCACAGCACGAGGCGCGTCTGCCCCTCGGCCAGGCCGCCGGCGATCCAGAACACCCCGGCCACGCAGTTCCACGCCAGCAGGCGACGGAAGTTGGGCGTAAGCGGATCGTTCGGCCCGATGGCGATCAGCATGCACAGCGTGCGCCCCGCCTGGATGCCCACGAAGCAGAGCGCGAACACCAGCCCTCGCTCGGCGAAGGCGCCGGGCAGCGCCGAGGCCATCACCATCGCCAGCAGCATGATCGCGAACAGCACGCCGCGGATGCGCAGCGTGCCGGGGTTGAACCAGTTGGTGGTCCAGGCCGTGTACTGCCAGCCCAGCCAGACGGCGAACCACATGACCAGCGTCTGCAGCGCCCCGAGGAGCGTGAGGTGGTCGAGCAGGTAGTGGGAAAGCTGCGTGACGGAGAACGCGTAGACCAGGTCGAAGAAAAGCTCTTCGTTCGAGACCCGTGCCGCCTCGCTGCGCGAGCGCAGGGTCGTGGCCCGCCTGTTGTTGTCGTGGCTCATTGTTCGTTTACCCCCATGAATCGTTGCGGCGCCCTGCGGAGCCGCGCGCGATCATCGCACGGGCAACGCTAGAGCTTCTCGGTCTCGCCGGTCTTGGGTTGCCACTTCATGAGGCGCCGCTCGATGACCCCGACGATCCCGTCCAGCGCCAGCGCGAAGGCCGTGAGCACCACGATGCCCGCGAACACCGTGTTGACGTCGAAGGTGCCTTCGGCCTGCAGGATCAGGTAGCCCACGCCGCGCGCCGAGCCCAGGTACTCGCCCACCACCGCCCCCACGAAGGCCAGCCCCACCGACGTGTGCAGGCTGGAGAACACCCAGCTCGTCGCGCTCGGCAGGTACACCGTGCGCAGCAGCTGCCGCTGGTTGGCGCCCAGCATCTTCGCGTTGGCCAGCACCACCGGGCTCACCTCGCGCACGCCCTGGTAGACGTTGAAGAACACGATGAAGAACACCAGCGTCACGGCCAGCGCCACCTTGCTCCAGATGCCCAGGCCGAACCACAGCGCGAAGATGGGCGCGAGGATCACGCGCGGCATCGAGTTGGCGGCCTTGATGTACGGATCGAGGATCAGGCTCGCCGTGGGCGCGAGCGCCAGCCACAGCCCGCAGGCCAGCCCGAGCACGGTGCCGATGCCGAAGGCCAGCACCGTCTCGAGCAGCGTGGTGCCCAGGTGCTGGTAGATGTCGGCGTTGCCCTTCAGTCCTTCGGGGAAGAGCGCGTTGGCCGGAATCTCGAACGGCAGGAACCAGCTCCAGATGCGGCCCGCCACCTGGATCGGCTCGCCGAGGAAGAAGGCGATCTGCTGGTTGCGCGAGGCGATGTGCCACGCCACGAGGATCACCACCAGCAGCGCCAGCTGCCAGAAGCGCGCGTTGCGTTCGTTCAGGCCGAGCCGTGCCATCACGCGGCCTTCCTGAGTTGTTGCGCGTAGCCCTTGAGCACCTCGTCGCGCAGCACTTCCCAGATCTGGGTGTGCAGCTCGACGAAGCGCGGCTGCGTGCGCACCTCGGCCACGTCGCGCGGGCGCGGCAGGTCGATGGCGAATTCGCCGATGGGATGCGTGGCCGGCCCGGCCGACAGCACCACCACGCGGTCGCTCATCGCAATGGCTTCGTCGAGGTCGTGCGTGATGAAGAGCACCGCCTTCTTCTTCGCGCTCCAGAGCTCGAGCACCTCGTTCTCCATCAGCTGGCGCGTCTGGATGTCGAGGGCGCTGAAGGGCTCGTCCATGAGGATGATGTCGGGATCGAGCACCAGGGTCTGCGCCAGCGCCACGCGCTTGCGCATGCCGCCGGAGAGCTGGTGCGGATAGCGGTCGCCGAAGCCCGAGAGGCCCACGCGCGAGAGCCACGCCTCGGCCTGCTCGCGTGCCTGCGCCTCAGGCACGCCCCGGTACTGCAGGCCCACCATCACGTTGTCGATGGCGCTGCGCCATGGCATCAGCGCCTCGGTCTGGAACATGTAGCCGGCGCGCGCATTGATGCCCGAGAGCGTCTGCCCGAAGACCTTCACCGTGCCCGACGAAGGCTCCAGCAGGCCCGCGCCCACGTTCAGCAGCGTCGACTTGCCGCAGCCCGTGGGCCCGACCACCGAGACGAATTCACCCGCCTTCACCCGCAGGGTGGTGTCGGCCACCGCCGTGTAGCGCTGGCCCGGATCGTCCTTCGAGAGAAAGGTGCAGCTGATGGAGAGGAGTTCGAGTGCGTGGTCGGACATGGCATAAAAAACCCGGCCTGAGCCGGGTCGCGGGACGTTCGGAATCAGGCTTTGAACCTGTCTTTCGCGCGCCTTGCAAAATCGTTGGTGTAGGTCTTCGCGAGGTCGATCTTCTCGGCCTTCACGGAGGTGTCGAAGCTCGAGATGGCGTTGAGCGCCGTCTTCGGGCCGTCGGCGGGTATCAGGCCGTCGGTGGCGATCGACTCGCGCACCTTGTCGAACGACGCGAGATACAGCGCGCGGTCGCCGAGCAGGTAGGTCTCGGGCACCGTCTTGATGATGTCGCCCGGCCCCGCCGTCTGCAGCCACTTCAGGCCGTGCACGATGGCGTTCGCCAGCGCCTGGCAGGTGTTGGGATTCTTCTGGATGAACTCGCTCGAAGCATAGAGGCACGCCGCCGGCATCGTGCCGCCGAACACCTGCTGCGTGCCCTTGAGCGTGCGCGTGTCGCTGATGATCTTCACGTCGCCCTTCTGCTCCAGCATCGTCATCACCGGGTCGGTGTTGCTGATGGCGTCGATCTGGCCCGAGCGCAGCGCGGTGAGCGCGCCCGCCGCCACGCCCACGCCGATGAAGCTCACGTCGCTGGCCTTGAGCCCGCCGCGCGACAGCACGAGGTTGGCCACCATGTTGGTCGACGAGCCCGGCGCGGAGACGCCGATCTTCTTCCCCTTGAGATCCTGGATGCCGGTGTAGCCGGCCATGTTCTTGGTCGACACGCCCACTGCGATCTGCGGCGCCCTGCCCTGCAAGACGAAGGCCTGGAAGAACTGGTTCTTGGCCTGCAGGTTGATGGTGTGTTCGTAGGCGCCAGAGCAAACGTCGGCCGACCCGCCGACCACCGCCTGCAGGGCGCGCGCGCCGCCGGCGAAATCGGAGATCTCCACGTCGAGCCCTTCGGCCTTGAAGTAGCCGAGCTGCTCCGAGATGGTGAGCGGCAGGTAGTAGAACGCCGCCTTGCCACCGACCGCGATGGAGACCTTGGTCTTCTCCAGCTTCGCCTGCTGCGCAAAGACACGCGGCAACGCAATGGTTGCTGCGGCAATGGCGGCTGAAGCTGAAACGAATGTGCGGCGATGAAGCATGAAACCTTGCCCGTTGGCTCTGTGATTCGTAAGGACTGAATCGAGCTTAGGGGCCGCAACACGCGACTGCATCGGGGTGTTCCCGTGCGGGTTTTCACGTAAGCATGAAGGCCTCGCCGAGAAGCCTTCGCCAAGGCTTCATCGAGCCAGAAAAAGTATCGCGATATTGACCAGGAACGCGAGTGCCCAGACAGCGCTGCGAGCACTGCCGATGCCCCTGATGTAGAGCGCGAGATAGATCGTGCGCAGCACCACGTAGGCCACCGCGAGCATGTCGAGGCGCGCCTGCGCCGCGCCGAGCTGGTGCGCGATGATCACCGCGCCGATGAAGAACGGCAGCCCTTCGAAGCTGTTGGCCTGCGCACTGTTGGCGCGTGCACGCCAGCCGCTCTGCTTGGAGGCCCATTCGCGCGGATGCAGGTTGTCGCGCGGACCGAAGCTGCCCGCCTTGGCGATCCATGCCGCCAGATACGGCAGTACGCAGGCGACGAGCACGCACCAGTAGGCGATCGTGAGCAGCGAGAGAGTCATGGTTCTATCTATCTGCGGTCCACGAGGGCGTGCGCGATGGTGCCGAGATCGACGTATTCGAGCTCGCTGCCCGCTGGCACGCCGCGCGCGAGTCGCGTCACGGTGAGGCCATGCTGCTTCAGCGCTTCGCCGATCACGTGCGCCGTGGCCTCGCCCTCGGCCGTGAAGTTGGTGGCGAGGATCACCTCGCTCACCGTGCCGTCGCGCGCGCGATCGAAGAGCTTCTGCAGGCCGATGTCCTTCGGGCCGATGCCGTCGAGCGGACTGAGCTTGCCCATCAGCACGAAGTAGTAGCCGCGGAATGCGCCTGTGCGCTCGAGCGCGGCCTGGTCGGCCGGCGTCTCGACCACGCAGAGCTTGCTGGCGTCGCGCCGCGTGTCGAGGCAGACGTGGCAGATCGGCGCTTCGGTGAAGGTGTTGCAGCGCTCGCAATGCCGCACCTGGCCGGCCGCCTGCTGCAATGCGCGCGCAAGCAGCTGCGCGCCCTCGCGGTCGTGCTGCAGCAGATGGAACGCCATGCGCGAAGCCGACTTGACGCCAACCCCGGGCAGGCGGCGCAGCGCATCGACCAATGCATCCAGCGAACTGGCGTCTGCCATGTCAAGCTGCCCCTTCGCAGGAACACCGCGGAACCGGCTTTGCCGGGCCGCTGGTGTTGCCCCCGGCGAGGGGGGTGGCGGCCACACGAAGTGGGCAAGCCTGGGGGAGAGTCATTTAAAACGGCAGCTTCATGCCGGGCGGCAGGCCGGGCATGCCGGCAGTGAGCTTGCCCATCTTCTGCTCGCTGGTTTCCTCGGCCTTGCGCACGGCGGCGTTGAAGGCGGCGGCCACCAGGTCTTCGAGCATGTCCTTGTCGTCCGCCAGCAGGCTGGGGTCGATGGTGATGCGCTTGACGTCGTGCTTGCAGGTCATGACGACCTTGACGAGGCCGGCGCCGGATTCGCCTTCGACCTCGATGGTGGCCAGTTCTTCCTGGGCCTTCTTGAGGTTGTCCTGCATTGCCTGCGCCTGCTTCATGAGGCCGGCCAGTTGTCCTTTGTTGAACATCTTTGATCCTGATCTGTCGGGTTGGAAAAGTGGGTGAAGGATACGGGAGACGCGGACTCAGGCCGGCTTCAGCGTGCCGGGGACGATCTTCGCGTCGAAGTCGCGCATCAGCGCCTGCACTTCGGGGTCGCTCATGATGGCCTCCTCGGCCACGCGCTGGCGTTCGTCGGCCGCCTGCTTGTTGCGGCGCGCGGGGCTGTCGACCACGGCGCCGACTTCGATGGCGAGCTTGATCGCGTGACCCAGGCCGTTCAGCGCGGCAGTGAGCTTTTCGCGGCTGGATGGCTGGCTCAGCGTCTCGCGCTCGATGCGCAGCAGCCACTGGTCGGTGTCGCGGCCCACCAGCTGCGACTGCAGTGCGAGTTCGCGCGTCAGGGCGCTGATGGCCTCGGCCGCGATCAGCTGCGTGACCGTGGCGTACCAGAAATCGCCGTCCTCGCTGGTCGGGATGGGCGTGAAGGTGCTTCGCGGCTCGTCGGGGCGCGGGATGTCGCGGGCACTCGGCGGGGGCTGGACCCGGATGGGCACGCCGACGACCTTGGCGGGCGCCTCGGCGGCATCGGGGCGGGGCTCGGCCTGCCGGGGTTCGTCGACCACGGCGAGGCGATGGCCGGCCGGAACCGGTGCAGCGGCCTGGACGACAGCAGGCGCGGGGGCCGGAGCGGGAGCCTGTGCAACCGCTGCAGGCGCTTCGACCGGCGGGCGGGCCACCGACGCGGGAGCCGGAGCGGGCGACACGACACGCGCCGGAGCCTGCGGCGCGGCGGCCGCGGCTTCATTCAGAGTTTTTTTTTCCGGGGATGCCGTCGAAGCGGTCGCGCTGGAAGGCTTGAAGGCCAGAAGCCGCAGCAGCACCATGGTCAGCGCGGCGTATTCGTCGGGAGCCAGGCCCAGTTCGCCGCGCCCATGCAGGCACAGGCTGTACAGCAGCTGCGTTTCGTCGGCCGGCATCAGCGCGGCAAGGCGCGCGGTGTCGGCCGCATCGGGGTCGGTGGCCGCATCTGCCGCTTCCGCCCGCGAGGGCACTGCCTGCAGCACCGCCATGGCCTGCAGCACGGCCGTCATTTCCTCGAGCGTGGAGGCGGCGGACATGCCGTCGACGCGCAGCGCCTCGGAAGTCTCGACCACCGTCTTGCCGTCGCCCCGGGCCAGCGCCTCGATCAGGCGGAACACATGGCCGCGATCGACGCTGCCGAGCATCTGCCGCACGCCGGACTCGACCAGCTCGCCGTTGCCGAATGCGATGGCCTGGTCGGTGAGCGAGAGCGCATCGCGCATCGAGCCGCGCGCCGCGCGCGCCAGCAGGCGCAGCGCCTGCGGATCGGCCGGCACGTTCTCGGTCTGCAGCACGGCGGTGAGGTGCTCCAGCACCGTCTCGGGCGCCATCGGCCGCAGGTTGAACTGCAGGCAGCGCGACAGCACCGTGACCGGCACCTTCTGCGGATCGGTCGTGGCCAGCACGAACTTGAGGTATTCGGGCGGCTCCTCGAGCGTCTTCAGCATCGCGTTGAACGCGGTGTTGGTGAGCATGTGCACTTCGTCGATCATGAAGACCTTGAAGCGCCCCTGCACCGGCTTGTAGACCGCCTGCTCGAGCAGCGACTGGACTTCGTCAACGCCACGGTTGGAGGCCGCGTCGAGCTCGGTGTAGTCGACGAAGCGGCCGGCGTCGATGTCGCGGCAGGCCTGGCACACGCCGCAGGGCGTGGCGGTGATGCCGCCCTGCCCGTCCGGCCCCTGGCAGTTGAGCGATTTCGCAAGAATGCGCGAGACCGTGGTCTTGCCGACACCCCGGGTGCCGGTGAAGAGATAGGCGTGATGCAGGCGCTGCGTGGTCAGCGCGTTCTCGAGCGCCTGCACCACATGCCCCTGGCCGACCATCTCACCGAAGGTTTTCGGGCGGAACTTGCGAGCGAGCACGAGATAAGACATTGCGGGCATTCTAAAAGGAGGCGTGGCCCCGCCCCTCGAACCCCACGCCCCGGAGTGCGGACTTCCCGAGGGGTTACAATCCACCCTGACGGGCCTCCCTGCATGGTGAAGTGGCCAACCGGGTCAGGTGGGGAACCAAGCAGCCCTAACTGCGTAGTCAGTGCCAGGGGTAAGGCTCGTCAACTTCTTCAGCGGTTTCGTTTCATTCCACGCGAAATGAAACGGGGCCCGCAAAAACAGATCTCCAGCGACAAAATCTCCGGCGCGAGGCCTTTCTTTCAAAGGCCCAGCCGCTGGATCACGCCGCGCGCCGCCGCGGCGCCACTTGCCATCGAAGCCGTGAGCAGGTAGCCGCCGGTCGGCGCCTCCCAGTCCAGCATCTCCCCAGCCGCGAACACGCCCGGCAGTGCCGTTGACATGAGCTGCGCGTCCAGCGTGTCGAAGCGCACGCCGCCAGCAGTGCTGATGGCTTCGTCGATAGGCCGGGCCGCGACGAGCTTCAGCGGCACTGCCTTGATCGTCGCCGCGAGTTGCTCCGCGTCGTGCATCGCCTCGCGGCTCAAGGCCTCGTGCAGCACGCCGGCCTTGATGCCTTCGAGACCCAGTCGGCTCTTGAGATGGCTGCTGAGCGAACGCGCGCCGCGCGGATGCTTCACTGCGGCCAGCACCTGCTCGGCACTTCGATCGGGCAGCAGGTCGAGCAGTAGCGTCGCGCTTCCTTTTTCGGCGATCTCGTCGCGCAACAGGGCCGAGGCCGCGTAGATCAGGCTGCCCTCGATGCCACCGGCTGTCGCGACGAATTCACCCTTGCGCGCGAAATGCCGCCCATGGCTGTCCGTGAACGAAATCGCCACCGACTTGAAGGGCTGTCCTGCAAATCGACTGGAGAAATGCTCGCTCCAGCCCGTACTGTCGAAACCGCAGTTGGCCGGCAGCAGCGGTGCCACGTCCATGCCCTGCGCCTGCAGCCACGGCGCCCATGCGCCGTCGGAGCCGAGGCGTGCCCAGCTTGCACCGCCCAGCGCCAGCACGACGGCATCGGCCTTCGCCGTGACTTCGCCGGCGGGCGTCGAGAAGCGCAGCGACGCCATGTCGAACGGCCCCTCGCCCATCCAGCGATGCCGCATGTGGAACTGCACGCCCGCCGCGCGCAGCCGATGCAGCCAGGCACGCAGCAGCGGCGCTGCCTTCATGTCGGAGGGAAACACGCGCCCGGAGGTGCCGACGAAGGTTTCGATGCCCAGCCCGCTTGCCCACTCGCGCACCTGCTGCGGACCGAACTGCGCGAGCATTGGCTCCAGCTGCGCCCGGCGCTCGCCGAAGCGGCTCATGAACGCGTCGAAAGGCTCGGAGTGCGTGAGGTTCAGCCCGCCGCGTCCGGCCAGCAGGAACTTGCGGCCCACCGAGGGCATCGCGTCGTAGACATGCACCTGGGCGCCGGATGCGCTCAGTACTTCAGCCGCCATCAGGCCGGCGGGGCCGCCGCCGATGACGGCGACGGTGGGAGAAACATTCATTCGAGATTTACCAGTTCGCCCTGCCCGGTGAGGAACGCGACGCGCACCGTGGCACCGGGATAGGCATGTTGCACCGCGGCGCGATAGCGCTGCATCTGTGCGATCAGCGCGGCGTCCCGCTCGGGGCGCGCCGCGGATTTGTAGTCGAGGATCCACCAGGCACCGCTGTCGCGCTCGCGCACCAGCCGGTCGATCCGCAGGGTTTCGCCTTCGTGCACCAGCGTGACTTCGTTGCCGTGCCAGTCGACCCTGCGATCGTCCCACACCCAGGCACCCTCACCCGAACGGATGCGCTGGGCCAGCGCGGCAGCGCCGCGCGCCTGTTGCGCGTCGAGCAGGAATTCGCGGGCCGCGGCGCGCACATGGGCAGCCGCCAGCGGTTCGCCCGGCACCGCCCATTCGAGCAGCCGGTGCATCGCCTGGCCGAAGGCGGCGGCGCGGGCATCGAGCGTGGTGCTGGCGGCTTTCTTTGCCACGGCCGGCTGCTCGACAGGCTCGGGGGCCTCCGGCATGCGCTGCATCGGGAAACTTGCCGCGCTGCCCGGCGCCGACAGCGCGACCAGCGGCTCGTCGGCCTCCGTGGGCTCGCACAGCGCTTCCAGACGCGCCCACCAACTGCCCTCGTTGGCACGCGCGGGCCGCACCGAGGACAGCACCAGCCGCTCGCGCGCCCGCGTGACGGCAACGTAAAGTCCGTTGAGCTCCTCGCGATGGCGCGCGCGCTGCTCTTCCTCGAGAAGGCCCGCCGCGCAGGCCGGGGGCGTCTTCTCGCTCGCAAGAAAGATGAAGCGCGTCGGCGCGCTGTCGCTGCCCTTCCATTCGACGAGCACGCCCATGGTCTGGGCGCGCGGCGGCGCAGCGTCGCAATCGAGCATGAGCACGGTGTCGGCTTCCAGCCCCTTGGCGCCATGCACGGTCAGCAGCTGCACCGCGTCGGGAGCGACCACGGTCGGGGCACGCACTCCTCCCGCGCGCAGGGCACGCACCAGCGCGTACGGCGTGGCGAAACGCGCGCCGTCGATGTCCAGCGACGCGGAAAGCACGCCGCGCAGATTGGCCAGCGCGCCCTGGCGCATCGCAGCCGGCACGGCGGCGCCGAACTTCGCAAGCAGGTCGCCGTCATGGAAGATCGCGTCGAGCGCGTCATGCGGCGGCAGCGTCATGAGCCAGCGCTGCCATCTCTTGAGCCGCGGGCCGGCCTCGACCAGCACCTGCGGAAGGCTCTCGTCCTTCTGGATCAGCGAGAACCAGCTCACCGGGCCGCGCTCGCGCTGTCGCAGTGCGAGCTGCACCAGCGCCTCGTCGTCGACACCGAACACCGGCGACTTCAGCGCCCGCGCCAGCGACAGGTCGTGCGCCGGAGACACCAGCGCGTCGATCAGCGCGACCACGTCCTGAACCTCGGGCGCGTCGTGCAGGTCGTTCTTTTCCGGCTGCTGCACGGGAATGTGGCGCAGGCGCAGCGCGTCCTGCATGGCCGAGAGCCGGCTGCGCCTGCGCGCCAGCACCATGATGCGGCTGGGCTGCGTACCGTCGGCGATGCGCTGCGCGACCCACCGCGCGGCCTGCTCGCACTCCTTCTGCAGCAGTTGCTCCTCGGGCAGCACGCGCGGGGTGACGAGGCTGTCGCGCCAGTGCAGCATGCCGTCGTCGGCCGGTGCCGCTTCGGCCGTATCGCCGAGCGCATCGCGGTCGATGGCCGGCAGCCTGAGCAACTCGCCGTCGTCGCCGCGCTCGGTGGTGTGGGCGCGGTAGCCGTCGAATTCGCCGGCCTCCTGCGCGGCCAGCATCGCCGCGTTGACCAGCCCGACCACCGACTGCGCGTTGCGATGCGTGTGATCGCAGTTCAGCAACTCGCCGTCGAGCCCTTCGCGCACGAACTTCTTCGCGGCGATGAACACCTGCGGCTCGGCGCGGCGAAAGCGGTAAATGCTCTGCTTCGGGTCGCCCACGATGAACACGCGCGGCGCGCGTCCCTGCGCGCCAGTGTAGGCGCTGAGCCAGCCGTAGAGCGCCTGCCACTGCAGCGGGTTCGTATCCTGGAACTCGTCGATCAGCAGGTGCGCGATGCGCGCGTCGAGCCGCTCCTGCACCCAGCCCGACAGGGCCGACTGGCCCAGCAGCAGCTGCGCGGCCTGCTCGACGTCGTTCATGTCGACCCAGCCATGGGTGCGCTTGACCTCGGCGAAGGCCGCGATCAGCAGCCGCGTGAGGCGCGTCATGCGCTGCTGGTAGAGCCATGCGGCGTGCTGGGCCTGGGCCGCGCAGAGCAACTGAAGCTCGGCTTCGGCCTCCTGCGCGGCGGGAAACTTCTGCAGGTTCTTGTTGAGGCGGTCCTCGGTCGCCACGAAGAAGCTCTTGCGCAGCAGTGCAAGCGCGGCGGACAGCGAACCGGCGGCGGGCTCGCCCGTTCCGAACACGTCGATGATGGCTTCGGCGGCCTTCTGCGGCGTCTTGTTGCTCTCACGGCCCAGCGCGGCGGCCCGGTCGAGCCAGCGACGGCGGACCTGTTCGCCGCGCAATGCATCGGTCGGTTCGTCCAGGCCTTCGAGCGCCGGATAGAGCGCGCTGAAATGCTGCACGGCATTCTCAGCATCGGCCAGGGAGAACTCGACGCGCTTCGACAACGCTTCGCCCAGGGCCTTGGCCGTCTGCGAGCGACCGTGCGTGGCAACGACGGCGTAATAGTCGGCCAGCGCCTCCTTGTCGGCCGTGACCGCCTCGAAGAAGGGCCGCCATGTATGGCCGCGCGCCTCCGCGTCGTCTTCGAGCAGCTCGTAGTTCGAAGGCAGGCCCAGCTCGCGCAGCACCGCGAGCGGCGCGTTGCGCAGCAGCCCGGCGAACCAGGCGTGGAAGGTGCGGAACTGCACCGGCCTGCCGCCTTCGAGCAGGCGCCGGTAGAGGCCCTTCAGGCGGGGCACGGCAGCGGCTGCCGCGGCAGGCTCCATGCCGCGCATCACGAGCTGGCCGACCAGTTCTTCCGGTGCGCGCTGCGCGAAATCCTCCAGCCACTGGTCGAGCCGCTCGCGCATTTCGCCGGCCGCCTTCTTCGTGAAGGTGATGGCCAGGATCTCGTGCGGCTCGCAGGCGGACTCGCCCTCCTCGAGCAACGCGCGCAGGATGCGCGAGACCAGCATCCAGGTCTTGCCCGCGCCGGCGCAGGCCTCGACGGCGACCGAGCGGCGCGGATCGCAGGCGACGGTGTAGAAGGCCTCGCGTGCGACGTGCCGGCCGTTGTGTTCGTAGGCTGCGCCGTTCATTGCGTGTCGCCTCCGGTCGTCGGGCCGCCCACGATGGCGGGCAGCGGGGACTCGTCGCCCCAGAAGTCCTTTCGGCAGAGGCCGCGTGCAGCGCAGTAGTCGCACACGGCGCCCTCCCCCAGCGGCGGCAGCGCCGCGCCCTGCGCGATGCGCCTGAAGTCGTCGATGATGCCGGCCACCAGTGCATCGCGCGCCTCGACCACGGCGGGCTGCTCAACGGTCTGCGTGCCGGCGGATTTCTCGCCCACGTTCACGTAGGCCGCACGCAGGGTGTCGTCGGCCACGAGCGCGGCGTAGAAGGCCAGTTGCGTATCTTCGGTCGGGTCCTTCACGCGCTCCTTGCTGACCGTGGCGGACTCGGTCTTGTAGTCGATCACGAAGGCCTGGCCGTCGGGCATGCGGTCGATGCGGTCGAGCCGGCCGATCAGGCGCAGCTCGCCCAGCGACTGCTCCTTCCACGGCTCGGACTCGGTGAAGACTGCGCCCGCCGCCTCGTGCCCCGTCAACCAGCCCAGGTAGCCATCGCGCACCGCGGGCCATGCGGCAGCGAACGGCAGGAACTCGGCGTCGGACAGCCCGAGCTCCTGTGTCGCGCGCCGCGCGGCCTCCTCGATGAGGGCGATGCGCTGCTGCGCATCCTGCGTCGGAGCTTCGGCCAGGGCTTCGTGGAAATGGCCGAGCACCGCATGCAGCCAGTTGCCGAAGTCGCGCTTGTCGACCTCGGCATCGAGCTCGTCGGCGCTGCGCAGGCCCAGCTGCCGCAGCGCAAAGAAGCGATAGGGGCAGCGGCGCAGGTCCTCGTACACGCTGGTGGAGATGTTCTCCAGCGGCAGGAGAGCGCCCGAAGGCGTCGGGTAGCCGGTCGGCTGCACGGGCACGTCGCGCGGCAGGCGCGGATCGGCCGAGGGCTGCAGGGCGTGGTCGAGCTCCAGGGCCTGCACGAGCGGGCTCGGACGCACGGGTTCGCCGCTGGCGTCGGAGTGGCGCCAGATCAGCTCGCAAGACGGGTTGTGCAGGGCCGCGGCCCAGGCTGCGCGCTGTGCGGCCTCGAGTGCCTCGCGCGAGGGCAGGCCCAGTTCGAGGCGCTGGGCTGCGCTCCAGTTGCCTGGGGGCTCAGGCGATGCGGGCAAGCGTCGATCGTCGCAACCCGGGATGACCACCGCGCCGAAGGACCGACCCAGCAACTGGTAGAGCGGGAGCACCACGACCTTGGGCGCCTGGTCGCCGGCGGGAGGCACGAAGCTGGCGTCTTCCAGCACGTCGCGCACCCAGGCGGTGAACTCCGTCAGGGTGTGGCGGCCGCCGGGGAATTCGTCCTCGTCGTCGCCATGCGCGCCGGCGTCGAGCCACAGAGCGCCGATCACCTTGCCGCCGGCCAGGTCTTCCTCGAGCAAGGCCCACTGGTCGCTGGCCTCCAGCAGTTCGCGCAGCGCACGCAGCCACTCGGCCAGCGGGCGCGAACGAGCCATGGGCGCACGGCGCGCCTCGACGGCCTCGGTGAAAACCAGCAGCGCAGTGTCTTTCGACTTCTCGCTACGGGTCATCAGGGAGCACCACGCCGACCAGTCGCGCATGCCTTCGTGGCGCAGGCGCGCTTCGACCGACTGGACGATGGGCGAATCGCCGTCGGCGCCGCTCTTGAGCCATTCGAGCACCTGGTCGCTGGTGGCGTCGTGGGCGCATGCGCGCAGCGCGCTCATCAGCGAGGCGGCTGCGCGCGTGGTCGAGAGCTTCCAGCCCGTTTCGTCGTGCGTGACGACGCCTTGCGCACTCAGCTGGGCGCTGATGCGACGGGTGAGCGCGCGATCGGTCGCGACCAGCGCGACGGGCGCGCGGTCTTCGGCGAGATGGCGCAGCACGCAGGCCGCGGCGAGCCCGGCTTCGTCCTCGGGGTCGAGGGCGATGTGCGAGGCGCAGGCCTGCGTGGGCGCGCCGGAAGGCACGAGCGAGAGGTGAAGCGCGCGGTCGCCCCACAGCCTGCAGAGCGATTGGGTGAGCGGATCGGCTTGGAAGCCCTCGAGCACGATCAGCGCGTCGACCTGGGCTCGCGTGGACTCGCGCTGCAGCACGTCGGTGGCGTAGCTCGAGGTCGAAGTCCAGGCGACGGCGATGCGGATCAGTGCGCTCTCGATGCGGAACCACTCGGACTCGCTGCCCGCGTCCGCCACGCTCGCCGCACGCTGAGCCCATTCGCCGCCGCGCTCCTCGGGCGTCACGGCAGCGGCCAGGGGCGCCAGTTGATAGGCGAGCTCGACGACGCGGCCGGCCAGGGCGAAGCGCTCGGCATGGAAGCCCGCCTGCGAAAGCAGCGCCTGCGCGGTGACCAGGTCGCGCGCCATGTCGTGGGCGATGTCGTAGCCCGTCGGCACGAAGCCGCCCGCGCTGCGGGCCCAGTTGTGGGTGGTCTCGAAGCGCGGCACGAAGCCCGGACTGCCGCATCGGGCCCACATGGCGCGCGCGACGCCCATCAGCTGCGCATAGGGCACCAGCACCACGGTGCGGGCGGCATGCAGCTGGCGCTCGGCGAGCGCGCGGACGATCCGCGCGACGACGCCGTCGGCGGGATCGCACCACAGGGCCTGGACGGGGTGGCCTTCGTTCATGTTCTATCGAGGGGGTCGGAGCACGCGCGGACGCGGGGCGCAAGGGCTTTGGCTATCGCCGCCATAGCCGCCCTGCAAGTCACGCCGCCCCTTGGTTTCTGTCACAATGACCAGCACTTTAGCTGCACCGAAACTCTCTGCGCACAAGGACCCATCACATGGCCAGCGAACTCATCAAACACATCTCCGACTCCTCCTTCGAGGCCGACGTGCTCAAGTCCAGCCAGCCGGTGCTGGTCGACTACTGGGCCGAATGGTGCGGCCCCTGCAAGATGATCGCCCCGATCCTGGACGAAGTCTCCACCGCCTACGAAGGCAAGCTGCAGATCGCCAAGCTGAACGTCGACGAGAACCGCGACATCCCCGCCAAGTTCGGCATCCGCGGCATCCCCACGCTGATGCTGTTCAAGGACGGCCAGCTGGCAGCTACCAAGGTCGGTGCCATGAGCAAGGCTCAGCTCACCGCCTTCATCGACCAGCAACTCGCCTGATCGATTTCAACCGGCCAGCGCGCAATGCGTTGGCCGGCGCGTTTTTCCTGTCATAATCTCCCACAGATCACCGGCCCTTTACTCAGGCAACCGGTTCGAGTTCCCCGGTTGGTGAGGCAGTTCTCGCTTCACACCCAACCTCCCCCCGTTTTCCGTTTCTCCCCGACCGATAGGCCCCGTCAAGGGCTCATTCCATGCACTTAAACGAACTCAAGGCACTCCACGTGTCTGAAGTCCTCAAGCAGGCTGAAGCGCTTGAGATCGAAAACGTCGGCCGCATGCGCAAGCAGGAGCTGATGTTCGCGATCATCAAGAAGCGCGCCAAGGCCGGCGAACAGGTCTTCGCCGACGGCGTGCTCGAAATACTCCCCGACGGCTTCGGCTTCCTGCGCAGCCCCGACACCAGCTTCACGGCCAGCACGGACGACATCTACATCTCGCCCAGCCAGGTGCGCCGCTTCAACCTGCACACCGGCGACATGATCGAAGGCGAGGTGCGCACGCCCAAGGACGGCGAGCGCTATTTCGCGCTGACCAAGCTCGACAAGGTCAACAACGGCCCGCCGGAGCAGAACAAGCACAAGGTGATGTTCGAGAACCTGACGCCGCTGTTCCCCAAGGAGCAGATGAAGCTCGAGCGCGAGGGCATCAAGGGCGACGAGAACATCACCGGCCGCATCATCGACATCATCGCCCCCATCGGCAAAGGCCAGCGTGCCCTGCTCGTGGCACCGCCCAAGAGCGGCAAGACGGTGATGATGCAGCACATCGCCCACGCGATCAGCGCCAACTACCCCGACGTCCACATGATGGTGCTGCTCGTCGACGAGCGCCCTGAAGAAGTGACTGAGATGCAGCGCACCGTGAAGGGCGAGGTCATTGCCTCGACCTTCGACGAACCCGCCGCACGCCACGTGCACGTGGCCGAAATGGTCATCGAGCGCGCCAAGCGCCTGGTCGAGCTGAAGAAGGACGTCGTGATCCTGCTCGACTCCATCACCCGCCTCGCCCGCGCCTACAACAACGTCGTGCCCTCGTCGGGCAAGGTGCTGACCGGCGGTGTCGACTCCAACGCGCTGCAGCGCCCCAAGCGCTTCCTGGGCGCCGCGCGCAACGTGGAGGAAGGCGGCTCGCTGACCATCATCGGCACCGCGCTGATCGACACCGGTAGCCGCATGGACGAAGTGATCTTCGAAGAGTTCAAGGGCACCGGCAACTCCGAAATCCACCTCGACCGCCGCCTCTACGAGAAGCGCGTCTTCCCGTCGATCCAGCTCAACCGCAGCGGCACGCGCCGCGAAGAGCTGCTGCTGGCGCCCGAGATCCTGCAGAAGACCCGCATCCTGCGTCAGCTCATGTACAACATGGACGAGATCGAGTCGATGGAGCTGATGCTCAAGAACATGAAGGCGACGAAGACCAATGTCGAGTTCTTCGACATGATGCGTCGCGGCGGGTAACTGTTGCTCGCCCCAGGCTGCGCGCACTTCGTGTCGCTACGCCAACCCCTTACCGGGGGCGGTGCCCACTGACCGGCAAAGCCGGACCAGTGGCACCCTACGAATGAATGCCCGCCTTGCGCGGGCATTTTTCATGTGCGGATCGCACGCCCCTCGAGAGCGCTCTGGCGACCGAGGTCGAGCAGTTCCATCAGCGCGACGGCCTGCTCAGGCGGAACTGGATTGGGACCATGGCCGAGGATGGCATCGCGAACCGCGGCGTAGTAGTCGACGTAGTTGCCGGCCCGTGTGGGAATGCTTCGCTTGACGAAGGTCCCGCCAGGCCCTGCCAGCGAGAGTTCTCCGTCCAGCGGATCGGCTCCCCAGCCTTCGGCTGGCGGCCGCTGTCCGGCGCGCAGCGCCTCTTCCTGCGTATCGACGCCGTGCTTGACGTAGCTCCCGCGCGTGCCGTGGACGATATAGCGCGGCGCCGCGTGGGCCGCGAGCGTCGTCGAATGCAGCACCACGCGCTGCGGCGCGTGCGGCCCGGCCTCGTAGCGCAGCACGGCATGGAAATAGTCCTCGACCACGGCGCTGTCGCGCAAGACGGCGGTGTCGAGCTGGATCGTGTCGGGACGGCCGAAGAGCTGCACTGCCTGGTCGACCAGATGGGAGCCCAGATCCACCCAAAGGCCCGAGCCGGGCACGGCCTGCTCGCGCCAACGCTCCTTCACTTCGGGCCGGAAGCGGTCGAAATGCGATTCCATGTACACCGGGCGGCCCAGTTCGCCGGTTGCCAGGACATCCTTGAGAGTCAGGAAATCGGCGTCGAAGCGGCGGTTCTGGTAGACCGCGAGAACCCGATTGTTGCTCTTTGACAACAAATCCAGCTCCCTCGCCTCGGCAACGTCGAGCGTGAAGGGCTTGTCCACCACCACGTGCTTGCCAGCCTTCAGCGCCGCCTTGGCGACCGGATGGTGCTGGGCATTGGGCGTGGCGACCACGATCAGGTCGATGTCCGAACGGGTCACGAGCGCGGCCACGTCGGGAACGACCGCCACGCCGGGCCAGTCGGCATGCACCTTGTGCGGCTGCGAACTGGCCACGGCCGCCAGTTCCAGGCCCCGAACGGCCGAAAGAACGGGCGCATGGAAGGTCTGTCCGGCAAAACCATAGCCGACAAGGCCCGCGCGCAGGGGTGTGGAAGTCATTGGGAGCCTTTGGTTTGCTCGAAAATGGGGCAGTATGCGATAATCGCTGGCTCCGCGAAAAGTGCGGTCAGGCAGCTTCGCCTGGCCTCCTCGGTCTTCCCCGAGGCAGCGCGCCGCTTCTGGCACGCTGGTGGCTCTCGCATCGACCGCGCATTGATTCCAAAAGCGCAAAAGGAAACACCATGGCAAAAGAAGGCATTCACCCGAATTACCGCGAAGTCCTGTTCGTCGACATGTCGAACGGCTTCAAGTTCGTGACCCGTTCGTGCGCGAACACCAAGGAAATGGGCAAGACCGACGACGGTCGTGAACTGCCGCTGTTCAAGCTCGATACCACCAGCGAATCGCACCCGTTCTACACCGGCACGCAGAAGTCGGTTGACAACATGGGCGGCCGCGTCGAGAAGTTCCGCAACCGCTTCGGCAAGACCACCGGCGCCGCCTCGAAGTAAGGTACGCGCTTTTTGCGTCGAGGGCAGCCCGGTTTACCGCGCTGCCCTTTTTATTTCCTAATCCAGCCTTCTCCCGCCACTTGAACCAGCCCACCCCCGCGATCGTTGCCCAGAGCGCCGTGCGCCGGCTGCCGCGCATCGCATTGCTCCTGCTGTGCGCGGCGTATCTGCTGCCGGGGCTGGTGGGCCGGGGCCCCTGGAAGAGCGCCGACATCACGGCCTTCGGCTACATGGCCGAGCTGGCTCGCAGCACCGAAGGCATCGCGCGCTGGTTCGATCCGATGCTGCTGGGCCTGCGCCCGGAAACGCCTGCGCTGATCCCGTACTGGATCGGCGCCCTGGCGATCAAGATCGCCCCCTCGTGGCTGAACCCCGACCTGGCCGTGCGCATCGCGTTCGCGTTCCTGCTCTGGGGCACCTTCACGGCCACCTGGTACGCCGTGTACTACCTGGCCCGCACCTCACGCGCCCAGCCGGTGGCCTTCGCATTCGGTGGCGAGGCCCGCCCGACGGACTACGCGCGCGCCATCGCTGATGGCGGCCTGCTGGCACTGATCGCCTGCCTCGGTCTCGCGCAACTCGGCCACGAGACCACGCCCGCACTGGCGCAGCTTTTCTTCGCCTCCCACCTCTTCTACGGCGTGGCCGCGCTGCCCTATCGCCGCACGGGCCCCGTGATCGCGCTGGCCGTGGGCACCATCGGCATCACGCTGAGCGGTGCGCCCACGGTCGGACTGGCGCTGGCTGTCGGCAGCGTGCTGTACATCGCCTACGAGCGCCGGCTTGCCGCCCAGTCCGAGAGCGAAAACGTCTATGACGAAGACAGCGGCCCCGGCTACACGCTCGGCGCCCTGCTCACGATGATCGGCATCACCGTGCTGGCGGCCGTGCTCGTGTTCGGCCTGAAGCTGCCCACGTGGAAGATCACCGTACTCGGCGGCTCCCTTGTCGGCGACGTGCGCAGCCAGGCCAAGCTGCTGGTGTGGTTCACGTGGCCGGTCTGGCCGCTCGCCATCTGGACGCTGTGGCGCTGGCGGCGACAGCTCACGGCCCGTCACGTCGCGCTGCCCTTCTGGTTCGCGGTGGTGCCGCTGGCCGCCACCTGGACCACCGACTACTCCGACCGTTCGCTTCTGCTGGCGTTGCCCGCCTTCGCCACGCTCGCGGCATTCGCCCTGCCCACCTTCCGGCGCAGCGCGGCGGCACTGATCGACTGGTTCAACGTGCTGTTCTTCAGCGGCCTCGCCGTGCTGGGCTGGATCTACTGGATCGCCATGCAGACGGGCGTGCCGCCCAAGCCCGCGGCCAGCGTCGCGCGGCTGGTGCCCGGCTTCGTTCCCGAGTTCTCGCCGATTGCCGTGGCCCTGGCCGCGGCCGCGACCATCGCCTGGTGCTGGCTGGTGCGCTGGCGCACGGGGCGGCATCGCGCCGCGCTCTGGAAGACGCTGGTGCTGCCGGCCGGCGGCACCGCGCTGTGCTGGATGCTGCTGATGACGCTGTGGCTTCCGCCCATCGACTACGCGCGCAGCTACGTGCCGCAGATTCGCGCCGTGGCCGAGCGGGTCGGCCAGCCGCGCTGCATCGCGGAACTCGCGCTCAGCCGCCCGCACATCGCTGCGCTGCGCCATCACGGCAACTTCAACGTGCAACCGCTGCTGCTGGGCACCGATTGCCCGTGGCTGCTGGCCAGCCCCGAAACGATCGAGCGCCTGCACACCATCATTCCCTTCGACCAGTGGCGCTTTGCCGGTACGCTGCGACGCCCCAGCAGCGCGGCCGACGACCTCCTGCTCTACCAGAAGATCACGCCGCAGTGAGGGGCGAACGGGCTCTGATCGCGCGGCACGCCGGCACGGTGCTCGTCGGCCAGCTGGCCGTGATGGCCTTCGGCGTGACCGACACCATCATCGCCGGCCGCTACTCCGAGCATGCATTGGCCGCGCTGTCGGTCGGCGCCGCGGTCTTCGTCAGCGTCTATGTCTCGCTGATGGGCGTTCTGCAGGCGCTGCTGCCGATCTGGGCCGAACTCCACGGCGGCGGGCGCGGCGACGAGGTGGGCCGGTCGGTGCGTCAATCGCTGTACCTGGCGGCCATTGCGATCATGGTCGGCATGGTGATCCTGCTGCTGCCCGGTTCGGTCCTCCAATGGACCCAGGTGCCGGCGGACATGCGGGGCGAGGTCGAGGCCTACCTCGCCGTGCTGGCCTTCGCGCTGGCGCCCGCCCTGCTCTTCCGCTTGTTCAGCACGCTCAACCAGAGCCTGGGCAGGCCCCAGCTCGTGACATGGCTGCAGCTGAGCTCGCTGGTCGTGAAGCTGCCGCTGTCCATCTGGTTCACCTTCGGCGGCGCGGGCCTGCCGGCCATGGGCCTGGTGGGCTGCGGCTGGGCCACGCTGTGCGTGAACTGGACCATGCTCGGCTGCGCCATCTGGCTGCTGCGCAGCCGGCCGTTCTATGCCGACTACGGGCTCTGGAAACGCATCGAGGCCCCCGACTGGCAGCAGATCCGCAAGTTCGCGCGGCTCGGCGTGCCGGGCGGCCTGGCGGTGCTGGTCGAAGTCACGTCATTCACGCTGATGGCCCTGTTCATCGCGCGACTCGGCACCGTTGCCGCGGCGGCGCACCAGATCGCATCGAACCTGCTGGCCGTGGCCTACATGACGCCACTGTCGCTGGCCATCGCGACCAGCGCCCGCGTGAGCTTCTGGCTCGGCGTGGGCGATGCAGCCAAGGCGCGGCACGCCTGCCGCCAGGGCTTCGAGCTGACCGCCGTGTCCGCGCTGTTCTATGCCGCCGTCATGGCCTTGCTACGCAACGAGCTCGCCAACGTGTACTCCGACAACCCGGCAGTCATCGCAATGGCTGGCACGCTGCTGCTGGCCGTAGCGCTGTACCACTTCGCGGACGCGGTGCAGACCTTCTGCGTGTTCGTGCTGCGCTGCTACCGGGTCACGCTGGCGCCACTGGTGATCTACTGCGCGATGCTGTGGGGCGTGGGCCTTGGCGGAAGCTATCTCCTCGCCTACCGCGGCCTCGGCCCCTGGGCGGCCATGCAGTCGCCTCTGGCGTTCTGGATCATGAGCGCCGCCGCGCTGGCCCTGACCGCCCTGCTGTTCGGCGTGCTGCTGCGCTGGACGATGCGTCACCGCGCGAGATAACCAGAAAAAAACGAACGAAGAGTGAAGAGTCCGACGGCCTACTTGGCCATCACGCGCGCCTCACGCACACGTGCCGCCGGGAACACCAGCGCGAAACGGGAGCCCTTGCCCACCGTGCTTTCGATGCGCAGTTCCGCGCCGTGCCGCTGGGCGATGTGCTTGACGATCGCCAGCCCCAGCCCCGTGCCACCGGTTTCGCGCGAGCGACTGCGATCGATGCGATAGAAGCGCTCGGTCAGCCGCGGGATGTGCTCGGCGGCAATGCCCGGGCCGGTGTCTTTCACGGCGTATTCGCCACGCCCGTCGGGCAGCACCTTCCAGCTCACCGCCACCTCGCCGCCGCCAGGCGTGTAACGGATGGCATTGCTCAACAGGTTCGACATGGCGCTCTGCAGTTCGGTCGGCGCGCCCGACACCTCGGACTCGGCATCGACGGAAAACGACAGCCGATGGCCCTGCGGCGTCAAGCGACCCGACAGGCCCCGGCCTTCGTCTTCGCATTGCGCAAACAGAGCACGGATGCGAATCCACTGGTTGCCCGAAGGCGGCGCACTGCCTTCGAGCCGCGACAGCGTCAACAGGTCGTTGACCAGCGTCTCCATGCGATGCGACTGCTGCCCCATCAGGGAGAGATAGCGCGTGCGCTCATCCGCATCGAGCGGCAGGTTCTGCAAGGTCTCGACGAAGCCCGCCAGCACCGTCAGCGGCGTGCGGATCTCATGCGACACGTTCGCCACGAAATCGCGCCGCATCGCCTCGGCCTGCTCCAGCGCCGTGATGTCGCGCGTGAGCAGCATCCGACGGTTGCCCGCATAGGGATGCACCTGCACCGACAGCCGCACGGGGTGGCCGCGCTGGTGGCCGTGACCGAGTCCGGACGCGTCGATGACCACGTCGCGGCTGTAGTTCCAGGACGCGAGGTAGGCCACGAAGGCCGGGTCGCGCACGAGGTTGGCCAGATGCTGCGCCAGATCGCGCTCGGCATCGATGCCGAACTGGCTTGCCGCGGTCTGGTTGCACCACTCGATCCGGCCCTGCTCGTCAAGCAGCACCACGCCGTTGGGCGACGCCTGGATTGCCGCGAGAAACTCCTGGAGGCGATCTTCGGCCTGGCGGGTCTGCTGCTCACGGTCGCGCAACAGCTTGCGGATGCGCTCCGCCAGCTCACCCCACACGCCCGCGCCGCGCGACGGCAGGCCGCTGGCGTCGTTGCGCAATACACGCATCAGCCGCTCGGCACGCCAGGCATCCAGCCCGAGCCAGACTACGGCGCCCAGCCACGCGCCCAGCCACCCGAACTTCCAGCCAAAAATGCCGACAGCACCCGCTCCTATGATGAGGGATGCTATTAAAAAAGTAGCAATACGGAACGGCATGGCGGGCGATTATCCGCGCCCGCGGCCAATGGAAGCCACGGCGCTCAAACCGTGACTTGGGCGGTCAGGCGATAGCCCGCTCCGCGGACAGTCTCGACCATGGGAGCCGCCGCGCCCAACGATTCGCGCAGGCGCTTGACGTGCACGTCGACCGTGCGCTCCTCGATGTAGACGTGGTCGCCCCACACCTTGTCGAGCAGCTGCGCCCGGCTGTGCACGCGCTCGGCATGCTGCATCAGGTAGGCCAGCAGCTTGAATTCGGTCGGCCCGACCTTCAGCGCGCCGCCCTGCCAGGTCACGCGGTGCGTGGAGGTATCGAGGGCCAGTTCGCCGATCTCGACGCGCTCAGTGACCACTTCAGGTGCCCGGCGGCGCAACACGGCGCGGATGCGGGCCAGCATTTCCTGGGTGGAGAACGGCTTGGTGATGTAGTCGTCGGCGCCGGCATCGAGGCCGGCAACCTTGTCGGGTTCGTCGCCGCGCGCGGTCAGCATCAGGATCGGGATGGCCTTGGTGCGCGGGTCCTTGCGCCATTGGCGCGCGAGCTGCAGGCCGCTCTGGCCGGGCAGCATCCAGTCGAGCAGGATCAGATCGGGCAGGAAGGCGTCGATCTCGCGCTGGGCTGCGGCGCCATCTTCCGACCAGATCGGCTCGAAGCCGTTGTGGCGCAGGTTGACGGCGATCAGCTCGGCGATCGAGGACTCGTCTTCGACGATCAGGACTCGGGGTTTCTTCATGCTTTCTTTGGAGTCTTGCCGCGGTTGTTACTGCAGCGCGGACTCGATTTCCTGCATCGAAGTGTGCCGCACATCGGCACCCTTGACGATGTAGATGATGAATTCGGCGATGTTCTTGGCGTGGTCGCCGATACGTTCGATGGCCTTGGCCAGGAACAGCAGGTCCAGGCTGGCCGAGATCGTGCGCGGGTCTTCCATCATGTAGGTGACCAGCTTGCGGACGAACCCGTCGAACTCCTTGTCGATCAGGTCGTCGTCTTTCAGGATCGACACGGCCGCCGCGGTGTCGAGCCGCGCGAAGGCATCGAGCGCCTTGCGAAGCAGGCCCGCGGCCAAGTCGGCGGCGATGCGCAGTTCGGTCGTGGGCAGCTGCCGGGCCGCGCCGCTCTCGATGATCGACTTGACCATGCGGGCGATCTTGTTGGCCTCGTCGCCAACGCGCTCGAGATTGGCAGTCGTCTTGCTGATGGCGATCAGCAGGCGCAGGTCGCGTGCGGTCGGCTGGCGGCGCGCGATGATCGACGACAGCTCGCGGTCGATGTCGATCTCCATCGCGTTGACGCGATGCTCGGTTTCCATCACGCGGTTGGCCGCCTCGGGATCGAACTGCAGCAGTGCGTACACGGCCTGGTTGATCTGCGACTCGACCATGCCGCCGAGTTCCATCACGCGCGACGAAACGCCGTTGAGCTCGCTGTCGAATTGGCTGGAGAGATGTTTCTCGGTCATGTTGTCTCCTTTGACTTCAACCGAAACGGCCAGTGATGTAGTCCTCGGTCTCCTTGCGCTGCGGCTTGAAGAACATCTGTTCGGTCGCGCCGAACTCGATCAGGTCACCGAGGTACATGTAGGCGGTGTAGTCGCTGCAGCGGGCGGCCTGCTGCATGTTATGCGTCACGATGACCACCGTGTATTCGTTCTTGAGCTCCGCGATCAGTTCCTCGATCTTCGCGGTCGAGATCGGGTCGAGCGCCGAGCACGGCTCGTCGAGCAGCAGCACTTCGGGCTTGATCGCGATGCCGCGGGCGATGCAAAGACGCTGCTGCTGGCCACCGGAGAGGCCGGAGCCGCTTTGCTGCAACTTGTCGCGCACTTCGGTCCACAGGGCTGCCTTCTTCAGGGCCCATTCGACACGGTCGTCCATTTCGCTGGCCGAGAGGTTCTCGAACAGCTTCACGCCGAAGGCGATGTTGTCGTAGATCGACATCGGGAACGGCGTGGGCTTCTGGAACACCATGCCGACCTTGGCACGGATCAGTGCCACGTCCTGCTTGGAGGTGAGCAGGTTCTCGCCGTCGAGGGCGATGGTGCCCTCGGCGCGCTGCTCCGGATAGAGCTCGAACATGCGGTTGAAGGTGCGCAGCAGGGTCGACTTGCCGCAGCCCGAGGGACCGATGAAGGCCGTGACCTTGTTCTCGGGGATCTCGAGATTGATGCCCTTGAGCGCGTGGAACTTGCCGTAGTAGAAGTTCAGGTCCTTGACCGAGATCTTCGAGCGCGACGGTTGTGCAACTGTGTTTGGCATGTTGTTGTCTTCTTCCGGGTTCAATGTTTGTTGCGCGTCAGTACCCGCGCCAGGATGTTGAGGGCAAGCACGGCAATCGTGATCAGGAACACGCCGGCCCATGCCAGCTGTTGCCAGTTCTCGTACGGGCTCATCGCGAACTTGAAGATCGTGACCGGCAGGCTGGCCATTGGCTGGCTCACGTCGGCGGTCCAGAACTGGTTGTTCAGCGCGGTGAAGAGCAGCGGCGCGGTTTCGCCGGCGATGCGCGCCACGGCCAGCAGCACACCGGTGACCACGCCAGCACGGGCAGCGCGCAGCGTGATGCTGGTGATGACCTTCCACTTCGGCGTGCCGAGTGCATAGGCAGCTTCGCGCAGGCCCGGCGGCACCAGCTGCAGCATGTTCTCGGTGGTGCGGATCACCACCGGAATCACGATCAGCGCAAGCGCGACTGCGCCTGCGAGGCCGGAGAAGGTCTTGAAGTAGGCCACCACCACGGCGTAGACGAACAGGCCGATCACGATCGACGGCGCCGACAGCAGGATGTCGTTGACGAAGCGCGTGACCGAAGCGAGCCAGCCCTTGGGGTTGTACTCGGCCAGGTAGATGCCGGCCATGATGCCGATGGGAGTGCCCACGAAGGTGGCCAGCATCACCATCACGAACGAGCCGAAGATCGCATTCGCGATACCACCCGCCTCGTTCGGCGGCGGCGTCATCTGGGTGAAGGTGGCGATGGCGAGGCCGCCCACGCCCTGGCGCAGCGTTTCCCAGAGGATCCAGATCAGCCAGAACACGCCGAAGGCCATTGCGGCGAGCGACAGCGTGAGAGCGATCTTGTTGACGCGGTTGCGCGCGGCGAACTTGGCCTGGCGCGTTTCGGCCAATGCCTTGGCCACGAGAAGGTTCTGGGCGGTGCTCACGACTTGGTTCCTTCGCTCTTCTTCATCTTGGCCAGCAGCATCTTGGAGAGCGACAGCACGACGAAGGTGATGAAGAACAGTACGAGGCCGAGGTACATCAGCGCAGCCTGGTGCAGGCCTGCGCCGGCTTCGGCGAATTCGTTGGCGAGTGCCGAGGTGATGCTGTTGGCAGCCTCGAACACGGAAAGGGAGTTGAGCTGGTTCATGTTGCCGATCACGAACGTGACGGCCATCGTTTCACCCAGCGCCCGGCCGAGGCCGAGCATGATGCCGCCGATGACGCCGGCCTTGGTGTAGGGCAGCACCACCTTGGAAACGACTTCCCAGGTGGTGGAGCCGAGGCCGTAGGCCGATTCCTTGAGCAACGGCGGCGTCACCTCGAACACGTCGCGCATCACCGAGGCGATGAACGGGATGATCATGATCGCGAGGATGATGCCGGCCGAAAGAATACCGATGCCCACGGGCGGGCCGGACACCAGCGCGCCAAGGTATGGCACGCCGGAGAGCAGCTTCTGCAGCGGCTGCTGCACCCAGGTCGACAGGATCGGGCCGAACACCAGCAGGCCCCACATGCCGTACACGATGGAGGGCACCGCTGCGAGCAGTTCGATGGCCGTGCCCAGCGGGCGCTTGAGCCAGCTGGGCGAAAGTTCGGTGAGGAAGAGCGCGATGCCGAAGCTCACCGGCACGGCGATCACCAGTGCGATGAACGAGGTGGCCAGCGTGCCGTAGATCATGACCAGGCCGCCGTACTCGTCCTTGACCGGATCCCACACGCTGCTCGTGAGGAAACCGAGGCCGTACTTCGAAATGGCGGGCCATGCACCGGCAACCAGCGACAGCAGGATGCCGATGAGCATCGCGAGCGTCAGCAAGGCGGCGCCCTTGGCGGCCCAGCCGAACAGCCGGTCGGCCATCGGGCCTGAGCGCGGTGCCTTCACGGGCGGCGGAGGTGCGGTGGCACGACCGCGCTCGGCCGCGAGGTCGAGAGAGGTGGTGGCGGCAGGAAAGGTGGATGACACGGGTCGCTCCGGCAAAGACGAAAGCGGCGCGTCCTGGAGCGAAGAGTTGCTCATGGGCGCGCCGTCCTGGACTGATGGGTAGGTTTACTTGAACGCGACGGCCTTGCCCGACGAGTCCTTCACGTCACCCCATGCCTTCGCGATGGCGGTCTTCACGGCGTCGGGCATCGGCACGTAGTCGAGCTCGTCGGCCGTCTTGTCGCCGCTCTTGTAGGCCCAGTCGAAGAACTTGAGCACGGTGGTCGCGTTGGCGGGCTTGTCCTGCACCTTGTGCATCAGGATGAAGGTGGCGCCGGTGATAGGCCATGCATCCTTGCCGGCCTGGTTGGTCAGCACCTGGTAGAAGCTCTTGCTCCATTCAGCGCCGGCGGCGGCGGCCTTGAATGCCGAGTCGTCGGGCGACACGAAGGTGCCGGCGGCGTTCTGCATCTGGGCGTACGTCATCTTGTTCTGCTTGACGTAGGCGTATTCGACGTAGCCGATCGAGTTGGGCAGGCGATTCACGAAGGCGGCGACGCCTTCATTGCCCTTGCCGCCCGCGCCGGTGGGCCAGTTCACGGCCGTGCCTTCGCCGACCTTGGTCTTCCACTCGGCATTGACCTTGCTCAGGTAGTTGGTGAACAGGAAGCTGGTGCCCGAACCGTCGGCACGGCGAACCGGGGCGATGGCGGCGTCGGGCAGGTTCAGCGAACCGTTCAGCGCCTTGATGGCGGGGTCGTTCCACTTGGTGATCTTGCCGAGGTAGATGTCGCCCAGGACCTGGCCGTTGAGCTTCAGCTCGCCGGGCTTGACGCCCTGGATGTTGACCACGGGGATCACGCCACCGATGACGGTGGGGAACTGCATCAGGCCCTTGGCCTGGAGTTCGTCGTCCTTCAGGGGAGCGTCCGAAGCACCGAAATCGACGGTCTTGGCTTCGATCTGCTTGATGCCGGCACCCGAGCCGACCGACTGGTAGTTGATCTTGACGCCGGTGGCCTTGTTGAAATCGGAGGCCCACTTGGCGTACAGCGGTGCCGGGAAGCTGGCGCCGGCGCCGGTCACGTCTTGTGCGAAGGCGGGAATGGAGAACACCGCGGCCACGAGACCGGCTGTTGCAAATTTGAACGTCGTTTTCATGAAGCTTCCTTTTAGAAGTAAGAAGTAGTCCCTTTTCGGGCTTGGGACGGACTCTAGAAAGCTTCTGTGACATCGGTGTGACACCCCTCTGTCGAGGGAAAATGCCTTTTTCCCGCCGGTGATTCGTGTGACGCTGTCACATAACCGTCATGCGATGCGCCTAGCCTCCCGAGACTCGCCATCGGGCGATCCAGAAGGCGGGGCGCCCTGTCACGGCGCTACGATCAAACATAAAGACTCCCCGCCTTCTCCCTTCAGAACCACATGCAAAACGGCACCCGCCTCGCAGCAGTCGACCTGGGCTCCAACAGCTTCCGGCTCGAAATCGGACAGGTCGACCACGGCCAGATCCACCGCACCGAATACCTCAAGGAGACGGTGCGCCAGGGCAACGGCCTGGACAGCGCACGCAACCTCACGACCGAGGCCATGCAGCGCGGCTGGGATGCGCTCGCCCGTTTCGGCGAGCGGCTGGCGGGCTTCAAGCGCTCGCAGGTACGGGCCGTCGCCACGCAGACCCTGCGCGAAGCCCGCAACCGGGAAGAATTCCTGTTGCGTGCACGCACCATCCTGGGTTTCGGCATCGACGTGATCCCGGGGCGGGAGGAAGCCCGCCTTATCTATCAGGGCGTGGCGCACATGCTGCCGCACAACGACGCCTCCGACCGCGAGCGCCGGCTGGTGGTCGACATCGGGGGGCGCTCCACCGAAATGATCATCGGGCATGCCCTGGAAGCCGACCGCATGGAGTCGTACCGGGTCGGCAGCGTCGCCTGGTCGATGAAGCACTTCGGCGAGGGTCTCTTCACCCAGTCCGCCTTCCGGGCCGCCGAAGTCGCCGCCAAGGCCGTGCTGGACGACGCGCTCGGCAGCTACACCCGCGACCAGTGGGACGTGGCTTACGGCGCCTCGGGCACCATCGGCGCGGTCGGCGACGTGCTCGCGGCGGCGGGCGGCGAGCCCGGCCTGGTCACGCGCGAGGGCCTCGACTGGCTGCTCGACCGCCTGCTCAAGGCCGGCAGCGCCGAAAAGCTGCGCATCGACGGCATGCGCGAAGACCGCAAGGCCGTGATCGGCGGCGGGCTCAGCGTGCTGCGCGCGGTGTTCGACCTGCTCGGCATCGACGAGATGAAAGTCGCCCAGGGCGCGCTGCGCCACGGCGTGCTCTACGAACTGCTCGAGCGCGACGAGAGCGTTGCCGACATGCGCACCACCACCGTGGCGCGGCTCGCCAACCGGTTCGCGGTCGATCCGGCCCAGGCCCGACGCGTCGGCGAAACCGCCGCCGCCCTTTTCGTGCAGCTTTCGCCCGCCGCACGCGGCGGCAGCACGACCAACCGGGCGGGCCGCGCGCTGCGCAAGCTCGGATGGGCGGCACAACTGCACGAGATCGGCACGCTGGTGTCGCACAGCGACTATCACAAGCACGGCGCCTACATCCTCGACAACACCGATGCACCGGGCTTTGCCGTCAACGAGCTGCATGCGCTCGGCCAGTTGGTGCTGGGCCAGCGCGGCAAGCTGCGCAAGCTCGAGGCCTCCCTGGACGACGAAACCTTCGTGATGCAGCTGCTGTCCCTGCGGCTCGCCGTAATCCTTTGCCATGCGCGGCGCGACCCGGATCCGGAGGCTTTGCATCTCGCGGCACTGGGTGCTCGGGCTTTCACCATCGCCTGTGCGCCGGACTGGGCGGATGCGTATCCGCAATCGGCGCACCTGCTGCGCGAGGAAGTGCTGGCCTGGCAGAAAACCAGCAACTGGCGCGTGGAGCTCAGCGGCTGCTGAGCCCCTCCACTATCCAGTCAGTTAGAGCAGTTAGAGCAATTCAGGCGACTGCACCGTCACCACGACGGTCTGCACGTCGCCGTCGCGCTCGCGCGTGCGGATCCACCACAACGCCCCCTTGCGCACCGGACAGCTGTCCTGTTTCAGGCCCAGCAGCAGGGAAATCGCCTGCCCCACCGACGGCTGATGGCCGATCATCAACACCACCGATTTGCCATTGGGCCAGCCGGCTGCGCCGAGCAGCGCCTCGGCTGTGGTGTCGGGAGCCAGTTCCGAACGCAGCTTGTACTTGCGCCCCAGCGCCAGGGCAGTCTGCTCGCAGCGCCGCGCGGGGCTGCAGATGATGCGCGTGCCGTCCGGCAGTTGACGGTCCAGCCAGGCCGCCATCCGCTTGGCCTGCTTTTCGCCGCGCGGGGTAAGCGAACGCTGCATGTCGTCGCACCCCTCGGTCCAGTCCTCGGCTTCGGCGTGACGCCAGAAGATCAAGTCCATGGTCATCGTCTTTCGATCTTCAGTTGCTGGATGCATCTCTGAGATGCCCTCGTGATGCGTAGCGGTTCATGAGCGCCGCCTGCGCGCCATGGGCTTCGACGACGGGCGATGCGCCCGCCTCGCCCGAATGCGTGTCGTGGTCGACGCGCGTGTAGGTACCGTCCGCGCCCAGGTCCCAGGCATCGCGGCCATCGTGCAGGTAGGCCACCAGGCATTCGTCGATCAGGCGCTGGCGCAGTCCGGGGTCGGTCACGGGCCAGGCGAGTTCGACGCGGCGCATCATGTTGCGGTTCATCCAGTCGGCGCTGGACAGGTACAGCGCCTCTTCGTCGCCATTGCGGAAATAGAAGACGCGCGAATGTTCCAGGAAACGGCCGATCACCGAGCGCACCCGGATGTTGTCCGTCACACCCGGTACCTGCGCCGGCAGCGTGCAGGCGCCGCGCACGATCAGGTCGATCTTCACGCCCTTCTGACCGGCGCGGACCAGCGAGGCGATGATCTCGTCGTCGGTCAGCGCGTTCATCTTGGCGACGATGCGCGTCGGCTGACCGGCCGCGGCGGCCACGCCCAGCGCATCGATCTGGGCGATGACGTTCTTGTGCAGGTCGAACGGCGCCAGCCACATGCGGTTGAGCTTCGGCAGCCGGCTCTGGCTTGCCAGGTGCACGAACACCGCCTCCATGTCGGCAGTCAGCAGCGGATCGGCCGTGAGATGGCTGATGTCGGTATAGAGCCTGGCGGTGCGCGGGTTGTAGTTGCCGGTGGAAAGATGGCCGTAGCGGCGCAGCTGCTTTCCCTCGCGCCGCGTCACCAGCAGCATCTTGGCGTGGGTCTTCAGGCCGACCACGCCGTACACCACCTGCGCGCCGATCGATTCGAGCATTTCAGCCCAGTTGATGTTCGCCTCTTCGTCGAAGCGCGCCTTCAGCTCCACCACCACCGTGACTTCCTTGCCCCGGCGAACGGCTTCGCGCAGCAAGTCCATCATTTCCGAGTCGGCGCCCGTGCGATAGATGGTCTGCTTGATCGCCAGCACCTGCGGGTCTTGCACCGCCTCGCGCAGGAAGGCCAGCACGCCCTCGAAGCTCTCGAAGGGCTGGTGGATCAGCACGTCGCCGCGCTGCAGCTGTTCGAAGAACGACTGCCCGGAAGACAGCGTGACCGGGTAGGACGCACGGTAAGGCGGAAAGCGCAGCTGAGGCTCGTCGAGCAGATCGGCCAGCTGCGTGAGCCGGGCCAGGTTGACCGGCCCGTGCACGCGGTAAAGCGCCTCGGGCGGCAGGTTGAACTGTGCCAGCAGGAAGCTCGCGAGCGACTCGGCACAGCTTGCCGAGACTTCGAGCCGCACGGCCTGGCCATAGTGCCGATGTTGCAACCCCTGGCGCAGCGCGGTGCGCAGGTTCTTGACGTCTTCCTCGTCCACCGCAAGGTCGGAATGCCGCGTGACCCGGAACTGCGAGAAATCGCCCACCTCGCGCCCCGGGAACATGCTGCCGAGGTGCGCCCGCACGACGCTGGACAGCGCCACGAAAAGCGTCTTGCCCTCCGACACCTTCGCCGGCATCTTGATCAGGCGCGGCAGCACGCGCGGCAGCTTGACGATCTGGATCGGGTTTTCGCGCCCGAAAGCATCCTTGCCGCCCAGCCTCACGATGAAATTGAGCGACTTGTTCGCCACTTGCGGGAACGGATGCGCAGGGTCGAGGCCGACCGGAATCAGCAGCGGGCGCACTTCGCGCTCGAAATACTCGGCGACCCACTTGCGCTGGGCCGGATTGCGCTCACCGTGCGAAATGATGCGGATGCCGTGCGTGGCGAACGTCGGCATCAGCTCGTCGTTGTACAGCGTGTACTGGCGCGCCACCAGCTTGTGGGCCGCCTCGGCCAGCCGCTCGAACGACTCGACCGTGTAGGTGCCCTTGTGGTCGCCGGCACTGCCCGCGATCAGGTGGGGAGCAGCACGGACTTCGAAGAACTCGTCGAGATTCGACGAAACGATGCACAGGTAGCGCAAGCGCTCGATCAGCGGCACCTCTTTGCGATGCGCCCAGTCGAGCACGCGCTCGTTGAACGAAAGAATGCTGTGGTCGCGATCGAGCAATGTGAACGCGGGTGCCGCAACGTCGAGGGACGATTCTGCGGGGGCGGATGGCATGGGCACTGATTCTGCAGCAGGCGACACAGGAGGAAACGTAGGCTGAAATATGACAGTGTCAGCCCCTCTTGTGACAGTTCCGTGACTGCTTTGTGACGCAGTTGCTCCAGCCATCTGCTGGCGGCCCTCGCCAGAGGACGAAGCGAGCGGCCCGGTTTCGGGCCGGTCGGCCGCCGGCTTCATGCGCCCAGGAAGTGCTTGCGGTAACGCGCCGGCAGATCGTCGATGCGCATCAGCATCGGCAGGTCGGCTGCGTTGAAATCCGGATCCCAGGCCGGTGCGCCGAGCACTTTCGCGCCCAGGCGCAGGTAGCCCTTGATGAGCGCCGGGGGCTCCACATCGAGCGTGCTGTCGAGCCGTTCGACCGGCAGCGGCAGGCGGGGCTGCACCTGGTACTGGATCGGCGCCATGTGCTTGGCCGACACCTGGCGCCAGATGCTGGCTGCCGCATCGCCATTTGTGACACCGTTGTGTGACATCGGAATGCTCGCGCAGCCGATCATCGTGTCCAGCTTGTTGCGGTGCATGAAGCCTGCCAGAGCGCCCCAGAGCGCGAGGATCACGCCGCCCTGGCGGTGGTCGGGGTGCACGCAGCTGCGGCCCAGTTCCACCATGCGCTCGCGCAGGTCGCGCAGGCGGGTGAGGTCGAATTCAGTATCGCTGTAGGTGCTGCCGACCCGGCGGGCCTGAGCCGGGGTGAGCACGCGGTAGGTGCCGATGACCTGCTGGGTCAGTTCGTCACGCACCAGGAGGTGCTCGCAGAAATCGTCGAACAGATCGATGTCGTGGCCGGCCACCGGCGACGAGACCCGGGCGCCCATTTCGCCGACGAAGACGTCGTAGCGAAGACGCTGGGCAGCGCGCACGTCGTCGAGGTGACGAGCCCAGCCCACGGTGATGCCTTGCTTGGACTCGATGGCCTGCGGCAGGATGACCGCGGGAGCCTGGGGCACCGACGTGCGGGCGGCAGCGGTCGAGGTGGCGGTTGCAGGAGCGGGCCACAAGGCCGCGCGCAGCCCGATCTGCGAAAGCGGAAACGTCGGGTTGGGCAGTTCTTTCATGGGGAAACCCTTTCTGCCGAGGGAGTCTCCGCACCTGCGATGAAGCGGGCATGTCAGGAACATTGCAGACACGTGACGCTGTTACAGCCCGCAGCCGCCGCCGAAACGCCCGTAACCGCTCGGGCGGGCTTCGTCGTCTAATGCGGTGGTTTTTCGAAACGGAGTTTCCCCATGGCCACGACCAATGCCAACGGCACCGACAACAGCCGCCTCCACCAGACCTTCCCCGTACTCAGTGACACGGAGATTGCGCGCATTGCGCATTTCGGCACCGTGCAGCAGTTCGCGCGCGGCTCGAGGCTGTTCACTGCGGGAGAAACCGGCCCCGGCATGTTCGTGCTGCTGAAAGGCGTCGTCGCAGTGACGCAACGCGACGGTCTCGGCCACGTGGTTCCCATCGTCCGGCAGGGGCCGGGAGAGTTTCTGGCCGAAGTCGGCCAGCTGAGCGGCCGCCCTGCCCTGGTCGACGGCCATGCCGACGAAGACGTCGAGGCACTGCTCGTGTCCCCCGCGCAACTGCGGGCGCTGCTCGTCGCCGAAGCAGACCTGGGCGAGCGGATCACCCGCGCACTGATATTGCGGCGCGTGGCGCTGATCGAATCCGGCGCCAGCGGGCCGGTGCTGATCGGCCAGCCGCAGTCGCCCGACATGGCGCGGCTGGAAAACTTCCTGCGCCGCAACGGCTATCCATATCACCTGGTCGACGCCGCCGAAGACCCCGACGCCGCCGCGCTGCTCACGCAGTACGGCGCTTGCAAGCTGCTGGCCGTATGCCCCGACGGCTCCGTGCTGGTCAATCCGAGCGACGAAGCGCTGGCCCGCTGCCTCGGCATGGTCGATACCGCCGAGCGCAACGAACTCTTCGACGTGGCTGTCGTCGGCGCCGGCCCCGCCGGCCTGGCGACCGCGGTGTACGCGGCGTCCGAAGGGCTGCGCGTGATCGTGCTCGACTGCCGCGCATTCGGCGGCCAGGCGGGCGCCAGCGCGCGCATAGAGAACTACCTGGGCTTTCCCACCGGCATCTCCGGGCAGGCGCTGGCGGGCCGCGCATTCGTGCAGGCCCAGAAATTCGGCGTCGAGATGCTGATTCCGGCCAAGGTCGTCTCGCTCGACTGCTCCCGCAACAATCCGATGGACAGCCTGGCCATCGCACTGGCCGACGGCCGCACGATCCACGCCCGCACGGTGGTCATAGCCAGCGGCGCGCGCTACCGCCGCCCCGACGTTCCACGTCTTGCCGAATTCGAAGGCCGCGGCATCTGGTACTGGGCCTCGGCGATCGAAGCGAAGATCTGTGCCAGCCAGGAGGTGGCGCTGGTCGGCGGCGGCAACTCGGCCGGCCAGGCTGCGGTGTTCCTGTCGCGCCACGCGGCCAAGGTCAACGTGCTGGTGCGCGGACCGTCGCTCGCGGCCAGCATGTCGCGCTACCTGATCGACCGCATCGAAGCCACGCCGAACATCTCGCTGCAGCCGCACACCGAGCTCGTTCGCCTGCACGGCGGCTCCAACGAAGGGCTCACCGGCGCGACATGGCGCTGTCATACCTCCGGCAACGAACATGACTGCGCGGCGCGCAACATCTTCCTCTTCGTCGGCGCAGAGCCCGAGACTTCATGGCTCGAAGGCTGCGGCGTGGCGGTCGACAAGCACGGCTTCGTGCTGACCGGCACGGCCGCCAGCCTCGGCTTTCCGGCCCGGCCCGCCGCGCCGCTCGAGTCGAGCGTGCCGGGCGTGTTCGCGGTGGGTGACGTGCGCTCGGGCTCGGTCAAGCGCGTGGGCGGCGCCATCGGCGAAGGCGCGGCGGCGGTCGCGTTGATTCACCAGCATCTGTCTCAGGCCTCGGCAGTGGCTTGAGGCACGACCAGTCACCCTAAACAACAAGGAGTCGAAAGTTGCCCATCAAGTCCTGCGAGCACGTGCCCACCGAGATCGCGCAGCCCCATGCACAGCATCAACGCGGCTGCGAAGACTGCCTGAAGACCGGCGACACCTGGGTGCACCTTCGCCTGTGCGTGCATTGCGGTCACGTCGGCTGCTGCGATTCGTCGAAGAACCGTCATGCGACGAGGCATTCGCACGCGGAAAGTCATCCCGTCATCCGTTCGCTCGAGCCGGGCGAAAGCTGGATGTGGTGCAACGTGCATGAAAGACAGGTCGGCTGAGACTTGACCAGGCAGACGGCGAATTCCCGCGCCTGCGCGCGTTTGGAGTCGCACGTATAAGCTGGCGGGCTCCCATCAAACACAGCCCATCACCGGAGCGCCAGACAACATGCCCGCATCGCCCATCGAGGTCTACTCGTGGCCTACGCCGAACGGCCACAAGATTCACATCATGCTGGAGGAGTGCGAGCTGCCGTATCGCGCGCACCCCGTGAACATCGGCAAGGGCGACCAGTTCGCGCCCGACTTCCTGCAGATCAGCCCCAACAACAAGATCCCCGCCATCACCGACCCCGACGGTCCGGACGGCAAGCCGATCTCGCTCTTCGAATCGGGCGCCATCCTCGTCTACCTGGCAGGCAAGACCGGCAAGTTCCTGCCCACCGGCGACCGCGAGCGCTACGACGTGCTGCAGTGGCTGATGTTCCAGATGGGCGGCGTCGGCCCCATGCTCGGACAGGCGCATCACTTCCGCATCTACGCCCCCGAGAAGATCGCCTACGCGATCGACCGCTACAGCAACGAAGCCAAGCGCCTGTACGGCGTGATCGACAAGCAGCTGTCGAAGAACAAGTTCATCGCCGGCAAGAGCTACTCGATTGCCGACATCGCCATCTTCCCGTGGCTGCGCAGCTGGGAGAACCAGGGCATCACCCTCACCGACTTCCCTTATCTGAAGGACTGGTTCGACGGCATCGCCGCCCGCCCGGCCGTGCAGCGGGGCGTGAAAGTGCTGGCAGACCTGCGCCAGCCGATCACCGGCGACAAGGAGCGCGAGATTCTTTTCGGCAAGACGCAGTACCAGAAGCGCTGAAAGGCCCCTTATCCGGGCTAGAATAGAAGGCTTGTCGGGGTGTAGCGCAGCCTGGTAGCGCATCTGGTTTGGGACCAGAGGGTCGAAGGTTCGAATCCTTTCGCCCCGACCAAAAAAATCGAAATGCACACAGTCACGTAGCGGGCTGTGTGCATTTTTCGTTTTGGCTCCGAAGCAGAGTCGGCGATGCGCCTTGCAGAGCGAGTCGTGCCTTGGAACTGGGTAGAATCCGCCGCGGCCAGCCCGGAAGCAAAGGCGTCTAAGTCGTTGATTTTCCTGGCTTCTCTTCGGCCTCAAATCTGCCCGTAGCTCAGTTGGATAGAGCACCTGCCTTCTAAGCAGGTTGTCGGGGGTTCGATCCCCTCCGGGCAGGCCAAGCTTCATTCCCAAACCGTTCCAGATTGCCCCGAAACCCGCTCTCCTTCGAGGAGAAGCGGGTTTTTCTTTGCCCCAAGTCGGATCGAGGCATAGCATGTCTTGTCGGTATTTTGTCGGTACTTTTGCAGGTATCTGCCCTGCCACCGAAGCCAGATACCGACAGCAAGGAGAAAAACCCAATGCTGACAGACACTTTCGTGAGGCAGGTGAAGCACAAGGGCACCGAGATCGGCGAGCGCTATGCGGATGGTGGCGGCATGTACCTGCGCGTCAAATCGGCCGGCAAATACTGGCGTCTGGATTACCGCTTCAGCGGCAAGGCGAAGACGCTGGCCCTGGGCGTCTATCCTGCGGTCTCGCTCGCAAAGGCAAGGCAGCGGCGCGACAAGGCGCGTGAACTGCTCGCCGACAACGTCGACCCCGGGCTTGTAAAGCGCGCAGAGAAACTGTCCCGCGCGGTGGAAGCGGCCAACACCTTCGAAGCGTTAGCGCGGGAGTTCCACGCCACCAAGGCCAGCAGTTGGAGCACATCCTATTCGGAGCGCTGGCTGCGCATCATGGAAAAGGACCTGTTCCCCTACATCGGCAAGCTGCCCATCGCCTCGATCCAGGCCAAAGATCTTCTGCACGCGCTAAAGCGCACCGAGAGCCGGGGGGCCATCGAGACGGCCCACACCTTGCGCCAGTGTGCCGGACAAGTATTCCGGTATGGTGTGCAGACGGGCCGGTGCGCGAGCAATCCGGCGCCGGACCTGCACGGGGCGCTGCAGCCAGTGCTCACCAAGAGCATGGCCGCCGTCTTGGAGCCCCAGAAAGTGGGCGAACTGATGCGCGCCATCTATGGCTACAGCGGGCAGCCAATCACCCGTGCCGCCCTCCTCTTGTCCGCCCTGCTCTTCCAGCGCCCCGGCAACATCCGCGCGATGGAATGGACCTGGATCGACCTCGAAAACGCCATGCTCACCATCCCTGCGCAGGACATGAAGCGCAGGCTTCATGAAAAGCTCAATGGCCGTCCCCACTTCGTGCCACTGGCGAAGCAGGCACTGCAGACACTGGAGGAAATTGAGCCATTGACGGGGCATGGCAGGTACGTGTTCCCCAGCATCCGTACAGGAGAACGGCCTATGAGCGAGAACACCATAAACGCCGCGTTGCGGAGGCTGGGGTACACGAACGACGAAATGACCGCCCACGGATTTCGCGCTATGGCCCGCACAGTCATGGCGGAACAGCTGCACGGCATTTCGCCCGACGTCATTGAGGCACAGCTTGCTCACGGCAAGAGCGGACCACTGGGCGCTGCCTACGACCGCGCGGAGTTCATGGACAAGCGCAAGGACATGATGCAGCGCTGGGCGAATTACCTGGGCCAACTTGCCGCGAACGCACAAATCACGACGCTCAAGGCCGCCTAGCCGCAACTAGCCAAGACGTTCATTTTTTACGACAACGTCGAGACCTGGGGAGCACGCCCCTCCCGATGAGATGAAGTACGCGATCCATCCGACTACACCCGCGAGGTGTAGCGATGACAACGGATCGCCCGTACACGCCGCTCATTCAGCGCGTGTTCGTGAGTGATCCGTCCGTGAATATCCCTCCGGATCTTCGATCCAGCGCTGAAGCGCCGCCCGCGGCCATCCACAGGCGCGCCCGCCCAGATGCACTGGCGGAGGAAATTTACCTCCTGCAATCCTGCGATAGACGGTAGTGCGACTCAGAGCCGTGATGCGAATCACATCGGCCATGCGAAAAAACGCAGGACCTGTCACGGTCGAAGGAACAGCATCGCGGTGATCGGCATGAGGGTCGGAATGCATGACAAATCCTCAAAGTGGAGTTGGACTTTCAAGTCGCGGCTGTGCGTTCCCGCAAAGAGATCACTTTCATCCTGTGCTTGACTCGTATCACTGCCCACCCGGCGACAGCCTCCTTTCCCGTGGTCATCCTTCGCATGAATTTGTGCTGAGCGTGCGACGAAGCACGACGACAGACAACTGGCAAATCTGCTAGGTGCCCATGGGGCTTCAACGACGGCAAGTCGATAGCGTTGGCTGTCAATCTGTCGTTGAAATGACAAACAGCACGAGACCGAGAACTGCTCGGGCGGCACGGAAGAGGGATGCGAGCGAAAGCCTGAACTGAACTACCAGGAGGCAGTCGATGTCTTCGTACGAGGAGAGGATTCGAGTGGCCAGTTGTACATCTAACTCGGCAACGCGTGAGGACGACCATTCATCAGCGGGATTAAAAACAAGAAGGCCCTGAAAGGCGGTACAAGGGAATTCCGAGCAACGCCCTCGAGACCATGGTTGGCAGATCTGGGCACCCAAGGTATCCGAAGGCGTTGAAGCCAAGGATGCCCATAAGATGAACCACAGGAGAGTGGTAATCGGGGAACAGCTTCGTAGAATCAGACGAGGACCAGAGACCGCCTAGTCCCGACACTAGTCCGCAATCCGTCTCGTACGAGATGGGCTTCCCCTGGTCCGTATTCAGTCGGCACGTGATCAAGGTTCGGTCGGCGCGCATTCCCAACGAAGCGCCGTCGGAAACGAGGACAGGAAGAACAGACCAAGCTCGCATGGCACGGAACAACATTCGATCACTACCGCCGTCCGCAACCGAGGACATCTGGCTGGCCTTCCTCTCGACGCTGACAACGCTCGAACACTTGAGTGCAAGCAACGTCTGATGAAACTCTTCGCGATCAGCGACCTTCATCTCGGCTACGCCCAGAATCGCGACGCCATCGCCGTCATCGACCCGCGTCCGGACGACTGGTTGATCCTCGCGGGCGACATCGGCGAAACCTCGGAGCACCTCGAACTGGCATTCGAAGTGCTGTCGACGCGCTTCAGGAGGCTGGTCTGGGTGCCGGGAAACCACGAGCTATGGACCGTCCCCTCGCTGGGCGCTTCCTTGCGCGGCAACGAGAAATACCACCAACTGGTCGACCTTTGCCGGCGCTACGGCGTACTCTGCCCTGAGGATCCCTATCCGGTCGTCACGTTCGGTACGGAGCGCGTGCGGATCGTTCCCCTGTTCCTGCTCTATGACTACAGCTTCCGTCCGCCCGGCATGCCGCTGGCGTCCGCGGTCGAATGGGCCGCCAGTCATCGCGTGGTCTGTGCTGACGAAGATCTTCTGCACCCCGAACCGTACCCCGACATCGTCACCTGGTGCAACGCCCGCTGCGACGAAGCCGAAGCCCGGCTGCAGGCTTGCGCGGACGGAACACCCACCGTCCTGATTAATCACTTCCCTCTGCGGAAGGACCTGGTCTGGCTGCCGAGGCACCCTGAGTTCATTATCTGGTGCGGTACCGAACGCACGAGGAATTGGCATCTGCGATTCAATGCCAGCATCGTCGTCTCGGGCCACCTTCACATGCGCTCAACGATGCACAGGGACGGTGTGCGCTTCGAAGAGGTCTCTCTCGGAAACCCTGGCCAATGGGCGCCGTACACGACGCCGAATCTGTGCGTTCGAGAAATCATCGGCTGACGTGCGGGCGGGACGGCAATCCACCGACCGCCCACGGCTGCCGGTGAGCTCAAGCGCCCAACTTAGCGATGCCCGTTTGTGAACCGGCGACGAAACTCGCGATCTCGCGGAGATCGGGATCGTCCGGACTCGCATCGGCCAGGACCTGAGCGGCACTTTGCAACGATGCGGGTGACTTGAACAATTCACGCATCGCGCTCTTGATTCGACGTATACGCTCGGCATCGAAGCCTTTGCGCTCGAGTCCGATGGTATTGACGACACGGATCACCGCCGGATTGCCTTCCGCGATCATGAAAGGAAGAATGTCCTTGGTGACCTTGTTGATGGCCCCAATGAACGAATATTTTCCCAGCCGCACGAACTGGATGACACCGGTCATGCCGTTGACCGTCGTGTAGTCATCGATTTGCACGTGCCCGGCCAGCTTGGAGCCGCATCCCAGCACAACATGACTGCCGATACGGCAGTCGTGGCCCACATGACTGTCCGATAGGAAGGTGCTGTTGTCGGCGATGCGCGTCGTTGCTCCGTCGTCAGTCGCCGAGTTCACCGTGCAATATTCCCGAAAGACATTGCCGTTGCCGATCTCGACGTGCGTCACGGAGCCTCGCTGGAATTTCATGTCTTCCGTACGCCCCCCAATGCAGGCATATGGAAAAAATTCGTTACCTGCTCCGATGCTCGTCAAGCCGACCAGCGATACATGCGAGTGGAGTATGTTGCCGTCACCCAGCCGCACGTCCTTGCCGACATGGCAATACGGCCCGATGACGCAGTCCGAACCCACGACCGCGCCGTCCTCGATGATGGCCGTCGAATGAATTTTCAAGCTCACTACCCTATCCTCAATGGTTGCTTAGTGGTTAAGTTCTCGACCCCTCGTAATACGCGAGCCAATCAAATGCCGTCGAGTTGGTTTTCGATCAAACACCATTTTCCGTGGAACGCCTCCCGGAGGCAGCCACGGCAGCGCTCGTCGATAGACATGGGAATCAAGCAAAAGACAACGACTTTCGTGCGAACGGGTAACTCGGCAGCGAGAGCCGGATTGCACGCTTTCCTTCGGACAGCTGCGCCCACGGGACGTCAATCCCCATTTGCCACAACCCCGCCAAGCCGTTTATGTCCCGGTCCTCCAGCAAGGTCTTCGACACCTGCCGCCCCACGTTTCCGGACATTATCTTCCTGAGACGATTCACCGCATCGACGCTGTCCTCGGACGAGGGCCCGGCATTTGGATCCGAGGCGCCTTGTTCGAGGGTGCCCTCCAATTTCGCAATCAACTCGTCGACCGTCCGCACGACGGCGGCCCACCGGTACCTCATGTGCGTCCGGCGCAACTGCAAGGTGTAGGCAAGGTCACCGATCGGGATGTCAGGGTTTCGCCTCGCGTAGATGAGGAATTGCTCGATGACGGCTTGCAATTGTTCGGCCGTATGGGCGGACAGCAGGATCGCCTCCTCCCTATCGCCCAACGCCTCCTCTGCCGGCTGTTCCTGAAGCGACGGAGCATATTCTTCGACCACCATGCTCACGCACGAGCCTCCGGCTCCGAACGTGTTGATCAGCGCTCGACGCGGGAGGGGGAGCGATCCGTCTCTGGCGTCGATCCGGTGCGGCGCCCAGTCCATCAAGCGGCGCGCAAGGCCGATCGAATTCAGATCCTCCCTGATCTCTCCGACCTCGACGATCGGTGCGATTTTCTTGTTCATCATCTGGAGGACGACTTTGGTCAGCTGCGCAATTCCAGATGCAGCCTCCGGATGACCGATGTTCGACTTCACGGACCCGATCACGCAAGATTCCTGGATGTACCGTCCGCTAGAGAAGACCTTGCGGAGCACCGCCGCCTCCACGTCATCCACGATCGGAACACCGTTCGATGTCGCCTCGACATACGTAATTGGCACCTCCTCGGAATTCGACGATCGCAGAACGGACTCCACCAACCGCTCTTGTGAGACGACATTCGGCGTCCCGTACGAAATTGATCGACCCGCATGGCGACTTTCGATGCCCTTGACGACCGCCAGCACAGCATCCCCGTCTTCCACGGCCCGATGCAGCGGCTTGAGGATGACCGCCCCGACGCACTCGGACGGCAGGTAGCCGTCGCCGCTCGAGAAGCTTCGACTGCCAGGATGGCTTCCGATCATGTTCAACTGGCTCAGCGCGATGTACTTGTCCTGATGCAGGGACAAATTGACTCCGCCAGCGATCGCGAGCGTGCAGACCCCTTCCGCCAAGTCCCTGCAGGCGAGGTGAATGGCCGTGGCCGCGGACGACGACATGGTGTCGACGACCACGCTCGGCCCCTCGAACCCGAAAACATGGGAGGTCCTGTTCGCGATCGACGCGCTCGATGAGATGAACATGTGCGACGACAGCGATGCCTTGCGGGCGTCATCGTCCGGCCAGGTGCCATCGGAGACCTGATGCTTGTACATCGAGCCCACGTAGACGCCGACATTGCTCTCGTACTTTGAGGAGATCTGCTCACGGGTCACGCCGGCGTTCTCGAGGGCGTGATAGGCCGTCTGCAGGAACAGGCGCACCTGCGGATCCACGATCAGCGCCTCGTCATGCGAAATGTTGAAAAAGTCGCTGTCAAACTCGTGCACGCCATCGATGAACCCGCCCCATTTGCCGTGGGTCTTGCCCTGCCTTGCTTTCTCGGGATCGAAGTAGTGGCTGTGGTCCCAGCGATCGGACGGCACTTCGGTCACGCAATCCACGCCTTCTGCCAAGTTGTGCCAGAACTCATCGAGCGTGCGGGCTTGCGGATAGCTGCCGCTGATGCCGATGATGGCAATATCCAGCGGACCGCCGGTCTCTGCACGGGGCAGCACGGGGGCAGACTCCGGGTTAGCCAAGGCCTTCTCTTGAGGCACATCCGCCGCTCGTGCAAACCGAGCATGATGGGCCCGGCGGGGGGCACCTGGCATGGTCTCGGCGGGTGTCGGATCGGCTTCGCCCGCTGGTGGCCGGGATTGCCCCCCCAGCTTCCCGGCCAATTCCGCCCGGTGCTCGTGCATCAGATGCTTACCCAGTCCGGCCAGCGTCGGATGCTCGAAAAAGACCGTTGGCGTCAGCTCCAACCCGTACTTCTCGTTGATGGCGTTGGCGAACGCCGTCAACGTGATGGAGTCGAAGCCGAATTCGCTCAGCTCAGCCTCTGGGTCGACCTCAATCGGATCGAGCTTCAAGAGTTCCGAGACTGCCTGAACCAAAGAAGACTGTAGCTTCTCGGCGAAGTAATCGCCACTGCGAACCTCGGCCGCCGCTGGTTCGACAGGTCGTGGCGGTACCTCGTCCCGTGCCGGCAACGGACGCGCGCGAGAGGGTGGACGGGGAGCGTCGGACGCCACCTCGACCTCCGCCAGTGCGGTCTCGACTACCGGTGTCCGAGCTTTCACCCCCAGGCGGCTGGCCAACTCCGCCCCGTGCTCGCGCAGCAGATGCCCGCTCAGCCTCGCCAAGGTCGGATGCTCGAAGAAGACCGTCGGCGTCAGCTCCAACGCGTATTTCTCGTTGATGACGTTGGCAAACGCTGTCAGCGTGATGGAGTCAAAGCCAAACTCGCTCAGCTCTGCCTCTGGATCAACCTCTTCCGCCTTGAGTTTCAACAATTCCGAGACGCCTCGCACCAGCGAAGACTGCAGCGTTTGCTCAAGCGTGTCGCCGGTCGCAGCCTTGGCCGCCGCGGCTGTGCGGACTGGTGCCGGGGGCAATGCCGCTTCTAGCGCCGGCGTCCGGCGCGATGGCGTGGCGGCCACTGCTGCATGCTGTCGCACGACCCCGTCACTTCGGCCCACCAAGATCTGCTGGCCCAGTCCGTGTGCCAACGCCGCCGGATGGCGCACGTCCTTGAACCCCTCGGCCCCAAGCAATCGCAGCCAGATCTCTGGCGTGAGGGCCGGCGAGCCGGGAATCCGCAGTGAGACGTCCTCGGATTGCCACCACCCCTCCAGCAGCCCGAAGGTCAGCTGCAGGAACAGGCTGTTGGAGGACATCTCGTTGATCAGCACCACCCCGTTCGCCTTCAGCAGCGCCTTGGTGTTACGCACGGTGCGCCGGATTTCCCTGGTCGCGTGCAACACGTTCGTGGCGATCACCATGTCGTAGCGGCCGACCTCGACGCCCTGCTCCGCCAGGGACCGCTCGACGTCGAAGATCCGGGTCTTCAGGTACGGGGCCTTTGCGCGGTACTGCTTCTCGGCGTACAACAGGAACGCCTTCGACACGTCGGTGTAGCAGTACTCCTCGATGTGCGCGGCATAGGGCGCCAGCCGATCGAACAGCATCGCACTGGTCGCGCCCGTTCCCGCCCCGATCTCGAACAGACGCAGCTTCGCCTGCGGGTCCTGGGCCAGCCGCGCCTTCACCGCCGCAACCAGGCTTTCCGCCAGCACCTCGTTGAAGTAGTCCGAGACTTCGTTGTCGCGGTAGATGCCCTCCACCAGTTCCATTGAACCGTTCGGGAACAACACCTCCGTCGCCGCGCGCTGTCCTCGAAGAATGTCCGGCAGCGCTCGCAGGGCCACGTCCACGAACCGGACCTGAGCGCGGTACCCCGAGTCGACCTGGAGCTTATAGGCGTCCCAGCGCGACCACAGATCGTCCCGGTCCGAGGCCTTCGAAGCGAGCACCTTCAGCACGTCGCCTTCACGCGCCAGATACCCGCGCTTCTCCAGCACGCCCAGACTCTCGACGAGCCATCGCCCGTACAGCGACGGCAGACCCACCTGGGCTTTCCACGCCCCGACGTCAGTCACCGGCTGCGCGAACAACCCCAGCTCATGGAATTGGCACCGCAGGAGTTCAGCCAGCATGCCTTCGAGTTCTTCCTTCATCTCCGCCGGCATGCTCGGCGGGAGCTCGAGCGCAGACTCCCGTGGCAGCGCCTGCATCACCGCTCCCGTCGCCGGCACGACCTGCTGGGAACGCCCCGCGACGACGCCGAGCGCCTGTGCGAGCGCCGGCTGCGTCGTCTTGATGTAGATCACCTGGGGCACCGGCGATGCCAGCAACCGCTCCAGCACATCCATCGCCTCCGGCGGCTCGATCGAGTCGACGCCGATCCGGGCCATCTGATCTCGATACGCGGGCGAAGCAACTGCCCCTACACTGCCCCAGAAGGCCCAGCTGACCACCTTCACCTCGCACGACCACATCCGCGAGAGTGCCTGCGCATAACTGTCCGTGAACGTACAACCCGCGGAATAGTTGCTCTGGCCAGGCCCCTTGCTGACGCTCAGGATCGAGGAGAGGAACAGGACGAAGTCAAGCGCCTCCCGCCCGAACACCTCCGCCAGACGCACGCTCACGTCGACCTTGGACGCGAGACTGCCGACGAAGGTCTTCTCCTCCATCCGCATCAG